>DASQML010000033.1:0-76615 GCA_035645515.1 Microvirga sp.
GTCTCGTGCGCGACTATTACGAGGCTTAAGTCCAACAGCGATCCCGGGGCTGCAGGGCAGAACCCGGGATCGCTCGCCGAGCATGGTGCCCAACCCTGCAGACGATCCCGGATCGCCTGACGGCGTCCGGGATGACGAGGGAAAACGGGGTGATGACAAGGTAATGGCCGAGGTTCTCTTCTATCACCTGCAGCAGCAGCCGCTCGAAGCGGTGCTGCCCACCCTCCTGCAGAAGACGCTGGAGCGGGGTTGGCGCGCGGTGGTGCAGGTGACCACCGAAGAACGCATGGCCGCCCTCGACGACCACCTCTGGACCTTCTCCGACGAGAGCTTTCTGCCGCACGGCACGGACCGCGAGGCCCATGCGGCGGACCAGCCGATCCTGATCACCCTGAGCGGCGGCAACCCCAATGGCGCGGCGATCCGCTTTCTCGCGGAGGGCGCTGGCCTGCCGGAGGATATCGGCTCCTATCAGCGCCTCGCGATTCTCTTCGACGGCAACGACGTGCAGGCGCTCGCCATCGCGCGCGATCAATGGAAAGCCGTAAAGGAAGGTGGCCACGACGCCACGTATTGGCAGCCGGACGATAACGGCCGCTGGCAGCGCAAAGCCTGAGGCGGACACGAAGTGTTCATCGCCGGAGTGCTTGCAACCTCCCGCCGATTCTCCAGTTTCCCGGGGGCCACAAGGATCTTAGCCATGTTCTGCGCCTTCCGACTGCCTGTTTCCGCCGCGCTCTGCCTGCTGCTCGCCATGCCCTTTGCCTCGGCGCAGGAGCAGCAACGGGGCGAGCAGCAGGAATCCCGCAGGCCCCGGCAAGAAACCCAGGTCCAGGCGTTGCCGCCGGAATCGGTCACGCGCCATACGCTGCAGCTGCCCGGGCGGACGCTCCAGTTCACCGCAACGGCGGGCCATCTCACGCTCACGGACCAGCAGGGGGCGCCGCAGGCGGAGATCGGCTTCGTGGCCTACACGAAGGACGGCTCCGATATCGCGACCCGCCCGGTGACCTTCGCGGTGAATGGCGGGCCGGGGGCCTCGTCCGCCTATCTGCATCTTCTTGCCATCGGTCCCTGGCTGCTGCCGCTCGACGGCCCGACGATCAGCCCCTCCGCGCCGACGGCGCTCGTGCCCAATGCGGAGACCTGGCTCGATTTCACGGATCTCGTCTTCATCGACCCGCCCGGCACCGGCTACAGCCGTGTGATCGGCGGCGATCCCGTTCGGGAACGGTTCTACTCCGTGCAGGGCGACATCGACGGATTGGCGGCCGCCGTCATGCGCTGGCTGAAGGAAAAAGGCAGGCTTACCTCGCCGAAGTTCTTCGTCGGCGAAAGCTATGGCGGCTTCCGGGGGCCGCTTCTGGCGCAGAAGCTGCAGAGCGACCAGGGAATCGGCTTCAGCGGCCTTGTTCTCGTCTCGCCTGTATTCGATTTCGACTGGCTGGACCAGGGCGCGGGCGCACCCTGGACCAACGCGGCCCTGCTGCCCTCGCTTGCGGCGGCGAAGCAGGCGCGTCAGGGGCCGGTGTCGCGCGAAAGCCTCCGGGAGGCCGAGGCTTACGCGTCGGGTGAATATATCGTCGATCTCATGCGCGGCCTGCAGGACCGGGAGGCGATCGAACGCACGAGCCGCCGCGTCGCCGAGCTGACGGGGCTCGATCCCGACCTGACACGGCGTCTGGCGGGCCGCATCGACATGCGCACCGCGCAGCGGGAGCTGCGAAGAGCCTCG
This sequence comes from Microvirga sp., assembly GCA_035645515.1. Classification (GTDB taxonomy): domain Bacteria; phylum Pseudomonadota; class Alphaproteobacteria; order Rhizobiales; family Beijerinckiaceae; genus Microvirga. The sequence goes on from DASQML010000033.1 coordinate 1,736, forward strand.
TCCGAGGTGGTCAGCGCTTACGACACCAATATCGCCGCTGCCGATCCGAACCCGCATTCACAATTCTCGCGATTCGAGGATCCGGTGCTCGATGCCATGACGGCTCCCCTGTCGAGCGCCATCATCCATCATCTGAGCGATACCCTGAACTACAAGGCCGAGGGGCGATACAACCTGCTCAATGGCTCCCTCAATGGCGCGTGGCGCTGGGGCAATGGGCGCAGCGCACCGGAGAATCTCGAGGAGTTGCGGCAGGCTCTAGGGCTCGACGGCAGGATGCGCGTGCTCGTCGTTCACGGCTTCACGGATCTCGTCACGCCGTATTTCGCCTCCAAGCTCCTTCTCGACCAGCTTCCGCAACTTGGTCCCCAAAAGCGTATGGCGCTGAATGTTTACGAAGGCGGCCACATGTTCTATTCGCGGCAAGGATCGCGCCAAGCCTTCCGCACGGATGTGCAGCGGCTGTTCGAGGAAGCCCTGCTGGCCAGGGCCAATGGGGATTGATTGATGCGTCTAAAGGTTTTGTCGTGTGTGGCTCTCGCCGCTCTGGGCCTCTCGGCCTGCACCGGCACGGGCTCCGCCCCTCCGCCCGCGACACCGGTTGCGTCGGCTCCAATGGCGGCGGTGACGAGCGGCCCCACCTTCGACGGTCCGCTGCTTGGCCCCGACGGGCGCTGCACCGGCACGCCACCGGGCACCGCCACCGTGATCGAGCCCGGCATCACCGAATGCGATCTGGTGCGCCTTAAGGGCAAGCCCGCGACCGACGTTCTCGTCGGCGAAAGCGGCAAGGGACAGCGCGAGGTGCAGGTGCTCTATTCCGAGCCCGGCGGACGTGAGCTGTATTTCTTCGTGAACAACCGGCTGGACCGCATCGCGAAGCCTTAAAGATGCATGCGCGCTCCATCATCGTCGCTGCCGTCCTGATGGCGGTGCCGCATATCGGCATAGCGCAGGAACTGACCCGCATCGACGATCAATGGAATCGCTATCTCAATGCACGCTTCGGCACATCCATCGATGTGCCGAACATCTTCAAGATGGCCGACCCACCGCCGGCGAACGGCGACGGACGCACATTCAGATCGGCCGATGGCGCGGAGCTTCGCGTCTTCGGCAGCTACAGCGCCACGACGATTACGGAGAACTTTGCCGGGTACAAAGCCTGGAGGCTCGATCAGCTCCAGAAGGACGGAGTGGCCGTCACCTACAAGGCCCAAGGCAAGAACTGGCTTGCCGCCTCGGGCACCAAAGACGACAGCGTTGTCTACGTGAAGATCATCGACGGCTGCGGTGACGCCACGCATGAAATGTGGGTCACTTATCCATCCGTCAGAAAGCGGACCTACGATCCCCTGATCGCGCGGCTTGCACGCTCGCTCCATTGCGAAGAGCCACGATGAATCGGAATTCGCCTGGAACCGTCAGGCGCTCGCTTCCTCGATCTCGCCGCTGACGCTCAGCCATTCCTCCTCCAGAACGGCCAGCGTGTCCGCCGCCTCGGCGCGCATCTTCGACAGCTCAGTGGCCTTGGCGGGATCCTTCAGAAAGGCGGTTCCGTCGGCGAGCGCAGCATCCACCTTGCCGATCACCTCGGTGAGCTTCGCCATGCGGGCTTCAATCGCATCGAGCTTCTTGCGCAGGGGCGCGAGTGCCGCGCGCCTTTCGGCGGCAGCGCGGCGTTCGTCTACCTTCGAGGCGGCCGGCGCCGAGGCCCTGTCATCCTGCTTCTGCGGGTCGAGATCGCCCGACAGGACGAGCTGACGGTAATCGTCCATGTCGCCGTCGAAGGGCTTCACGGTGCCGTTGCCCACGATCCAGAGACGGTCGGCGCAGGCCTCGATCAGGAAGCGGTCGTGGCTCACCAGGATCACCGCCCCGGTATAGTCGTTGATCGCCTCCATCAGCGCCTGGCGGCTGTCGATGTCGAGATGGTTCGTCGGCTCGTCGAGGATGAGCAGGTGAGGGCCGTTGAAGGCTGCCAGCCCCATGAGCAGGCGCGCCTTCTCGCCGCCGGAGAGGGCGGAAACGGGCGTGTCCGCCTTCGCGCCCGGAAAGCCGATCTGCGCCGTGCGGGCGCGGATCTTGGCGACCGGCATGTCGGGCATGCGCGCGGCCACGTGATCGTAGGCGCTGGCCTTCGGGTTCAGCTCGTCGAGCTGGTGCTGCGCGAAATAGGCCACATCCATGCGGGTGGGCGTGCGCATCTCGCCCTTCATGGGTTCGAGCCTGCCGCCGATGAGCTTGCAGAAGGTGGACTTGCCGTTGCCGTTGGAGCCAAGCAGCGCGATGCGATCATCCGGCGCGATCGTGAGGTTCAGCCGGTCGAGAACGATGCGGTCCCCATAGCCGACGGCACCGCCTTCCACCGTCACAAGCGGCGGCGCGGCTGGGCGCTCGGGTCCCGGCAGGTTGAAGGGCAGAACCTCGTCCTCGATCATGGTGGCGATAGGCTCGAGCTTCGCGAGCCGCTTCACCCGCGATTGCGCCTGCCGCGCCTTCGAGGCCTTGGCCTTGAAGCGGTCCACGAAGGCCTGGAGGTGCTTGCGCTCAGCCTCCTGCTTCGCCGCCATCTTCGCCGTCAATTCGCGCTTCTCGGCATATTGCTTGGCAAAGGACGTGTAGCCGCCGCGATAGATCGCGAGCTTGCCGCGATCCAGATGCAGGATGTGGTTGACGCAGGTATCGAGCAATTCGCGGTCGTGGCTGATGACGAGAACCGTGTGAGGATAGCGGCCCAGATAATCGTAGAGCCAGAGCGTGCCCTCCAGGTCGAGGTAGTTCGTCGGCTCGTCGAGGAGGAGCAGGTCGGGCTCGGTGAACAGCACCGCGGCCAGCGCCACGCGCATGCGCCAGCCGCCCGAGAAGTCGGAGCAGGGGCGTTGCTGCGCCTCCGCATCGAAGCCGAGGCCATGGAGGATGGCAGCCGCGCGTGCGGGCGCGGAATGGGCGCCGATATCGGTCAGCCGCATCTCGATCTCGGCGCGGCGGATGCCGTCCGCATGCTCAGCCTCGGCGAGGAGGGCGGTGCGCTCCTTGTCGGCGGCGAGCACCACGTCGATGAGGCGCTCGGGGCCTCCCGGGGCCTCCTGGGCGACCGCCCCGATGCGCATGCCTCGGGGCAGGGTGATGCTGCCGCTCTCGGTGGCGAGCTCGCCCTGGATGATGCGGAACAGGGTGGTCTTGCCCGCGCCGTTTCGCCCGACGAGGCCCACCTTCGCGCCGTCCGGCAGGTTGAAGGAAGCACGGTCGAGGATCAGCCGGTCGCCGATGCGGTAGGTCAGGTCGTTGACGTGGAGCATGCCGCCTTTTGGCCCGTGACGGCGGCGCTGGCAAGATGCTGGCGTCTGGTGGACGGGACCAGGCCTGCGTTCTGTCGCGCTTTTGCGGATACACGCGATAGTCTCGCTCAGGCAGGCCGATGAATGACCGGACGATCAAAGCCTGTTAATGTAAGATGATGCCTGGGCGGCGCGGAAGCGTGATATAGTTGTATGGGACCGCGGACGCGGGTAGGATTAAAGACATGGCTCGGCTTGCCAATATTCACTTGTTCAAGGGGCTTGAGATCGACCTGGCTCCATTCGAGGCGCGGGCCAACTGGCGCCGCTTCGATCCGGAGGAGGTCATCGTCGACTTCGACGAGCTCTCCAGCGACGTCTATTTCCTCCTCTCGGGGGAGGTGCGCGTGCTCATGCGCACGGCCTCCGGAAAGGAGGTCATCCTCAACGAGATGAAGCCCGGCGAGATCTTCGGCGAGCTTGCGGCCCTGGACGGGATCAAGCGCTCGGCCAACGTGACGGCGCTCACCCGGGGCGAGGCCTGCGTGATGCCGGCGGCGGTGTTCAAGGAGCTGCTTTTCACCAACTGGCCCGTGTCCGAGCGTCTCTTCTGCCTCATGGCCTCGCGCCTGCGCGAGCTGAACGCCAAGTTCATGGAACAGACGGTGCTCGATCTGAGGCACCGGCTCTATTCGGAGCTCCTGCGCCTGTCGGTGCCGCGTGGCGAGAAGGGTATCGAGCGGGTCATCACTCCGCCGCCCTTCCACCATATCGTTGCCGCCCGCATCGGTTGCCGCCGCGAGCAGATCACCCGTGAATTTTCGATGCTGACCCAGGAGGGCCTGATCGAGCGCACGCGCGGCGCCCTGATCCTGCGCCAGCCGGAGGTTCTCAAGGCGCGCGTCGCCGAGGCCATGCGGGCGGACCACTAGATGCACCAGGGTTCCTGTCAAAGGATTGCTGGCTTCGGTCGATTGGCGCGGAGGCTGTTGCTGACTGACAGTCTCCCGGGATCCAAGCCCTAAGGGAGGCCAGTTCGAGAGAAGGCAACGTCGAGATTCCTGATTCGCCTTGGCAGGAAAGACGCTATCAGGGCTTCTCTGTCCTCGGCCCGTAGGCCGCAAAGAACACCCGCACGGCATCTTCTACATTCTTCTTGATCTCGGCCGGCGTGGGCGGACCGCCGACGGCGAAGAGCTGCCGTTTCATCAGTCCGGAGGAGCAGAGATCCAGGAAATGCTGAGCGGCGACCCTGGTATCCTCGATTGAAAGGCGTCCGGCTTTAACCTGACGGTCGAAATAGGCGGAGAGACGGGCGATTCCCTGACAGGGGCCCGCTTCGAAGAAGGCTTGGCCCAGGGCGGGGAACTTCTCCGCCGCACCGATCACCATTCGGATCGACGAGATATGTTCCGGAGTGCCCATGCGGGTCAGGTACGTATGGCCGAGCTGCGTGAGCACGGAGCGTACATCGGGATCATCGGCGTCAAGCTTGAAAAGAACCTCCGCCAGCCCCTGCTTTTCCTCCGTCGTCAGGGCTGCGAACAGACTCTCCTTGCTGTCGAAATACACATAGAGCGTGCCCTTGGAGACGCCGGCAGCCTTCGCGATCTCGCCCATGCTGGCGCCGTCGAAGCCGCTCGCCAGGAAAACCTGACGGGCCCCCTCCAAAATCTGGCGACGCTTGGCCCCCTCGGCAGTGTCCTCCGTTACAGAGGAATGGCCGGGAGCAGCATCAACGAGAGCGATGTCTTTCAGGCCGCTCATGTGCGTTTTGTCACCTCTGGGCTATTGACCGAACGGTTCGGTCAAATCATATGTAGTTCACTTAGTCATTATAGTCCAAAGCCGCAAGGATGGATCGAAACTTTCGCGGTCCCGGCGGTTCGTGTTGGTGAAGAGGGTTGGCATGGCTTACCGAGACGAATTCTCGCAAGGGACAAAGGGCGCTCCGGAGCCTGTCATGGACCGGCAGCCGGCCCAAGTTGGGGAAGCTGAGTTGACCGCGAAGCCTGCAGGGCAGGCCGCTCCGGCTAAGGAGCCAGCGCCTGACAAGGCGAAATCCCGCAAGAAGCCGGTGATCATGGCTCTGCTGCTCGGCGCCCTGGCATTCGGCGGTTACGAGGCCTTCCACTGGTGGACGGAAGGCCGCTTCATGGTCTCGACCGAGGATGCCTATGTGCAAGCCGACATCACGATCCTTTCGGCCAAGGTATCCGGCTACGTCTCTTCCGTGGCGGTCGCCAACAATCAGAGCGTCAAGACCGGCGACCTGATCGCCAAGATCGACGACGGCGACTACCGCTTCGCCCTGCAATCGGCCAAGGATAAGCTCGCGACCCAGCAGAGCGCCATCGAGCGCATCGGCCGCCAAATCGAGGCGGGCCGCGCCTCCGTGGCCCAGGCCGAGGCGCAGATCGCTTCGGCCCAGGCGGGGTTCGAGCGCGCCGAAAGCGATTACGGCCGCCAGCAGCAGCTCGCCCGCTCCGACTTCACGAGCCGCGCGGCCCTCGAGAACGCGAAGGCTTCCCGGGACCAGGCCGAGGCAGGCGTGAAAGCCGCGCAGGCGGCCCTGGCCGCTGCCAGGGCGAACGTGGACGTACTCTCTGCCCAGCAGACGGAAGCTCGCCGTGTTGCGGCCGAACTGCAGACTTCGGTGGAAAAGGCCCAGCGCGACCTGTCCTTCACGGAAATCCGGGCGCCTGCCGACGGTGTGATCGGCAATAAGGCCGTCGAGGTCGGGACCTTCGTGCAGCCGGGTGCCCGTCTCGCCGCTCTCGTGCCGCTGACCAGCGTGCATGTGGATGCGAACTTCAAGGAGACCCAGCTTGCCCATCTGAAGCCCGGCCAGAAGGTGAAGATCGAGGTGGATGCCTTCCCGGATGCGGATATCGTCGGCATCGTGGAGAGCGTCTCGCCCGCCTCGGGTGCGGTGTTCAGCCTGCTGCCGCCGGAGAATGCCACCGGCAACTTCACCAAGATCGTACAGCGCGTGCCTGTGCGCGTGGCAGTGAGCTCCGAAATCGCCCAGCAGGGGCTGCTGCGCCCGGGCCTGTCGGTCGTCGTCGATGTGGATACACGCACCGGAGACGAGACGCAGAAGACAGCCAGCGCCAATCAGTAACGAGAGAGCACAGCCATCATGGCCGCTTCCGCCGCCATAGCGAACGCGCCGACGGCCGCTACGCCGGCCGGGAAACCTGCTCAGGTGAGCCGGCGCAGGACCTTTGCGTTCTTCTGCATGGTCTTCGGCATGTTCATGGCGATCCTGGATATCCAGATCGTCTCGGCTTCGCTCGCGGAAATTCAGGCGGGCCTCTCCGCGTCGTCCGATGAAATCTCCTGGGTGCAGACGAGCTACCTGATCGCGGAAGTGATCATGATCCCGCTCTCGGGCACGCTCTCGCGCGTGCTCTCCACCCGCTGGATGTTCGTGATTTCCGCAGGCGGCTTCACGTTCATGAGCTTCCTGTGCGCGACGGCGACCAACATCGACCAGATGATCATCTACCGGGCGCTGCAGGGCTTCATCGGCGGCGGCATGATTCCGACCGTGTTCGCCTCGGCCTTCACGGTCTTCCCGCCGGAGAAGCGGCCCGTCATCTCTCCGCTCATCGGTCTCGTGGCGACGCTCGCGCCCACCATCGGACCGACGCTCGGCGGCTATCTCACCGATCTGTTCTCCTGGCATTGGCTGTTCCTGGTGAACATCGTGCCTGGCATCTTCGTGACGGTCTCCACCTACCTGCTGGTCGATTTCGACGAGCCGAACTTCGAACTCTTCAAGAGCTTCGATTGGGCTGGCCTCGGCTTCATGGCCGCCTTCCTCGGCAGCCTCGAATACGTGCTGGAGGAGGGGCCCAACAACGAGTGGTTCCAGGACGAGGCGGTGCTGATCCTTGCCGTCGTCTGCGCGGTCGGTGCCGTCGGCTTCTTCTACCGGGCCTTCACGGCCAAGCAGCCCATCGTCGATCTGAGAGCCTTTGCCGACCGCAACTTTCTGGCGGGCTCGTCCTTCAGCTTCGTCATGGGTATCGGCCTTTATGGGCTGACCTATCTCTATCCGGTCTATCTCGCACGCGTGCGGGGCTACTCGTCCCTGCAGATCGGCGAGACCATGTTCGTGTCGGGCGCGACCATGTTCTTCATGGCGCCTGTCGCGGGCATCCTGTCGCGCAAGATGGACCCGCGCGTGATGATGGGCATCGGATTCGCGGCTTTTGCCTTCGGCACATGGATGATGAGCGGGCTCACCAAGGATTGGGATTTCTGGGAGCTCTTCATTCCGCAGATCTTCCGAGGCGTGGGCCTCATGATCTGCATGGTGCCCATCAACAACATCGCGCTCGGGACCCTGCCGCCGGAGCGCATCAAGAATGCGTCGGGCCTCTACAATCTCACCCGCAACCTCGGCGGCGCGGTGGGCCTGGCGCTCATCAACACGGTCCTCAACAGCCGGCTGGATCTTCATCTCCAGCGGCTGCACGAGGCCGTGAACTGGGGCCGCTCCACGGCGGTCGAGACGCTGAACGCCATGACCATGAAGTTTCAGTCTCTCGGCTCCGATGCGAACGCGGCAGCGATCAAGACCCTGTCCAACATGGTCCGCCGCGAGGCGATGGTGATGTCCTTCGCGGACGTGTTCCTCCTGCTGACCGTGCTGTTCCTCGGGCTGATCTTTGCCTTGCCCTTCATCAAGAAGCCGCGTGCGGCGCCTTCCGGCGCCGGCGGTCACTGACGACCTCCCGAGACCTCCAGAAACTTCAGCCCGGCTGTCCAGCCGGGCTTTTTTCTTGGACAGGGTTATTGGGCAAGGGCCTTCAGCTTCAACCGGCACAGAAGGTCGTAAACTTCGTCCGGTTCGTTCTCATCAGCGAAGGAGGCAGGCGCGCCATTTTTCCTGGGCAGGGGACACAGCCGACGAGGGCGCTCAAAAATGTTGTTCTCTTGCCCTGAACGTCATAGCTTGCGCCGCAGGTTCTCTTGCTTAGGTGAAGTTCAAACATCTTGCCTCCTCCAGCCCGCCAGTCCGCTTCCGTCGGTGCCGTGCGCCGAACCTTCGCTCCCTGGGCCGATCCCGATGCCGCGCCGCTCATCCGTTTCGAGAACGTGACGAAGCGCTTCGGCGAGGCCATGGCGGTGGATCATCTGACCCTCGACATCTTCGAAGGCGAGTTCTTCTGCCTCCTGGGGCCTTCCGGTTGCGGCAAGACCACGCTGATGCGCATGCTGGCGGGGTTCGAGATGCCGACCGAGGGACGCATCACCCTCGCGGGGCAGGACCTGTCGGGCGTTCCGCCGTACCGGCGGCCGGTGAACATGATGTTCCAGTCCTATGCTCTCTTCCCGCACATGAGTGTGGAGAGGAACATCGCCTTCGGCCTGAAGCAGGATGGCTTGCCCAAGGCCGAGATTGCCGACCGCGTGGGCGAGATGCTGCGTCTCGTCCAGCTCGAGAAGCTCGCCAAGCGCTATCCGAGCCAGCTCTCCGGCGGCCAGCGTCAGCGCGTGGCGCTCGCCCGTGCCCTCGCCAAGAGGCCGAAGGTGCTGCTCCTCGACGAGCCCCTCGGCGCCCTCGACAAGAAGCTGCGCGAGGAAACCCAGTTCGAGCTGATGGACATCCAGCACGAGCTCGGCATGACCTTCGTGGTCGTCACCCACGATCAGGAAGAGGCGATGACCATGGCCGATCGCATCGCGGTCATGGACCATGGCCGCATCGTCCAGGTTGCGACGCCGGGTGAGATCTACGAGCAGCCCAGGACGCGGTTCATCGCGGAGTTCGTGGGCGACGTGAACATTCTCGAAGGCCACGTGATGGGCCAGGAGAACGGCCTCTGGCGCGTGAAGACCGCTTCCGCCGAAGCTCCGCTCACCATCGACGATCCCGACGAGGTGCTGCATTCCGGCCAGGCCGTCGCCATCGCGGTGCGCCCCGAGAAGATGATCGTGCAGCGGGACAAGCCGGGCCCCGAGGCCGTGAATGTGCTCACCGGCGAGGTGTGGGATATCGGCTATCTCGGCGACTGGACCGTCTATCGGATCAGGCTTGCCACCGGCGAGATCCTGCGCGTGTCCTGCGCGAACGTGTCCCGCTTCGTGGAAAGCCCGATCGACTGGGACGAGCAGGTCTATGTCACCTTCGCGCCGGGTGCGGCGGTGATCCTGGCGGAATAGCCATGAAGGAGCGCTCTCTCACCAAGCGGCTGACCTCGGCTCTGGTCCCCGCCGTGCCGTATCTCTGGCTCGGCGTATTCTTTCTCGTGCCGTTTCTGATCGTGCTCAAGATCAGCCTGTCGGACACCGCCGTCGCCCAGCCGCCGTACAGGCCGGTCTTCGAGTGGAGCGACATCGCAAGCTTCTTCAGCGCCCTCGATCTGGAGAATTTCGAGCTTCTCGCCGAGGACGATCTCTACTTGCGCGCCACGCTCTCGTCCGTGCGGATCGCCGCGCTCTCGACCGTTCTGCTGCTGCTCGTGGGCTTTCCAATCGCCTATGGCATGGCACGCGCCCCCGAGCGGTATCGCTCCCTTCTTGTGGCGCTCGTCATCCTGCCCTTCTGGACGAGCTTTCTCATCCGCATCTATGCCTGGATCGCGATTCTGAAGCCCGAGGGCCTGCTCACGCAGGCGCTCATGGGGCTCGGGCTGATTTCCGAGCCCATCGAGATCCTGAATACGGAATGGGCGGTCTATATCGGCATCGTCTATGCCTATCTGCCTTTCATGGTGCTGCCGCTCTACGCGACGCTGGAGAAGATGGACGATACGCTGTTGGAGGCAGCCCTCGATCTCGGCTCGACGCCCTGGCGCTCGTTCTGGACGATCACGGTGCCGCTCGCCATGCCGGGCATCATCGCTGGCTCCCTTCTCTGCTTCATCCCCGCCGTGGGCGAGTTCGTGATCCCCGACCTTCTCGGGGGATCCGAAACCCTCATGATCGGCCGTCAGCTCTGGAGCGAGTTCTTCTCGAACCGGGACTGGCCGCTCGCCTCAGCCGTCGCCATCCTGCTCCTCATCATCCTCGTCGTGCCAATCGTGATCTACCGCGACGTGGAAGCGCGGCGCGTGGAGACGCGGCCATGAACCGGCGCCTCACCCCTTTCAACGTCACGTCCCTGGTCCTGGGGTTTGCGTTCCTCTACCTGCCGATCCTGCTGCTGATCGTCTATTCCTTCAACGCCTCGCGGCTCGTCACGGTCTGGGGCGGCTTCTCGACGCAATGGTACGGCGCGCTGTTCCGCAACGAGGCTCTGATGGAGGCGGCCTGGGTGACGCTGCGGATCGCGCTGCTCTCCGCGGGCATGGCGACAGTGCTCGGCACCCTGGCGGCGCTGGCGTTGACCCGCTACGGGCGCTTTCCGGGCCGGACCCTGTTCACCGGTATGGTCTATGCGCCCATGGTCATGCCGGAGGTCATCACCGGCCTGTCGCTGCTGCTCTTCTTCGTGGCGATCGATCTCGACCGCGGTTTCTGGACGATCACGCTCGCCCATACCACGCTCACCATGTGCTTCGTCACGGTGGTGGTGCAGTCGCGTCTCATGACCTTCGACCGGTCGCTGGAGGAGGCGGCGATGGATCTGGGCGCTCCGCCGCTGCGCACCTTCTTCGCCGTGACGCTGCCGCTGATCGCCCCCTCCATCGTGGCGGGCTTCCTGCTGGCCTTCACCCTGTCGCTCGACGACCTGGTGATCGCGAGCTTCAACACGGGGCCGGGCGCGACGACGCTGCCGATCAAGATCTACAGCCAGGTCCGTCTCGGCCTGTCGCCGGAGATCAATGCGGCCTCGGCCATACTCATCGGCCTCGTGACGCTTGGCGTGATTTCAGCGACCCTGATCAGCAAGCGCTCGGTGATGCGCTCGCGGCGCTCCATCTCCTGACGGGCGCATCTGCACGATGCGCGAGGCTCACTGAGCGTTCACCTGCGGCGTGGGTGCGTTCGGCAAAACACGGTCGGCGGGAAGCAGGGGCTTGGCCGCCCCCGACCGCTCGATCAAGGAGCGGGCATTCGGCATCACGCTCACATTGTCCCATCCGCCGTCGATGTCGAAAGCAATGGCCGGGACAGACTTGGCATTGGCTGCGGAGACCTCGGCCCTCAGGTTGAGCGTGCGGTCGACCATGAGCACCTGGCCCTTGAGTTCGGCGGTCACATCCTCCGACGTGAGCCTGCCTTCGGTCACTTCGCCGATGCCGTCCTGAACGACGATCTGAGCCTGCGCCTCCTGGAACGGCGTGCGGCCGCCCTTCCAGTTGAGGGAGGCGAGGAGAGGGTGCTTCTCGACGCGCTTCAGGGCATCGCCGAGAGCGATGCCGACGAGTTCGCCCTTGCGGACGGTGATCGTGCTGCGGCCCTGTGCCCGCTGAATCACTTCGACCGTGTTCTGCCCCTTACCCTCGAAGCTGAAGCTGCCTTGCGCGCGCCCCGTGATCCAACGCGGCTCGCCGATGCTGCTCAGGAAGGGCGCGATGTCGACGCCGGCGAAGGTGCCTTGGCTCTTGAACTCCGTCTTCCCGTCGACGGTGGCGAGGGACAGGCGTCCCTTGAGGCTGCCGTTATGGAAGCCGGCGCGGCCGATGGAGGCCTCGATCTCGCCGGGGCGCACGAGAACGCTGGCGGCCATGTCCTCGACGCGCAGCCTTCCGAGACGGGCCGATGCGGCAGAGAAGCGCAGGTCGAGATCGCCGCCCGTCACGTGAGCGAGATCAAGATTCTCCTCGCTCCAAGAGCCGGAGGGCGTGCGCGCCTGAGAGAAGGGCACGAACAGATCGGCCAGATTCAGGTCGTCGGCCGCAAGGGTGCCCGTAATCACCGGGCGCGCCGTATCGAATCGCACGGCCATGGTGCCCTCGAGCTTGTCGCCGCCCAGGGTGACAGCCACCGACGGCCAGGATAGGCGGCGGCGGTCGAGGGAGAAATCGCCCTTGATCGAGAAGGCCTGTATCAGGGACCCGAAGGGCAGTTTCACGCCGCTCCAGCGGGTGAATGTCCGAACGGAGGAGGCCTCGATTGCCCCTTCACCCGTAAGTCCCGGATTGGCGCCCAGCTGCGCCTCGCCCTTGAGGTCGAGCCTTGCCGTGGGGGCGGAGATGGCCAGCGCGACCGGGCTGATGGCGCCGGAGACAAGCCTGTCCGGATGGACCGAAGCCTCTTCGAGAACGACCCGCTCGTCGCGCCAGAGGGCATGGCCGTAAGCGGTGAGCGGTTCGTTCTCGCCAACCCAGCGGACCACGAGTTCCGCAATGTTCAGGTCGGCGTTCCTGAGGTCGGTCCAGCGGATGGTGGACCGGTTCAGGATCAGGCGGCGGGCATGGGTGGCGCTGGTTCTGCTCTTGAACACCTCGGCCCATTTCACCTCCTGCAGGGCCTGCGCCGAGGCCGTGATCTTGCTGTCGCTCAGATCGAAATCGGACAGCTCGACCCGTCCGAACAGGAGCGGGAGGACGCGGATCTCGCCCCGGAGCGTGCCGCCGCGGGCGGTGAGGGCCTGGTTGGGAAAGCGGATCGTTACATCCTCGAACTTGACCCTTGGGATCGGCAGCACGGCAAAGGTGCTGCGGCCCTCCACGGTCAGATCGAGGCCGTAGCGTTCCTTCATATGAATGGTGAGGGCGGACGACAGGCCGTTTTCCCTGAAGGTCCAGGGAGCGGCGGCCGCTGCGAGAACGGCAAACGCAATCAGTGCAATCAGGAAGACGATGCGGCGGGACATGAGCGTGATTTATGAAACCTTGTGCCCCGCCTCGCAAGTGACGGATCGTCAGTGGCTTGTGGTGCCTGGGCCGAATAATCAATTGTTCTCATATATCCATAGGAAGGGATTGTCTAAATTGAGGCCAAGTTGCAGGGTGCAGCCCGAACTCGTTTCAAGGCCTTGAAGGGCAGGTTGAGCCCTAGGAGGAATCGTTGATGAATAAGGTTTACAGCGATGCGCATTCTGCGCTGGCTGGTCTCGTGAAGGACGGGATGACGATCATGGCCGGCGGCTTCGGCCTGTGCGGCATCCCGGAGACCCTGATCGAGGCAATTCGTGATTCGGGGGCGAAGGACCTTACCTTCATCTCCAACAATGCCGGTGTCGACGGCGTCGGGCTCGGCCGGCTGCTGGAGACCCGTCAGATCCGGAAGATGATCAGTTCTTACGTGGGCGAGAACAAGCTCTTCGCCCAGCAGTACCTGTCCGGCGAGCTCGAGCTCGAGTTCAATCCGCAGGGTACCCTTGCCGAGCGCATCCGCGCCGGCGGCGCAGGCATTCCCGCCTTCTACACCAAGACCGGCGTCGGCACCCTGATCGCCGAGGGCAAGGAAGTGCGCGAGTTCAATGGCGAAAAATACGTCATGGAAACCGGCCTCTTCGCCGACATCTCCGTGGTCCATGCCTGGAAGGGCGATACGGAAGGCAACCTCGTCTACCGCAAGACTGCCCGCAACTTCAATCCGATGATGGCGACCGCATCCCGCCTGACCATCGCCGAGGTGGAGCATCTCGTCCCCGCCGGCGAGATCGATCCGGATTGTGTCCACACGCCCGGCATTTTCGTGAAGCGCCTGGTGCATGTGCCAAACCCCGTCAAGCGCATCGAGCAGCGCACCACCCGCAAGCGCGAGGAGACCGTCTGATGGCATGGACCCGTGAACAGATGGCGGCGCGCGCCGCCAAGGAGCTGCGCGACGGCTATTACGTGAATCTGGGTATCGGCATTCCGACCCTGGTGTCCAACTACATTCCGCAGGGCATGCACGTGCAGCTCCAGTCGGAGAACGGCATGCTCGGCATGGGGCCTTTCCCGTACGAGGGCGAGGAGGATGCCGACCTGATCAATGCCGGCAAGCAGACGATCACCGAGCTGCCGACGACGAGCTATTTCTCTTCCGCGGATTCCTTCGGGATGATCCGCGGCGGCCATATCGACCTTTCCATCCTCGGCGCCATGCAGGTGGCCAGCAACGGCGATCTCGCCAACTGGATGATCCCTGGCAAGATGGTGAAGGGCATGGGCGGCGCCATGGATCTGGTCGCGGGCGTGAAGCGCGTGGTCGTGGTCATGGAGCACGTGGCCAAGGGCAAGGATGGCTCGGAAGAGCCGAAGCTGCTTACAAGCTGCACCCTGCCGCTCACCGGCGCGGGCGTGGTGGATCTGGTGATCACCGATCTCGGCGTCTTTTCCATCGACAAGAAGGGCGGCTCCGGCATGACCCTGATCGAGCTCGCCGACGGCGTGACGGTCGAGGAGATCAAGGCAAAGACGCAGGCCGAGTTCAAGGTCGATCTGAGCAGCAAGCAGGCTGCTTGATCTGAAACATCCGGAGCCTCGCCCTGAGGAGCGAGCTTGCTCGCGTCTCGAAGGGCGAGGCGCCTCCAGAGCGCACTGAAGCATCCTTCGAGACGCAGCCTCACGGCTGCTCCTCAGGATGAGGACGGAGACTAAACAGGACTCAAAGCGGCCCTTGTGGCCGCTTTTTTATTCTCCAGGCGAGGTCTCCGGCGCCTTCGGCCGCGCCTCGGCGCTGCGCACGAGCTGGATCACGGGAATAAGGCCGATGAGGACGATGACGAGAGCTGAGAGCGAGCCATCCTCGAACCGGCCGCGCGAGGCATAGGTGTAGACCTGAGTCGCCAGAGTTTCCGTGTTGAGAGGCCGCAGGAGAAGCGTCGCCGGCAGTTCCTTGATGCAATCCACGAAGATCAGGAGAGCGGCGCTCGCGAGCGCCGGACGCATGAGTGGAATCTGGATGCGCCAGACCATTTCCTTGCGCGAAGAGCCAAGCGTGCGCGCCGCATCCTCCAGGCTCGGGGACACGCGGTCGAGGCCCGCCGAGAGCGAACCCGTCGCGATGGACAGAAAGCGCAGGACATAAGCGATCACGATGGCGCCTGCTGTTCCCATGATGAGCAGACCGAGGCGCTCGCCGGTGAGGTTGCGCCAGACGGTGCCGATCAGGGAGTCGATCTTCACCAGCGGTGTCATGAGCCCGAGGGCCAGCACCGTGCCGGGCACCGTGTAGCCGAGCCCCGCGATGAACAGCGTGCTTTTCGTGAGCGACGATTTGGAGATGCGTGCGGCGGAGACGAGCAGGGTGGCCAGCGCAAGCACGGCAAGGGTGGCCGTGACCGAAAGGCCGATCGTCGTCAGAAGGTGGGTGAGAAACTCCTCGTCCAGCTGGTTGACGAGGCTGCCGCGCAGGATCTCTCGCACGAGGAACGCAAGCGGCAGCACGAAGCCGAGGCAGACCGGGACGGCGCAGAGCACGCTCGCCAGCCACCCACGACCGCCGGAGAGCGGGACGGGATGCACCACCCGCGAGCGCTTGGCGGATGTGGCATAGCGCCGGTCTCTGCGGCCGTAGCGCTCGATCAGGATCAGCGCGACGACGAAAGCCAGCATCACGCAGGCGATCTGGGCTGCGCCCGGGAGGCTGCCACGGTTGAGCCAAGTATTGTAGACGGAAACGGTGAGCGTGCGCACGCCGAGATATTCGCTGGCGCCGATGTCGTTGAGCGCTTCGAGCAAAGCGAGCGACAGGCCGACGGCGAGAGCGGGGCGGGCGAGGGGCAGCGCGATGACGCGAAAGAGCTTGATGCGACTTGAGCCAAGCACGCGCGCCACTTCCAGCATGCTCGCGCTCTGTGTCAGGAACATCGCACGTGCTGCGATGTACACATAAGGGTAGAGCACGGCGGACATCACGATGATGCAGCCGTAAAGCGAGCGGATTTCCGGAAACCAGTAATCGGAGCGCGACGTCCAGCCCATGACGTCGCGCAGCGCCATTTGCACGAGGCCGGCGGAGTCGAACAGTTCGACGTAGATATAGGCTGTGATGTAGGTGGGCACCGCAAGAGGCAGGGGAAGAAGCCAGACGAGAACGCTGCGGCCCGGGAAACGATGGGCCGTGACCAGCCAGGCCGAGGTAATGCCCATCGATCCGGCGACGACGGCAATTCCGGCAAGGAGTGCCAGGGTGTCGACGATGCTCGACGGGAGCACGTTCCGGATGAGATGCGGCCAGATCTCCGCATCGCCCTCGGCGGCGATTCCGAACAGAGCCGCGATGGGAAGAAGGACGAGCAGACCCACCGCAGCCACGGCGGCCGAGAGCCACCAGGGAATGCGCTTCACCGCACGCAGAGGGGTGATGCTGAACAGGGATCGGGCTTCTGCGGTCGCTTTCAATGGGAAATGGCGCCGCCGTTGCCGGCAGCGCCTCCTATCAGGGGAGCAGCTTGATGGACTGCTCCTTGCTTATTGATCGAAGCCGACTTTGTCGACCAGCTCGCTTGCCTTCTTGCGGAGCTTGGCGATCTCGGCGATCGGCACGTTATCCGCCTTGAGCTCTCCGAAGGAGGCGATGGTCGGGTGGATCGCGATACCGGCCTTGATCGGATATTCCGAGTTGGCTTCGGCGTGGATGCGCTGGGAGTCGTCGGAGACCATGAACTCCATGAACTTGATGGCATTCGCCTTGTTCGGCGCATGCTTGGCAAGAGCAAGGCCGGAGACGTTCACGTGCGTGCCGCCGCCCTGGAAGGTCGGGAGGATCACGTTGATCGCTTCGCCCCACTTCTTCTGCTCGGCGTCGGTGCCGTTGCGCATGAGCGAGACGTAGTAGGTGTTGCCGATGCCGATATCGCAGACGCCGGCCAGGATGTCCTTGGCCTGCTCACGGTCGCCGCCCGATGGCTTCTTCGCAAGGTTCGTCTTCACGCCCTTCAGCCATTCCTCGGCTTTCGCCTCGCCCATATGGGCCACAGCGGCGGCGAAGAGGCTCACATTATAGAGATGCTGACCGGAGCGAATGCAGATCTTGCCCTTCCACTTGGGATCGGCGAGCTCTTCGTAAGTGATCTTGTCCTGCTTCACGCGCTCCTTGGAGGCATAGACAACGCGGGCACGCAGGGCGATGCCGAACCAGTGGCCCTCCGGATCGCGATAGGCGGCGGGGATCACCTTTTCGAGGGCCTCCGACTTCACAGGTTGCGTGACGCCGTAATCCTTCGCGGCCTGCAGGCGGCCGATGTCGACGGTGAGGATGATGTCCGCCGGGCTGTTCTCGCCCTCCGTGCGGATGCGCTCCTCAAGGCCGTTATTGATGAAGATCGTGTTGACCTTGATGCCGGTCTCTTTGGTGAACTCGTCGAGAACCGGCTTGATGAGACCCGGTTCGCGGGTGGTGTAGATGTTCAGGGCCTGGTCGGCAGCGTGGGCCGTTCCGGCGACGGCGCCCAGGGCAGCTGCGCCGAGAAGCAGACGGCGCGCGAATTTCATCGTCAACATCATAAAGATCCTTCGCCAACAGCATCGAACAGGTTCGGATCCTGCTCTTCGATGGAGCGGCAAGAACCATGACCGCGACCTTGGGTCAACTAAAAACTGAGCGAAAACAATAACTTAGAGGATTTCTAAACTGGGCTTTGATTGGAGCGATTCTAAGCTGAGGCGGCTTGGCGAAGGGGAACGGTTTCAACGGGGGCGGCCTTCAGGCGAGCGATCTCCGCTTCCAGCTTCTCCATGTTCCTGAACATGCGCTCGCTGGTCAGACGCAGGAAATAGAAGCCGAATTCCGGGTTCTGGAAATAGAGCTGGCGCACTTCGTCGTAGGAGATGTTCAGCACTTCGCCATCCTCGATGCATTCGAGCGTCTGCGTCCGGCGGTTGTCCGGCGACATCAGGCCCATCTCGCCGACGAGCTGCCCCTGCATCAACTCGATATCGAGCTCCCTCAGGCGATAGCGGCCGGAGAGGGTGTAGAACATGCAGGTGGCGCTGTCGCCCTTTGCAAACAGGATCTCGCCCGCCTTCACCGTCCGTCGAGTCATGAACGGCTTCAGCCAATCCATGGAGAGATCGCTCTTCGAGGCCTGTTTCACCTGCTTGATAAGGCGGATCATCTGGTAGAGCCGCACCGTGTTGAGAGGCAGAAGGATGAGGTTCACCGTAATGCTGGGATAAGCCCGCATTATCACCGCATAGGTCAGCGACACCGCATTCGTGGCGATGCCGACGCAGCGCAGGGGAATGATGGTGCGCATGGCGCTGCCGGCGATGGAAAGAATCGCGGCAAGCCACGCCAACCCGTCGAGCCAAGTCATGCTGCCGAGCCAAGCGAGGGCGTTAGTCCAGATCATGAAGCGGCTCCCCCAAATCATATTCCCTTGCGTCATATACCATTGCATCTGACAAGATCGACAGTCCTTCTGTCGCGCCTCCGACGGATCTTTGGAGACCTCTTCATGCAAAAGGCCCCGGAGAGGGGCCTTCTCGCTGTTGAAGTTTGCTCCTGGGCGTGATCAGGGTTGGACGGCAGGACGGGGTGGCACGAGCCTGTCGGGCACGCTCAAGGAACGGCGCTGGGTCTGCCCCTGTGCGTCTGTCCTGACGGCGGCAGAGGTGCGGTTCGGCGTGCTGCCTGTTATGGATGGTGGCGGAGGCAGGTTCTCTCGCGGCAGGACGCCCTGTGGAGCGGGCGAGGTCGAGCAGCCGGCCAGGAACAGCGCGGCAAATCCTGAGAGGGGGAAGATCATTGTGTGACGCATGATATCACTCCCGATTGCGGTTCTTAAGCTAGGCCATAGGGGCTGGATGTCGAGTCCGGTTCCCTGTTGAAATTCCTGATGCGGGGCTCCTCCGTCGAGGGCGGAGACCTACCTTTACTCACAGGATTCGATCCACTGTCCATGAGGAGTTCATGAAACCTTTTCGCTGCAAGGAGAGATCGAGGTCATTCGGCCGGAGCGGCTGGGCTTTCGTCGGCGCCGGGATGATCCTTGCAGCCTTCGGCGGCGCAGCTCAGGCCAAATGCCAGGATGCGCCGGGACCGGAGGTCGATTGGTCCGGATGCTCCAAGGCCCGCCTCATGCTGAGCGGCGAAGACCTGACCGGAACCGTCTTCCAGCGCTCCCTGCTTACCTCGAGCGATTTCGGCGGCTCCAAACTGGCAGGAGCCAATCTCAGCGAGACGGAGGTCAGCCGCACCCGCTTCGAAAAAGCCGACCTGTCGAAGGCGAACTTCACGAAGGCCCTCGGATGGCGGGCGAATTTCGCGGAGGCTGTGCTGACGGAAGCCAATTTTTCATCCTCCGACATGAACCGTTCGAACTTCGCCAAGGTTCAGGCGAGGAAAGCTAATTTCCAGAAGGCGGAGCTGAACCGATCCGATTTCAGCGGCGCCAATCTGGAAGGCGCTGTCATGTCGAAGGCCGAGCTGGCGCGGGTGATCTTCCAGCAAACAAGTCTCCGGGGCGTGGATTTCAGCTATTCCAATCTCTCAAGGGCTCATCTGCAGGCCACGGTGCTCCAGGACGTGTCGCTGACAGGCGCCTATCTCTACCGGACCCAGCTGGGTGGAGCGGACCTGACCGCCGTGAAGGGCCTGACCCAGGCACAGATCGACATCGCCTGCGGCGATGCCCAGACCAAGCTCCCGACCGGACTGAACCCTCCTAAGTCATGGCCCTGCGCCGACGAGGACTGAAGGAAAACCCGCGCCTGCAACCAAACCATCAGCTTAACCGTTGGATTCCTTGAGATTCCAAGTGACTCACGAGTCAAGCTTTCGGGAGTGGGCCCAAGGTGACGACGCTCAAGGAATTCGAGGATGCTCTTCGCGAGCAAGGAATGCATATGGCTCTCGCCATTCTCCAGAAGCTGCGTGAGCGGGACAAGGGCAAGCGCTCCGTAGCGCCGGCCCGTCGTATCGCGGGTCGCAAGATGACCCCCGATCTGGCCCGCCGGATCCTCGAGCTCCACGCCACCACGGAGATGACGCAGCAGGAGATCGCGTTCGAGCTCGGGGTGAACCAGGGCCGGGTCAACGAGGTCATCAAGCACCGCAAATGGCTGGATGACGATCCGAACTCGCCCGAGGCCGTGGCTCGGGACAAGGCGAAGGCTCGCATGAAGGAGGCCGCGGGTCGCAAGCGGCTCACCGCGGACAAGGCTGGACGTCAGGAACCCCGCAAGCGGTCGCAAGGCAGCCAGGGCCAGCAGGCTCAACTGCGTCTCGGAGATCTGTGAAGGGTAACGGTGAGGGAGACGCTCGCCCAGAAAAAACCCTGCCCGGGTGGGCAGGGGGAGTTGTCTCCTCGCCTTCGGTTGTAAACCGAAAAACAGCGATATTACCGCATAGATAGAAGGTAAAGTCAAATTAACTTCATGAAACACATAACATAACTTAGAATAAATACCTGACGTGTGCGCAATATCCAAAAGGGGTAATACTTCTGTTTCTGGAACAGATGAGTGCGAATACACCGCTGTTGCCTCTTTGCAATAGTAAGTGCAACTCAGAAGAGCGTAAGTTTTCCGCCGGGGTCCTTATAAAAAGGGGTTACGGCAATGAGAAAGTGCGTTCTAGGTCTTTTTGCAGGAGTAGCAGGTCTGGCAGTTGCTGCAGCCACTGCCTCGGCTGCGGATCTTCCGGCCCGCGCCGCTCCTCCGGCGCCGGTCGTCGCGGCCGTTCCAGTCTTCACATGGACAGGCTTTTACGCCGGCGTGAACGCCGGGTGGGGCTGGCGCAGTGACGACGATGAATCTGTGGTTCTGGGTGGCGCGGTGCCGGGTACGCTCTTCTTCGAGAACGGCGACGACGGCGGCTTCGTGCTCGGCGGTCAGATCGGCTACAACTACCAGATCGGCTCTTTCGTGGTCGGTCTTGAGGCCGATATTCAATGGGCCGATACTGATGACGGAGAAGATGTGCGGTTCGTGCCGGCCGGTGCGCCAGGTACGTTCATTCCCGGGGAGTTCGACAACAACCTGTCGGATTGGTTCGGCACGGTGCGTGCCCGCGCCGGTGTGGCCTTCGACCGGGTGCTGATCTATGCGACCGGTGGTCTGGCCTATTCGGACGACAGTACCGGGTGGGTCGTCGGCGGCGGTGTCGAGTGGGCGCTTCCTGCCAACTTCTTCGGCTCCTCGGCCGTCACCTTCGGCATCGAAGGACTCTGGCTGACCTTCGATGATGATGACGATGACAATGACGGTTTCGTCGGCACCTTCACGCCCGCTGGCGGCGGGCCGACCGTCAACGTCTTTGCGCCTGACCTCGACAACAACGACAACGATTTCTTCGTCGCGCGCGCCAAGCTGAATTTCAAGTTCGGTACCTATTGAGCTTGGCGCCTCCAGCCTGATGAGGCCCAGGCCTGGTTCCTGGGCCTTTTCTTATCAGGGAGCAGAACTCGCCCAGAGGAGGCCTGACCTGGAGAAAAAGGCCGCGATCGGGTTCCCATATCGGGATCCTGATCGCGGCCTCGGCCCGGGTTTTGCCCCCACGGGAGGTTTAGCTCTAAACCGTCCAAACGTGACCCGAATGAGGCGCGGGCTTGGCGATAAAAAATTTTGAAAATTTCTGGAACATAATTTGTGGGCGCACGTTTATAGGCATCTCCGGTCCTTTTTGCCCCTACGGCCGGACACCTAAGAGCACCCTCGGGTGCTCTTTTCTTTTTGTGCATCCCTCTGATCTTTCACCGTAAAGTCATTCCTGCGGGGCTGCAGGCTCAGCCGTAGGTGCGCTCGTCGGCGATAACCTTGCCATCGTTCGGCAGGGTTCCGGGTGCGACCAATGTGACTGCACCCTTGAGCTTCGTGATCGCATGAAGCGTATCCGTAACGGCCGCGGCAAGGGCATCCGAGCCTGATGCGCATTCGGCGAGCAGAGTCATCACATCAGTCTCGTGTTTCCGCTCGACGAGGAGGCGCAGGCGTCCCAGTTCCGGGTGGCGGCGGCCGATCTCCGCCACCTGCTCGGGACGAACGAACATGCCCTTTACCTTCGTGGCCTGGTCGGCCCGGCCCATCCAGCCCTTGATGCGCATGTTGGTGCGTCCACAGGGGCTCGCCCCCGGCAGCGTGGCCGTGAGGTCGCCGAGCGCGAGGCGGATGATGGGGTGGTGGGGGTCAAGCGTGGTGACGACGATCTCGCCCACCTCGCCCTCGGCCACTGGGTCTCCGGTGCCCGGGCGCACGATTTCGAGGATGATATCCTCGTTGACCACGAGCCCTTCGCGGGCGGAGGTCTCGTAGGCGATGAAGCCGAGATCCGCCGTGGCATAGGCCTGATAGGCCTCGATGCCGTGCTCCGCGAATTTTTCCTGCAGGGATTTCGGAAAAGCTGCGCCCGAGACGAGCGCGCGCTTGATCGACGATACGTCGCGTCCGTTCGCGGTGGCGGTGTCGATCAGGATCTTCAGGAAATCCGGCGTGCCGCAATAGGCAGTCGGGCGATAGGCCTCGATCAACTCGAATTGCTGCTCGGTGTTGCCGGGGCCGGCGGGAATGACGGCACAGCCCAGGGCTCGCGCGCCGGAATCCATGATGAAGCCGCCCGGGGTCAGGTGATAGCTGAAGGTGTTGAGCACCACATCGCCCCGACGGAAGCCCGCCGCGAAAAGGCCGCGTGCCGCGCGCCACGGATCGGATGTGGCCGGCTCGGCTTCGAAGATCGGACCGGGTGACGTGAAAAGACGTCCGAAAGAGCCAGGAGGCTGCGCAATGAAGCCGCCGAAGGGAAGGGCGGCTTTCTGCAGCGTGGAGAGTTCGCCCTTGCGCAGGATCGGGAGGGTCGCCAGCGCCTCGCGGCTCGTGATGTTCGCCGGATCGATGCCCTTCAGCCGCTCCGCATAGGCGGGAGCGGCTGAAGCACGGCGAAGAATGTCCGGGAGGCGGAGAAACAGATCCGCCTCCCGTTCTGCTGGATTGCGCGTCTCGAGATGATCGTGATGGTCTGTCATGGACGTGAACACCTCCAGAAGGTTGAGCATCAGTCCGCGTCAGGCACGCTCGGGACGCACTTCAGCGGTGCTGATCATGCAGCAGGCCGGACGCCCGG
This sequence comes from Microvirga sp., assembly GCA_035645515.1. Classification (GTDB taxonomy): domain Bacteria; phylum Pseudomonadota; class Alphaproteobacteria; order Rhizobiales; family Beijerinckiaceae; genus Microvirga. The sequence goes on from DASQML010000033.1 coordinate 24,856, forward strand.
GACCGCAACGGAAGCGGGCAGCGGATCGGAGCCGAAACGGTTCGGGCCAAGGGTGCCGCGCGAGCAGAACCAGACGAGCAGAACGATCGCGCCGATCAGCGGAATGAAGAGGAGCAGCATCCACCAGCCTGAACGATCGGTGTCGTGCAGGCGACGCACGCCGACCGCGATGCTGGGCACCAGAACCGCGAGCATGGCGATCAGATTCAACACGGGGAATCCGAGGAAGAGATCCAGGATCTGCGTGCCGAAGGATAGAAGAACGCCGAAAAGCGCGAACCACCAATATTCCGAGCGTGGTGCGCGCCCGGAAAATGTGGCGTACTTGGAGAAGCAGGTCGAGATCGATTGACCGAAGTCCATTTTATAAAGCCCCCAATATCTTAAGGTTTGTGCTGAGAATTCTTATTCGCAGTCATTGGGATGCTAGGAAAACCTGAGTTAACGTTAGGTTATGGGCGGCGGATTATTCCTTCATAATCAAGCAAGCCAGCGTTTGCGGCGCTTGTAGCTCTTCACCGCGCGGAAGGATTTCCGGTCTCCTTCCGAAACACCAAGATAGAATTCCTTCACGTCCTCGTTCTCGCGCAGGGCCTGCGCGGGCCCGTCCATCACGACGCGTCCCGTTTCGAGAATGTAGCCATAGGTGGCGTATTTCAGCGCCATATTGGTGTTCTGCTCCGCGAGCAGGAAGGACACGCCTTCCGACGTGTTGAGCTTGCGCACGATCTCGAAGATTTCCTCCACGATCTGAGGTGCAAGCCCCATGGACGGTTCGTCCAGCAGGATCATGGAGGGCTTGGACATCATGGCCCGGCCGATGGCGCACATCTGCTGCTCGCCGCCGGAGGTGTAGCCCGCCATGGAGGTGCGCCGCTGCTTCAGGCGCGGGAAGTAATCGTAGATCGCCTCCAGGTCGCGCTTGATGGCGGCGTTGCCGTCCTTGCGCGTGAACGCGCCGGTGAGGAGGTTCTCCTCGATGGTGAGATGGCCGAAGCAATGGCGGCCTTCGAGAACCTGGATGCAGCCGCGCCGCACGAGTTCGTTGGGCGAGAGCTTGTCGACACGCTTGCCCATGAACTCGATCGAACCCTTCGTCACTTCGCCGCGCTCGGCATGAAGCAGGTTGGAGATCGCCTTCAGCGTCGTGGTCTTGCCTGCGCCATTGGCGCCGAGAAGAGCCACGATGCCGCCCTTTGGCACGGTGAGAGACACGCCCTTGAGCACAAGGATTACGTGGTCGTAGACGACCTCGATGTTGTTGACCGCCAGAACAGTGTCGGCAGCTGACGGCTGACCCTGTGGCTGTATTTGGGCCGTGCTCAACATCGACAGATCCTCCTCGTTTTTCCCTCCCCTTGTGGGGAGGGTTAGGGTGGGGGTGTGGGCGCCTGAGCGTCATAGGCTATCGCTCACACCCCTGCCTCCATCTCCTCCCCACAAGGGGGAGGAGAGTTCGCGGTGTGCTTGTTTATTAACTTGCCTTGTCGCAGGTTTCCGTGCGCTTGGGCCAGCCGGCGTTCTTCTCGGCATAGTCCTTGGCGGCGGCATCGAGCTGCGCCTTCACGCGGTCGGTCATCGGCTCGATGGGGTTCGAGATCTTCACCCACTTGGTGCCGTCCCATTCCTGCATGAAAGCGGCGCGGTGGCCGTTGTGATCGGCGCAGGAGAGCACGAGCTGGTCGGTGAAGCCCTCGAGGCCGAGCTCCTTCAGGCGAGCCGGATCGAGCTTGATGTTCTCCAGGCCCCGACGCACGTCCTCGCCGGTCACGGCCTTCTTGCCCGTGATTTTCTGAGCGGTGGCGATGGCTTCCGCGATCAGGAGGGAGTTGTAGACGCCGCGGTTGTAGAGGACCTCGCCCACCTTGTCCTTGCCGGCCTTGGACAGACCCTTGTCCACCACATGCTTCTGGATGTCCTGGATGGCAGGGAAGTTCGCGCCGACCGCGTGCCAGTTCAGGGTCTTGAAGCCCTTCGCGCCTGCGCCGCCGGAGCGGGCGTCATCCTCGCTCGGCCACCAGACCGAGTAGAACTTATCCATCGGATAGCCGGAGCGCACCGCTTCCTTCACCGCTGCGCCATTCATGGAGCCCCAGCCCCACATGATCATGTAGTCCGGGCGATCGCGACGGGCGCTGAGCCATTGCGAGGACTGGTTCTGCATGTCCTGTGCAGCGACGGGATAGAGCGCCACCTCGAAGCCGATGTCCCGGGCCATTTCCTGCAGCAGCGGGATCGGCTCCTTGCCGAAGGCGGCATCGAGGTGGATGAAGCCGATCTTCTTGCCCTTCAGCTTGTCGAGGCCGCCTTCCTTCTCGCCGATGTACTTGATGATCATCGACATGCCGTCCCAATAGGTGGCCGGCGGGTTGAACACCCAGGGGAAGACGTCGCCGCGGGCCGATGCCGAGAGGCCGTAGGCCATGGACAGGATCGGGATCTTGTCCACGGAAGCGCGCGGGATCAGCGGCAGGGTGATGCCGGTCGACCACGGATTGACGATCACGGGGTTCTTGCCCTTCACCGCCTCGTAGCATTCGACGCCCTTCTTGGTGTCGTAGCCCGTCTCGCATTCTTCGATGACGAGCTTCACGCCGCCGATGCCGCCGTCGCGCTGGTTCAGCATCTGGAGGTAATCGTGCATGCCGTCGGCGATGAAGGCGCCGGAGCCCGCGAAAGGACCTGTGCGATAGGTAAAGAGGGGAACGTAGATCGAATCCTGCGCGAAGGCAGGCAGCGCGGTTCCGGCGAGAAGGGTTGCGGCGACCAGTTTGAGGCTCAGTTTGCGAAACGACATGTTTGCGTTTCCTCCCGTTGTTGTCCGGCGTGGAGCCGGCTTTTCAAGTTCTTGTCTCCCTTTGAGGCCCGCCGTCACCGTCAGTAGGGGAACGGCCAGACCAGGAGCTTCTGCTTTCCGATCTGCCAGAGCCGCGCGAGGCCATGCGGTTCGACGATCAGGAAAAAGATGATGAGCGCACCCACGATCATGAATCGCAGGTGCTCGATGGTGTCCGCTCCTACGGAAATGCCGAAGGGGGAGAGCAGGGCGGGCAGCACGATGCCGAGCACGATGGGCATGATGAAGATGAGCGCCGCGCCGAAGAACGAGCCGATGAGGCTTCCCAGTCCGCCGATGATCACCATGAACAGGATGAAGAAGGACTGGTTGATGTTGAACACGTCATATTCCGCGCCGCCGTACCAGAGGAAGACCAGGAGCGCGCCGGCGACGCCGCAGTAATAGGACGAGACGGCAAACGCCAGGAGCTTCGTCTGGAGCGGGCGGATGCCCATGAGCTCGGCGGCGAGATCCATGTCGCGGATCGCGATCCACATGCGCCCGATGCGGCCGTGGACGAGGTTGGAGGCGAGCCAGGTGAGCAGGATCACGATGGTGAGCACGAGCAGGTAGCGCACCTGCGGGCTCGCATTCGGTCCCATGATCGGAATGCCGAAAAGGGTGCGCAAGGGAGCGTCGAGAGCGCCCGAGACGTTGTAGTTCACGAGCCACGGGATGCGGATGAAGCACCATTGCAGGAAGAACTGGGCGGCAAGCGTCGCGACTGCGAGGTAGAAACCCTTGATGCGCAGGGAGGGCAAGCCGAAGAGCGCGCCGACCGCGGCCGAGAAGAAGCCCGACACAAAGATCCAGACGATCACGTTCACGTCCGGGAAAGCCGTCATCAGCTTGTAGCAGGCATAGGCGCCCACGCCCATGAACGCGCCGGTTCCGAGCGACAGCAGGCCGGTATATCCTGTGAGAATGTTCAGGCCGATGGCAGCGAGCGAGAACACCAGGAACGGGATCATCACCGCCTGGAGCAGGAAGCTGTTGCCGATGAAGGCGAGGGAATAGGCGGCGAGGATGATGAGGCCCAAGCCGATCCTGTCCTCACGGAGCGGAAAAATCGCGGAGTCGCTGACGTAGTTCGTCTTGAATTGACCGGCTTCGCGGTAGAGCACGTGGGAACTCCCTTAAATCCGTTCGATGATCTTCTCGCCGAACAGCCCCTGCGGCCTGTAGAGCAGGAAGAGGAGGGCGATGACGTAGGCGAGCCACGTCTCGATGCCGCCGCCCACCAGGGGACCCCAGTAGAACTCGCCGAGCTTCTCGCCCACGCCGATGATGAGCCCGCCGATGATCGCGCCCGGAATGGAGGTGAAGCCGCCGAGAATGAGGACGGGCAGGGCCTTCAGGGCGATGATCTGCAGCGAGAAGGATACGCCCGAGCGCGCGCCCCACATGATGCCGGCGACCAGGGCCACGAGCCCGGCTGCAAACCACACGATGACCCAGATCTGATTGAGCGAGATGCCGACGGACAGAGCCGCCTTGTGGCTGTCGGCTACTGCGCGGAGCGCCCGGCCGATGCGGGTCTTGGAGAAGAACACCGCGAGCAGGCCGATCATGATCGAGGCGATCACCGCGGCGGCGATGTCGAGGTGCTGGAGGCGGATGGAGCCGCCGAGCGCGTCGATCTCCGTCGTGCCCTGCGGCAGGAAAAGAGCGTCGGTGATCATTTCGCGCGGGTTGCCGCCGAAGATCAGCTCGCCAAAGCCGATGAGAAGATAGGTAAGGCCGAAGGTAGCCATGAAGAGGATGATGTCGGGCTGGTTCACGAGAGGACGCAGCACCACCCGTTCCACCACGACAGCCAGAACCAGCATTGCCGCGGCGGCGAGGATCAGCGCCAGGAAGGCCGGAACGCCTTTCTCGTAGAGACCGACGAGGATCAGGGCCGCGAACACGACCATGATCCCTTGCGCGAAGTTGAAGACGCCGGACGCCTTGAAGATCAGCACGAAGCCCAGTGCGATGAGCGCATAGAGGACGCCGGAGACGAGCCCTTCCCAGAGCGTCTGGATCAGGAGATCCGGCGCTTCACCCATGAACAGGAAGGGTTCAACGACGACTTTGTAGAGGATGTCCATCGATCAGCCCCTCAATGCGCTACGCCGAGATAGGCGTCGATCACGCGCTGGTCTCGTTTGACTTCGTCCGGCGTACCGTCCGCGATCTTGCGGCCATATTCCAGCACCACCACCCGGTCCGAGAGATCCATCACCACGCCCATGTCGTGCTCGATGAGGGCGATGGTGGTGCCGTACTGCTGGTTCACTTCCAGGATGAAGCGGGACATGTCCTCCTTTTCCTCGAGGTTCATCCCCGCCATCGGCTCGTCGAGCAGCAGCAGGTCCGGCTCCATGGCGAGCGCGCGGCCAAGCTCCACCCGCTTCTGCAGACCATAAGGCAGGCGGCCCACCGGAGTTTTCCGGATGTGCTGGATTTCGAGGAAGTCGATGATCTCCTCTACGAATTTCCGGTGTTCCACCTCCTCCTTCATGGCCGGGCCATGGCGGAAAAGCTGCCAGAAGAAGTTCGACTGCATCTTGATCGAGCGCCCTGCCATGATGTTGTCGAGGGTCGACATGCTCTTGAAGAGGGCGACGTTCTGGAACGTGCGGGCGATGCCGCCGCGCGCCGCCTCGTAGGGGCGCATTTTCGGGCGCTTCACCCCCTTGAAGGTGATGCGGCCCTCGGTGGGATAGTAGAAGCCGTTGATGCAGTTGAGCATCGAGGTCTTGCCTGCGCCGTTCGGGCCGATGATGGCGCGGATCTCGCTCTTGCGGATGTCGAAGGAGACATCGGTGAGAGCCTTCACGCCGCCGAACCCGAGCGACACGTTCTCGACGGCCAGCAGCACGTCGCCTTTCGAGAGTACCGGATGATCGGGAGCCCTCATTCGGCAGCCTCCGGCATGAGAGTGGCATTTTCAACGGGGTAGAGCTTCATGTCCCTGATCTTCACGCGGGCGGAGATCACGCCCTTGCGTCCATCCTCGAACGTGACTTCGGTGGAGATGTCGGCCTCGGACGAGCCGTCGTAGAGCGCCTGGATCAGTGGCGCATAGCGCTCGGCAATGAAGCCGCGGCGAACCTTCTGGGTGCGGGTCAGCTCGCCGTCGTCGGCATCGAGTTCCTTGTGCAGGATCAGGAATCGCTTGATCTGCGCGCCGCCCATGCGCGGCTCGGAGGCCAGCGAGCGGTTCACCTCGTCCACGTGCCTTTCGATCATCTCGTAGACGCGGGGATGGCCGGCCAACTCCTGGTAGGAGGCGTAGGTCACGCCGTTCCGCTCGGCCCAGTTGCTCACCGCCACGAGGTCGATGTTGATGAAGGCGGAAACGTAATCCCGTCCGTCGCCGAAGCAGACCGCTTCCTTGATGTTGGGATAGAATTTCAGCTTGTTTTCGACGTATTTCGGCGGGAAGAGCGCGCCGTCCCGCATCTTGCCCACGTCCTTGGCCCGGTCGATGATCTTGAGATGCCCGTTGGCATCGAAGAAGCCGGCATCGCCCGAATGTACGAAGCCGTCCGGCGTCTTGGTTTCGGCGGTTTTCTCTTCGTCCTTGTAATAGCCGATGAACACGCCGGGCGACCGGTAGAGCACCTCGCCGTTGTCGGCGATGCGGATTTCGACTTCGGGGGCGGGCCTGCCCACCGTGTCGGCGCGGATCTCGCCGTCCGGCTGCATGGTGATGTAGACGGAGGCCTCCGTCTGCCCGTAGAGCTGCTTCAGGTTCACGCCGATGGAACGGTAGAAGCGGAAGATCTCGGGGCCGATGGCCTCGCCCGCCGTGTAGCCGACCTTTACCCGGGTCATGCCGAAGCGGTTGCGCAAGGGCGCATAGACCAGAACGTTGCCGATCTGCCAGAGCAGGCGGTCCCAGACGCTGACGCCGGGCTCCCGGTTCAGGATCTTCTCGCCCACCTTGTTGGCGTGCTTGATGAAGAAGTGGAACATGCGCCGCTTCAGGGCGCTGGCATCCTCGATGCGCACCATGGTAAGCGTGAGAATGCTCTCGAACACGCGCGGCGGAGCGAAGATGTAGGTGGCTCCGACTTCACGGCGGTCCTCCGCCACCGTCTCTGGGCTTTCGGGACAGTTCACGCATAGGCCGGCCATAAAGGCCTGGGCATAGGAGAAGATGTGGTCGCCCACCCATGCGATGGGCAGATAGGCCATGATCTCGTCGGTCTCGTCCAGATTGTCGAAATCGCAGCCGATCCGCGCTGCCGCGATCACCGCATCCGAAGTGAGCATCACGCCTTTCGGGCGGCCTGTCGTACCTGACGTATACAGGATGATGGCAAGATCGGAGCCTTTGCCGGAGAGCAAGGCGTCTTCGATCCTTGCTGTTTCCTCCGCCTTCTCGAGCCGTGCCCGTCCTTCCTCGATCACCGACGTGATGGAGTGCAGGCGGCTGTGGTCGTAGTCGCGCAGGCCCTTCTCCTCGTCGTAGAGCACGTGCTGCAGGTGGGGCAGCTGGTCGGAGACGGCGAGAAGCTTGTCGACCTGCTCCTGGTCCTGCACCGCCGCATGGGTCACCTCGGCATGAGCGAGCACATAGGCCATCTCCTCGGCGACGGAATCCGCGTAGACCGGGATGGGGACGGCACCGAGCCATTGGGCGGCGGCGATGGTCCAGTAGAGATAGGGGCGGTTATAGCCGATGACCGCGATCTTGCTGCCGCGCTGGAGGCCGAGCGCCTGAAGGCCGGACGCATAGGCTCGGACGATGCTGTAGACTTCGGCCCAGGTCCAGGACTGCCAGATGCCGAGATCCTTGTGGCGGAATGCAGTTCGTTGTGGGCGAAGGCGCGCATTCCGCGCCAGCAGCTTGGGGAAGGTATCTTCGCGCGAGTCCGCAGCCGCCGTCACCGACGTCTCCTCCCTGGACACCGCATGGATTGCGCCATGCGGATTGGCCTCGTTTCCTCTGTCGCGCGGTTATTGCGGCCGCGCCTTGTCTCCGGTTCAAGACCGGCTGCTCTTGTCGAGCATTATGGGAGGTATTCTGTCGTGCCCTTCCGGCATCGGCAAGGCGCAGGCCACCAATACCATGGACTAATATTGCCGCCGCCTCTTTTCAGGCAGGGCAGCACTCGGCTGATTCCGCTGCTCAAGGCACGGCCGTCAGGGCTGCCGGTTCAATTTCCTCAGCTCTGACCACCCGCTCAACGCCGATCGTGTTCTTGATGCGGAAAAGCCGCTCGCCTTTGTCCTGGGCGACCAGACGAACAATGCAGTAGATGCGGTGATCCGGGCTGCCAGCCGAGGGGCGGGTGATCCGGACGAGTTGGCCGACGTGGAATTCTCTCTGCATCAGCGCCTCCGACATTGCTCAAGATGCAAAAAGCACGGCGCGAGAGCGAGAATGGCGCCGCATTCCAATCGGCTCCATGCCTTGTTCCGTGCGTGGTCGGATCAAGGATGACGGGTGAGGCGAAACAATGACAATGGCGTATTCCGCCGCACCATTCAAAGGCTGCCCGACACGCGAGGCAGGGAGCGTTGAATGCGCTCCGTAAGATCCGAATATAAGCCAACCCTGGGCTCCGGCGCCAAGCAGGCTCTCGGTCACTGTGTGGGTTTGGCCGGGGCGCCGCCGGGAGGTGGATTGGCCGGTTGGGTGGTGGACGGGTTGTTCCGGTCCGCGCTGCCGGTCTGGTCAGGACCGTCGTCGCCGCAGCCGACCAGGGCAAGCAAGGCAACAAAGGGCAGGATCATTCGCATTTGCATGAGGGTCTCCTTCACTGGGCCGTCAACTCTCCGCCTGCGGGAAGGTTCTTTGATCGAGGCGAGACGCGGCGGACGCGAGACAAAGAAAAGCCGCGCTTCAGATGGATCCGAAGCGCGGCTCATGCCCTGCAAGCCCCCATGCAAGGCAGTTTTTTGAAATATGATCGGTTATTGATAAATCGCCCCCACCAATGAAAACAGGTGTATCTGATCTGGCTATACGGAAGAAGTAAGTAAAAATACGTAGTTTATAGCTTAGTTTGAGCTGAATTGGGGTCGGCATTTATTAAAAAGTCTTTGTTTGCCTCAGGTTGACCTGGTCGACGCCGTTTAATAGCCAAGCTTAATTTAATCGAATTCATATCCTGATTATAGGTTAGGTGGCCGTTTTCCAGGCACTCTATTCTAGCTCGGCTGTTCTTATTGCCGAGGTTGCTCATGGAGCAGAAGGAATGGCGCTGACCGGGCCGTTCTCCGGCTTCCAGCTGGGCTGCCGTCATGAGCCTTGATCGCAATCATGCCGATCCTTGGAGGATTGAGACTGATGGCCAACTTGATGTGACGCAGGGGAACGTGCATACCAGCCAAGCTCAGCGGGAGGGCGGCCCTCTTCGGCATCAGTAGGGGCGGAGCGATGCGCGTTTTCTGGATTGTCCTCGGCGTGATCGGCGGTTCGATATTGCAGGCCCATGCCCAGCCTTGGGGCCCTAGGGGCGAATGTCCGCCGAATACGCGGCCTCGCGGCGCCTTCTGCCAGCTCGCCATTCCCGATTCAATTCGCAATACCGGGATCTGTCCTGCCGACTATGTCAGCACGTCAGACGGGGCCTATTGCGTGCTTGCCCCGAAGAAGGAATGGGTGAGGGTGCAGCTGGGCTGCCCGGTCGGCTACCAGCCGAGTCCGGGTGGCGAATTCTGCATCGAGAAGTGAGAAGGGCCGTCACCGCGTGGCTGTGCAGTCGGTCATGGGGAGCCTGGTCTGGCTCCTGTAGTTGTAATAGGCCTTCTCAGCCCGGCTGTAGCTCCACGGTTCGTTGCGGCAGTTTCGTCCGAAGGCTCCCAGGTCGTTCTCGAAGACCACCCACCTGGTCTCGGAATCCGGACATTTCCCTTCATATTGCGACGAGATGACGCCCATGCGGGGGTAGCACTGGCGGCTTTCCGCCATGGCTGTGCTGGCAGAGGCGAGGATCAGAACAGAGGCAATTGCCAGTCTCGGCATGATCAATCCATACAACCGCGAAAAATCTCCGAGACAGCGCTCGAATGAGCATTGAGGCGCACGGAGCAGTGTCTGGATGCCGAATAGCATCAAATGTCTGATCTCGACAGTATCTCAGCCGGAGAAGCAGCTTCCCAAATGCAATTTCGACCAATTAAAGCGAAAGAAAAAGAGATATCATTTCCTTCTGCTTGCGCGCCAAGCTTCATGAATTGTCAAGAAGCTGATCGTAGACTAAGAATATAGCCGTCGCATGACGTATGTGGTGGGTTGATAGGTCGGGCTGAACAGGCCGCCTCATCATAGGCATGATGCCGCTCTGCCAGGCCGGTGCAAATCCGGCATTCTCCCTTTGAACAAAGCAATTTGCCGTCGGTCTGCTCCGGCACGGAATGCGCATGCACGATTGCCGCTCTCATGAATGATGGACTGCATTTCTCGAATCGGAGTGAGGTGTCGGCCGCCCCCTCGGTCAGAGCGCATCGGGCCGTTCAGGCAAGAATTGCCCTCACCGTGACTCTGGTCACGCTGGCGGCGCTCCTGCTGACCGGTGTTGCGCTTTACTCGGCGAGCCGCGAGAGCAATGCCGTATCCATCGAGCGGCAATTGCGCACCACGGAGCGGTCGATCCGCGCCATTGTCGGCGAACTGTCCCAGCAGCAGGAGATGGTCGCCGTCTGGGACGACGCCATCGAGCAACTCGCCAAGGATGAACTCGATTTCCAGTGGCTCGATGCGAATATGGGCATCTGGCTCAGCAAGACCTTCGGGCAGGATCAGGTCTATATCCTGGATCCGAACGATCAGCCGATCTACGCGGGCGTCGACAAGGAGCGCGTCTCCCCGAATGCTTTCGATCAGGTTCGTCCGGGTCTTGAGAGCCTGATCCAGGGGCTGCGCGGCAGCCGGCAATCGCCCCATGCGGACCATGAGCAAAAGGCATCGCAATCACCTTACCTGACCACGGGAAAGGCCGTTGTCGACGCGCATCTTCTCGAATTGCTGGGCCGGCCTGCCGCTGTCAGCGTGATGAAGATCATCCCTGAATCCGATGCCGTCAGCGTCGAGCCGGGTCGCGAGCATCTCCTCGTCAGCATCCGCTTCCTGGATGGCAGCTTCGTCACGCAGATCGCTGATCGCAACCTCATCGACGGCCTGCGCTTCTCGCGGTCGAGCATGGGCTCGGACGATGAGATTTCGGTGCCGCTCACATCTGATGAGGGGGACCTGATCGGGTATTTTCTCTGGAAGCCGGAATTGCCGGGGCAAAGGATCCTCTCCTTCGTGGCCCCCCTCGCTGCGACCACATCTCTTGCGATCATCTTCGTGATGTTTCTTCTCGTCCGTTCCCTGCGCCGGTCCGCGGCGCAGCAGGAGATGACCATTGTCGAACTGCGCGCCAGCCAGGCGCAGGCGCAGCATCTTGCCTTTCACGACGTGCTGACCGGGCTGCCCAACCGGGCCCTGTTCGACGACCGTCTCGACCAGGCGCTGTCTCGCACCCGGCGGGGTGAGAAGATCGCCGTGCTGATGATCGATCTCGACCGCTTCAAGCACATCAACGACAATCTCGGACATCAGGCGGGAGACAGCCTGATCCGGGAATTCGCCAAGATACTGTCCGGCATGGTCGGAACCGGCGATACGGTTGCGCGGCTGGGCGGCGATGAATTCGCTGTCATTCAGGTGGGAATAAGAGACGGGGCAGAGGTCGAGGTCCTGTGCGATCGCATTCTCTCGGCCCTTGATGATCCCTTCGAGATCCTGGGGCACCAAGTGTATGCAGGCGCCAGCATCGGCATTGCTCTTGCACCGGATTTCGGCTTCGACCGCGTCGACATCATGCGCAAGGCCGACATTGCCCTCTACAGCGCCAAGGACGAGGGCAGGGATTGCTACCGCATGTTCACCGCGGCCATGGACGAGGCCGTCAAGGTGCGCAGCACCATCGAGGATGACCTCCGCTCCGCGTTGAGGAGGGGGGAGGAACTGTCGGTGGTGTATCAACCGCAGTTCAAATCCAACGGCCGGTCGATCGTGGGCCTCGAGACCCTGGTCCGCTGGAATCATCCCACACGCGGGCCGATCCTGCCGGAGCAGTTCATCCCGGTCGCGGAGCAGACGGGCTTGATCTCCCGTCTCGGCGACTGGGTGCTGCAGCAGGCCTGCCTCGCCTCGCGGCAATGGCCCGACCTGTTCATTTCCGTCAACGTGTCTCCCGCCCAGTTCCGGGTCCACGGCTTTGCCGAGCGGGTGCTTGAGATCGTACGGGAAAACGGCGCCGACCCGCACCGGATCGAACTGGAGATCACAGAGGGCGTTCTGCTCGACAACGCGGGCGAAACGGCCGGTACGCTGCGGCAGCTGCGAGCAGCGGGCTTCCGGATTGCGCTCGACGATTTCGGTACCGGCTATTCGAGCCTCGGCTATCTCCAGCGCTTCGCCATCGACAAGATCAAGATCGACCGCTCCTTCGTGATGAGCCTGGGCAAGACGGCGAATTCCATGGCGATCGTCAAGTCGATCGTGGCTTTGGGTCAGGCCATGGACCTGACCGTCACCGCCGAGGGTGTCGAAACCGAGCACCAGAAGAGCTTCCTGTCCACGGCAGGGTGCAACGAGATGCAAGGCTTCCTGTTCTCGAAGGCGCTGCCCCTCGATCAGGTGGCGCGCCTTCTCGTCGCGTAAGACAGGGCGTGCAAGTATCGGCGTCCCACCCGGTGCGGTGTTCGTTCAGTGGAAGGCGGCGCCAAGAGGGATGGATGCGAGAACGCTCCCTAGAGGGCAGACGATGTCAAGTCGCCAGCCAGCCCATTCCTGATCGACGTGCTCGGCTTCCCGGCGCAACTCGCTGATGACCTCCAAAGCATATGCTTCGGCGTTTTCGAGATTTGAAACTTCAATCCCCGTATCGTCCGGGATCGTGTCCGCGCCGCTTACGAGATGAAAGAAACAGCGCATCGACCCGCCCCCGGATTTTTTTTAAAGCTTGTGCTTCCTGTAACAGCAATCAGCTCGCATAGAAATACAGATCTAGGCTTGAGCCTTGGGGTCGGCAGAAGGGCCGCTCGCGTTCAGAGGCTGAAGGCTTTCCAGAGACACCCAGCCGATGGTGGGTTGGGGAAGGGGTACGAGATAGGCTTTGTTCGCCTCCACCCGTTCGATCCTGCAGGAAATTGCGCGCTGATCGCCAGGAGGGCGATATACGACAGTTGAGCCAACACGAAATTGGTCGCCCGGGGGGCCTCTGTCTGGGAGGCCTTCAGGCAACGAGGCTGTCGTCTCGGGCGCTGAGGCAGCTTCTTTTGCGGATCTGAAGCGATCCAGAGCAGCGATGGCTACACGTGCCCTGTCCTTATAGCGCTCGCTGATGATACGGAGAAGCGGACCCTTGGCGCGTCCTGGATACCACGAGGAGCCACCAACTTTCGCGAGCTCCTGGGCAACCGCCTCAACTTCATCTTCTGTCACTCTGCTTTCCCCGTCTTGCGTTCCCAAACGTTAAGGTATCATGCTGGGATATTGCCAAGAAATTAACGGAGCTCACCAGTCATAACGATGTGAAGTCGGGCAGCGCCGTGCGCGGTCTTCGAAGCCGTGAAGGGGCGAAAACGCAAACGGTTTGTCTCACCAGCCATGGAACCGGTGTCTAACCGCTGCTTTCGGGATGTGACGATGGTTGGCTCGGCGCAACTGAGGAGCTGGCTGGGGGACCTGGATTCGAACCAAGACTAACGGAGTCAGAGTCCGCTGTTCTACCATTAAACTATCCCCCACCATAAGTTCTTGAACCGCCTGGTTTTCCGGAAAACGAAGGTCCGGGCCGTGGGCGGCGAACTCAGTGAGTGCCGGTCAGATAGGCTGCTTTTGCGAGTGCGTCAACCCCATTTGGCGGCTTTCCGACATCTGCGCGGTACGGGCCGCAAGCCTGGCGCTAGGGAGGGGGCTCAATCGTCCAGGCTGCCGCTCTCGGGCGGCGTGTCGTACCCCATTCCGGCGCGGTATTGCGCCTCGTCCTCGGCCTCCTGCGCATCGGTCGCGATCCGCTCGTAGCGGTCCAGGGCGCCTTGCAGGATGTAGGCGGCGGCCATCTTGTCCACCGCGTCGGCACGCTTGGCGCGGGAGGCGTCGGCATCGAGGAGGGTGCGGGTCACGACCATGGTGGACATGCGTTCGTCCCAGAAGAGGACGGGGAGGGGCAGAAGGGGCTTCAGGTTGCGAACGAAGGCGCGGGTCGCCTGAGAGCGGGGACCTTCCGTGCCGTCCATGTTGAGGGGAAGACCGAAGACGAGGCCGCCGACCTCGTGGCGTTCCACCAGAGCTTTGATCTGCTGCACGTCGGGGGTGAACTTCACCCGCTTGATGGTTTCCAACGGCGTCGCAATCCGCCGCTCCACATCCGAGAGGGCCAAGCCGATGGTCTTGGTGCCGAGATCGACTCCTATGAGGCGCGCACGGGGCGGCAAGCCCTCGATGAAGGCGATCAGCTCGTCATCCCTGGATAGCATGGCGGCCTCCTCCCGTGGCTGTCTTGCCCCAGCCAGTATAGAGGAAGTCGGCCCGCGTCGAGAAACACTGTCGAGGGTCCATGCCGGCCCTGGCGAGGCGAAGGCGTGGGACAGGATCGATGATCAAGCGGCGCTATGGATTTCCTTCTCCTCCACCGCCGCTCCTGCCTCGAAGGACATCCAAGGCAGAGTCAAGCGGCCTTGCTGCTCACATCGGGCGAGGAGGGAGCAGGGGTTTTGCTCTCCACCAGGAACGGCAGCGCCTCGCCTGTCCCCTTGAACAGGTGGCAGGCGTCCGGTGGGAGCGCGAGGCAGATGTCCTGCCCGACCTTGTGGCGGGCATCGCCGGGAGCGCGGATCGTGAGATGGCGGTCCTTGCCGAAATCCACGTAGATCAGATGATTCTCGCCCAATTCCTCCACCAGCTCAATGCGACCGGTAAGGGTCCCGTGTGGCGATACTTTCACGTGATCCGGGCGGATGCCCAGCGTCACGGTTTCGCCCACGCGCAGGCCTTCGGACGAGACGGGAACGGTGAGCATGCTGGCATTGGGCAGCTGCACCTGCACACCCTCCGCGCCTACATGCGAGACCACGCATTCGATGAAGTTCATCTGCGGCGAGCCGACAAAGCCCGCCACGAAGAGGTTGGCGGGACGGTGATAAAGCTCGAGCGGCGTGCCGACCTGCTCGATGCGGCCTCCATTGAGCACCACGATGCGATCGGCGAGCGTCATCGCCTCCACCTGATCGTGGGTCACGTAGATCATGGTGGCGCGGGTCTCGTTGTGGAGCCTTGCAATCTCGATGCGGGTCTGAACGCGCAGGGCCGCATCGAGGTTCGAGAGCGGCTCGTCGAAAAGGAAAACCTTCGGATCGCGCACGATGGCGCGGCCGATGGCGACGCGCTGGCGCTGGCCGCCGGAGAGCTGGCGCGGCTTGCGGTCGAGAAGGTTCTCGATCTGCAGCATGCGCGCGGCCTCGCGCACCTTGGCGTCGATGTCGGCCTTGGAGGACTTCGCGAGCTCCAGACCGAAGGCCATGTTGTCATAGACGCTCATATGCGGATAGAGGGCGTAGGACTGGAATACCATCGCGATGCCGCGCTTGGCGGGTGCCAGATCGTTGACGCGCTGTCCGCCGATGAAAAGATCGCCCGAGGTGATGTCCTCCAAGCCCGCGATCAGGCGAAGGAGGGTGGATTTTCCGCAGCCCGAGGGGCCGACGAAGACGATGAACTCGCCATCCCTGATGTCGAGATCGACACCATGGATCACTTGAGCGCGACCGAAGGATTTTCGAACGTTCTTGAGTACGACATCAGCCATATGAATGTCCTTGTTGCCTATCCCTTGACCGCGCCTGCGGTGAGGCCCGCTACGATCTTGCGTTGGAAGACGAGCACGAGGGCGATGATCGGCAGCGTCACGATGACGGAAGCCGCCATGATCGTGCCCCAGGGCAGCTCATAGGCGGTCGAGCCGGTCATGAGCGCGATGGCCGGCGGCACCGTGCGCTGCTCGTTGGTCAGGGTGAAGGTGAGGGCGAAGAGGAACTCGTTCCAGGAAACGATGAAGGCGAGCAGCCCCGTCGTCACCGCCGCCGGCATCATGAGCGGCAGGAACACGCGGCGCACCACGATCCAGGGCGTTGCTCCGTCGACGAAGGCCGCTTCCTCGATCTCCTTCGGCAATTCGCGCATGAAGGTGGTGAGCACCCACACCGTAAAGGGCAGGGTGAGCATGAGGTTGGCGAGGATCAGGCCGGGCAGGGTGTTGTAGAGCCCGAACGAGCGGATCAACTCGAACATGCCCGAGAGCACCGCCACCTGAGGAAACATGGAGACCGCCAGGATCGTCATGAGCAGCAGCGAGCGCCCCTTGAAGCGGATGCGCCCGAAGGCGTAGGCGGCGGTGATTCCGAGGCCGAGCGACAGGGCGACGACACAGCCCGACACGATGACCGAATTCAGGATGTTCTGGCCGAAGGGCTGGCGTTCGAACACGGCCACGTAGTTGGAGAAATCCAGGCGCTCGGGGAGATAGGCGACCCTGAACAGATCGCTCCCTGAGCGGAACGACGAGATGATCGCATAGTAGAACGGAAACAGCGCAGAAAGCGCGATGACGATCACAAGGAGCCAGAATCCGATGCGGGCGAGTACCTTCATCGCGGATCCTCCCCGAGCCGTACGCGCCCCGCCGCGAGCGTGATCACGACAATGAGGGCTATGATGAGGAAGATCAGCGTCGAGGCTGCGGAGCCGAGACCCACCTCCTGAAAATCGACGAGCTGCTGGCGCGCGTAGATGGACATGGAGGCCGTGTCCTTGGCGTTCGATGTCAGAACATAGATGAGATCGAACACCCGCAGGGCGTCTAGGGAGCGGAAGATGACGGCGACGACGAGTGCGGGCTTGATGAGCGGCAGCGTCACCCGGAAGAAGATCCTCACGGGATGAACGCCGTCCACCTTCGCAGCCTCGTAGATGTCCTGGGGCAGCATCTGAAGGGCTGCCAGGATGAGGAGGGCCATGAAGGACGTGTGCTTCCAGACATCGACCATGACGGCAGCCCACAACGCCGTGTCGGCATTGGCCGTCCAGGTGACGGGCCCGGCAATCAGGCCGATGCGCAGGAGCAGGTCGTTGATGACGCCGAATTGGTCATGGAGCATCCAGTTCCACATCTTGGCCGAGACCACCGTGGGGATGGCCCAGGGAATCAGGATGACGGCACGCATGACGCCTCGTCCGGGGAAGGACGCGTTGAGGATCAGCGCGACGATGATGCCGAGCACGGTCTCGATGGAAACGGAGATGGCCGTAAACCATACGGTGTTCCACACCGAGCGCCACCAATCGGGATCCGTGAAGAGGCCCAGCCACTCGCCGTCGTAATTGGCGATGTAGTTCTCGAGGCCGATGAACTCGTAATCGGTGAGATTGTTCAGGTTGGCGTCCGTGAAGCTGAACCAGATCGTTCGCGCGAGAGGCCAGCCGGCGATGAGCGCCAGCACGATCAGCGTCGGCGCGATGAACATCCACGCCGCCCTGATCCGCGTGCGGGTGAGGAAGGATCGGCTCCCCCGTACGGAGTTCCGCGCGGGGGCGGTCGCCTGGGCAACGGCGCTGCTCATGATTATTGCCAGCCGCTGCGCTTGATCCGCTTCAGGTCACGGTCGAGGCGGCTGAGCGCCTGTGCGGGTTCTGCGCGCTTGGAAAGCACCTGGTGCACCGCGTTGAAGAACTCGGTCGAGACCTTGTTGTAGTTCTGCCCCGTCACCGCCGCAGGCCGTGCGACCGCATTGGCGAACACGTCCGCCAGGTCGCCGATGAACGGGTTGGCCTTTGCGATGTCGGCGTCGCTGTAGAGCGAGACGATGGTCGGGTTGAAGGAGCCTTCGATGGCGCGTCGCTTCTGCTCCTCCTGCCCCGTCAGGTACATGACCAGATCGATCGCCGCATCCGCGTTCTTCGAATATTTCGAGACGGCGAGCAGCTGTCCGCCGAGGGTGCCGGCATGGCGTCCGTCTGCGCCGCCCTTCGGCAGGGGCGCGATACCGACCTTGCCCTTGATGGTGCTGTCGGTGCCTTGCGCCAGCGCCCAGGCGTAGGGCCAGTTGCGCATGAAGGCGGCATTGCCGGCTTGGAAGACGCCCCGCGCTTCCTCCTCGGTGTAGTTGAGCACGCCTTCGGGCGTGATGGTGCCGACCCAGCCGGCGGCCGTCTTCAAGGCCTCTGCGGCCTTCGGGTTTTCCACATTGATCTCGCCCTTCTCGTCGACGATGGAGCCGCCGTTGTGGGCGGCGATCCATTCCAGCGCGACCGTTGTCAGGCCCTCATAGGCGCGGCCCTGCCAGACATAGCCCCAGAAGTCGCCCTTGCCCTCCTTGCGCTCTCCCTCCTGGATGATGCGCGCGGTCTCCGTCAGGTCGGCCCAGGTCTGGGGGACGGGGCGCTTGTATTTGTCGAGCAGGTCCTGGCGGTAATAGAGGAGGCCCGCATCGGCGAACCACGGCATTGCCATGAGCTTGCCGTTCACCCGGCTGGTCTCGACCATGGCGGGCAGGTGTCCGCCGATGGCGCTCTGACCTTTCGCGGTCAGGTCCTGCAGGTGCTGGCTCAGAATGCCGGTCCACACCACGTCGATCTGGAACACGTCGATGTCGCCCGCGCCCGCGGCGAGGAGCTGCTGATAGAGGGCCAGGCGCTCGGTGGCGGAATTGGGCGTGGACACGATCTTGACCGTGTTTCCGGTCTTGGCAGCCCAGGCATCGACCCCCTTCTTGCAGATCTCATATTCCTTGCCGAGCGCGCTGCAGGAGATCGAGATCTCGACGGCGGAGGCGCTCGCGGAGGCAAGGAGACCGGCAGCTAACGTGAGACCGGTGAGTAAGCGGAACATGGCTATCCTCCAGCGGCTTTGAGATTTATTGCTTAGCTTCTAAAAGCCCGAGGCCCCGCGTTTTGTTCCTGTGGAACGTGGTTGTTCTCGGGGCCCGCTCCATTTTCATGCGCCCGACAGCGAGGATTCTCTCATGAAAATCACCTGGTTTGGCCATTCCGCCTTCCGTCTCGACTTCGCGGACAAGGCTGTGCTCATCGATCCGTTCTTCACCGGCAATCCGGCCTTCGAGGGAGACAAGGCGAAGATCAGCGAGGGCATCAGCCACATCCTGCTCACCCACGGCCACGGCGACCATGTGGGCGACACGGTGGAGATCGCAAAAGCCACAGGGGCGAAGGTCGTCACCAATTTCGAGCTCTGCATGTACCTGACGAAGCAGGGCGTTCAGAACGTCGATCCCATGAACACCGGCGGCACGACCGACCAGGGCGGCTTTACCGTCACCCTCGTGCGGGCAGACCATTCCTCCGGCCTCGTGGAGATGGACGTGAACTTCCCGCTTGGCCCCGCCAACGGGATCATTGTGAAGGCTCCCGGTGAGCCGACCATCTATCACATGGGGGACACGGATATTTTCGGCGACATGGCGCTGATCGCCGAGATCCACCAGCCGGATGTGGCCATGGTCCCCATCGGCGACCGCTTCACCATGGGCCCGGAGGTCGCGGCGCTCGCCGTCCAGCGCTATTTCAGCGGCCTGAAGGCGGTCATCCCCTGCCACTACGCCTCGTTCCCGCCGCTCGTCCCCAACGCGGACCGCTTCGTTGCGGCCCTTGAGGGCAAAGGCGTTCAGGTGGTGGTGCCTCATAAGACGGTGGGGGTGAGGGTTTGAGCAGACACTTCTCCGCTGTCATCCCCGCGAAGGCGGGGATCCATAACCACCGGCACAGCAGAACAAGGCACTGTCGTGGTTATGGATCCCGGGCTCCGCTGCGCGGCCCCGGGATGACAGGGAGGGGCATATCCGCCGTTGCCCCCCAAGGCGGGCGGGTGCTATAGCCCGCCCAGCAGATTTCCAAGGGGTATGACCATTCATGTCGGTCGATGAGAAAACGGTCCGCCGCATCGCCCATCTGGCGCGTATTGCCGTGACGGATGCGGAGGTGCCTCACCTCCAGGGCGAGCTCAACGCGATTCTCGCCTTCGTCGAGCAGCTCAACGAGGTGAACGTGGACGGCGTGGAGCCCATGACCTCCGTGACGCCCATGACCATGAAGAAGCGCCAGGACGGCGTGACCGACGGCGGCTATCCGGAGAAGATCGTCCAGAACGCCCCCGCCACCGAGGACAACTTCTTCCTGGTGCCGAAAGTCGTCGAATAGCGCCGTCCTCCCGGCCGGAGCGCGAGCGGAGAGCCGGGATCGCCTAATCCAGTTTCTTCTTCAGATGATCCCGGGTTCTGCTTCGCAGCCCCGGGATGACAGGATGTGATCCAGTGACCGAACTGACCCATCTCACGATTGCCGAGGCCCGCGACGGCCTGAAGGCCAAGACCTTCTCCGCGACCGAACTCGCTCAGGCCCATATCGCGGCCGTCGAGAAGGCGAGGGCGCTCAACGCCTATGTGCTCGAGACGCCGGAGAAGGCGCTCGCCATGGCCAGGGCCTCCGACGAGAAGATCGCCAAGGGCGAGGCCCGCCCGATGGAAGGCATTCCGCTCGGCATCAAGGACCTGTTCTGCACGGAGGGCGTGGTCTCCACCGCAGGCTCCAAGATCCTCGGCAACTTCAACCCGCCTTACGAGTCCACCGTCACCCGGAACCTGTGGAACGATGGTGCGGTGATGCTCGGCAAGCTCAACATGGACGAGTTCGCCATGGGCTCCTCCAACGAGACGAGCGCCTTTGGCCCCGTGGTGTCGCCGTGGAAGCAGGGTGACCGGAAGCTCGTCCCCGGCGGCTCCTCCGGCGGCTCGGCGGCGGCTGTGGCCGCTCATCTGTGCCTGGGTGCCACTGCAACCGATACCGGCGGCTCGATCCGCCAGCCGGCGGCCTTCACCGGCACGGTCGGCATCAAGCCGACCTATGGCCGCGTCTCCCGCTGGGGCACGGTGGCCTTCGCGTCGTCCCTGGACCAGGCCGGCCCCATCACCCGCACGGTGCGCGATGCCGCGATCATGCTGCGCTCCATGTCCGGTCCCGATCCCAAGGACACCACCTGCGCCGATCTGCCGGTTCCGGATTACGAGGCTGCCGTCACCCGGGGCGTGAAGGGCCTGAAGATCGGCATTCCGAAGGAGTACCGGGTCGACGGGATGTCGCCCGAAATCGAGAAGCTCTGGCAGCAGGGAATCGAGTGGCTGCGCGCCGCCGGCGCCGAGATCGTCGATGTCTCCCTGCCGCATACCAAGTATGCGCTGCCGGCCTATTACATCGTGGCTCCCGCCGAGGCCTCCTCGAACCTCGCCCGCTATGACGGCGTGCGCTACGGTCTGCGCGAGAACGGCAAGGACATCGTCGATCTCTACGAGAAGACCCGTGCCGCCGGTTTCGGCCGCGAGGTGAAGCGCCGCATCATGATCGGCACCTATGTGCTCTCGGCCGGCTACTACGACGCCTATTACGTGCGCGCCCAGAAGATCCGCACGCTGATCAAGCGCGACTTCGAGGAGGTCTATGCGCAGGGCGTTCATGCGATCCTGACGCCTGCGACTCCGACCGCCGCCTTTGGCGTCGGCGAGAAGGGTTCGGGCGATCCGGTGGAGATGTACCTCAACGACATCTTCACGGTGACCGTGAACATGGCGGGCCTCCCTGGCATCGCCGTTCCGGCCGGCTTGGATTCGCAAGGGTTGCCTCTCGGCCTCCAGCTCATCGGACGCGCCTTCGACGAGGAGACGCTGTTTGCCGTCGGCCAGGTGATCGAGGACGCTGCCGGACGCATCAAGCTGCCGCAGCCCTGGTGGGCGTGAGCAGCGTGGGTCCAACCGTTCCCGTCGTCCATCTCTGGGACTGGCTGCCCGCGGCCTTCGACCCGGTGCTGGTCGTCACGGCTCTGCTGCTCGGCTGGAAGGCCGATCAGTTCGGCAAGATCCTGATCGCCGCCATCGCGGCGCTCGGCCTGTCGATCGTGGTGTCGTATGCGATTGGTCTGATCGGCATTCCGTGGATCGCGCCCGTGCGCGCCGATGCGCTGACACTCTTCCCGGTGCGCTTCGTCGCGGCGCTTCTGTGGGCGGGCGGTGCCTATGCGGCAAGGCGTGTCGTCAAGCGCTAGTCCTCTTCGGAGCGGACGATCCTAACATCCTGACTGTCATCCCCGCGCAGGCGGGGATCCATAAACACGACAGTTGGAGGAACAACGCTGCGGCACCCACGCGCTCAATTCTGCGCCGTTAGCGCATATGGATGCCCGCCTGCGCGGGCATGACAGTGGCGAGGTTCGGGCGCTTTCTCGTCGCCTTGAACGGATCATTTGATCTCGATTCCGAACGTCGACTTCAACCCGTCGTGACCAGACGTCGTGATCGCCAGGGCGCGGCTGTCCTTGATCCGCTCCACCCAACCCAGCTCGAACAGGCGCGTGCAGAGCGCAGCGCCCAAGCGGCCTGCGAGGTGAGGGCGGCGCTCGCTCCAGTCGAGGCAGGTCTTGCAGACCGCCCGTTTGTTCTTTCCTTCTTCCAGATCGATCCCGAAAGTGCAGAGAAAGCGCTGGCCGTTCGCGGTCAAAGCGCCGGCGCTGTCCGACAGCACCAGGTACCCTTCAGAGGTAAGGGCATCCGCAAGCGCAATGCCGAGCCGTCCCGCCAGGTGATCGTAGCAGGTGCGGGCCTTGCGCAGGGCCTCGTCCTTCGGTCCGACCGGGCGGTGCCGCTTCGGACCGAAAGAGGCAAGGGCCATCATCGCCTCGATAGCCTGCGCCACCTCGGGCGAGGCGAGCCTGTAATAGCGATGACGGCCCTGTTTCGTCATCGCGATCAGGTTGGCTTCGCTGAGCTTGGCGAGGTGGCCGCTCGTGGTCTGGGCACTGACCCCGCTATGCCATGCAAGCTCGCTCGCCGTAAGCGCCCGCCCATCCATGAGGGAAGAGAGAATATTGGCGCGAGCCACGTCGCCCATGAGGGCTGCGATTTCCGCAAGGGTGATTCCTGAAACAACGGGTGTCATGCCGGCGATCATAGAGCAGCGTCCAGGTCAGGTCAGCCGGGAATGGTTCGGCCGACGCCGAAGTGTTCCTCGGCGACATGGCGCTCCCCGCATGCGAGTGATGGGCCATCCCGAAATGCAGTGAACGGATGTGACGCCATGGCCGGAAGCCATTCTCAAAAGACCAGCCTTGCCATCGAACTCGCCTTGCTTGCCGCGCTCGCAACCCTCTGGGCGGCGGCTTACACCTTCATCAAGATCGGCATCGAGACGATCCCTCCCGTCACGTTGATCGCAGCACGGACCCTGATCGCGGGAAGCCTTCTCGTGCTCATCATGCATGGGCGTGGCGTTGCTTTCCCGCGCGACTGGATGAGCTGGCGCAATTTCGCGATCCAGGCCTGTCTCAACAGCGCCATTCCCTTCACCCTCATCGCGTGGGCCGAAAAATCCATCGATGCCGGTTTGGCGGTGATCCTGAACTCGATGACGCCGGTGTTCACCTTTCTCATCACCCTGCTCTGGTCCCGTCACGAGGCCACGGGCTGGCGCAAGTTCGCGGGAGTCGCCGTGGGCCTGGCCGGCACCTGCGTCATCGTCGGCCAGCAGGCGCTGACCCATGTGGGGCAGGAGTTCTTCGCGCAGGTCGCGGTCGTTCTGGCAACCGTCTGCTATGCGGGAGCGGCGATTTTCGGCAAGACCTTCAAGACGCTCGATCCGATGGCTCCGGCAGCGGGCTCGCTTCTGTCGGGCGCTGCGATCCTGATCCCGCTCAGCCTCGTGGTCGATCGGCCCTGGACCCTTGCGCCGTCCGGTGCTTCGGTGGCGGCGCTGATCGGCCTTTCCGTCTTCTCCACGTCCATGGCCTTCGTCATCTACTTCCGCCTGATCCGCACCTTAGGATCGATCGGCACCACGGCGCAGGCCTACCTGCGCGCGCCGATCGGCGTCGGCATCGGCGCGTATGTCTTAGGGGAGAGACTGGATCCGGCGGCGTGGATCGGCCTAGCCTGCATCCTGGTCGGCGTCCTGCTCATGACGCTTCCGCAAAGGGAGCCGATGACGGCCGTGCGGGCAGCCTGACCGGCAAAAACGAAAAAGGGCCTGACCGAAGTCAGGCCCTTGTGGCAGGGTTACGCTCGACGCGGGATTACTGCTGCGGGGAGGCCGGGGCTGCCGGAGAAGCCGGGGCGGCCGGAGCCGGAGTGGTCGGGGTGGCCGGAGCCGTAGACGAACCGCCCGTGGCGCCCGAACCGGTGCGCGGAGCCGAGCTTTCCGTCTGGGTGCCGGTGCTGCCGGTGGTGCTCGGCTCGTTGCCGCCATCATAGAAGAGGAAGGCCAACAGGCCCAAGGCGATAACAAGGCCGCCGATCACATAAGCAAGAGTATTCGAGCCGCGACCGGACGCATCGTAGACATTCGTCTCGCGATTGTAGACGTTCGGTTCACGATCCATGGGATCCATAGCCATTTTCAAGCTCCTTAACCGTTTTACCTCCCGTTCAACGCCCAATGTTGGATGAGGTTTCACCCCAGCGTAGCAATTATCTTAAACGTCTGTGCATAAAGCGGAATTAATCTCGGCTCTATGTCGCACTAATCTGAATGCCTGTTCATCTTGAAGGGGGTTGACCCGGTTCCGCGTCGCTCGTACTCCGGGCAGGAAACGCAAGATATCAAAGGCGCAAGGCTCATGAACGCTCCGGTGAACCCTAAGAAGCTCATCAAAGGTGCGACAGGCGATTGGGAAATCGTCATCGGCATGGAAATCCACGCCCAGGTGACGAGCCAGGCCAAGCTGTTCTCCGGCGCCTCGACAGCCTTCGGCAACGAGCCCAACAGCAACGTCTCCCTCGTGGATGCGGCCATGCCCGGCATGTTGCCCGTCATCAACGAGGAATGCGTGCGCCAAGCGATCCGCACCGGCCTCGGCCTCAAGGCGCAGATCAACCTGAAGAGCACCTTCGACCGCAAGAACTATTTCTACCCTGACCTGCCGCAGGGCTACCAGATCAGCCAGTACAAGAGCCCCATCGTGGGCGAGGGCGAGGTGATCGTGGACGTGCCGGAGACCGGCGAGACGATCAAGGTGCGCATCGAGCGCCTGCACCTGGAGCAGGATGCAGGCAAGTCGATCCATGACCTGCACCCCACCATGAGCTTCGTGGATCTCAACCGCTCGGGCGTCGCCCTTATGGAGATCGTGTCGAAGCCGGACCTGCGCTCGGCCGACGAGGCCCGCGCCTACGTGACCAAGCTGCGCACGATCCTGCGCTATCTCGGCACCTGCGACGGCGATATGGAGAAGGGCAACCTGCGCGCCGACGTGAACGTGTCCGTGCGTCGCCCCGGTGAAGAATTCGGCACCCGCTGCGAGATCAAGAACGTCAACTCCATCCGCTTCATCGGCCAAGCCATCGAGGTGGAGGCGCGCCGCCAGATCGCGATCCTCGAAGACGGCGGCGTCATCGAGCAGGAAACCCGTCTCTACGATCCGGGCAAGGGCGAGACCCGGTCCATGCGCTCGAAGGAAGAGGCGCACGATTACCGCTACTTCCCCGACCCGGACCTCCTGCCGCTCGAGTTCGATCAGGCTTACGTGGACGAGCTGGCGCGCCATCTGCCGGAGCTGCCGGACGAGAAGAAGGCCCGCTTCATGGCCGATTACGGCCTCACCGCCTATGACGCCGGCGTCCTGGTGGCCGAGCGCGCTTCCGCCGATTTCTTCGAGGAGGTGGCGAAGGGCCGCGACGGCAAGACCGCCGCGAACTGGATCATCAACGAGCTGTTCGGGCGCCTCAACAAGGAGGGCAAGGACATCACGCAGTCGCCGGTCTCCGCAAGCCAGCTCGGTGCGATCATCGAGCTCATCGGCGAGAACGTGATTTCGGGCAAGATCGCGAAGGACCTGTTCGAGATCGTCTTCACCGAAGGCGGCGATCCCCGTGAGATCGTGGAAAAGCGCGGCATGAAGCAGGTCACGGACACCGGCGCCATCGAGAAGGCCGTGGACGAGATCATCGCCGCGAACCCGGACAAGGTGGAGCAGGCCAAGGCGAAGCCCACGCTGCTCGGCTGGTTCGTCGGCCAGGTGATGAAGCAGACCGGCGGCAAGGCCAATCCGCAGGCCGTGAACGAGATTCTGAAGACGAAGCTCGGGATCGAGTAACCGTGAGCGAGGCGTTGAAAGTCTCGAAGAATGCCCCCGTCCTGCGCCTTGCCGAAGACCGCGATGCGCAGGACCTGTTCGGGCTCCTGTCCCTTTGCTTCGCGGATTTTCCCGGCTGCTTCGTCGATCCTCACGACGACCTGAAGGATCTGCGCGCGCCGGGTGGCCCGCGCAAGAACAATGGTGTCCTATGGGTGACGGAGGACGAGAGCGGGCGCGTTTGCGCTTGCACCTGCGTCGATTTTCCTGAACCCGGCACGGCGGAGCTACACCGTCTTTACGTGCGCCCGGACGAGCGGGGCAGGGGCCTCGGCTCATTCCTCGTGCGCGCCGTCGAGCGTCATGCGCGGGAACAGGGCGCGCGGCGCATCTATCTGTGGTCCGATACGCGCTTCACCGATGCGCATCGGCTCTACAGGGCGTTGGGCTACACGCAGACGGATGGGCGGCGCGACCTCGGCGATATTTCGAACTCGTCGGAATATCACTTCGAGAAGAATCTCTGAGACCTTCAAATGGTGCTGTCCCGGGGCTGCGTAGCAGGGGCCCGGGACAGTGTGACGAGAGTGGTGCGGAGCCTCGATCGCCATTCCCGCGAAGGCGGGAATTCATATCTGCTCACGATGCAGAATGAAGCGAGCGGCTGCTGCAGCGTCTTTTCTTCCACTGTCGTGGTTATGGATCCCAGCCTTCGCGGGGATGACAGGAATCGCACGCAAATACCTTACGGAATTTCATAAACCGAGAACTCGTTGTTGATCCCGCGCAGGACTGTTCTCTGCAGCGTGGGATGCAGCCCCTGGGTTTCGATGATTCCGAGCGCCTCGAGATTTTCGACCACGGCTCCCGTTGCATAGATCGAGCGCGAATCTGCGAGGCTCTGCACGCGCGACGCGATGTTGACAGTTTGTCCGAAATAATCCTGCCGCTCGTTAAGTACCACGGCGAGGCAGGGGCCCTCGTGAATGCCGATCTTGAGCAGCAGGTCCTCGTGACCGCGCTGTTCGTTCAGGACATTCATGGCCTCACGCATGCGCAGGGCGGCCGAAATCGCATGGTCCGGCGTCGGGAATGTAGCCATCACCGCATCGCCGATGGTTTTTACGACGGCTCCTGCCTCGGAGGCGACAATCTCGTTCAGGACCCGGAAGTGCTCGCGCACCAGATCGTAGGCGACAAGGTCGCCGACACGCTCATAGAGTTCGGTCGAGCCCTTGAGGTCAGTGAACAGAAAGGTCAGGCTCGTGATCTTCAGCCGTTGGTCGATATCGAGCGTTTCCGTGCGGTAGAGGTCCCGGAAGGCCTGATTTGTCAAAAGCCGCTTGGCCGTGAGGAAGGGACGGCGGTGCGCCATCAGGTGATGCAGGGTGTCGTTGGCGATCCAAACGGCGGGGAGCGTGCGCCGTTTCGTGTGGTTCTCGATCAGCAGGCGTAAGGGGCCCGGCCGCAGCTCGATGGTGCGGTTTTCCGTATGCAGCTCGCTGAGAATAAACGGAAGGTTCTGGCGCTCGCGGCTGGGCTCCCCCTTTACGTCGATGAATTGGGCGGCGTGGGTGACCGGATCGAAGACGATCACGAATTCGGCCGGCAGCTGGAGCGAGAGGATCACCCGCTCGCCGGGTGGAAGCTCGACGGCATCGAGCAGGATCTCGTCGAGAAGCTGCTCGAAATTCTGGGGCAGGTCGACGCCCGAGCTCCAGAAGATCTGGCGCGCATATTCATGCAGCGGTAGAGTGTCCGGATCATGCGCCGCGATGCTGCGCACGCGGGGGCTGACTGTGAAGGTGACCTCGACCATTTCGTCGAGGGTCGGCTCGTAGCCGGCTGCGCAAAGGGCACAGCTGTATTCCTCCTTCCGGAGAGACTTGAGGCTGGTGCCTGCATCCATCACCCCGCCGCAGCCCGGGCACAGGACGTTCCAGGACATCTCGAAAAGGCCGATCTGAGCAGCATGCAGGAAGGCGACGATGGTGCTCTCCTCGTCGAGATGATGCTTGGCGGCAAAGGCGAGGACATTGACGCGATTCAATTCGTGGTCCGGCGCCTCATGGATCAGTGTCTCGATGGCGCCGACTGCATCCGGGGCTGCCGATTGCCGCAAGATCGCAAAAAGCTTCTGATCTTCACTCATCGTCCGACCTCCTCCGAGGTACAGGTACGCCGTGAATTTGGGCATTCCGGCGCTTCTCCGCATGCGAGAACGCCTACGCTGGATGCCGGCCTAGCGCATGAGATTAGCACTTCCCGAGAACGAAGGCTCGCAAAACAAGGGATTGAGCCATCATTTCGGCCGCAGGAGGCCCCGAGAGTTTGAATTCAACCCTTCTGGCAGAAGAGGCCCATCCATCAGGCAACCCCGAATTCCTCGGCATAGCGGTTCGCGACGCGCGTCTGCCACAGGCATAGAACCGGTGCGACCACGAGCTCGACGAACAGGCCGCCCAGCATGAAGAGCGAGGGGAGGCCCGTCAGGGCGAGACCGATCAGGCGGCTCAAGCCCCCGATGACGACCAGCAGGGTGAGAAGCCGGAAACGGCCGGTCTTGATCTCGATGGCCGGAAGCGTGCTCCAGAAGCAGAGACCGATGCCGAGCAGCAATCCTGACAGGTAGCGGAAATGGCTCTCCGCCGAGATGCTGACCGCATCCCCCGTGAGCGCCTGCCCGAAGAGCACGCCGTAAAGTCCCGCAGCCACCGGTATGGTGGCGACGATGGCCACACTCTGTTGCAGCAGCTTCTTCTCGCGTTCCATGCTGGGCATAACTGGTCCTCCCCCAGGATTCTGCTCCTTTCGGATCAAGACGCAATCCACTAGGGTCCCCCGAAGCTGACTTCACACAGGGGATATGCCATGCCGGCGCGCTTTGAACTCCATGGTGCCGCCCTCTCGGGACCGACCTGCAAGGTGGGCCTGATGCTGAACCTTGCCGGCGAGCCTTTCGACTACGTGCATGTGCCGCTGCCGGAAGGCGCTCACAAGCAGCCGGCTTATCTCGCCAAGCAGCGCTACGGCCAGGTGCCTCTGCTGGTGGACCGCAACAACGGACGGCATCTGTGCCAGTCGGCAGCGATCCTCGAGTATCTGTCAGACATGCTCGGCAAGTTTGGTGGAGCAGCTCTCGACGAGCGCCTGCAGGCGCGCGAATGGCTCTACTGGGATTTCGACCGGCTGACGCCTACAATCTACCGCTCACGTGGCATTCGAAAGGGTTTTCGTAAGGGCGGACCCGAGCTCCTCGACATGTACGCGGCCGAAGCTGCGGCCGCTCTCCAGTTTTTGGACCAGCACCTTGCCGGCAGAAATTGGATCGTCGGAGAAGGCGCCACCATCGCCGATATCGATATCTATGGCGTGATCGCCTATGCGGATGACGCCGCCATCGATCTGGCGCCCTACGGCAACATCAAGGCCTGGATGCAGCGCTTCGAGGCGCTGCCGGGCTTCACGAGCCCGCACGGCATGCTGCCCTTCCAATCGCGGGTGGCCGCATGAGCACTCTCGTATTCCGCGAGGCAAGGATGGAGGATTTGGAGGCGATCATCCGCCTCCATGAAGAGGACGAACTCGGCTCTCATGGGGATGTGTGGTCGCCGGAGACCAGACCTGCATACGAAGCCGCTTTCGACACCATCGTGCGCAGTCCCGAGAACCTGCTGTTCGTGGCGGTGGACGGCGATGAGGTCGTCGGCACATTCCAGCTCACCTTCATCCCCAATCTCACCGGACGCGGGGCGCTTCGGGTGAAGGTGGAGAGCGTGAAGGTGAAAGCCGCCCGCCGTTCAAGCGGCATCGGCGGGCGCATGATGGCGCATGCGGAGGAGGTGGCCCGCACCCGCGGCGCAGCAGCCATGGAGCTCACCTCCAACAAGACCCGCAAGGACGCCCACCGCTTCTATGAACGGCTGGGTTTCTCGCGCTCTCATGAGGGCTTCAAGAAGAAGCTGTGAGGCGAAAACCTCCGTCATCCCCGCGCAGCCGGAGATCCATCGACACGACAGTTTGAGAAAAAAGGTGGAGCGGAACCCGCACGCTTTCTTCTGCCTCGGCAGCGGTTATGGATCCCGGGCTCCGCTCCTCGGCCCCGGGATGACAGTGGAGGCCGAGATCCCTTAAGCCTTCGTGCCGCCTTTGAGCCGCGTGTTGCAGGCGCTCCAGAACTTCGGCCACTTCATGCCGGGTTCGACCTTGCCGCCGGCCTTGGCGGTTTTCCATTCGGCGCTGCACTTGGTCATGCGCTCGCGGGCGGCGAGTTGAGCGGCAGTCGGCTCCTTCCTGGTCTTCGTCTCGGCCGCAGCCGGGAACGAGCCGGCGAAGGCGAGGGTCAGGGCGGAGGCGAGCGCGGTGCTGAAAATACGGTTCATGGGATCCCCCTAAGGCGCTGCATGGGCGCTTCTCCCATCTCATAACGAAACATTGGAACATGCAAGGGCCGGTGACCAGCCATGCGCTCTATCCACTGCAAAGCAGGAGACTTGAGGATGCGGGAACAGGTCCGGTACCCTACCTTCTGCTCATCAACCTGTGTCTCAACACAAGGAGAGACGTGTCATGGCGGCGTCCGCCCAGCAACCGATCGATCTCTATTACTGGCCGACCCCGAACGGGTGGAAGATCACCATCATGCTTGAGGAATGTGGGCTGCCCTACGCGATCCACCCCGTGAACATCGGGAAGGGCGACCAGTTCAAGCCGGAGTTTCTGGCGATCTCCCCCAACAACAAGATGCCCGCCATCGTCGACCATCAGGGGCCGGACGGGGAGCCGATCTCCGTGTTCGAGTCCGGGGCGATCCTGCAATATCTCGGCCGCAAAACGGGCCGGTTCTACCCCCAGGAAGAGCGCCGGCGCGTCGAGGTCGATCAATGGCTCTTCTGGCAGATGGGCGGCTTCGGCCCCATGCTCGGCCAGACGCACCATTTCCGCATCTACGCGCCGGAAAAGGTGCCCTACGCCATCGAGCGCTACACCAACGAGACCAACCGCCTCTACGGCGTGCTCAACAAGCGCTTGGCGGACCGGGAATTCGTGGCTGGCGAGTACTCCATCGCCGACATCGCCATTGCCCCCTGGGCGAAGCTCTGGGAGCGCCAGGGCCAGAACATCGAGGACTTCCCGCACGTGAAGCGCTGGCTTGCTGCCGTACTGGAGCGTCCGGCGGTGAAGCGGGCACTCGAGGTCGGAGCGGAGGATCGCGGCAAGGCGGATTTGACGGATCCGAAGGTGCAGGCCGTGCTGTTCGGGCAGAGAGCGCGGTAATTCTAACCAGCGTCATCCCGGGGCCGTGGAGCGGAACCCGGGAGCGCGTGATGAGGATGTCGCCTGAACCTTCCCCGTCATTCCCGCGAAAGCGGGAATCCATAAACACACGGTGTGCAGGATGAAGTTGTTCGGATCGAAGCGCCTTATGCTTCCTACGTTGCGGTTATGGATCCCCGCCTTCGCGGGGATGACAGCTGGGCTGGTTTGAACGATACCGAATCTCCGCTCCGCTTCGTCCGGGAGGACGCGGTTCTCGGGCTCAGTTCAGCTTCGCCCATGTCTGTGAGCGGCAGATGAGGCCGCCGAGCACACAGCCGGAGAGCTGCATGGCCTTGCCGGCGAAGGTCATCTTGCCCGTATAGGTCTTGCCGTCCTTGTAGTTGTAAAGCTGCCCGGTGAAGCCATCTCCGGAGGGCTGGATGTTCGAGATCATCTGGATGCCGACGAGGCTGCGTCCGCGGAGGCTGGCATCGGGGTTGTTCACGTCCTTCGCCTCGCCCTGAACCGACACGATGGTTCCGCAATAGACCTGCCCGCATCTGGCGATACGGACCCGGGTTTCCCCGCTCTCGCTCAGGTATATGCCGCTCGGGTCCTGGGCCTGGGCATAGGCTGAGCCGGCGAGCATAAAGAGGCTAAAGGCTGCAAGGCTTAGAGACTTCATGGTTTTCCTCCAGGTCGGCCTTCGCTGGACCGATCAGGAGGAGGAGACTAGGGGAGGCGGCCCCGCTTTCCAACGGGACACCCTTTACGATAACCTTCGCAATCGCGAAAAGGCGCTTGAGGGGGAAGGGTCTCGCCGCTATAAGCGCCGGACTTTCCCGATTTTTTCTCTAAGAAGGGTGACCTTCCATGGCCATCGAGCGTACTTTCTCCATCATCAAGCCCGACGCGACCGAGCGTAACCTGACCGGCGCCATCAATGCCGTCATCGAGAACGCCGGCCTGCGGATCGTCGCCCAGAAGCGCATCATCATGTCCCGCCGCGAGGCCGAGACCTTCTATGCGGTCCACAAGGAGCGCCCCTTCTTCGGTGAACTCGTGGACTTCATGATCTCCGGCCCGGTCGTCGTGCAGGTTCTCGAAGGCGAGAATGCCGTTCTCCGCTACCGCGAGATCATGGGCGCCACCAACCCGGAGAGCGCAGCCGAGGGCACCATCCGCAAGCTCTACGCCAAGTCGATCGGCGAGAACTCGGTCCACGGCTCCGACAGCATCGAGAACGCCAAGATCGAGATCGCCCAGTTCTTCTCGGGCAACGAGATCGTCGGCTAAGCCTTCCGGGTTTTCCGCGCGAAAACGATCAGGCCGCCCTCAGGGCGGCCTTTTCTTTAGACGCCCGCTCCGTCATGATGCGCCTGCCATGAACCAAGCTCCCCGTATCGAACGCCGCGCCTCCATCTGCCCGCACGATTGCCCCTCGGCCTGCTCCCTCGACGTGGAGGTGGTGGACGGAAAGAGCATCGGGCGCGTGCATGGGGCCAAGACCAACAGCTACACGGCGGGCGTGATCTGCGCGAAGGTGGCGCGCTACGCGGAGCGCATTCACCATCCCGAGCGGTTGCTCTATCCCCTGAAGCGCACGGGTCCGAAGGGCTCGGGTCAGTTCGAGCGGATTTCGTGGGACGAGGCCCTCGATACGCTGGCGGAGGTGTTTCTGAAGGCCGAATCCGAGTTCGGTTCGGAATCCGTCTGGCCCTACTATTATGCGGGCACGATGGGCTACGTCATGCGCGACGGCATCAACCGCCTGCGCCATGTGAAGAAATATTCCGGCCAGTATTCCACCATCTGCACGCCCATGGGCTGGACCGGCTATGTGGCCGGCACCGGCAAGCTCGCCGGCGCCGATCCGCGCGAGATGGCCGTGTCCGATTGCGTGGTGATCTGGGGCACGAACCCGGTTCACACGCAGGTCAACGTGATGACGCACGCCATGCGCGCCCGGAAAGAGCGCGGGGCGAAGATCGTCGCCGTCGACATCTACATGAACGCCACCATGAAGCAGGCCGACATGGCGCTGCTGGTGAAGCCGGGCACGGACGGCGCGCTCGCCTGCGCGGTGATGCACGTGCTGTTCCGCGACGGCTACGCGGACTGGGACTATCTCGAACGCTACACCGACCATCCACGTGAACTGGAAGCGCATCTCAAAACCCGCGATCCGGTTTGGGCTTCGGCCATCACCGGCCTGGCGGTGGAGGAGATCGAGGCCTTCGCCAAGCTCGTCGGCACGACGAAGCGCACCTTCTTCCGCCTCGGCTACGGCTTCGGCCGCCAGCGCAACGGCGCGGTCAACATGCATGCGGCGGCCTGCATCCCGGCAGTGACGGGCGCCTGGCAATATGAAGGCGGAGGCGCGTTCCATTCCAACAGCGGCATTTACAGATGGAACAAGGCGCTGATCGAAGCCCACGACGCCATCGACCCCTCGATCCGCCTGCTCGACCAGTCGCAGATCGGCCGCGTGCTCACCGGTGACGCGGACGCGCTCTACAACGGTCCGCCCGTGAAGGCCATGCTGATCCAGAACACCAATCCGGTCAACGTCGCGCCGGAGCAGGAGCTCGTGAAGCAAGGCTTCGCCCGGGAGGACCTGTTCGTCTGCGTGCACGAGCAGTTCATGACCGACACGGCGATGATGGCCGACATCGTGCTGCCTGCGACCATGTTCATGGAGCACGACGATCTCTATTCCGGCGGCGGCCATCAGCATTTCCAGATCGGCCCGAAGCTCATTGATCCACCTGGGGAATGCCGGTCCAACCATGAGGTGTTTCGCGGCCTTGCCAAGCGCCTCGGGGCCGAGCATCGCGCGTTCGACATGGAGCCGCGCGAGATCATCGACTGGACTTTGCGCAACTCGGGCTGGGGCTCCATCGAGGAGCTGGAGGCCGCCGTTCACAAGGACGTGCAGCCGCCCTTCGAGGAGGCGCATTACCTGAAAGGCTTCGGCTATCCGGACGGCAAGTTCCGCTTCAAGCCCGATTGGACGTCCGTGCCGTCCTACAACAATGGGCCCATGGGGCCCTATGCCAGCATGCCGGAATTCCCGGATCACTGGGCCGTCATCGAGGACGCGACAAACGATTATCCCTTCCGCCTTGCCACGAGCCCGGCCCGCAGCTTCCTGAATTCGACCTTCACCGAGACGCCTGGCTCGGTGGCCAAGGAGGGAAGGCCCGAGGTGATGATCCATCCGTTCGATGCCGAACGGCAGGGCATTGCCGACGGTGACTGGGTGAAGCTGAAGAACCACCGCGGCGAGGTCTTTCTGCGCGCCAGGCTCTTCGAGGGCGTCCGTCGCGGCGTGCTGATCGCGGAGGGCATCTGGCCCAACAAGGCTCATCCCCTGGGACGCGGCATCAATACCCTCACCGGGGGCGATCAGGTGGCGCCCTATGGCGGGGCGGCTTTCCACGACAACCGGGTGGCGCTGGAAAAGGTCGGGGCGGATCCTACGGGAGAGACGCCGCTCCTCGCCGTTCTTGAGCACCGTGAAACGGTGACCGGCTGAAGACGGCCGAACATAGCCCTCATCCTGAGGAGGACCGTCAGGTCCGTCTCGAAGGACGAGGGCGTCTCCAGGGTGAACTGGATCATCCTTCGGGACTGTCGCTCCGCGACCTCCTCAGGATGGGGATCAGGTCCGTCGAATTGGTGAGACCTTCTTAAGCCTGTTTTCGCGTAAGCCTTGATCCTGGACGCTCAAGGCTATTCTTAGGCTCTGACGTGAATTCCGTTCCCTGGGGAGCTTTCCATGACTTCGACCCTTCGCGCCCTGCTGGCTGCCGCCTTCATGGCTGCCGGCGCCACGGCTGCTCTGGCCGCCTCGTCCAGCATGCCCACCCAATACGAACCCGACCCGGCCCTGAAGACCGCGAGCATGTCCGAGCTGCGCGCGCGGGTGAGCCAGGCCTGCGCCGTCATCCAGGCCAAGCAGCAGGGCGTATCGGAAAGCTCCGTGAGCCAGAAGTGCGGCTGCTATGCGGGCCGCACCATGCGTGCCTTGAGCGCCGATGAGGTGCAGGCCTATCGCAATACGGGCGTGTTCAACGACAGTGCCCGCGAGAAGGCTCTTGCGGCTCTGGATGCCTGTCAGCTGCAGCGCCCGCGGATCTGATCCAATTTCTCCGCATAATGCGTCGAGGCCGGGACGGAACCCGGCCTTTCCGCATTGGAGCATGTGAAGGAGGGGCTCAGGTTTATCCTGGCAGCAGGTCAATCACCCGCATGATCGCAACGGTGCTGCCGGTGTTTCTGCTGCGCTCCGGCATGCCCTTGGCACACGACCACACATCCCCTTTCCGAAATACGTTTTCTCCCGAACCCGTATCGACGGTGAGTTCGCCCTCCAGCATGTGACAGACCATGTCGTTGGCCATGCTGGCGCCGCTCGTGCTTGCACCCGGTTGATAGATGTTATCGCGCATCGAGACGACCTTGTAGGAGGGGATCATCGTGTCCCGCTTCGAGTAATCCACGCGACGAACACCCGGCGCGATTTCCCGGCCTTCCGGTGTGCCGGAGGTTTGGGCTGCGGTCGAACCTGCGGGGAGAACGACGGATGCTACGGCAATGTTGAGCAAGGCATGACGACGGTTAAGCTGTTCCATTGCTTCCTCCCGTCAGAGAAGCCGCCCCAGCAATCCGGATTCCACGCCTGTTTGGGAGACGTGTCAATCGCCGTCATGCATCACTAGGCGAATGCAAGGCTCCTTCGGTCTCCCAGGTGCGGCTGAACACGACGCGCCCGCCTTCGAGCCGGGCGCTGCCGTCGCAGACCATGCGCAAGGCCCGAGGATAGAGCAGGTGCTCCTGCACGAGGATGCGGGCGGCGAGGCTCTCCTCCGTGTCGCCGGGGATCACCGGCACGGCGGCCTGGGCAATGATGGGACCCGCATCGAGCTCGGGCACCACGAAATGCACCGTGCAGCCGTGGATGAGCACGCCTTCCTCAAGCGCGCGACGGTGCGTGTGCACGCCGCGGAAGAGCGGCAGGAGGGAGGGGTGGATGTTGATCATCCGGCCCGCCCAGCGCTCCACGAACCAATCGGTGAGCACGCGCATGAAACCGGCGAGGCAGATGAACTCGATGCCGTGCTCGTTCAGAACCGCATCCATCGCCTGCTCGAAATCCTCGCGGGTCGGATGAGCCTTGTGGTCGACGATTGCGGTTGCGATTCCGGCGTCTTGCGCGCGCGAGAGACCTGCTGCATCCGGACGGTTCGAGAGCACGAGGGCGATCCGGGCCGGAAAGCCCGGTGCGGAGGCGGCCTCGATCAGCGAGACCATGTTGGACCCGCGCCCGGAAATCAGAACGGCAACGCGGCGGGACATCAGAGCTTCAGCGAGCCAGCGGTCTGCACCCGCTCCCCGTCCGTATGCGCGATGGTCTCGCCGATGCGCACCGGATTTTCACCCGCCTGGCGCAAACGCTCGATCACCGCATCGGCCTGGTTCGCGCTGGCCACCACGATCATGCCGATGCCGCAGTTGAAGGTGCGCAGCATCTCAGGCACAGCCACACCGCCGGTCCGGCTCAGCCAGCCGAAGACGGCTGGCACATTGATTTCGTTCAGGTCGAGACGCACGCCCACGCCATCAGGGAGAATGCGCGGA
The DNA here is from genome assembly GCA_035645515.1 of Microvirga sp. Taxonomy (GTDB): domain Bacteria; phylum Pseudomonadota; class Alphaproteobacteria; order Rhizobiales; family Beijerinckiaceae; genus Microvirga. The sequence continues at coordinate 61,714 of DASQML010000033.1, forward strand.
ATGTTGTCGGGGAAACCGCCGCCCGTGATGTGGCAGAGCGCGTTGATCCCGTCGCCGCCTTTCAGAACCTGGAGCAATGCCTTCACGTAGATCCGGGTCGGCTCGAGGAGAGCCTGAGCGAGCGTTTTGCCGGGAGCGAACGGCGCCGGCGCATCCCAGGCGAGGCCCGAGTGCTCGACGATGCGGCGCACGAGCGAGAAGCCGTTGGAGTGAACGCCGGAGGAGGGCAGGCCGATGAGCACGTCGCCCACCTTCACATCCTTCGGCAGAAGCGTGCCGCGCTCGGCGGCGCCGACAGCGAAGCCCGCGAGGTCATAGTCGCCCTTGGCGTAAAGGCCAGGCATCTCCGCCGTCTCCCCGCCGATAAGTGCGCAGCCCGCCTGGAGGCAGCCCTCGGCGATGCCCTTCACGATATGGACGCCGACCTCGGGGGAGAGCTTTCCGGTGGCGAAATAATCGAGGAAGAAGAGCGGCTCGGCACCCTGAACGATGATGTCGTTCACGCACATGGCCACCAGGTCGATGCCGATCGTGTCGTGAATGCCCGTGTCGATGGCGATCTTCACCTTGGTGCCCACGCCGTCATTGGCGGCTACCAGGATCGGGTCCTTGAAGCCCGCGGCCTTCAGGTCGAAGAGGCCGCCGAACCCGCCGATCTCCGCGTCGGCGCCGGGGCGGCGCGTGGACCGCACCAGGGGCTTGATCTGGTCGACCATGGCATTGCCCGCGTCGATGTCGACGCCCGCTTGGGCATAGGTCAGGCCGTTCGTCTGCTTCTCGGGCTTCTCGGTCGTCATAGGCACACCCCGTGTTGGGGTGGGAGTAAGGCGAGAGGGGCTGAGAGGCAAGGATTTTTGCCTGTCTGGAGTGACGGTTCTGCCGTCATCCCCGGACTTGTTCCGGGGATCCACGTCTTACGGCACCGCCGTGTTTCCCAAGACGTGGATAGCCGGGACGAGGCCGGCCAAGACGAAGGGCGGCGTCTTCTTCACGGCTCTTCAGACATTGAACTCCGCCTCCCAACCCGGCATCATCGCTGCACGATGACTATTCCGAACCTCATCACCATCGCTCGCCTCATCATGGTCCCCATCGTGATCGTCATGATCATGCAGCAGCGGTGGGGAGCGGCCTTCGTCCTGTTCGTGGTGGCGGGCGTCTCGGACGGGATCGACGGATTCATCGCCCGGCATTTCGACATGAAGAGCGAGTTCGGGGCCTATATCGATCCGATCGCCGACAAGGCGCTGCTGGTGTCGATCTATGTAGCTCTCGCTGTGGTGGGGGCAATCCCGAGCTGGCTTGCCATCGTCGTGGTCTCGCGGGATGCGATGATCGTGTCCGCCGTGCTTCTGTCCTGGGTCATGAGCCGTCCCGTGGAGATCAAGCCCATCCTGCTCAGCAAGCTGAACACGGGGGCGCAGATCGGCTTTGCGGCGTTTGCCCTCGCCGCCAATGCCTACGGGGTCGATCTGGGCGGGCTGGAAGATCTGGCCATGCTTGTCGTGGCCACCTTGACCGTGGCTTCCGCAGGTGCCTATCTCGGCGGCTGGCTGCGGCACATGGCGGCTTAGGCCTTTAGACGTTCGGGCTATGGAGGACCGATGACGATCCAACGGCAGATCGGATTCTGGATTGCGGCGCTGGTCTTTGCAGTGCTCCTGCTGTTCGTGCTGCGCGGCATCCTTCTGCCGTTCGTTGCGGGCTTCGCGCTGGCCTACCTGCTCGATCCCCTGGCGGACCGGCTCCAGAAGGTCGGGATCGGGCGCCTGGGGGCAAGCCTTCTCATCCTGATCCTCTTCGTCCTCATCTTCATCGTTACGCTGATGATCCTCGTGCCCTTCGCGGCCCAGCAGGTCGGTGCCTTCGTGGAACGGGTTCCGAGCTATGTGGGCCGGCTGCAGGAACTTGCGAACGAGCAGTTGAGGCCGCTTCTCCAGCGGCTCGGCGCCAACGGGGCCCTGCCGGAGATGCAGACCTCCGTGGGCAACCTCATCAGCCAGGGCATGGCCTGGATCGCCACGTTCCTCCAGGGGCTCTGGTCCGGCGGGCAGGCGCTCCTCGGCATCTTCTCCCTGCTGGTGGTGACGCCGGTCGTGGCCTTCTACATGCTCGTCGACTGGGACCGCATGGTGAGAACCGTGGATTCGTGGATGCCCGTCCGGCAGCGGGAGGCCATCCGCGCCATAGCCCGGGACATCGACCGGGCCATTGCCGGCTTCGTGCGCGGGCAGGCCCTGGTCTGCCTCATCCTGGGCACCTTCTATGGGGTGGGTCTGGCCGTCATCGGCCTGAACTTCGGCGCCCTCATCGGCATGACCGCGGGCCTCCTGAGCTTCATTCCCTATGTGGGCTCGCTCACGGGCCTCATCCTCTCCATGGGCGTCGCCATCGTGCAGTTCTGGCCGGACTGGACCATGATCCTGGCGACGCTTGGCATCTTCGTGTTCGGCCAGTTCGTGGAAGGCAACATTCTCTCGCCCAAGCTGGTGGGCGATTCCGTGGGGCTGCACCCGGTCTGGCTCATGTTCGCGCTGCTCGCCTTCGGCGCGCTCTTCGGCTTCGTGGGCTTGCTGCTCGCGGTGCCGCTGGCCGCAGCCATGGGCGTGATCGCGCGGTTTGCCCTGCGCCAGTATCTGGCAAGCCCGCTTTACCGCGGCACCGGGCCTTTGATCATCCACCCCAAGGTCGAGGACAAGGCCGATCTCGATGCGTGATGCGCCCAAGCAGCTGGCCTTCGATCTGCCGCTCGATCCCCGCTTCGGAGCGGAGGATTTTCTCGTCAGCCCCTCCAACGAGCAGGCCTACGGCCTCATCGAGAGCTGGCCCGAATGGCCTGACACGATCCTCCTGCTGATCGGCCCGCCCGGCAGCGGCAAGAGCCATCTCGCGTCGATCTGGGCCACGAATGCCCGCGCCTGGACCATCGATGCCCGCGACATCACCCATGACAAGGTGCCCCATCTCGTATCCAACGGAGCGCTTGCCATCGAGGACATGGATCGGGGAGAGCGGGACGAGGCGGCCCTTTTCCATCTGCTCAACCTGGCCCGGGAGAGAAAGGCTTCCCTGCTCATCACCTGCGAAGCGCCACCGGACCGCTGGGGCCTGAAGACGCCCGATCTCCTCTCGCGCCTGCGTCTGGCGCCGAGCGTGACCGTCGAGCCCCCGGACGATGCCCTGCTCAAGGCCGTGCTGGTCAAGCTGTTCGTCGACAGGCAACTCGTGGTCGATACCTCCGTTGTCGATTATATTTCGCTCCGGATCGAACGGTCGCTGGCCAAGGCCGCCGAACTGGTTGCTCTCCTGGACAAGGAAGCGCTCAGCCGGGGTCGGCGCGTGTCGCGGGCCATTGCCGCCGAAATCCTTGGAGCCTCGCAGGAAACGGATGAAAACGAGTGAAGCCTGATCCCACCGGACTGTCGTCGAGCCGTCGTGAAACCGTCACGAAGCCCAGAGCAAAACGGGCGCCGAAGAAGGAAGCGGCGGAGATCGAAGTGCGTGACACGATCGCCTTGAGGGACGTGGAGACGGTGAGCGAGGCGCCTTTCCCGAAGGCGCCGCCGGATATCGAGCTGGACGGTGCCGTGCTGCGCCAGTTCCCGCAGCGGTTCATCAATCGCGAGTTGTCCTGGCTGCAGTTCAACCGGCGCGTGCTGGAGGAGGCCTCCAACCGCAATCACCCGCTTCTGGAGCAGTTGCGCTTCCTCTCGATCTCGGCCGAGAACCTGGACGAGTTCTTCATGGTCCGCGTCGCGGGCCTGCGCGGACAGGTGCGATCCGGCGTCGCCACCATCTCGCAGGACGGGCTGACGCCGCAGGAGCAGCTGGCGAAGATTTCCGTCGACGTCTCGAACCTTGCCTCCGATCAGCAGCGGCGCTGGCGCGAGCTGCGCGAGACGCTGCAGGAGGAGAGCATCGTTCTCGTCGAGGGGACGGGCCTGACGAAGCTCGAGGCCTCCTGGCTGGAGGACTACTTCCTCAACCACGTGTTCCCGGTGCTCACGCCGCTCGCCATCGACCCGGCGCATCCTTTCCCCTTCATTCCGAACCTCGGCTCGTCGATCGCGCTGAAACTCGTACGCCAGAGCGACGGCAAGGTGCTGAACGCGCTCATCCGTCTGCCGTCGCGCGCCGACCGCTTCATCCGCCTGCCGGATTTTTCGGAGACCGGCTCGGCGCGCTTCATCGCGCTGGAGCAGATGATCGTGCTCTATACGAGCCGCCTGTTCCCCGGCTACGACGTGCAGGGGCAGGGGGCCTTCCGCGTCATCCGCGACTCCGATATCGAGGTGGAAGAAGAGGCCGAGGATCTGGTGCGCCTCTTCGAGACCGCGCTCAAGCAGCGCCGGCGCGGCAGCGTGATCCGCCTCGAGGTCGAGGTCGCCATGCCGGAGGACCTGCGCCTCTTCGTGGCCGAGGAGATGGAAGTGTCCGCCGACGAGGTTTTCGTGGTCGAGGGCATGATGGGCCTGCGCGATCTTTCGCAGCTCGTCGCTCTCGATCGGCCGGACCTGAAGTTCAAGCCCTACAATCCGCGCTTCCCCGAGCGCATCCGCGAGCACAGCGGCGATTGCTTTGCCGCCATTCGCGAGAAGGACATCGTCGTCCATCACCCTTACGAATCCTTCGATGCCGTGGTGCAGTTCCTGCGTCAGGCGGCGCGCGATCCCAACGTGGTGGCGATCAAGCAGACCCTTTATCGCACGTCGTCGGATTCCCCCATCGTAGCTGCGCTCGCCGAGGCGGCGGAGGCGGGGAAGTCGGTCACCGCTCTCGTGGAGCTGAAGGCGCGCTTCGACGAGGAGGCGAACATCCGCTGGGCGCGGGACCTGGAGCGCGCGGGCGCGCAGGTCGTGTTCGGCTTCATCGAGCTGAAGACCCATGCCAAGCTCTCGATGGTGGTGCGCCGCGAAGGCAGCCAGCTCATCACCTATTGCCATGTGGGCACGGGCAATTATCACCCCATCACCGCGCGCATCTATACGGATCTCTCCTTCTTCACCGCCGATCCCGTGATCGGCCGCGACGTGTCGCGCATCTTCAACTTCGTGACGGGTTATGCGGAGCCTGCGGAGCTGGAGCGCATGGCGGTGTCGCCGCTCACGTTGCGCAGGCGCCTGCTCCAGCACATCGAGGAGGAGATCAGCCACGCCAAGGCAGGAAGGCCTGCTGCCATCTGGGGCAAGTGCAACTCCCTCGTCGATGCCGATATCATCGACGCGCTCTATGATGCAAGCGCGGCGGGCGTGCAGGTCGATCTGATCGTACGCGGCATCTGCTGCCTGCGTCCCGGCATCAAGGGTCTGTCGGAGAACATCCGCGTGAAATCCATCATCGGGCGCTTCCTGGAGCACACCCGCATCTATGCCTTCGGCAACGGGCACGGATTGCCCAATCCCAAGGCGCATATATACATCTCCTCCGCCGATCTCATGACCCGCAACCTCGACCGTCGCGTCGAGGCGCTTCTGCCCATCATCAACCCAACGGTTCATCAGCAGGTGCTGGATCAGATCATGCTCGCCAATCTGCTCGACAACGAACAGAGCTGGAACGTCCTTCCGGACGGCACGAGCCGCCGGATCGTGTTGGCCAAGGGCGAGGAACCGTTCAACGCCCACAAGTATTTCATGACGAATCCAAGTCTCTCCGGTCGTGGAAAATCCCTCAAGACCTCCAGCCCCAAGGCGCTCGCGAAACGGGGGCAGCGCTGACATGCAAAGCACCGTCACCCAGGAAGCCCAGGGACGGCTGAAGATCGGCCGCCCCGTCGCGATCATCGATATCGGCTCGAACTCCGTGCGCCTCGTGGCGTATGAGGGGATGTCGCGGGCGCTGACCCCGATCTACAACGAGAAGGTTCTCTGCGGCCTCGGCCGTCACGTGGCGACCACCGGCCAGCTGGATCCGGAAGCGGTCGAGCGGACTTTGCGCGCGCTCGCGCGCTTCAGGGTGCTCTGCGATACCATGCAGGTCTCGGATGTCTTCGTGCTCGCGACCGCCGCAGCGCGGGACGCTTCCAACGGCCCTGCCTTCCTGGAGGCTGCGGAGAAGGCCTGCGGACGCCCGATCAGCCTGCTCTCGGGGGCCGAAGAGGCGCGCTTCTCGGCGCTCGGCATCGTCGCTGGCTTCTACGAGCCGGACGGCATCGTCGGCGACATGGGCGGCGGCAGCCTGGAACTGGTGGACGTGAAGGGCGCGAAGGTGGGGCAGGGCACCACCATGCCCCTCGGCGGCCTGGCCCTGCAGGATGTCAGCGGCGGCTCGCTGAAAAAGGCGCAGAAGATCGTCCGCGCCGCACTGGAGCGCGCACCGGAATACCTCGAGAACCTGCACGGCCGCACGTTCTATGCCGTCGGCGGCACGTGGCGCGCCTTGGCGAAGCTGCACCAGGCGGCCACGGATTATCCGCTCCACATCATGCACAACTACATCCTCGATCCGAAGGGTGGTCTGGACTTCCTGCACCTCGTCGAGGAAGCCGACGCCAAGACCCTGAAGGACATCGAGACCATTTCCGAGGCCCGCCGGCCATTGCTAGCCTATGGCGCCATCGTGCTGGAGGAGATCATCCGCCTTGGAGAGCCGAAGGAAGTGGCGATTTCAGCCTTCGGCGTGCGTGAGGGCGTTCTCTACGACAAGCTCGACGCCGCCACGCAGAAGCGCGACCCGCTGCTCGCGGCCGCGAGCGATCTGAACCTGCTGCGCTCCCGCTCGCCGCGCCACGGCGAGGAATTGTGCGAGTGGACGGAAGGCTTCATGAGGAGCCTGGGGCTCGCTGAGACGGAAACCGAGACGCGCCTGCGCCGCGCGGCGTGCCTGCTTGCCGATATCGGCTGGCGCGCGCATCCCGATTATCGGGGCGAACAGAGCCTCAATCTCATCGCCTTTGGCGCATTTGCGGGCCTTGATCATCCAGGCCGCGCCTATCTGGCGCTCTCCATCTTCTTCCGGCATGAAGGCCTCTCGCCGGACAAGGTAGGATCGCGCATCAAGTCACTGGCCGGGCCCCGCTACCTGGAGCGGGCGCGCCTTCTCGCGGCGCTCATGCGGATCGCCTACCCGGTTTCCGTCTCCATGGAGGGGGTCCTCCCGCAGGCTCCCCTGCGAGCCCGGAACGGCCGGGTCGTCCTGCAGCTCCCGCCCCATCTGCAGGACCTCGCCAACGAGCGTCTCGTGGGAAGGCTCAAGGCTCTGGGGAAACTCCTCAGCATGGAGCCGGTGATCGAGATCGCGGGCTAGAATGTCCGTGATCAAGACGACGGCGACACGCTTGGTTTACGAAAACCGATGGATGCGCGTGCGTGAGGATGCCACTCTGCTGCCGGACGGATCGCCCGGGATCTATGGCGTCGTCGAGAAGGCCGACTTTGCGGTGATCGCGCCCGTTGAGAACGGCTTCATCCACCTCGTCGAGCAATATCGCTATCCAGTCGGCGGCCGTTACTGGGAGTTGCCGCAGGGCTCATGGGAGCAGGCTCCCGACACGGATCCGCTGGCACTCGCCCGCGCGGAGCTGCAGGAGGAAACAGGGCTCGTCGCCGAGACCATGCTCCATGTGGGTCACCTGTTCGAATGCTACGGCTATTCGACCCAAGGGTTTCATATTTACCTGGCCCAGGGCCTGAGCGCGGGCGTCGAGAGCCGAGAACGCACCGAGCAGGACATGATCAGTCGCGCTTTTCCGTTGGACGAGGTGCTTGCCATGATCGCGGAGGGCACGATCAAGGATGCTGCAACCGTCGCGACGCTGGGCCTGATGCGGCTGAAGGGATTTCTCTAATTTGCGGCAATTTCCTTGAGCCTCACCCGTCCGCGTTCCAGCACGAGACCGAGCTGACCGTTCTTGAGCGCCAGGGCCTTCTCGCCGAACAGGGTGCGGCGCCAGCCGTGGAGGGAGGGCACGTCCGCATCGTCGTTGTCCGCGATGGCCTCCAGCTCCTCGACCGTTGCGACGATCTTCGGTGCGACGCCTTCCTGCTCGGCTACGGCCTTCAGCAGAACCTTCAGCAGGTCGACAACGGCTCCCGTATTGCCGCGGCCGCGGCTGCGCTCGGGCATGGGGACGCTTGCCGGATCGCGGGCGATGCCGCGTTCGACGGCTTCCAGGATATCGGCGCCCGTGCGGGAGCGCTCGAAGCCGTTGGGAATCGAGCGCAGGCGGCCCAGAGCCTCAACGCTGCGGGGTGCTGAGGTGGCGATGTCGATCAGCGCGTCGTCCTTGAGAATGCGACCGCGGGGCACGTCGCGGTTCTGCGCCTCCCGCTCCCGCCAGGCGGCAACCTCCATGAGCACGGCCACCTCCTTCGGCTTGCGCAGGCGTCCCGCAAGGCGGCGCCAGGCATTGTCCGGATCGGCCTGATAGGTCTCGGGGGAAGTGAGGATCGACATCTCCTCCCCCAGCCAGCTCAGGCGGCCGTTCTTCTCCAGCTGAGCCATCAGCGCTTCGTAGACCTTCACCAGATGGGTGACGTCGGAGAGCGCGTAGGTGAGCTGGGCGTCGCTGAGGGGACGGCGCGACCAGTCCGTGAAGCGGGATGACTTGTCGACCTTCGCCTTGGCGAGATCGTTCACCAGCTGCTCGTAGGAGACCGAATCGCCATAGCCGCAGACCATGGCGGCCACCTGGGTGTCGAACAGGGGCTCGGGAACGATCCCGCCGAGGTTCCAGATGATTTCCAGGTCCTGGCGGGCCGAGTGGAAGACCTTCACCACCTTCGTGTCGGCCATCAGCGCCATGAACGGATCGAGGCTGATCCCCTCCGCCAGCGGATCGATGAGATAGGCATCCGCCGGATCGGGCCCGGCCATCTGGATCAGGCAGAGCTTCGGATAATAGGTGGTCTCGCGCAGGAATTCCGTGTCTACGGTGACGAACGGATGCTGGCTCAGGCGGGAGCAGGCAGCAGAGAGCGCCTCTGTGTTCGTGATCAAGTCCATAAAGACGTCTTTTAACGGAAGGGAGCCTTGCAGGCGACCCCCGCTCAAGCCTGTCGAAAGGCTTTCCTCCGCTCTTTTGCCTGGCGTTCGGCCCGCTTCATCAGCCAGTCGAGGATGTTGCGGTCCACGACGAAGCCGGTTTCCGCATCCTCCAGCCGCTCGATCCGGTCCACCCTGAAGCCGCGATAGCCGTCGTCCGCCATGTCGATGCCGCCCAGAAGCATCTTGCCGGGGCCCACCTTCAGCTCGCGCGCAATCACCCAGCGCCGGGTCTGATTCCCGGCCTGGTCCACATAGTCGATCTCCAGGGCGCCGTCGAAGGGATAGACGTGCCAGTTCCCCTCGATCCGCTCCTCGTTGGGAGCGTTCCGGCCGTTCTGAAGCAGGGTTGTCGCATGGTTCTGAATCATAGAAGGGATATGGGTATTCATGCTTTGTTCTTCAAGGGAAAAGCGTTTGAAAATAAGGGTTTGAGGGTGAATTTCGGGTCGGGGCAGGGCTCGTGCTGCCGTCCTTGCGAAGGCCAGGGACGACGACGGGATTCGGGGACGACGATGACGTTCGTTCGTGACGTTCCTCCCGTGATCCCGAACGGCATAAACCCGGCCGGAATCGTGCACAGAACGAGGCGCTTGAACCTCCCTTGTCATCCCCGCGCAGGCGGGGATCCAGAACCACGACGGTCTGAGAGTCAGGCTCGTCCAGCGCGCCCTGGCTCTCCTCCCCCTTGTGGGGAGGAGATGGAGGTGGGGGCGTGAGCGATAGCCGATCAATGTATGGCGCTGGCACCCCCACCCTTGATCCTTCCCCACAAGGGGGAGGGAAACACATGCTGGATCGTGAGGAGCGGATCTCTGAGGCAAGGCGCAGCGGCATCGGCTTGCTTGATCCTGCTCTGCCAGCGGCTCTGGATCCCCGCCTGCGCGGGGATGACGGCGTTGTGGCTCCAGCGCCTAATCCGGCTCACAATTCCGGCTCGGCTCACACCGTCCGGGATGACACCGGGATTGCATGTTCTCTTTTTGTTCTTGACAATTCTCCTAACCTGGGCCATATTGCGCGAGTTCGCCTTTCCCGAGGGACGCGCCCGAGGCGTCGGTAGCGGAGGGGCGGATGCGGTTCTGGCCGGAACGGGAGTCGCACCCCGGAAAAGCCAGGGAACTGAGCGGGGAGGAAGAGGCTCTGAGCTTGTTCGGGCAGGCTGACGCCAACGCTCCCCCAGCCTCGCCAGTGCTGGAGTCAACTCCAGGGCTGCGCTCGAGAAGCGCCGTGAAGCGTCTCTGAGGGTTCGTCCCTGATGGCGCCGGAGCGTGAGGCCAGGGCCGAAAAGCCGCGCGCGGGAAGCGGTTGGAGCTTCCCGTCCGGGCGGAACCCCCGTCCCGAACCTCTTCGCGCTCCCGCCAGGGTCGCGAGGCTTCAAACCGCGTCCCGCGCTTTCCCTCGTCCCACGGACGAAGCCAGGACCAGACTAAAGCCGCTCGCCCGAAAAGGGCGGGAATGCCTCAACATGGCTTTCGTCCATCCTTCCGCCTTGACTTCCCCCGCCTCCCATGGATGTTGCGCGTAACACCGAACCAGCAGGCTTTTTTCAATGTCCGCCTCCATGCACCGTTACCGTACACATACCTGCGGCGCGCTCCGCGAATCCGATGTCGGCCAGGTCACCCGCCTTTCGGGCTGGTGTCACCGCATCCGCGACCATGGCGGCGTGCTGTTCATCGACCTGCGCGACCATTACGGCATGACGCAGTGCGTGATCGATCCGGATTCCCCGGCCTTCAAGCTGGCCGAGACCGTGCGTTCCGAGTGGGTGATCCGCATCGACGGCAAGGTGCGCAAGCGCCCGGCGGGCACGGAGAACGCCGAACTTCCGACCGGCATGGTCGAGGTCTACATCACCGACATGGAGGTGCTGGGTCCTGCGGAAGAGCTCCCGATGCCGGTCTTCGGCGATCAGGAATACCCGGAAGAGACCCGTCTCAAGTACCGCTACCTCGATCTGCGCCGCGAGAAGCTGCACAACAACATCATGAAGCGCGGCGCGATCATCGACTCGCTCCGGAACCGCATGAAGGCGAGCGGCTTCTTCGAGTTCACGACGCCGATCCTGACGGCTTCGTCGCCCGAAGGCGCGCGCGACTTCCTCGTGCCCTCGCGCATCCATCCCGGCAAGTTCTACGCCCTGCCGCAGGCCCCGCAGCAGTTCAAGCAGCTGATCATGATGTCCGGCTTCGACCGGTACTTCCAGATCGCGCCCTGCTTCCGCGACGAGGATCCGCGCGCCGACCGCCTACCGGGCGAGTTCTACCAGCTCGACGTGGAGATGAGCTTCGTCACGCAGGAAGACATCTTCCAGACCATGGAGCCGGTGATCCGCGACACCTTCAAGGAATTCGCGGACGGCAAGCCCGTGACGGAGGTCTTCCCGCGCATTCCGTATTTCGAGTCCATGCTGAAATACGGCTCCGACAAGCCGGACCTGCGCAACCCGCTGGTGATCGCCGACGTGTCGGACGTGTTCGAGCGTGAGGACGTGACCTTCAACGCGTTCAAGAACGTCATCAAGTCCGGCGGCGTCGTTCGCGCCATCCCGGCCACGGGCGCAGCCTCCCAGCCGCGCTCCTTCTTCGACAAGCTGAACGACTGGGCCCGCACGGAAGGCGCGCCCGGCCTCGGCTACATCGTGTTCGAGGAAGAGGGCGGCCAGATCGTCGGCAAAGGCCCGATCGCCAAGTTCATTCCGGAAGCAGCGCAGGCCGCGATCCGGGAGAAGGCGGGCATCAAGGCAGGCGACGCGGTGTTCTTCTCGGCTGGGCCTGAGGACAAGGCCGCCTCTCTGGCGGGCAAGGCGCGCGTTCGCATCGGCGACGAGCTGGGTCTCGGCAACAAGGACCAGTTCGCCTTCTGCTGGATCGTCGACTTCCCGCAATACGAGTGGAACGAGGACGAGAAGAAGATCGACTTCTCCCACAATCCGTTCTCCATGGGCAACATGGACCACGACGCCTTCATGGCGCTCGACCCGACGGACAAGGACAAGATCCTCAAGATCACGGCCTTCCAGTACGACATGGTCTGCAACGGCTACGAGATGGCCTCGGGATCGATCCGCAACCATCGTCCCGACCGGATGGTGAAGGCCTTCGAGATCGCCGGCTACGGCGAGAAGGAAGTGATGGAGCGCTTCGGCGGCATGTACCGCGCCTTCCAATACGGCGCTCCGCCCCATGGCGGCATGGCGGCGGGCGTGGACCGCATCGTGATGCTGCTCTGCGGCGCGCAGAACCTGCGCGAGATCACGCTCTTCCCCATGAACCAGAAGGCGGAAGACCTGCTGCTCGGAGCGCCGTCCGAGGCGACCCCCAAGCAGCTGCGCGAGCTGCACATCCGGACGAACCTGCCGGAGAAGTAAGCCTGGCAATTGATAATCGTCCCTGTTCTCGGCAGCGCCCATGCGCTGCCGAAACGTTTTTGGGCTTAAGCCCAAGCCCAAGCCCAAGCCTCCATGTTCACTTCGTCGCTGGAGAAGAACATTGACGGCGGCGGGCAGGGCGCTCACAAGTCCTCAGTGATAAGGTCGGTGCAAGGAGCGTTGGAGATGGGAGACAACATCTCGCAGGATCTCAAATCGGGGGCGATGTTCTACCATCAGTACCCGCGCCCCGGTAAGCTCGAGATCCAGCCTACCAAGCCTCTCGGCAATCAGCGCGATCTTGCCCTGGCCTATTCTCCCGGCGTGGCTGCTCCCTGCGAGGCCATTGCCGCCGATCCGAACGAGGCCGCCAATCTCACCTCCCGTCAGAACCTCGTGGCCGTGATCTCCAACGGTACAGCCGTGCTGGGGCTCGGGGATATCGGTCCGCTCGCCTCCAAGCCCGTGATGGAGGGCAAGGCCGTCCTGTTCAAGAAATTCTCCGGCATCGACGTGTTCGACATCGAGGTCGCCGAAAAGAACGTGGACAAGCTCGTCGAGGTGATCGCGGCGCTCGAGCCCACCTTCGGCGGCATCAACCTGGAAGACATCAAGGCTCCCGAATGCTTCGAGGTGGAGGAGCGGCTGAAGGCCCGCATGGGCATCCCCGTCTTTCACGACGACCAGCACGGCACTGCTATCATCGTGGGGGCCGCCGTCACCAACGCGCTGGAGCTGGCTGGCAAGAACATCAGCGAGGTGAAGATCGTCACCTCGGGTGCCGGTGCCGCCGCGCTCGCCTGCCTCAACCTGCTCGTGTCGCTCGGCGCCAAGCGCGAGAACATCTGGGTCACGGACATCGAGGGCGTTGTCCATGAAGGCCGCAACGAGCTCATGGACCGCTGGAAATCGGTTTATGCGCAGAAGACCGATGCGCGCACGCTCGCCGACGTGATCCCCGATGCGGATGTGTTCCTCGGCCTCTCCGCCGGCGGCGTGCTGAAGCCCGAAATGGTCCAGAAGATGGCCCCGCGCCCGCTGATCCTGGCGCTCGCCAACCCTTACCCCGAGATCATGCCGGAGGAGGCGGAGGCTGCGCGTCCCGACGCCATGATCTGCACGGGCCGCTCGGATTATCCGAACCAGGTCAACAATGTCCTCTGCTTCCCCTACATCTTCCGCGGCGCGCTCGATGTCGGCGCGACCACCATCAACGAGGAGATGAAGGCAGCCGCCGTGAAGGCAATCGCGAGCCTGGCCCGCGAGGCTCCATCCGAAGTCGTGGCGCGCGCCTATGGCGGCGAGGCGCATCCCTTCGGCCGCAAGTCCCTGATCCCGAGCCCGTTCGACCCGCGCCTGATCCTGCGCATCGCGCCAGCCGTGGCGAAGGCCGCCATGGATTCTGGTGTCGCCAAGCGCCCGCTTGCGGATCTGGAAGCCTATACCGAATCTCTCGGCCGCTTCGTGTTCCGCTCCGGCTTCATCATGAAGCCGCTCTTCTCGCAGGCGAAATCAGCCCCGAAGCGTGTGATCTATGCCGAGGGCGAGGACGAGCGCGTGCTCCGTGCGGTGCAGGTGATCGTCGAGGAGAGCCTTGCCAAGCCGATCCTGATCGGCCGCCCGAGCGTCGTCGAGGCGCGCATCAAGCGCTTCGGTCTTTCTATGGAAATCGGCAAGCATTTCGAGTTGGTGAATCCGGAAGACGATCCGCGCTATCGCGATTACGTCGCCACCTATGTCGAGGCGGCAGGCCGCAAGGGCATCACGCCGGATGCCGCGAAGACGCTCGTGCGCACCAACTCTACGGTCATCGGTGCATTGGCGGTGAGGCGAGGGGACGCGGATGCGCTGATCTGCGGTCTCGAAGGCCGCTTCCAGTCCCGTGTGAAGCACATCAAGGACATCATCGGCCTGGCCCCCGGCGTGAACGAGATGGCGGCGCTCTCGCTCGTCATCACCACGAAGGGCGCTTACTTCCTCGCCGACACGCATGTGCAGTTCGATCCGAGCGCGGAAGAGATCGCCGACATGGCCATTGCCTGCGCCAGCCACGTGCGCCGTTTCGGCATCGAGCCGAAGATCGCGCTGCTCTCGCATGCCGATTTCGGCGCCGCCGACACCCGCTCTGCCGTGAAGATGCGCGAGGCGCTCGCCTGCATCAACGAGCGTGCGCCCGATCTCGAAGTGGATGGAGAAATGCAGGCCGACGCCGCGCTCTCCCAGATGATCCGTGACCGGGTCTATCCCGGCTCGCGCCTGAAGGGCGAGGCGAACGTGCTGATCATGCCGAACCTGGATGCGGCCAACATCGCTTTCCAGTTCACGAAGATGCTGGCGGATTCGCTGCCCGTCGGTCCGATCCTGATCGGGCCCGCGAAGCCAGCGCATATCCTCACGCCGTCGGTGACGGCGCGCGGCATCGTGAACATCACGGCCATTGCCGTGGTGGAGGCCCAGGCTGCCGAGGACGGTCAGCCGCAGCTGATCTGATCGGAAGACCCTTTCTTGACGTCATGGCCGGGCTTGCCCCGGCCATTCTCGTTCTCA
>DASQML010000034.1:0-17686 GCA_035645515.1 Microvirga sp.
AAGAAAAGGCTCGGGAGCGCTCCCGAGCCTTTTCTTTGTGCCCCTACGGCCTTTTGTTCTTTTATTCCGCCGCCTGGATCATCACGGCGCCTTTCAGACCCATGCGTTCCGCGACGCCGAGGCCATAGGCCTTGTCGGCGAGATAAAAATGTACGATCTGGCGGCGCACGATGTCCTCAGGGACGCCTTGCATCGCCTCGGCGATGTTGTCCATGAGCCTGTTCTGCTCCTCTGGCGTCATGAGGCGAAAGAGATTGCCGGGCTGCGTGTAGTCGTCGTTGCCGGCGCGGTGATCGTAACGATCCGCGTCTCCTGAAATCTTCAGCGGCGGCTCCGCAGCCCGGGTGGCCTGCACAGGGCCGTTGAAGGAGTTCGGCTCGTAGTAGGCGTCGCCTCGGTTCGGGATGTCGAAGAGCATCGAGCCGTCAGCATGGTAGTGATGGACCGGGCAGCGCGGACGGTTCACCGGCAGCGCTTCGTAATGCGTGCCGACGCGGTAGCGGTGCGCGTCCGCATAGGCGAAGATACGGCCCTGCAGCATCTTGTCGGGCGAGAAGCCGATGCCCGGCACGATGTTCGACGGTGAGAACGAGGATTGCTCCACTTCCGCGAAATAGTGCTGGGCATTGCGGTTGAGTTCGAGAATGCCGACCTCGATCAGCGGGTAATCCGCATGCGGCCATACCTTCGTGACGTCAAAGGGATTGTAGGACGTCTTCTCTGCATCCATCTCGGGCATGATCTGCACGCAGAACTTCCAGCGTGGAAAGTCGCCGCCCTCAATGGCCTCATAAAGATCGCGTTGAGCGCTCTCCCGATCTTTTGCGATGACCTGTTCCGCCTCGCGGTTTGTCCAGGTCTTGATGCCCTGCATGGACTTGAAATGGAACTTTACCCAGAAGCGCTCGCCGGTCTCGTTGATGAAGGAATAAGTGTGCGAGCCGAAGCCGTGCATGAAGCGGTAGCCCTGCGGCAAGCCGCGATCCGAGAACAGGATGGTCACCTGATGCAGGCTCTCAGGGCTGAGCGACCAGAAATCCCACATGGCTTTCGGCGAACGCAGGTTCGTCGCGGGATGGCGCTTCTGCGTGCGGATGAAGTCAGGAAACTTCAGCGGGTCGCGGATGAAGAACACGGGCGTATTGTTGCCCACGATGTCCCAGTTGCCTTCTTCGGTGTAGAGTTTCAAGGCGAAGCCGCGCACGTCGCGCTCGGCATCCGCTGCGCCGCGCTCGCCGGCCACGGTCGAGAAACGCAGGAAGGCTTCGGTCTTCTTCCCGACCTCGGAGAAAATCTTCGCCTTGGAGTATTTCGTGATGTCATTGGTGATGGTGAGCGTGCCATAGGCAGCCGAACCCTTGGCGTGCACCACACGCTCCGGGATGCGCTCGCGGTTCTGATGGGCCAACTTTTCGATGAGTTGGTAGTCCTGCAGCAGCAGGGGGCCGCGCTCACCCGCGGACAGGCTGTTCTGGTTATCGGCAATCGGCGCGCCGGCGGTTGTTGTTAATGTAGTTGTCTTCGTCATGGTCGTCCCCATTGAGCGGGACGCAAGATGACGATAACCGATTATAAGGTCCAATTGGATTGATTGCGGGCTGCGATCAGATATTCTTATTGCTCTATGATTACAATCCGGCAGTTACGATATTTCCAGGCGCTCGCGCGTACGCAGCATTTCGGCATGGCGGCAAATCAATGCGCCGTGACCCAGCCTGCACTCTCCATGCAGATCAAGGAGCTGGAGCGGGAGCTTGGTATCGAGCTCGTGGAGCGGCGCGGCGGTTCCGTGGTGCTGACCCTGGCGGGCCAGGAGATTGCCGAGCGTGCCGGAGCCATCCTGGGACAGGTGCGCGAATTGTCGGAGCTGGCACGCCAGTATCACGGCGTGCTCTCCGGTCCGATTCGGCTCGGTATCATTCCCTCCGTCGCCCCTTATCTTCTGCCCGCGATCCTCACCCAGGTGCAGCGGCAATATCCCTCCCTCGATCTCCAGATCCGCGAGACCCAAACCGACTTGCTGATGGAAGAACTCCTGCGCGGTGATCTCGATACGGTGTTGATCGCCTTGCCTGTGCAACACGCGCAGCTCGAAGCCATGCCGCTCTTCGAGGACCGCTTTCTCGTGGCGGTGCAGGCTCAGGCCGCCGATCAATGGGCCTCCAAGGATCTGCTCGAATGGATCGGGCAGGAGCGCCTGCTCCTGCTGGAGGAAGGGCATTGCCTGCGCGACCAGGCGCTTCACTACTGCCAGATCGTCAACATGCAGGCACGAAAGTCTCTCGGCGCCGCATCGCTCACCACCATCCTGCAGATGGTGGCAGCAGGCCACGGCATCACGCTTCTGCCCGAACTGTGTGCGGAAGCGGAGGTCGACCGCCAGCGCGTTGCGCTCATCCCGTTCCCCAGCGATCCGCCGCAGCGCACGCTAGGTCTCGTGTGGCGGAAAACATCGGGACGGAAAAAGGATTTTTCCGCTCTTGCCGACCTTATCAGGAATGTGCGGCAGTCTCAGACGACATGATAAGGTCTTCAAATCGCGGTCAGAGCTCTCGCATGGGCATCAAGGATCCTAGCAGCCTGTGAGCTTCACGCGCTCCACTTCGAGGCCGAAGAACGGGCGTACGCGGGTGCCGACCACGTTGCCGGCGAAGGCTGCCACGAGCCACACCCAGCCATGGAAGCTGCCCGAGGCGATGCCGGAGAAATAGGCGCCGATGTTGCAGCCATAGGCAAGGCGCGCGCCGTAGCCGAGGAGCAGGCCGCCGACGACAGCCGCGAAGGCGGAGCGCAGCGGAATTCTCCACACGGGCGCGAAGCGTCCGGCGAGCGAGGAGGCGAGCAGGGCCCCGATGATGATGCCAAAATCCATCACCGTCGTGATGTCATTGAAGATGCTGCTGTTCAACGCAGCTTTGTTGGCAGGGCTCGACCAGTAAGGCCAGCTTGCCACATCGAAGCCGATCGCCGCTGCGACCTTCGACCCCCAGAGAGCGAAGGCCGAGGTCACGCCCCAGGGACGGCCTGCGAGGTAGAGTGTGACGAAGTTCAGGAGAGCCAGCGCCACCGCGCCTGCCACAAGCGGCCAGGGGCCGCGCGTGAGGCGCGCGAAGCCATGGTGCGGCGAGGGAGCAGGCTCGATGAGCCGGCCATGGCGGCGCTTCTCAAGCACTACGGTTACGGCTGCGATGAAGGCGAAGATAGTGAGCTGCACGGCGAGCGCGGTCCAGGGGCCCCACAGCTCTATGATGGAGATCTTGGGTAGGCTCGGCAGCGCAGTCCACCAGTGCAGATGCGCCGCGCCAATGACGGAGCCCGCAATAAAGGCGGCGAGCGTGATCAGCATGCGGGTCGAGCCGCCCCCCACCGTGTAGAGCGTGCCGGATGCGCAGCCGCCGCCGAGCTGCATCCCGATCCCGAAGATGAATGCACCGAACACCACGCCGATGCCAGCAGGCGAGACGCTGCCGGCCACCGGCTGGCCAAAGAGGGTGCCGGAAGCTAGCACGGGGAAGAACAGGATTGAGGCAATCGCCAGCATGACCATCTGCGCCCGGAGCCCTTCGCCGCGCCTGTCGGCGATGAAGACGCGCCAAGCGGAGGTGAAGCCGAACGCAGCATGGTAGAGCACGAGACCGAGGGCCGCGCCGAGTATGTAGAGGGCGGCCTGCTTCGGATTGATGATGGCGCCCAGAAAGGCCGCCCCGCCGACGATTCCCGCTGCGGCAGCAAAGGAGGCTGGGGCATTGACGTTCAAGCCTGTCCGCTTTCCAGCGGAAAGAGGCGAAGCCACTGCAGAGCTGGACATGGAGGTCTTCCTTGCTGCGCGGGAGGATTGACGAGACCGATCACGGTCCGTGAACTAAGCATGTGGTTCTTTTTAAAGGACGTCAACAGGTGTATTATATAGATATATACATCAACATAGTGTGAAAATGTCGGATTGCTCCATCCAGCCTTCCGTCCGATGCTTTCAGCCCACCCAAAGAAATCGAGGCAAGTATGTCCATAAAGCCTGATGTTCCCGCCACCATCGGCAACACGCCTCTCATCAAGCTCCGCCGCGCCTCCGAACTCACCGGTTGCACGATCCTCGGCAAAGCCGAGTTCATGAATCCTGGGCAGTCCGTGAAGGACAGGGCGGCTCTGTTCATCATTCAGGACGCGGTGAAGCGCGGAGCCTTGAAGCCGGGTGGTGTTATTGTGGAGGGAACGGCAGGCAATACCGGAATCGGTCTGGCGCTCGTCGCCAATGCGCTCGGCTTTCGCACGGTGATCGTGATCCCTGAGACGCAGAGCCAGGAGAAGAAAGACATGCTGCGGCTCGCGGGCGCCGAGTTGATCGAAGTGCCCGCTGTGCCTTACGCGAACCCGAACAATTACGTGAAAGTCTCGGGGAGGCTGGCGGAGCGCCTCGCCGCCTCGGAGGCTAACGGGGCGATCTGGGCGAACCAGTTCGACAACGTGGCGAACCGTCAGGCGCATATTGAAACCACCGGTCCGGAGATCTGGGAGCAGACGGGTGGAAAGGTGGACGGTTTCGTATCGGCCGTCGGCACCGGCGGCACGCTCGCAGGCGTCGGCATGGCGCTCAAGGAGCGCAATCCCCGCATCCATGTGGCGCTCGCCGATCCCATGGGATCGGCCATTGCAAGCTGGGTCGCGACGGGAGAGCTGAAGGCCACGGGCACGTCGATCACGGAAGGGATCGGGCAGGGGCGCGTCACGAAGAACCTGGAGGGTGCGCCTATCGACAGTGCTTTCCAGATTCCCGACGAGGAAGCGCTTCCCATCGTGTTCGATCTTCTCGATCAGGAGGGGCTGTGCGTCGGCGGCTCATCGGGCATCAACGTCGCGGGCGCAATCCGCCTCGCCCGGCATCTTGGCCCTGGGCATACCATCGTGACCGTGCTCTGCGATTACGGCACGCGCTATCAATCGAAGCTCTTCAACCCGGCCTTCCTACGCGAGAAGAACCTGCCCGTTCCCGCATGGCTGGAACGCAAAACCGAGATCGATCCCGGTCTCGTCTGAGCAACGAGAAAACGCCGCGCCCAGCGGCCGGGCGCGGCGTTGCGGAATTCGGGAAACAACGTCAAGCAGCCGAAGGCGTGGTGGTTTCCGGCGCTTCGGTCTCTTCCGCACGCGATTGGTTGGAGCGGGAGAAATTCACCGAGGGACGCGCGGGCTGCATGGTCCCTGCTTTCGCTACAACGTTCTGCAAGTCGGCCTGAATGCTGTCGAGAAGATCGATCATCCACATTTCGCTTGAATCGATCTTGTCGCGCAGGGCAGATTTCGCAATGTCCACCTTCGCCGAAATCTCCATCGGATTGCGGGATTGCAGCCTGCTGAAATCCTGTTCGACGGTCGCGAGTTCGACGAGAAGCTCGTCGCGCAGGGCGCGTTGTTCTTCCGCGGTGATCAGGGGCGAATTCAGCATGCCGCGCAGGGCCGCCCATCGCAGGCCGAGAGCGCTCACGGATTGAGTGCTGCTGAGTTCTGCGAGTTTCTCGTTTTCTGCCACGGGATCATCCTTCTTCAAACAACTGAATGGAACCGTGACAGAAAGCGCGATGGTTGTGGCGTGAATCGGGCAGCCGCCTGAGAAAAAGTGCACCAGGCACGAAAAGATCGTGCCCGGTTAACAATTTCAGCGAATAAAGAAATACAGTGTCAGCGCAGCCCCGACGGCAATCACCAGCCAGCGGATGACGCTCGCCGGCAGGCGTCGGCCGAATACGACGCCGAGATAGCCGCCGATGACCGACGCGGCGCCGACGATGAGCGTCTCGGGCCAGCTCACGAGTCCGGCCAGGACGAAGAGAACCACGGCGACGAGTTGGATCAGGGTGGAGCAGAGATGCTTCGCCGAGTTGATGAGATGAAAGTCGTCGCCTTCCGTAATGGCGAGCGCCGCCAGCATCACGATGCCCATGCCCGCGCCGAAGAAGCCGCCATAGACGGCGACAAGCGTCTGAAATGCGAGGCCAGCCGCCCAGGCACGGGTTGATGGATGCTTGCCCTCGCTCCTTCCGATGCGCCGGGCGAGCGCCACGATGCGCGGGCTTGCGGCAAAGAGCAGGGTTGCGAACAGCAGAAGCCACGGCACGAGCTGGCGGAAGGATGCGTTGTTCGTGACGGTGAGAATATAGGCTCCGCCCAAACCGCCGATCAGGCTCACCACACCGAGAGCCGCGAAGCGCCGCATATGGGCGGCAAGCTCCTTTCGGTAGGCCCATGCGCTCGACAGGTTGGCGGGTGTCACCGCCACCGCACTGGTGGCATTGGCGATGACCGGAGGCAGGCCTGAAGCGACGAGAGCCGAGAAGGTGAAGAAGGTGCCGCCACCGGCAATGGCGTTGACGAGGCCCGCCGCGAGACCCGAAGCGGCAAGAAGCGCCGCAGTAGAGAATTCCATGATCCGTTCAATCTGGTGAGATGGAGAGGGCAGAAGGGGTTCCCGACATACCACTGAAAGCGTTCTCGTGCCCATTGAGCGAATGTCTAGAGCCTGTTCTGGCAAAGATAATCCGACTCTCGGCCGTAAAAGGCGGCCCTAGAGAAGGATGGCTGCGCCCCCGGAAAAGCCATGGAGGGGTGGGGAAAGGACCGAAAAGGCGCCGTTCAGCTCTGATATACCTGCGGTTTCCTGTGGATCGCAGCTTGAGCGTCCATTGCTCTTGAGACCGAGAGAGCTGATTTTAGAACACATGTCGAACATCATTCCCCTTGCCCCGCGCCTGAAGCAGGCCCAGGCCAGCGCCTCCGAGGCGGAGGAGCGGGCGGCGCTGGTGGCTGACTTGATCGAACTGATCGAGCGCGTGCGGGAAGCGACCGAGAACGTGGCGGGCCTCTCCGGTCCCTCCTTGAGGATCCAGCAAACGGCCCAGCAGCTTCTGGACGCGGGGACCGCTCTGGAGCAGGCCCTGGAGTCGCTGACCGAGAACGGCGAGTGGGTGCCTTTCTGAGCGCCAGCGACTGAACCTCGAAGACGGGTCTACTTCAGCGCCTCCAGCCGCTCTCCCGCCTGGACCATGCCAAGGTCGCGCGCCCGCGCATAGAATTCCTGCGCCCTGGCCGCATCGCCCCGGATGCCGAGAACCTTCAGCCGGGACAGGACATTGGGATCGAACGTCTCGGCCATCAGGAACGCGGCACGCGGATTGCCGGCTGCCATCGACCGTTCGAGAAGAAGACGAGCGCCGCTCACATCGCCCTTGTGCAACAGTTCCTCCGCCCGGGCGACCAGACGATCATCCGTCTTGGCCGTATCCGCGGGCGCATCGTTCTTGATCCCCATGCCCGGGGACGCCCGTTGAGGCTCCACAGGCTTCGGCGCAACCGGCAGCGGCTGAACGTCGCCGGGCAGGGATGCGATCACGACGGGAGCGGGCTCGGATCTCGGTACAGCGGAGGTGGTGTCCGATGGAACCGGTTCGATCCGCGGCAGGGAGGGGGGGTCGGGGGGTAGTGGCGTTGCCTCGGCTTTCGGCAGCGGTGCATCCGCTCCTTTCCTGGCAATTCTGAACACGACAGGCGTCGCACTCGACTGATAAGGCTCGCGAAGCGTGCGCAGTTCCTCCGACGCCTTGGCCAGTTCCTGCACGAGCGTTTCGCTTCGCAACCGCTCCTGTGCGAGAGCCTTCTCGATCTCGGCCGAACGGGTTGAGGCCGCGGTTGCTTCGTTCTTGAATGTCTGCAGGGCGTGCAGTTCCTGGGTCATGGCCGCCAACTGGCGAGCAGCATTGTCGTTTTTCTCGCGCTCCTGTCGCAGGCGCGCTTCCAGTTCGGCCGTCTGCACCGCTGCGGGAGCAGCGGTTTGCCCCCGCGTTTCCTGCAGGGTGCGATAATCGTTCCGAAGGTTTTCCAGCTCGCGTGCTGCTGCCTCGCGCTGCTCCTGCTCCTTCTGGAGAGCCTGCTGCATCTGGATGACGGTTGCCGTCTGCGAGGAGGTCTCCGTCTCCAGCCGGGCCTTGAGTGCATTGTTCTCCTGCATGAGATCCGTCAGAGTTTTCGAGATCATGCCGCTATAGGCCTGCTCCTGTTGGAGAGCCTGCCGCAGTTCGGCCGCTGCGGTATCGGTTGCGGAGCACGCTGCAGGCGCCGCCGCCGCTGCCGGCTCCGGCCCGCCTGGGGAGCCCCCAGGGGGATCGCCTTTGATCCCGTGATCCTGAAGCGCCGGGAGGAGGTTGGGGCTGCGCAGATACTCGCTGAAGATCGCGGCGAGGGTGCCCACCTCGATGGCCGCGTCGAGATCGCGCTCCGCACGGGTCACGTCGCCGTTGCGAAGAGAGTTTTCGAGCCTCCGGGCGAGCTCGATCCGGTCCTGCGACGTCAGAAGCGCTGATAGCAAGTCCTGAAGCTCGCTGGGAGCAACCCAGATGTCCGGCGCGCTCATGCTTGCCGTTCCATGGGACATTCCTGCGGTAGGGGCCTCGGCGAAGGCGGGGCCGAGGAGGGAGAGGCCGATCAATGTGCCCGCTAGCACCTCGGTATGGAAACGTGTCTTCGATGCCGATGGATATTGCCCATTCATGGCGGACCTCCTTCGGGGATCGCCAAAGGCTGCGATGCGGCCTTTGGCTCCGGGTCCAGGTTGGGGTGGATCAGTCCTGCCGGATGGCTCTGCGGGTCACGCGCTGCCGGTCGTTCTGCCAGGCGAGGAACTCCCGGAACAGGGCTTCCCGCTGTTCCGCAGTCACGGTGAGCCCGCGACTGTTCATGAAGCTCTCAAAGCTCTGAACCTGGGCGGGAGAGTTGCTGGCCGTCCTTGCGTGGTCGAGCCAGTCCTGCGCCGGCTTCACGCGTTCCCAGCCGGGCACTTCGGCTGCGAGATTGACCTCCTTCCATTTCGGATGCCGTCCGGGCTGCAGGAATTCATCGAACCGGGAGAAGAAGGCGTTCACGAAGCGGCGGACACGATTGTAGCGGTCGGAATTCTCGGGCCAGTTGAAGACGGCCAGCAGGCTGCCGACCGCGAGCGTGTCCGTGGGTTTCCCGGCCTCGACGAGTTGCGGATAGTCCTTGTTCTCGAAACGGGCCGGGAAATAGGACTCGGCGATTTCGCCTTCGAAGGGAATCGAGAGGAGGTGGAAGCGCCCGTCGGTCTGGAACTCCGCGATGGCGCGAACGGGGCGTCCTGCAACATAGACGGCAGCCTGAATCTCGCCGGATTTGAGCTTCGCGTAGGAGGAGGCCTGATCGAAGGTGGTGACATCCGGCTTGATCCCGAGCTTCTCGAAGATCAGGCGCGACGTCAGGTTCGTTCCGCTCCCGGCCTTGTCGATATTCACCTTCTTGCCCTCGAGCTGGCGAATATCCGTGATGTCCCGGCTTGCGATGATATGAACCTCCTCGTTGTAGAGGCGGGTGATGAAGCGCAGGCGCTTCACCGCATCGTCCTGGAGGTTCTCGCTCTTCAGCTGCTCGCGTGCATCCATCTGCACGATGCCGATGTCGACGCCGCGCAGGAACATGATATCCCGCAGGTTCTGCAGCGAGCCGCGCCCGATCATCGGCAGGACGCGCAGGTCATCGTCGTCGAGAACGTTGGCGAGATCGGCGGCGATCCGGATATAGGTCCCGTCGGCTCCGCCCGAGATGACGCCGAGGGTGCCCGCGTTGACACGGGAAGGGTTGAAGCCTGGCGTGGTCTGAGCGGATGCTCCAGCAAGACCCGCGACGAAAAGGGCTGCGGCAAGCACAGCCTGGTGCGACAGACGGTTCAGAAACGCACGTGCTTGACCGGGAACAATGTAAGCTCGATCCGACATTCTCGTCCTCCCTGGACTGCCTTGCGGCTTTTTGTCGATCGTTCTGTTCCCGTAAATTGTTTTATGAAAATAATCTTCACAATTCAGAAAACAAAACGAATGAAGAACGATCCTATGCTTATCGGCAGCTTGGTCAATCGAGCTTTGATCATTAAATAATACGCAAGAAGTGATAGCATCTACTCACAAAGAGATATGTTTTATCTTTATATTCCTTGTGAGAGCTGAATTTCTTATCGGGCGCCTTCCGGCTTTTCGCCGACGAACAGGGGTCAGGTCCCCATTGTTTAAGAAAATTCTTCAACCAGGGCGGCTCCTTTAACGGTCCATTAACCATAAGCGTTCGAAATCGGGGGGTATTAAAGGAATTTGAACTCCCGTGACCATCGCCGTTCGCCCCCGTCCCGCTCTTCGTTTCCGTGGCAGGTCCTTCATGGCCCTGGTCCTCGCGCCTGAAGTGCCGTTGAGGGACTGGCTCGAGGACCTCGACGCCGTATCGGAGCGTTCGCCCGGATTTTTCACCGGACGGCCGATCATTGCCGACGTTTCCAACCTCAAGCCCTCGAAATCCGAGCTGAAATTTCTGTTGGCCGCTTTCAGGATGCGCAACATCCGCATCGTCGGCCTGGAGGGCGCGGCCCCCGAGAACGTCGAGCCCGACATGCCGCCGCAGATCACCGGCGGCAAGCCTGCGGGCGAGATCGACATCCACGATGCCGCCGAGAGCGCCGTTGCGGCGGCTGCCCCTCTGACTCATTCTCCAGCGGACGACAAGTCGCTGATGATCGAAGGCTCCGTGCGCTCAGGCCAGTCGATCCTGCATCCGGAAGGCGACGTGACGGTTCTCGGCTCCGTTGCTTCGGGTGCCGAGATCGTGGCCGGCGGCTCCATCCACGTTTACGGCGCGCTGCGCGGCCGCGCGATCGCCGGCTGCACGGGCAACAGCCGCGCGCGTATCTTCTGCAGAAAGTTCGAGGCCGAACTGATCGCGATCGACGGCCTCTACAAGACTGCCGACGACCTCGGCACGAAGTTCCACGGTCAACCCGTCCAGGTAAATCTGGATGGCGATTCGATCATCCTGAAAACCCTGGATTGATAGAGAAAGAGAGACGACAATGGCCAAAGTCTTGGTCGTAACATCCGGCAAAGGTGGCGTTGGCAAGACCACGTCCTCGGCAGCTCTGGGCGCGGCGCTCGCGCATGGCGGTGACAAGGTCGTCGTCATCGATTTCGACGTCGGCCTGCGCAACCTCGATCTCGTCATGGGCGCCGAGCGCCGCGTGGTGTTCGATCTCATCAACGTGGTGCAGGGCGACGCCAAGCTCAGCCAGGCTCTCATCCGCGACAAGCGGCTCGAGAATCTCTCCCTGCTTCCTGCCTCGCAGACCCGCGACAAGGATGCGCTGACGGAAGAAGGCGTGGCCCGCGTCCTCAACGAGCTGCGCGAGAAGTTCGACTGGATCATCTGCGACAGCCCCGCCGGCATCGAGCGCGGCGCCACCATGGCCATGCGCCATGCGGATGTCGCCGTCGTCGTCACGAACCCGGAAGTGTCGTCGGTGCGTGATTCCGACCGCATCATCGGACTGCTCGATTCCAAGACCGAGAAAGCGGAGAAGGGCGACCGCATCGAGAAGCACCTGCTGCTGACCCGCTACGATCCCGCCCGCGCCGAGCGCGGCGAGATGCTCAAGGTCGACGACGTGCTGGAGATCCTCTCCATCCCGCTCATCGGCATCATTCCGGAGAGCGAAGAGGTTCTGAAGGCTTCGAACATGGGCTCGCCGGTGACCCTCAACAACCCTGCGAGCGCGCCGGGCCGCGCTTATTTCGATGCCGCTCGCCGTCTTAAGGGCGAGACCGTCGAGATGACGATCCCGAGCGACAAGAAGGGCCTGCTCGGCAAATTGTTCGGACGGAGGGCCGCATGAGCCTCATGAGTTTCTTCAACCGCCGCAGCTCGGCGCCTGTCGCCCGCGAGCGCCTGCAGATTCTGCTGGCGCACGAGCGCGGCCTCGTCGGCGGGCAGCCTGATCTGGTAGCGAAGCTGCGTGAGGAAATCCTCGCCGTCGTCCGCCGCCATGTGATGGTCGAGCATGACAACGTTCAGGTGAAGATGAACCGCGATTCGGATATCTCGACCCTCGAAATCGAGGTTGAGATTCCAGCGCCGGTTCCAGCAGGCGCCCGCTGAGATTCCCTTCACGAGCCGATCAGGCGGCCCCTTGCGGATGCATGGGGCCGCTTCGCTTCAGGGCTGCTTGCTCCACACGCCGATCTTCGCTTCCCGGGCGTGATTGGCAGCGGCCTTTAATTCCGGTGTCGCTTCGGAGGTCGGCTGACCGCCGCCGTTGAAGAGAATGACCCGCGACAGATCCTGCCCGCCCACGCGGCAGCGATAGGTGTCGGCCCCGCCGGCAGGCTCGCACGTGACCTCGCGGCCCTGCAGATAGTTGGTCAGGTCCTCAGGCTTGCCTGCGCCCGGTGCCCATTCGACGCCGAAGAGGCGTACGACCTCACCCTGCAACGACAGAGTAGACGTGTCGATCACGTCCGGAACCCCCTTCAATGTGCGCCCATCCGATGAGCGCGGCACGGCAGGCGCATGGGCGGCCTGATCGGGAGCCACCGTACCCGTTTCGGTCGGATCCTCGACGCTTGCTTGGGTGGGATTGTCCGGGCGAAGGAGGAGGAAAGCGCCGAGGCCTAGGAGCACGAGCACAGCCGCCGCCGTGCCCAGGGCAAGGCCGGGGCGGCGGGAGACAGGTTTGTCCTGAAGGTTGTCGAAGAACGCCTGGGCGCGATCGGCCGAAGCGGACAATCCCTTGCGCATCTCTGCCAGCGGGGTGGCGCCGTTCAGGACGCTGGATGCCTTCACTCGGGTGGACACTCGCTTGGACCAGCTGTGGAAACGAACCTTCCCCTTGTTCCAGCGGGCTAGGGCAAGTGTGCCGACAGACGACTTCGGAGCATTCTCGGTTCCAGGTGCGTTGGAATCGAGCGTCAGCCAATCGCGCTTCGGTTCCTGCTTCTGGTGCGAAGCTTCACGACGGCTCGATCCCCGGACCGGTTCATCCGCGGCCGGTTGCGGTTTGGGCGGCGACTTGAACAGAGCCGGATGGAGGGTACGCAGCTCGGCGATGAGATCCGCCAAGGTGAACGGAACATGCTCACCGTTCTTCTCGATCATGCGCGGATGGCCGCTCGCATCGATCACGGTGAGCTTCAACTCGCCATCAACGCTGGATGGGCGCAGGGACGATTCGATGATCAGCTCGAGAGCCCTGCGGGCGTCGTCCGTCGGGTTGATCTTGTCGACTTCGGCGTGGATGAGCGCCCGCATGCGCTCACGCATCTGAACGGCGTTTCCGATGGGAGTGTTGCCAAGGTCGTGGGCGAGGCTATGGGACGGGTTGTGCGGTGAGATGACATCACTCATTCGACGTTCCCTCCGAAGCAAGAGTGCGTCCGCGATTCTGCGTGAGCAGCGTGCTGTGCTCCGCGACGATCACAGGCTTTTCGCCGATGAACTCCACGATCAGCTGCAAAGCACCCGATCCTTGCGAAGTGCGACGCCTCTTGGGATTGGCGGCCGTATAGTCGAAAACCGTATGCACCGCGCAGACGGTCCCGTTGGGATTGCACTGTATGCCGATCGCATCCTGGCGAGGGTGGTATTCGCGCTCAGGCCAGCGACGGATGAAACGCTGCTTTTCCTTGTAAAGGCGCTCCAGGCTTACCGTGCGGCCATGGTAGAGAACCCGGGGCGCATAAAGCTCGGCCGTGGCGCCGAGCGCCACATCGTTTCGCGCAGACCAGGACTGCAGATAATCGATGGCGAAGTTCCTGACCGTCTCGGTGCGAGACGGACGCTGTTCGTTCCGAGGCCTGGATGGCTGTTCGGCCGATTTCGGCTGCGGCTCAGGTTGCGCAGAGGGCGCAGGAGGCGCAGCGACCTGTGGTGTCGGCGCAGGTTGGTGCATTTCCGGTGTTGGGGAGACCGGGGGCAGCTTGAGGGGCTGAGATTGAGGTGCCGTCGATGGAGGCGTGTCGCTCCCGCCTGGCGGGTCGACCCATGGCCTTGCATCCTGTGCAAGAACCATGGGGCTACCCGCGCAAAGCGCGACAGTGAACGTGATCGATGTCAGCAGCCGACCAGCCTGCATGTGATATTCCGAACAGTCTTCTCAAAACGAAAAGTCGACCGGGGGAAAAGCAGGCTAGGGGGGTCCGAGTTCCATCGAAAAACGGCGCCGATTCGGGCTCGATCAGAGCTCCGCCACGACGACAGGCGCAATGCCGGATAGGCCGATGGCCTGCGCGGAGGCGCGGGACAGGTCGATCACGCGTCCATGAGCATATGGGCCGCGATCGTTGATGCGCACGATGACGGACCGCCCGGTGCGCTGGTTGACCACCCGTACCTTCGTGCCGAAAGGCAGCGTGCGGTGGGCCGCCGTGAGTTCATGGGTGTTGAAGGTTTCGCCGCTTGCAGTTTTCCGTCCGTGAAAGCCCGGTCCGTACCAGGAGGCGCGGCCGCTCTGGATGACTTTTCCCGACGATTCCTGCGGCTGTGCATGGGCCATGGAAATGGGGAGAAAGGTGGCAGCCGTCAGAATAAAAGGCGCCAGTTTAAAAATTACCTTTCGTTGATCCACGATGCATTCCCTTGTTGTTGTAGGAGGGCGTGCAAAATGGAGCCTAATAGGGCAAGAATAAGACCTTCATTGTTGCTCGAGAATGAGGGTTAATCGTTTATTTACTCAGCAATGACCTGTTCATTCGTCTTGATGTTGTAACATCAGCCAGTTTCATAGCCTGTAGAGTTTCAGATAATCTTGAAACTGAAGGGTCTTAGCGTCAGCCCGAGCATCCATTCGTCGAAAGCATGGTTCGGGTGCCGAGTTTGCAATTCTCATTTCGAAAAAACCAACTTTTAGTGGTCGACAGAATTGCCTCCAGGCCCGCAGCGCCCGCATGCGGGCTTCTTTTTTGAGTCGTTCATGACAGCCCCTGTTTCCACGACGATCGATAAAGAGGCGTCGCCTCTCGCGGCCGAGCAAGCCCATGCGCATGCTGCTCCCTCGCCCGTGAAAGGCATTCTGCTCCTGGTGGCATCCACTGTCGTTTTTTCCGTCTGCGATATTGTCACCAAGCATCTGGCAGCTTCATTGCCGGCGGCGGAGATCGCCTGGATCCGCTACGCCATCTTCTCGTGCATCGTCGTTCCTGCAGTCCTGCTCGCCGGCGGAAAGACCCTGCTCCGGGCCAAGCGCCCGGGCCTGCAGGTTTTGAGAAGCCTCGGCATGATCGGCTCGACCATCTTCTTCACGATGGGCCTGAGATACCTGCCTGTGGCGGAAGCCACAGCGATCTACTTCATCTCGCCTATCCTTATCATGGCTTTGTCGATCCTCTTTCTGGGCGAATCGATAGGCTGGAGGCGCTGGATTGCGGCCTTCGTTGGCCTGACGGGTGTGCTGGTGGTGATCCGCCCCGGCACGGATGCGTTCCAGGCCACGGCCCTCCTTCCTCTCCTCGGCGCCACAAGCTGGGCTGCCGGCGCAGTGGTCACGCGCAAAATGAGCGGCAGCGATCATCCCCTCACGACGCTTGCCTATTCCGCCGTCGGCGGCTGCCTCGCCCTGAGTGCGGCGCTTCCCTTCAACTGGGTGACGCCCTCAGGAACCCAGATCGGCTTTGCCCTTCTCATGGGCCTGTTCTTCGCCATCGGCCAATGGCTCGTGGTGCTCGCCTATCGTCACGGCAATGCGTCCGTGATCGCGCCGTTCTCCTATGTGCAGCTGCTCTGGGCCGGCGCACTCGGCTATCTTGTGTTCGGTGCAGTGCCGGATGGCTGGACCATCGTAGGCGCCTGCATCATTGCGGCGAGCGGCCTCTATACCGCCTATCGGGAACGGGTGCGCATGCTGCAGAGAAGGGCGGGAGCCTGAGCGTTCAGGCCCCCGACCGCACAATGCGCAGGCGCGGACGCGCGGCGCGACTATAGAAGGTGAGATGGACGCAATCCTCGGCAGCCTCGCCTTCCACGAGGCGGTAGCCGAACTGTTCGGCCACCGCACGCACCTGTCCGACATTGGCCTTCGATATGCGTCGGCTGAATTCCGAGACATCCTGGCTCATGAGCGCCGCCAGCATGCCGACCTCGACACCCTGGTCGAAATCGGCGCTGCGCGCCGGAAAGCGAAGCCGCAACCCCTCTGCAAGATGAATGTGATGCATGTGATCCCGTTCACTTCACGACGTGTCGAAGGGGGTTATCGCCCACAACATCCTACCGCTTGTTTAAAGCCGCTCGAGATCGGGCACTCCTGTGGAAAGGACGGACAAATCCTGCCGGATCCGAAAGCGGCTTCCGGCATTTATTCTTCCGTAGGCTTTGCGGTTGGCCGCACGTTCCGGGAAGGATTTCGACATGAAGCTTCAGATGATGGGGGTCGCACTCGTAGCGGGCATTTTGGCTCAGGGCGCCTGGGCGGCCGACATGGGTCAGACGACGGTGACCCGGACGACCCGTGTGACCCGCATCGCGCCCCTCGTGGCGGAACGGGCCATCGCGCGCTTGGCAGACCAGGATCTCGGCTATTCCGTCTTGCACGAGCCCATCGGGGGGGTGTCGCCTCGTGGCTACCGGGTGCATGTGACCTGCACCATCACGGAAACCTTTCGGCAGGCCTATTGTCCGACTCCGGACTACGTAGCCATATGCCCGAGCGCGACGATTATTTGCCGTTAAGCGCGAAATATTCCGTACGGCGGAGCAGCCCTTGAGGACGATTTCTCAAGTTCAGGCAAAGCCTTTTGCCATGGAAAACAAGGCTGCTTCCGCTTCGCTGATCGAATGACGACCAATTAATTCGGTCATAGTCTTGTAATTTCCCGGCAGGGGCCCTAAATGATTTTCATCGACATTTGGCCGGACAATCGGGCCGTTCCGCCTTGGCCTGCCAGGCGCACGTTCAGACAGCCTTCCCAAACATCGACGAACCCGAGCAAGGGCGTGCCAGCACGCCTGTTACGCTCACGTGCACTGCCACATCAACCAAGGATAGTCCCATGATTACGGGTACCGTGAAGTTCTACAACGACCAGAAGGGCTTCGGCTTCATCCAGCCGGACAACGGCGACAAGGACGTGTTCGTCCATGCCACCGCTCTCGAGCGCGCCGGCATCCGCGGCCTGCGCGAAGGCCAGAAGGTGTCCTTCGACACCGCCGAGGATCGTCGCTCCGGCAAGGTTGCCGTGAACAACATCCAGACGGCCTGAGGTCTCTGATCGCACCCAGGCGGCGCCCCGCGCCGCCTGGCAAAGCCGCCCTTCGGGAGCGGCTTTTTTGTTGTCTGCAAAGGATTTGCTTATGGCCAAGGAAGAACTGATCACATTCGAAGGCGAGGTTGTCGAGATCCTGCCGGACGCGCGCTACCGGGTGAAGCTGGAGAGCGGCCACGAGATCGTCGCCTACACCGCCGGCAAGATGAAGAAGAACCGCATCAAGACGCTTGCGGGCGACCGTGTAACCGTCGAGATGTCGCCTTACGATCTCGACAAGGGGCGGCTCATCTTCCGCCACAAGGACAGCGGCTCGGGAGGCCCTCGTCCAGCCGCGCGCCGTCCACAGTTTCGCCGCCGCTGAGCGGCCAAGCCCGAAGGGCTCAGCACGGAGAAGGTTTGCAATGCCTGAACAGACTTGGACGTTCGAAGCTGGCGACCTCGTGCCGGAATGGCTGATGCGCCAGACCAACTGCGTGCTGCGCTTTGGCCGCGACGCCATTGTGGTGGAGAGCAACAGCCAGTTTCAGATCTATCCGGCCACCGCCATGAGGGCCGAGGACACCATGGTGCTGGCGGAGATCATCGATCAGGCCATCGATGCCGAGGTCGAGCAC
>DASQML010000035.1:0-57612 GCA_035645515.1 Microvirga sp.
CGGAACGACGGGCTCTGGCAAGAGATCCAGCAAACATCCCAAGAGCGGATCTGCATAAACCTCCGGACGATGTACAGCGGCCTACTAGAGCAGCCTTTATCGCCTGCACTCCTCGATATAGCTCGTGAGATCGAGCGGCGATTGAACGCCTCCTGAGAAACAGTAACGGGTTCTTCATCCGGCCGCAGCATATCTCGGCCATGATCTACTCCCGCGACACCACTGCCCTCTCAGAACTCACCGGCCAGCCTGTCAGCACCTGGTCTGAGGAATGGCGCATTGAGACAGAAGCCCGGACCATCCTGAAGATGTCCAAGGAGCAGAGGGACGCCTTCTTCAACGGCCGGAAGGATCAGGACGGGAAGACCATCGACCGTGGGGTCGTTGGCATCCGGGGCCTGAAGGCCGCTGAGGAGATCAAGGCGACGGTGGAAAGGCTTCAGGAAGCCAGGAGCCGCCGAAGCTAAATCAGCAGCCGATCCGCTGCTTGATGGCATCGACCTGCGACCTGGAACGGCAGACGTTCTCACAAGGGATACCATCGTCGTCGGCATCGGCCCGGCTGTAGCCCCCGCACCACATCTCAACGGCCTCTTCGCAGGTGCTTGCAGCCTTGCAGCTCCTGCGTTGCGCAAGCACGAACTCATTCACGCGCTCCACGCTTGGCTTGGCCGGCTGCTCCGGAGGTGTGCCGACAGCACCCACCGGCCCGGCAAGCACCATCCCGGCCACAGCCATCATCAAAATCTTACGCATTACCGTGCCCCCACGATGTTTATTGCCTCGGCGCCCGCCACCCGGCCGCCTTGGCTTCCTCTTCAGTACAGAACCAACGTTCGCCATCGGCCTCGTTGATGGTTGTCTTAGCGTAATCCTTGCTGTCCGGCAGGTGATAGATCTTGCCTGAGCTTGAGATATTCCCCTTGATCGGGCATTTCCGGTCCGATCCTGTTGATGCCTCGGACGGCAACCGCTCACCCCGCCTCCATTCCCACGGAGCGGCGAACTTACCGGCCCACAGGCCGCGCTTTGCCCTACGGGCCTCGGCCTCCTCGTCAGCATAGCGGCCATCGGAGTATTGCTTGTATTCGAGCGCCCATCCCTGGCGGACCAGCTCCGCATTGAGCTCCTGCCCGTTAGCCGAGCAGACCGCGACGATGCGGCCATAGCGGTCGCGATCCTCCTCCTTGCAGGTCACGCGGCCGTTCCTGCCGATCAGGGCACTGAGCGCATCCGCCGCCTTTGAGCCGCAGAGGTAGCGCTTGCCCGAGGCATCCTCACAGGGTTGCTGGCTCTCAGGCGCATCGACGCCATAGAGGCGAATGCGGGAGGATGCTCCTTGGATGGCAAGGGTATCGCCATCGACCACCTCGGCACGGCCAGAGAGCGTTTCAGCGGCGGCGGCGGACGAAAGGAGGAGAAGACAGAGGCAGGCAAGGCGGCGTTTCATGCCACCTACATACAAAACCCTGCCGCTTGGGAGCAAGGCGCGCGGGCCGGTCGCCCGGCACGGGAAGAATAGCTGGTGCTTTCACGGCTGGTTCATGACGCCAGCCGACCTCCCTACCCCGCCCTGGACTCGTCATCCGGGCCGCGCATTGAGACGCTACGCCTATATTGTTTCATCCGACACTGTAGGAATTTATAGGGCCTGCGGGAACGGGAGGTTCGCAATGGCATGCCCACGGGCGTCGTGGACGCTCACCTGCCAGCCCGTCCAGTCAACACCGGGCGGGGCCTCCTGCATCGTCCGCTCGGCATAGCTGAGAGCCTCGACTTTTGCTCGTAGCCTTGAGGAAAACCGCCGTCCTTCGCGGTCGATAATCAGGCTTGTACCATCGGTCAGGTGGTAGAAGTAGCGGCGTCCCATCGCCCAACTCCATGTCCCATTACGCCCCCGACGAACACGGAAACAGAGCCTCGTGTGACGAGTTTCACAGGGACTAGGCATAAAGAGGCTTACACTCGATATCCTCATAGTTCACAGGCCTAGCTGTGCATTTTTAGATGAAAGTGCTCACGGCTCCCGGTCAAAAGCTCGGCCATGTCATCGATCCGGTCGATGATGGCTTGAGCAACGTGGTAGTCGGGCGAGCCCAGGGGGATTCGGGATCGGGTGAGCCTATGCCGGACATCGCCAAGGGCCTTCAGAAGATCTGGACCCTCGATCTTTCGGAAGAGATCAATCGGCAATTCCTGTGAGCGGCGGCGACTCATGAGATGCTCCCAAATGAGAACATTTTGAGAACATAAGTTGCCCTGGTGAGTCAAACTCTCCCGCCGGTGTATAGCGGGGAATCCGGGTTACAGAAAAACCCCGCCGACCCAATGGCCAAACGGGGCGTGTTGTTCAGGCGATGTGCCGCATCTCCCAATCCTCAACATAGAACCAGGAGGCGTGCTGGCACACTGTCCATGAAGGATAAGGAGAGTGCCCTCCTCCCCCAAAAGAGTGGCCGCTGTAGCCGAACCATTAGACCGGGCATGCTTTTCACCTGCCCCGATCCTCTTTTTGCCCCTGCGGATCGGCAACTCAGCGCCCGCCGAAAAGGGGGCGCTTCTTTTTAGCTTATCGCACCAGATCTAGGCCCCGCCCCATCATGCTCTCAAGCCGATGCAGGCTCTCCTTGATCGCCTTCAGTTCGTAGAGCATCTCAGTATCGTGCTCACGATGGGTTTGGGCGACCCGGTTTGCTTCTCGCAAGGTTTCTGCCAGGTGCGTAATCGCGGCATTGTCTGCAATGGCGAGCGATGGAACAACCACATCCTTTGAGCCTGCCGGGCTGCTCTCCTTGCGCTTCCCGAACCATTGCCCAAAGGCAGCCAGCACGCCAAGGAGGCCAAGGCCGAGGAACTGGAGGAACGCGACCGTGTTCGGTGAGGTCAAATCGATCATGCTGAACGCGCTGCCTTGAGAGCCCCGACATCGACCCATGCCCTGAACAGGTTCCACATCTCGAGAAGCATGAACCCGAGATAGGCCCAGAAGCCGGTAAAGACGCCTCCGTTGCTCACCACGGAAACAAGGATCCCGAGAGTGATCTGCCCCCAGAAGATGCAGATCACGAGGGAGGCGAAGCCCCGGAAGTGAGGTGAGTAAGGGAAGCTGGATTTGAAGGTGCCGTTGACGATAAGGGCGGATAGCCGAAGGAATGCCGCGGCAAAGCAGATCCACCCCCATGTGACCTCATCCGCCCAGCGAGACATCTCTATGAATGAGGTGGATTTGTCGAAGGTGAGAGGGTCCAGGGCGAGGGTGTTAGCCCACCCCAGAAGCGGAACGAGCATGATCCATTCGGACACGCGGACAGGGAAGTGCTCAGCAATCCCCTGCCCTATGCGGAGCACGATCCGGTGCGGCATGGGTCAGACCCCCGTTTTCCGATTGATGGCCTGCGGCAGGAGCGTCTCGGCAATGGCACGCACGGAGTCCCCGCTGCGCTTGGAACCGGCCGACGAGCCGAGCCAGTACTGAACGACCGTCCCGAAGGCCGGGATGAGCGCACCAAAGAGCACATTCAGGAGTTGAGCCTGTGACGGGGGGAGATCGACCGGCTGGAGGAAGAGCAGGCCCATGACGATGAAGAACCCGACGATCACAATGACGGACACCACTGGGGCGCCCCAGGAGATGGCCGAGCCCTGCTTGGCGAGCTCAAGGGTCTGGGCTCGGGCGCTCTGCACGTCCTCGACGGCGAGCCGCG
This sequence comes from Microvirga sp., assembly GCA_035645515.1. Classification (GTDB taxonomy): domain Bacteria; phylum Pseudomonadota; class Alphaproteobacteria; order Rhizobiales; family Beijerinckiaceae; genus Microvirga. The sequence continues at coordinate 3,705 of DASQML010000035.1, forward strand.
CCTCTTCCAGCTGGATCTTGGCCTGTTCAACGAAGGCCTGAGCCAGCGCCGGGTTGGCGTTGATCTGAGCCTGCGCCTTCTGCGGGTCGTCCGTCCCGAACACGACCTTGGCAGCATCGGCCACCTTCCCCGCTGCCGTGCCTGCCTTCGCGCCGGCGAAGAGCCCGATAAGGTCCGGGGCATATTGCAAGAGCAGTCCAATGATAGGAGGCATCACGCTTTCCTTCCGAAGAGAACCTCAAGAGCGTTCTTGAGAGCGGCATAGAAAAACCCGCCTGATGAGGCGGGCTGGGAGACGGGAACCGGTGGCGGTTCAATGTCAGGAGGTGGCGGTGTCAGGATTGGTCCGGAAGCATCTCCCGCCATAGCAAGAGCCTCCTTTTCAACGCCAAGCACGCGAGCCCGCCAGCCCTTGCCAAAGGTCGGCCATGTCGGAAGCCCAGAGAGGAAGGCGAGGCGCGATCTGGTCAGTCTTCGGATAAGATCAGCCGGCTTCGTGGAGCGGATGGCGGCTAAAGTCTCTGGGCCGATCACGCCGTCCACATCGACGCCGACGAGTGACTGAAGGTGTTTCGCTGCCCGAGCAGGCCCGGAATTGACAGCAAAGTCGAAGACCGCAAGATCAACACCTCTCGGCAGGTCATCCCCTTTGACGACATTCCAGTAGTTGGCCCGATAGATGGCCGCTGCTTCTGTTTCAGTGAGTGCTTTGACTTCGGCCTTCGTCACTGGCCGTCCGCGCCAGGTGCTAAGAGTCGCGAGCGTAATCCCTCGGTTCGTCGCCCCGCCTGGATCCTTTGGGTGATCAACGTAGCCGCCTTCATGTTTTAGGACGAGCGAAAGCGCCCGCCCGAATGTCTCGGTGGTCATGGTGTCCTCGTGGTGTTCGGGGTGATTAGGCCGGCAGTTCGGCGGCTTGCCGCATCAGAGTGTCGAGTTGCTCATCGCTGATGCCGAGAGCTTTGGAAAACATGGGAACAAACATGCCGTCGCGATCGAACACGTCGCCGCGTTCGAGGGCCTCTTCAGCTGCTGCCTTTTGAAGTGGATCGGTGAGCCCTGCGATGGCCTGCTGCACTGCATCGAACAGCGTTCCTCCGCCCCATGGTGTCACCTTCATGATCGTGCGCGCCCGCCACATGGCGACCGAGCGGTGTGATTGCGGGACCGGCATGGACAGATCGGCTTCCTCGATCCATTCCTCAGCATAGCCCGGCTGCGCAACCGCATAGGCGCCGACGATCTGGCCGTTCTCATCACGCTGGACATAAGGCATTACTTGTCCCTCCCGCGCCTATCGATCCATCCCATGGTCGTGATTTCGAGGATCGTGGTGGCAACACTCGATATTGATTTCACCTGCCCGAGCGTATTGGTTGGAACACGGAGCTGGGTTGCCCCCGCCGAAGTCGTACCGGACGTTCCTGCGAAGCCGCTTACAGACGGGTCGACGCCGCCTGTACCGGCTGCGGCGCCAGCCAGAGTGAGAGTCGGGTCAGATAAACTCGACGGGTATACGTGTACGGCGACTTGGCTGTTCACCTTGACTGCGCGGACATTGAGGATGGCCTCGACCTGAACATCCAGCGGCACGGACAGTGTGCGTAGCGTGCCCGCTGTCGATTGCGCACTGTCCGAAACGTCCTTGACCGGAGACAGAAAATCGAACCGGTCGCCAAGTTGGATGAACGACCGGATCTGCCCACTCGCATCCGTGCGGATCGAGCCGATACGGCGATATGCCTGCCACCCCGCGGGAAGAGCGATCGTTGTCGAGAACGTCGCCGCTGGATTGCCGCTCCCATCATAGCCGAACAGCACATGACGGTGCGCTGAGACCGGAGCGCCGGCCAGCGTAATGTTGAAATTGGCGGGGTTGATAAGGTCGGTCGTGTCGTCCTCATCCCGGCATTTGCCCGCCTTGACCGTAATTGTGGTGGCGTTGACATAGACGATTTCAGGCGGGGCTTTCGCCATGGATATGCCGAGGCCGAGCATCGCCTTGACCTGCGCCACAGTCAGGTCTTTCGGGTCGCTCGACGCACCCGTATTGTTCCCCTTCAGGGTATTCGCCGGCATGTCCGCGAGCAGCGTGTTGTCGACGCTGTTCGCACCCACTGCCGGTCCCTCTGGCCCTCGTTCGTCCGTCGCCTGCGAAATGTCCGTCGTGTAGCCGGTCGGCCCGACGTAGGTGTTCGCCGGGACTGTGGGCTTGGTGCCTTCACCGCCGACATAATCGACAAGCTGCTTCACGCGGCGAGCCCCGTCAGCGACGATGGCATAGACCGGAGACCAGCCCTTGTCTCCCGGAGGCCCGGGCACAGTGCTGTCCTCTCCCTGAGGGCCGCGAATGTCGGTCGCCTGGGAGATGTCGCTGACGATCCCGGTTGGGCCGAGATATCCGCCTGTCGCGGGCTTGGTGCCATAGCCGCCGATCCAATCCGCAATCTGCAGGACGCTCCGCTCCCCGTCATCCACCGGCACCGGAACAGGAGCCCAGCCGTTCGGGCCTGTCGCTGGCATGTCGCGAATACGGGTCAGGTACTCCGACACCCTGATCGCATAGAAGCGCGGGTCAATGTGGTTGGCCCAGCGCACCATGTAGTAAGGCACGTCCGTCAGGGTCGGACCTGTCCACGGCATGGCAAGCCGGATCTGGTTGACCGCCAGCACTTCCGCGATCACCGCCATGCCCGCGGTGCCGTTCTGCGGGAACACGAAGTCGAACGGCAACACAGCCGGATCCCATGCCACCATGGTGCCGGTCGCGATGTCCGAGCCATTGGTCAGCGTGATCGTGCCGTCGCTGTAGAAGAAGTATGAGGGGTCGAGAGCCATGCAAAATCTCCCGGCCAAATGGGGCTTGGCCGATGGCGGGGGCTTGAATTTTGGGGGAGGATTAGCGGGTCAGGCGAATGCCGTTGTCGGCAAGGATCTTGCGGATCTTTTGGGGCGTCAGGGCCTTGCGCACTTTCGCCTTGAGTGCCACACGCTGCGGCTCCGTCGCCTCATCGGCTTCCGCGAGCGCAATCACCTGGCGGGCGATCTCATCAGCTTTGATATGCCGGATCTGGGCTTCGCGGTTGAGCATGTCGGACGGATGCCCGGCAAGATGACGACGCGCTTCCGTGACCTTGCGGTTATAGAGCGCCATGCGCTGCCGTGCCGGTTCGAAGTGCTTGTCGATAGCCTTCTCGGCCAACGAGCGGAGCTGCTCCAGATCGGGGCCAATTTCGAGGCGCGCCATGTCAGGCCTCCGCCGCCGTAACCTGGAGGAAGATCGAGACAGGCTGATAGGGGAACGCATCGAAGGCGATCATGTAGTCGCCCGGGATGCGCAGGACGAGCTCAAGATCGTCACCATCCGACTCGATCGACTGCCCGTAGTCGGGGCCCTGAACATTGACCTTCGTCCCGGCCGGGATACCGCTGATGACAGTCACCTTGTCATCCCCCTCCTGGCGCTCGCTGATCGTGTAGTCGAGGCGCGGGCGGATGGTCGGAACGCCATCCGGGAAATACCACCATTCATGCGAGAACGGCGGGACATCGACAGCCCCAAGGTTGGTGTCCTGCGTTACCTTTTCGAGAACCTCAGGCCTGGCCGGATAGCCGTCCTCGAGATGCGCGATGTACCGCCCCTCAGCATCGTATTGAACGATCATGAGTTATTGCTCCGATGTGATTTCAGATTTTGATCGCGAGCCAGCGCACGCGGATGGGATAGGGCGAATTGTTCGTGATGGTGATGGTGGAACTGTTCCACTCCAGCTTCCAGCCGCCCCGCAACTGCTGCAAACTGTCCCCATTGTCGTAATCCGATGTCAGCCAATGCGGAGAACAGTAATTGTCGTCCATATGGCTGAACTCATACGTGTGATAATGGGTGTTGCCCGTGCCCGAAACATGGTCAACCGTCGCGTGGACAGTGTACCATCGGTTGTTGGATGACAAAGGATAGGCCAGCCCCATGATGACGGACGGGGTTGAGCCATGAGAGACCGTAACCGTGCCCGGATACCAGAGATCCACTTCGCCGCTGACAGGCCCGCGCCCGCCGGGGCATGTGACCGTTCCCTCATTCTCCCAGCGTGCCGGAATATGGTCGGCATCGAAGAGCAGCCCATCGAGATCGGCTGTTGCCGCGTCATAGCCCGCGCGGGAGACCCGGAACACATAGTTTGAGCCGACATCCCCGAGAACAATGCGCCGCGCCATAGGCCTACCCCTGGTTCTTCATGAAGGCAAACCAGCGAATGGTTTTCCCTGCCGCCGGATAGGTTCCGGGGTTTTCGACCGACTCCCCGGCCCTGGCGTAAAACCCGGATTGATCGACATCGCTATAGACGGTGGAGAATGTGGGGAACTCGACCAAGCGGCCACAGAACAGGAATGGCACCACAGGGAAAGTCTTTCCGAAGCTCACCCTGATGGAACCGCCCCCGGCAGGGCAGACGAAACTCCCGGAGGCAAGGGCCATGAGATGCTTCGTGCTCATCGAAAACAGAGCGGCGGCATCGCTGACCGTCTCGGCATCCACCCCAGCCGGAGAGACCCATAAGCCATACTGCGACCCGCGCCGTCCGAGGATGATCCGCCGTGTCATGGCCGCACCGTCATGAAGATGAATTTGTCTCCCGAAGAAATCGGCGATTGCTTGGGGAACGGGACGCCGACCATGACGGCCGTTGTTGAAACGATAAGGGCGTAAGGCGTGCCGTCCCACCACCCGAAATCGAAGTCGCCTGTGAAGTATTGCCTTTCGATCTGATCGATTACCATGTTCCCGTTGCGTTTGAGGGAGAAGATGCATGGCGGTGGCAGGGTGTAGGATGCCCCCAAGCTGACCCATTGGAACAAACTCGTGATCTGGCCTACGGACACGGCCTTCGCATTGGCATCCCTTAGAGCCGAGAACGAGATGACGCGGTTGTTGTTGATGTCGCCTGTGGCGGCGTCAAACCCCTGCCTTGAGATGCGAAGGTCATAGGCCGTGCCGATCTTCCCCATCACGATGCGTCGGGTCATAGCCTAGTCCCAGACCTCAATACGACGGTTCGGACCATCGAGCCGGAACCCTCCCACGGTTGTCACATCGCTGGACGAGGAGACCGTTCCGATGACGGCCGAGATGGCCCCGAGCGACCCAACGTTGATCTGTGTGGCGTTAATCGAGCCATCCGCGATGAAGTCGCCGCGCATGGTCACACGGGCCACGCCGTTGCGGGTGCTGATGGCGAACACCGCTTCCTCGCCAAACCCTGAGCCAGGAGCGCCGACGAGGAACTTGTCGACCGCGATCTTGAGCTCACTCTGAAGCCCACCCGGCCCGTTGGTGCCAACGAGCTGCAACCCGCCAAAGAAGCCGTTGGAGTCGAGCGTGACTTTCCAGGCACCGATGAGCTGCCCGGTGACATCGGCAACGGCGGTGAAGCGCTCGCCCACGGTGACGCCGGTCTGCTCGAATTCTGCCGTGACATCAGTGCCGAAGATGGCCAGCGCCTTGTCGGCAGTGACCTTGACCTGTGCGACCTGGGTGATGGCCGCCCTGCCCCTCTCATCCGCTTCCTCGGCAACGACGCGGGCTTCGCCCACGAGGTCCGCCGTCTGCAGCAGGATATCGAGGCTGTCCATGCGCCGGGCGAGAGCCGGGATCAGGTCATCCGGCTGCACCTTCATGATCAGGTGGTCGCCGCTCAGCACCAGAGGCGGTGCATTCCTCTCCACGATGCTGAAACCGCCGATCACGTTCGATGCGGTAACGCCGGCCACTCGTAGCCGGATGGTCTGGGCTGGAGCAACGATAGCCTCAAAGGTTGTCTTGTCGCCGCTATACGCCCGAACCCATGTCTCGCCGCCATCATAGGACACATCCGCGATGTAGCTGATGGCGCCCTTGGCCGGTCGCCAGCCCGCTTGCAGGATCAGATTGGTTCCACGTTGGTAGACATTGGCGGCAAGTGTCGTCACCACCGGGATCGACGGCGAGAATACATCCGGCACGTCCGGAAGCGGCTCAAAGCCGGTTTCGGTCACATCATAGACGGCGGGATCGTCCACCACGCCGGTCAGAGCGATGTGCTCGCCGTCCGTGTCAGGCGTTCCTTCGGTGATCAGCACCCGGAAGGTGCGCGGCTGGCCGGGCGAGAAGGCAGCAGTCGGGCGGTCGGCCAGGTCGGAACGGGCAATCGCATCGGCCAGGGTCATGCCCTGCCGGGTTGCCTCTGCCGCCATATCGCCCGCGTTGACGATGGCAATCCGATCGGACGCGCCGCGCGTGACACGCACAGGCCCCCAGGGCTGTCCGTCCCGGCGCCGGACCTCCACATAGTGGTTGCCGGTCTCCTCCCATTCGAGATCATGGTCGAAGGTGAGCGCTCGCGTGGCGTCGTTGTAAGCCACGACCTCGGCGGATTGGCCCCACGTCTCAGGCTCCTCGCACGAGAGCACGACCAGATCGCCGCGCTTGAGCAGTCGGCCCTCTGCCCGCGCCGTCCACGACACGGTGACACGCCGGAGGGCATTTTCGGCCGCCATGAACCGGACGAGCCCAGCCGCTTGCGAGCGCTTCTGGACACCCTGCAGCTGCACTCGGGCGGGCTTGGCGAGCGTCGTTCCCGCCGGCGCGCTCGATACCTCGGCCAACCGGAAGGTCGTCTCATCGAGATACTCGCCCACAATGCCGTCAGCGATATCGTCGTCCGCCAGCGTGTAGTCGATGGTGAGCGAGTCCTTCACGATGTCGTAATCCGTGAACATCATGCGCGGGATGCCGCGGGGCTCGTCGCGGACGATAGTCAGGCGGTCGCCCACAGGCGCCGGCATGGCTCGGCCTGCCTTCAGGATGGTCTCGAGCGCATCATCGAGCGTCTGCGGCTCCTTGAAGACGTGATCGAAGGTGTGCCCGAGGGATGTCCAAAGCTGGTCGTAGGCGTAGAAGCTCTGGAAGTCGACCTGATCGATCGACAGCCCAGCCCCATAATCTGCATTGCGCCAGATATCGAGCGCGGCCCAGGCAATCGACCGCGAAGGCTGCGTGACGAAGCCTGAGCCGTTCCAGACCGGGATCTTGCGCGTGGCAATCACCCCGATCTGGCCGTTCGTGATGCCCTGAAGCCCCTCACCGGCGCGGGCGCGCACGGCAATGGTCGTCACACGCGGAAAGGCGTTTGGCCCGTCGATCTGAGCCCGCAAGGCAGACCAGACAATGTTGTCGACCGTCGTCACCTTGCCGTTGTTGCTGGTGGTGCCCTCCATTTTTGGGTCAGTGCGGCGGACGCGCACCTCGTAGCGCCCGGGAGGAACCGTGACGCGCTCCGTGATCCGGATCTGGCTAGTCTTGGCGTAGGTATAGGTCTTGTCGAAAACCGTTTCCCAACTCCCGACCGGGGCTCCCGCATCGTTGACAAGCCGAGCCTGCGCCACGACGTGAACGGCGTTGGGGTGGAGCTCGCCCTTGTAGGTGTCGGCAAGGCCACCAGGAAACACGAAGTCGAACAGCAGCTGGGTTGCCTTCGTGCCGGCAGCATTGGCGGTGTAGCCCGGTGTATAGGTCGTGGACAGTTCGATCCCGGAGACTTCGCTGGCCGAGACCACATTGACCGGGAAGAGCGTGACCTTCTCGCCAGGGTCGCAGATCTGGATCCTGATGCCGGGGAAGGACGGGTTATAGCCGCCGCTCTTGGTCCAGATGCGAGTGTCGGCAATACGCAGCTCTTCGATGTCATAGCTGCCGCAGCCCAGGCACAGCAGGGCATATTCCGTCATGTTGTCGCCGTCGAACTCGGAATATTTCGGAGCGGCGAAGTCGGGGAAGGAAAGCGTGCGTCCATACAGGACCGGGATCGGCTGCAGCGGACGGGCCTGGTTGCCGCCGAACCCGAAGGAATATAGCTCCTCCTTCGCCTCGGTCTTGCCGCCAGCCTTAGGCTTCAGGAAATGGCTGATCGCCATCGCGCCGCCTGCGATAAGCAGCGAAGAGCCGATAGAGGCAGCGATGCCCGTGAGGCCGATGGCAGCCATGGCGTAGGGTGCGAGAGCTGTGAGCGCGACCATGGCGACGATGGCGCCGATGCTCTTGGCCGTGGAGTTTCCCCCGCCGCTGTTGCCGCCGAGCGGACGGCTGATGAACTCGACGTTATCATTGGCGGTGAGCTTATGGGTCGCCCATTCAGTGCGGCCATAATAGACGCCGTTGACCTTGCAGACGGTCGGCAGGTCGAACCGCCAGCCTGTCTCCGCAAGAACCTGCTCGATGGTCGGCTTGCGCTTGCGGGTCTTGTGCTCGGCAATGGGGATCACGAGGCCGCTCTCGATCTGGCGAACGTCGTCGCGGTCCGGGTCGAAGACCAGGAGGTTATGCTTGACAGCGAGCTTCATGGATTAGGATTTGCGCCTGAAGAAGCGGAGGAAATTGAACCCGGAGGCTCGGAGCGCCGGGAGATCGTCCACGACCACGCCGGCAGCCTTGTCGATGTGGATCACTGCGCCCGTTGTGGCAGGCACGATGTAGGTGCCGAGATGGAAGTCCCGCTTGGCGACGTTACCCATCAGAACGAGATCGAGTTCACGAGCCTCGGCTTCTGTCACCTCTTCCCAAGCCTTCCGCTCGGGATGCGAGAGCATGGCCTCGGCCTGGGCCCGGGTCGTCGGCTCGGCAAAGGGCACATCCGGCATCTCGATCCCGGCAAGCTCGTTCTGAATATGACGGGCCAAGCCATAGCAATCGAACTCATGAGGGCCTCGTGCCCCGATCCTGTAGGGCTTTCCGATCAGGCTCTCATAGAAGGCGAGGCGTTCAGTCATCGATCTCAATGCGCCCTTCCTTCAGGTTGATCAGGAATTTGTCGTTTCTGATCCGAAAGGCCGTCTGCTCAGCGTGCTTGACTGCGCGCACCGGTGCCTCTGGCTCTTTCGCAAGAGCCTTCGCTGCCGCTGCACCTGCCACAGGAGCCGCAGCCAAGAACCCGAAAAGCTTTCGACGTGAGAGCATGTGTCTATTCATAGGAAATTTGCAGCAACCAATCGAGAAGCCCAGCAAGGACGCCAAGGCCAAACAGGAACATCAGGGGCTTCATCACGACACCGCCAAGAGGCTCGGGAAACGAACCATGTCATAGACCTCGCGCATGACGCGCATGTTCTGCGGGCGGGCGATGGCGAGTTGCCCTTCAAGCTGCCGCGCCGTGCGCTTCACGTTGCGCAGGATCAGCTTGTAAGGCCCCTGCCCGACCGTGTTCGGATCGGAGGCCAGATAGCCACGGAAGATCGCCTGAATAGGCGTATTGAGTTTCACGGCTTCCTCGAGATAGCGGGAGGCCTCCCGGTTCACGTTGTCGAGCCGGATGGTGGCCTCTGCCCCAAGGTTGCCGATGCGGGGATAGTCGATCTCGAAGGGAATGGCCTTGAAGAGCACTGTCTGCCCCCCGCCCACAGGAGCCCCCGCTTCCAGCTTGAAGTTCATGTCGACTGTGTTGCGGACGGCTCGGATCGGGGCGGGTTGGCCGTTCTCGACAAAGACCGGATGGATCAGCTCAATGGTGATGAGCATGACCTCATCCTTGGGCGCGGAAGCGGCTGCCTCGGCCCAGGCTTGGGTTGCTGAAATCGGCACTTAGAGATCCCAAACGTCGAGAGAAAAGGAGACGTTGATGCGCGATCCGGCACGGGTTGCGGTATACTTCCCTCCGTTGCGGAGGCGCACGCGCCTGTCCGTGCAGCCGGTCAGATCGAAGACCGGCATGGTGAACTCAGCCGCCCCATGCGAAAGCGTGTCCCGAACGAAGGCCTTGAAGGTGAGGAACTGCTCGGTTGTCATGCGGATGGTCATGTCGACCACGCCGACGACAGCCGTGAACTGGCGCCGCGAGCGGGTCGCCCCCGACTGCATTTCACTTTCGAGAACGCCGCGATGAGGCTCCGAAATGCCCGAAGGCGCAAGAGGCGCATGAGGCACGGTTGCCGGCCAGACAGGAATAGGCATGTTGTATCCATTCCAGATTTATTTATGCTTTGCGTTCCGAGGGAAAGGCCTATGCAATGACACACGAAGTAGTCTCGATGCCGCTGGATAAGGCGTTGGAGAACATCTCCCGGAGAGTCGCAGTTCTTGAAGACAAAATTGTCAGCCACCGAACACTCATCTCGGTTCTGCGGACATACCTGATCCAGACTGACACTATCGATAGAGAGACCTTTAACAATGTCTTTCGTGAGCTGGCGAAGAATGTTGAGCAACTAGGCCTTTCCACCACACAAGCAGCGCAATTCCGAGCTGACGTGAACGACTTGATAGTTGATGAGAGCGAGCTTCGCCCAACGTTTCAAGTAATCCGGGGTGGTAAGGATGACTAACGTCCTCCCATAGGGGAGACGCCGAAGCGACCCTTAAGGTGCTTGTCGAGGCTACCATCCGCGATCATACCACCAACTATCTGCTCAAATTGAACCTTCAAGGTCGGCCCCTGTGGGCCGTTCACTCGGCTCTGCTTTGCCTGATAGCCAGCCGGTGGAAGGATCTGGACAGTCATATTGCCACCGCCCTTCCCGTTCGGGATGATGCGCCCCGGCGTCGTAGGGACAAACGTCTCTCGCCCGCTCTCGCCCACTGTGTAGGCGCGACCCGGATAAACGGCACCGCCCGACGCTTTTCCGGTGCCAAAGCCGAGGCCCTTGAAGAGCGACCCGATGAGACCACCCACAGCGCCGTTTGCTCCAGCCGTTCCGAAGAGACCAGCAAGAGGCCCCTGTCCCAGGAGAGCGGCCTGCAGCGCCATATCCGCGAGCCTCTTGGTGAGGTTCATCAGGGCTTCCTCAGCGTTCTCCCCACCAGAAATGATGTCCGAAAAGAACCCACTGATCGATTGGCCAATGAAGTTCTGCAGTTCGGCAAAGCTCTCTTGTGCCTGTCGCGCCTCCTCCAGCTTCGCGGTCGCTTCGCCGTAAGCCGTTGCGAGATTTTTGATATCTGCTTCAAGCGCTGGCGAAATCTGAATGTTGGCCTCTTTAGCAGCCGCGAGGAGTTCAAACTCAGCTTTTGCGGCGGCTACCTGCGCGGCCGACTGCCCAACGGTCGTGGCTTCCTGCTGGAGCGCCGCGGTGCGCTCCTGAATGAGCTTGATCTCACGTTGATAGTCATTGAGCTTTTCCTTCTTGCCCTTCTCGTCCCCGCCGGCAGGGAAACTCGCCAGAGAGACTGGGTTGATCTTTGGCGGCGGGGCTCCGACCAGAGAGGCTGGGGCCGGGCCTGAGGAGGATGGCGGGGTTGGTTGACCCAAGCGAGCAGCCTGACGCTGGAGTTCCGTCAGTTCTTCCAGTTCCTGCCGCCAACTCCTCGCTGCGCTGGTGTTCGGATTCCGCGACAGGAGCCCCTGGAGCTGCTGGATGCGTTGCGTCCGTCCGAACTGTGCCGGATCGATCGCGGGGCCGCTTCCTCCCCCTGGGAGGCTCTCACGGTAGGCCTTGTTCGCCTTGGCGACGTTCAGTACCGCTGCGGAGATACCGTCGATGACTTCAGCAATCTTCCCAAGGGATGAGGCCGTCGTGCCGGAATAGTTCACAACCTTGTCGAGCTCCCCAACAAGGTTTGTCATTGAGGTTCGGACGTTCTCCCAGGCTTGGCTTGTCGTCGAAGCGGCGCTCGCGGCCTTCTGCTCCAAAAGTGGCATGCCTGCAAGGAACGCGCGGAAGAATGCCTCCGAGGAGACTTTCCCGTCTTTTACGAGCTGCGTCAGCTTCCCGACATCGCTGCCCGCCTCACGGAGACCGGTCGCAACAGCTTGCAGCACAGGGTAGGCTCCATCCAGAAGGCTGTTGTATTCTTCTGCCTGGACCTTACCATTGCTCAACGCTTGGCCGAACTGGAGCAGCGCCCCGGCAGCTTGGTCAGTGCCGGTGCCTTGTATCTTGAGTGCCATAGTGACGCCCTCAGTCACACGCATCATCTCCGCACCCGTAGCGTTCAATCCTCGCTGGGCTTGACTGATGCGCCCGTAAAGTTGTGCCGTAGCCTCAAGCGGCGCATTCTGACGCTGCGCTATCGCAAAGATCTCGCGATAGGTGTTCTGGAGTTTTTCTCCTTCTAGGCCCGTTACTCGCAAAGCGTTCTGGATACGGGTGAAACTGTCCGCGAACTGCGTCACCTGCTGAACGGAGAACCCGGTAAGTATACCCGCAAAAGCCCCCTTCACGCTGTTCCCGATCCCGCCAATGATGGCATCGAGCCGCTTCATAGAGCTTTGGGCGCGCCGCTCCACATCGCGCATAGACCGATCCATCACAGAGCGGGTCCGCGCCATCTCGCGTTCGTATTTCTTGATGTTCGCCTCAAGGACGACGGTGAGGCGTTCGATGTCGGTTGCCATGAGGGTCTCGCGGGGTAATATGCCCCAGAATGGGGGGCAGTATGGCAATAGGTCTGTTGCGCTTTTTCGGCTTTATCAGCGTATTGGCCGGTTTCGGTGCTTTGGGTTTCAGCATCCTAACGGGGCCGCTGGTCTTCACGGTCGCGGCTTGGGGCGTTGGAATGCTCCTCGCGGGGGCGCCACTCCTCGGCTTTGCCTATGCCCTTGAACTGTTAGAAACCATTTCCCGGAATACGGCCCCGCCCCAACCAGCCTCCACACAGCCCCCTGAGGTAGAAGCCCCCAAGGTCACCGCTGCAGAGCTTTTCCGCCCTACAGGCAACTATCGAGGAATACCGTACGCCCACCACCTCGGGAGTGGGGTTAAAGCCATTGTTTTGGGGGAACGCCGGTCGTGGAAAAGTCTTGATGATTTCAAGGCTGATATTGATCGAATGGGCTAATCAGGTCGTCTGATCGGGGAACGCATCGTAGGCCCGGCTCGCGGCGTCGAACTCCGCGTCGGTCATTTCCTTGGTCTGGTCGCCCCCGTGTGCTGCATTCCAGCCATCGAGGCAGGCAAAGAACTGCCACAAGCTCATTGCATCCACCTCACGGGGTGGGAAACCCATTACGGCTCCTGTTCCGTAGAGGGCGGCGAACTGGATGAGGGTGCGCTCGTCGCCGCGTCGGGCGCTTCCCCTTTTCCCGGCTGGCCCTCCTGGTCGGTTCCGTGGAGCGCAGCGCCCAGCACCAGCATGGCCGGTGCCTGAGCCTCCATCAGAGGGCGAGCGTCGACATAGCGCTGGACCAGGCGCAAAGCCTGCGCGGGCTCCATGCCGCCGCCAATCAGGCCAAGGCGCATGACTTCGCGGGCATCATCGACCATCCATGAACCGTCCATGAGCCGATGCAGGAGCCGCAGGGGACCGACGCCGGTCTTTTCCTGCAGCTCACGCAACTGGCCGATGGCTAGGCGGAAGGTGTGGTGCCCATCCGCCCAATCGAAGGAGATAGAAGCGTCCCGCGACATTAGGCGGCCGCAACGTCGGAGCGGACGAGCTCGCCGTCACCTGTCACAGTGACACTCACCTGCCACTTCTCGCCACGGGCGCCGGTGATGGAGTGATTGATATGCGCCCGGCCAGCATAGCGCTTATTCGGCGTGCCCGATCCTTCGCCTGCGCCGGCCAGATCGAGACGGACGTTCGTCGGGGCCGACGAGAACGTGGCATCCTCAAGCAGCGGCAGAGCCTCCTTGGCGAGCACGCCAGAGAAGGTCATCGACCAGGCCAACGCCACGACATCGCGCTCGGTCCAAGCGGCCGCGTCGGGATCGTCACAATCCGGCACCGTGGTATCGTTCGTTTCCTTGTCGATGGTGAGCTCCATCTCAGTGAAGCCGCAGACCTTCGCAAAGACTTCGGTCGGGGTTGCCCCGTCGCCAATGTAGAAAGCGCCCGCGCCAAAGCGGAGCGTAGTGGGAGCAGCCATTTTGTCGCCCTCTCTTGAATTGCTTCCGACCGGGAAGCGCGGGTTAAGCCGGGTCGATCAACGCCCGAAAGGTGAGAACGGCATGGCTTGTAATGCCGTCCGGATCGTCCAACGTGCGGGTGTCCTGATGCTCATGTTCCACGACGCGGAAGCCCTGGAGCGACGGTAGCCAGCCATGCAAAGCCGTACGGGCCGCTGCCGCGAGCCTGCGAACCTCCACCTGACCAACGGCACGGGACCAGATGTGCAGCGTGACGAAGACCTCTGTGGAGTCGAGGCAATCGGCTCCGTCCGAAACCGTCTGAATGTCTCCGATGTTGAAGTAGGGAAAGACGGCAGCTGCCGGGATGCTGTCATAGACGCGCCCTCCGGCCTCGGAGACCTGCGACTTGAGCCGCGCCACATACGCGCCCTGCAGAGGCAAGGAAGGATCGCTCATCGACCGGCTGCTTTCCTAACCGATTTCGTGGTCGCTCGGCTGATACGGGACTTCACGCGCTTGCGAGTCGCCCGCCAGCCTGGGAAAAAGAAGGGTTGTGGAGTTGCACCGGGATGGCTCACGGTGGTGAGCAAGCGCCCATAAACGTTCAACAGCCCACCAGGACGTTTCGGCTTAATCTCGTGGGCTGAAGTGCCAAACTCCACGAAGGCCGCATAGAACGCCTTGGCATCGCCTGCGTGGATGGTCACGGTCAGATCAGGATCCCCGCCGCCGCTACTTGCCGTCATCCCTCGAACGTTGGAGTTCTCCGGGCGGTAAGAGCCGAACGTGTAGCCAATGCTATTCTGCAGATCCCCGTTTTTGTGCGGAGCGAGGCGCTTCTGCATTGCCGTCACTTCCTCGGCGCCTTGTTTTAGTGCGTCGCGGATTGCCTGTCGTGGTGCCCCCTGGATTGCCGACAGCCGCTTGAGCGCTCTCTCGCGGTTCCGAACCTTCGTCATAGGTTGCCGCTCCTGCGTCGACGGCCGCTTTCGCGTGGGCCGTTGTGATCAGCACGTTTTTCTGACCAGCCTTGTTGGCGAGAACCACGCCAGGGGCTGCCTGGAAATCGAAGTCGCGGGTAAAGGAGACGCGGGGCATCAGCTTGCTCCTCCAAGGGTGCAGGACAGGAGGCGGAACTGCCTCCGATATTCTTCCGGGTCCGTGACGGACAGGATGGCGAAGACGCGGGACGGGTCACGCGCATCCACGGCCCGCCATTCTGTCTTGATGGTCGCCGTCTGCGCCGACCACCTGACCCACACATCGACGGGGTTCACGCCCTGCAGTCGCTGAGCGGTGACAGTCTCGCGGCCTGGCGAAGCAGTCACACGAGCGGAGACCGTGAACACATTCTCCCAGGCACCTGTCTGCTCATTCCCATATTCATCCTGAGCGGAACCACGGCGCTGAAACGTAAGACGATCTTTGAGTTGTCCGGCTGTGGGCATACAGGCGTCCATAATATGGCCACGATTCAACGGCTAAGGTTGCTCGTGCAGCCCTCGGCCCCCTTGGGCTGCATTCGCCTGGACTGGGGATTCACCCGATTCCATCAGTCAGGGCTTTTCGCGCTCCCAAGCCGGAGGTCTTTCAGAGACCCCTCGGTTGGGGCGCCTTTCAGGCGCTAGTCTTAAAGCCAAGAATCAGCTATCAACGCTGCCCCGCGGGAAGACCCGCTCGTTTCACAGCCACAGCAAGAGGAGGCGTTTCATGTCCATGCGACTTTACGCAACCCAACGCCCCTTCTTCGTCAATGCTTTTGCTGCTGTAGGCTGCCATGAAATCGACCGTCTTTCCCCTGCCCTTTGTAGGGTTCGCATTCCGCTTTGAGTTCATCCGGGTACCTCGGAAGCCCGCGAACGATCCCAAACCGCCAATCGTCACCGCCGAATTAGAAAAAGCGCTGCGAAATACGCTGAGCGCACACATGCTGCGTGACATCGGCATCGATAAAAGCCGTTGCTAGTGAGGGCTGCTTTAGCAACCCTCACTCCAATCAGCTCTCTGCTCTATGCGAGAGCCGGATCCCTAAACCGCGTGAGAAGACGAGCCACAGGGCCATCAGGAGCCAGGTAGTCCCCATCACCATGACCGTCGCGGTCGTCCCAAAGTGCCGTCAGCACCAATAGGATTGCGGCCTGGACAGGCTTCGGGACCGTTGTTTCGGTCCAACCGTGATCAGGCCGTTTCAGATAGTCGATCACGATCTCGCTGGCCTGTTCTATTTTCATCTCAAGATCGGCATCCTGATCATCGAAATCGATGCGCAGCTGCTGCTTGGCCTGATCCTTGGTGATTAGTGCCGCCATTTCATGCCCCCTTAACCGGAACGCCGATGCGCACTGGCTCTTTCGGCTTGGCCTCCTTCATCACACCGTCTCGGCCGTCCCTGCCCTTCTTCACGGCGAGGCGCCAATCACCGCCCTCGCCTGGCTTGGTTGCGGTGTCCTTCTGGGCAATCCAAAACGAGCCGCCCCAGGTCACGCCATCGCCAGCCGCGTAATTCTTGCCCTCGCTGAAGATGCCGCGATCGATCACTACCGGCAGCGTAAAGGGGAATTCCTTGACGCGATCGCCTTGGGCGAATTTCAGGGTGACGGTCTTCTCACCGTCATAGGTGGCTTCCAGATCATCGAAGCCGAAGCCGTCAGCCCCATCCTTGCCAGGAGCGCCGTCCCTCCCGACCACGGGCCCGAGGTTTCGGGTTTCGCCGTTAGTCAGCGTGACGACGAGCTCGCCGGCACGGTCGATGATTGCGCCCGCGAGACCGACCCCATCTTTGCCCGGTTCGCCATCTTTGGGCACGGGCAATTCCTTGATGCGCTTCTCGACTTCGGAGGCGATGAGGGGGGCAACGTCCTCGGCCGTGACGCTCTTGCCATCCTGCGGCGCTGGGATGGCGGCAACCGCTTTCTGGACCTCTTCCGACACGATAGCCGGGATATCGGGCAGTGCTGGCAGTTCAATCGTCTCAATGGCCGTCCTCAGTCCGGAGACCTCTTCCGCGATGATCTGGCGAACCTCACCGAGGTCTGCATCCTTGCCGTCACGAGGCGTCGGCAGAGCGTCGAAGCGCTTCTCCAGTGCCTCCATCCGGTTCAGGATTGGGGCCAACTGCCCCTTAACGATTTCGGCAAGCTCCTGGCCGAAAGTCTTAGCGTCGATCATGCCGCAAGCCTCTTCTGAAATGCCAGAGCTGCCTCTGCGAAGAATGCCCGCTCTTCGGCTTGCTGCCGCGCGGCATCTTCCTCACGACCCTCCGGGGCGGGCACAGGTGCGTTCCTTTGCGCCTCGGCCTGGGCGATCAACTGAGCATCGCGGGCTGCAATGGCCTCGATCGAGTGGTCCTGCTGCTGCAGGTAGATCGTATTGCCGCCCGGAACCTTCTTGAGTTCCAGCCTCTTGCGGCGCTCATCGAGCGTCATGACGCTCTTGGCCTTCTCCAGCACGTCCATCTGCGTCACGCTGTCCATGCGCAGAAGGTTGTCCGTGTCGAACTCGGTGCCGATGTTCTCGCCCATGCCGAGACCTTCATCGAGACAGAGCTCAATAGCCTCGATGAGAACTTGCAGGCACTGGGCATAATACTCGACGTTCAGGCTCTGGATGTTGTTGTAGGTCGGCATCTGCCCCACGCCGATCTTGTAGGGTGGGACGTGATAGGTCGAGCAGACGACCTCGGCAGACCACTTCAGCTGTTCAATGAGCTGCGAGTCGACGGCCTTCGCCTTCATGGCCTCGTATTTCAGGCCATCGCCTAGGACGGCCACCTTGCCCGAGTTCTTGCCCGCGAAATTTGTGTCCCAATGCTCCTTGAGGCGCTTGGCTGTCTCGTCGCTGATCGCGCCCGGGGCTGTCAGGATGCCGCCAGGCTGTGCCCCGTTCTGAAAGAACAGGGTGCTGTCGTTCTGGATTGCGAGCCCTTGCGTTGCCGCCAGACCGCCCGCGAAGATGGGCGAGAGGCCGATCAGCGGGTGAAAGAAGCAGTTGAAACGGTCGTGGATGACCTCCCGGGCCGGCACCGTGACACTGGCAGGCAGCCCCGCCAGGTGATCTGTCTTGAGGTCATAGAACACGCTGCCGTCATCTGCCACGAGCGGCGTGACGAGGGTCCAATCCAGCACATAGAGCGCCTTAACGACGCCGCGTCCGTCCCGCTGCTTGAGAGCGACTGTATTCCCGCGCTGGAGCTTGGAGAGAACCCAACTCTCTATGAACTGCATCCGGTTCTGGAAATGGTTCGGCTTGCGCAGAACCGGCGAATAGGCCGGATTGGTCGTCTCGGCCCAGATGCCGTCCGCATCCTTCTGGACCAGCTTGATACGAAGCTTCGCGATGTCGGATGCGATCAGCGTCCGGCAGGCAAAATCGGCATGATTGGACAGAACGGAGTCATACTTGACCTCGACATTCTGCTGCCAAGCGCCGGCATATGACTCGAAGATGCGCCACCATCCGCCGCGCCCTTGGGCGACAGGCGCGAGCGCCTTCTCCTCCGTCGCCTGAGCGCGGGAAATGTTGATGCCGAAAAGGCGCATGGATCAGCCCTTCGCTTCAGCGATTTTGGCTTTCAGGGTCTCGGCATCCCAGCCATGATAAGGCCTCTTGCCGACGACATCCTGGTATTCCTCGCGCAGGGCTTTCAGTTCCTCTTCCGGATCGGGAGCCTGGCGGGCCTGCATGTCGCGGCGGCCATATCCCAGCTTGCCGAGAATGCGGGCATAACGAGGATCCTGAGCGCGAAGAGCGCGGTCCATATAGCTGAGGGAACGCATATTGGCCTCCTATGAAAAACCCGGCCGCAACGGATCGCGGCCGGGCGTGAGGTTCAGGCTACCGATTAGGGAGTCTCGGCAGCAGGAGCGCCCCAGGTCGCGCCGGTCAGGATCGCGACAGCCGACGGACGGCGACGAGCCCAGTTGATGAACCGCTCGACGCGGAACGCTACCGAGTTGGTCTGGAACATCGACACGAGCGACGTGGCGCCGGTCGGTGTGCTTGAGTCATGCGCCGGGTTGTCCGCCATCTCCAGCGAGGCCTCGCGGGACATATCCACCTGAACGCCGCCTTCGTCGGCCAGATAGATGTCGCTGGCGTTGGCCAGGACGACCGTCCCCGCGGGGATGTAGTCGGACACGATCACCGGCAGGCCTGCGAAGGTGCCGCCATTCATCGTGATGCCCGGGAATTCGGCCTGGCCGAGCGGGTTGACCATCATCGACAGAGCGAGAGCAGTCGCCGAGCCCATGATCCAGACGCCGTTCGTCGGGGCGTTGTTCGCCGCGATGAAGGTCGCCATCAGGGCGCGGATGTCGGCGCGGATCGCGTCGGCATCGCCACCGGACGACGTGACCGGGGTCAAGCCGTTGGTGATCGAGGCAGGCGAGACGCCGGCGACCAGAGCCTTGGCCGGGTTGATGAAGTCGATGTCGAGGCGCGCAGCGATTGCCGCAGCCAGGTTGTCGCGGAGCAGCGCCTCGGCGGCCGGGTTGGACCGACGCAGAAGCTCTTCCGTGACCACAGCAATGTTCGCCACCTTGAAGATCTCAAGGATGTTGCGCTCATAGCCGAACCGGGTCAGCGGCTTCGCCTTGCCTTCACCCACCCAGTAGCCCTCGCCGCCTTCGGTCTGGCCGACCAGCGGCACATTGAAGGGCACGTTCCGGAGGGACGGGATGCCGTTCTGGCCGAACCGGCCGAGGATGGTGCGGGGCCGCAGGAATATTTTTGTTAGTTGAATGAATGCCTTACAGCGATTTGTCGCGTTCTTGTCGCGTCTAGGCTCGCCGCAACGGCCTCTGTTGTCGCAACCATGCGCTGATCGGTCGGGAAAAGATGACCGTAGATGTCCTTGGTTGTCTGGATCGAGGCATGCCCGATGAAGCGCTTTAGGTTCATGTCATCGAGCCCCGCTTCGATTAGCAGACTGGCTGCCACATGCCGCAGGGCGTGAGGCGTGAACTTGTTTCTCTTGGCCTCGTGATCGTACAGTCCGGCCGCATCCATAAGGCGCTTCCAGAACGTCGTCGCGCTGGCTGTTGCCGACATGGGTTTGCCCACCTTCGTCAGGATCACGAAGCCCTTAAGTTGCGTCGGATCGACGTGAACCACCTCTGTTTCCCACATGCGGGCGATGCGGCTGAAAATAGCCTTCGGGTTCATAGAGCCTCGTCTTCCGCCTGTCTCCGTCGCCATCCTCCTGATGATCCAATAGCGCGCGGCCTGATAGAGAGCACGGCGCACAGGCTCGGTGAGCGGCACGTCACGGAAGCCCGCCTCGGTCTTGGGCGTTTTCAGCCCGTTCACCTTCGAGTGCGCACGGCGAACATGGATCACTCCCCTTTCCCAGTCGATGTCCTCCCAATGCAGGCCAAAGGTCTCCCCTGGACGGAAACCGCAGAAGACGCCGCAGGCAATGACCACAGAGCGGTTTACGAACGTCAGGAGGTTCTCTCCCTTGTCGAGGCGAGAAGCAGCCTCTAGGAGCGCCCTTATGTCGTCCTTGGTCGGGATCGACTTGCGCTTCGGCTTGGTCGGCAGCTTGCAGGGCTCGTCTCGCAGCACATTCCGGCGAACCCACTTCTTGGACACGGCAAAGGTCAGCAGCACATGCAGCGAGCCATAGATCCCATGGATGGTATGGGGGGACAGCTTCTCGCGCAGTTCCTCTACATAGGTTTGGATTTCTGCCGCCGTGATCGTGGAGACACGACGCTTAGCGAACTTGGGGACTGTGTAATGTTCAAGCCGATACTCGTAGCCCTTCACGCCACTTAGCGTTATGTCCCCTAGCTTCTCCCGCCGATAGCAGTCCTTTATAAACTCATCGACCGCCTTGTCGAAGGTCACGCTCTCGTTGTAGGCGGTATGCACTCCCTGCGTGATCTCGCTTTCTACTTGAACCCGGAAAGCATCCGCCTCCTTCTTCTTCTCGAAAGTCTTCATTCGACGCTTGCCGCCTTGGTCCGTATACCGAACCACCCAGGCGGTTTTTGTCTCGCCCTTATAGGTCCACTCTCTTTTGTTCACGCTTGCCACGTTGCTCTCCTTTCATGAAAAGAGGCCCGGCCACGGAATGCAGCCGGGCCGTTTGGATCAGTACGTTTCAGGGATGATGTGAGCGGTGCCGTCAATCGTTCCGTAGAGCGGGAAGCGGGTCACAGTCGCATCAATGCCGTACTGCTCATCAAGCCCGCCACGGTCGCCTATGCCGTTGTCATCGGTGTTGCCCTCGAAATCCTCATCGGGCTCCCGACCGTCATGCTCCTCCTCAAGGTCCTGATCGGAGCCATGGGCATAGGTGCTCGTCCAGCCGAGGGAAGGTTCAAGGTCTGCGTCGGGTTCAGCCTCGTCAACGTGTCCCGGGGCAACCGAGCCAAAGGAAGGTTCAAAGTCCGGGTCGCCGTCGATGGCGTCGAGCAGATCAATCATCCGCTCTAACTCTCGCTCAATCTCAGCTCTCAAGGCGCGGAGACGCGTGCGCTCCGGATCGATAGCCGGAGACGCTATTGGCCCACTGCGGGCGTAGAATTGTGAAGTCATGGGTTACTCTGTGGAGAACCGGCTTGCTACGGCCGGGGAGACTCGCCTTGCTACGGGTTTGTCTCCAGTTGCCAGCGGTCGTCACTGGCACCGGGAGGGTAGCAACGCGCCACAGAGAGCACGCCCAACCGTCTTCCCCTCGAAAGGGTCTTGTATAACGGATGGACTCCCGGCATAGTGAGCCGGTCACGCTTCACTAGGTGAAGCGCGTTTGCTTTCGATGGCCTATCCCCGGCAAGGGATCGCCACCGCTCTGTGACTGAAGCGCCAGCCCCGGCAAGGGCCCGCTTCGGGAGTTGCTACGCTCCAATTACAAATATGACACGCGAACCCACCGCCCGGCAAGGCGGAAGGGGTTTTCGCGCGCGCTGACACGTCCCAACAGCATTGACTCTTCAGCTACGATCAAGTCCACTCATTGCTTAAAGTAGCTTAGCTGGACTTCGTGGAAGCAATGTTTGCCGCAGTATTAGAGTTCGCAAATAATAATAAAGAAATAACAGCTGGTATCATTACGACACTTTTGACGGGCTTAGGATCGCTGATCCTTGGGTTCTTTGCGGCCAAACCCAAACTACATTACTCAGAATTACAGTCGGCATACCTCCTACCCAAAGACGGAGAAGGAAAATACTCTCCCGTTAGAACACAAACGCTCTTTTTTACCAACGCAGGTAGGCAAACAGCCAATAATGTAGAGATTATATTCAACTTCCGGCCCTACCATTTGGAGCTCTCTCCTCCACTCCCCTTTGTCATCAGAGACAATCCTGATGAGCGATTAATTATTGAGGTCGAACGGTTAAACCCAAAAGAAAGCTTCAATCTCTATTTGCTCCATCTGAACAATGATATGCCCCACTTGGTAAACGTTCGTTTCGATGGAGCACAGGGCAAGCATATTCGTGTTGCCCCCAATCGCATCTTCCCGCGCTCGATCAATATCATTATCGGATTGAGTATGCTGGTTGGGGTGTTTACGCTGGTTTACTGGGGCGTCAGGGGCGCTCTCGCTTTGCTATCTTGGTGGGCCGCTTAAGAATTTACTAGCCTTGCGAACTGCGCCCAGCCTGTGCCATCGTGAGTTGATGAGAGCTTTATTCCTAGTTTCGTTCGGGTTGGCCGCCCTAGTTTTCATTGCCTACCTTGCGGGGCTACGGGTGTTCGTCATCAAACCGATCGGTGCAATCCCGGACGGCGTAACCGCCATTGTTATGGGGCCGTCTGGCTTGAACTTCATCGACAGCCCTGACGCCTTCTGCAAGCGAACCACCGGCAATGTGACTCTGCTTTGCCGCGGCACAACTGCGGCGATGGTGGCATCAAGGGGCACTATCCTGGCACGTCTCCCCTATAGCTCGTTTCTGGATGATCTCGCCGGGACGCCAGAGACAACACGGTAAGGTCCTAACGTCCCCGCATGGGATTCACCCCCCAGCGGCCTTTTGCAACCCGATCTAGGCTACCGTCTGCCACCATGCCCTCAACGAGTTGACGGGCATACACATCGAACCGCACACCACTAGGTCCACGCGTCTCTTTAACGGTGGTCTTCACTCCCTGGGCTTCGTGGATGTGGACCTCTGTTTTCATCCCGCCGCCACTTCCGCGCGCAATAGGTGTCGGCACGGTCGGCACGCCCACAAATCCCCCCTCAGCGAAGCGCGGCACACGCCCATAGTTGATTGCGTCCAGCAGCTTTCGATTGGCAGCTGTCGCTCTGGCATTCACGACATATTCGCCATTGCTGAGACGGGCCGGAATGCTGTCGCTCGTTCCTGTGCCTCTCCCTCTAATGTAACCGCCTGTAGCCGCTTTGACCGGAGAGAATGATTTTAGCAATGCGCCAATGATGCCCCCAGGCGCACCATTCACGCCACTCGTCCCGAGGAGACCGGCAAGAGGCCCTTGGCCGAGGATGGCGGCTTGAATTGCTGCCTGGGCGAGGCTCTTCGCGATGTTCTGCAGCACGTCATCGAGATTGCGCCCCTCTAAGGCCAGATCGGATATAGCATCAACGGCCACATCCCCGAAATATTCCGCAGCCTGATTAGCTTCCTGCTGTGCCTTCTCAGTTTGCTCAATTGCTGCCGTAAGTGCTCCGTACTGCCCCGCGAGCTCCGAGATACGATCCTTTTGTGTCTGGGTAAGTATCGTCCCGTCTCGCGTTGCTTCAGCCAGGAGTTGTTGCTCAAACCGGAGCTTTTCAGCCTCTCCCGTCGTGAGGCCGAGAGCCTGCTGCTCCACCCGCAGAGTATTGATGCGAGCTAGGGCCGCTTGTTCGAGCGCGGCATAGCCCTCCAGTGCCTTCTTTTTGCTACCGGCAACGTCGATTTGGCTCAGATCTCCCTTGCCGCCTGCCGGCGTTGTCGGCGGGGCCTCTCCCGGAGAGGTCGGGGCGCTCGTCTTGAGTCGCCCCAGGTGTTCCTCGAGCTTGCCCAGCTCGTCGCGGTAGGCTTTCAGTTTGTCTGCATTGCCTGCGAAGGCGCTTTCGAGAGCGTTCGGGAACATTCGCCGTGCATCAGCCTCGATCTTCTGCAGGCTTTCCATTTCTGTCTTGATCTTGCTGATCCTGTCGGAGACTGCCTCAATGCTCCTGCTGTTGAGCATGCTCGCCTCGCCCACGAACTCCTTTAGAGCGGACACCACGCTGACAATTGCGCCCTTGACATTGGTTCCGATGGTGCGGGCTATGGTCTCGAACTGCTGATCGATCTCGACGGCCTTCTTCAGCATATCCTCACTAAGGACATTGCCGGTGTCCCTTGCCTCCTGGCGCGCCCGGGCGATTGCACCCGCCCCCTTGTCCAGAAAGCGCACAAACTGCTCGCCACCCTCACCGCCGAAGATCTCATCGGCAATGCGGATCTGTGACGACTTATCGAGTTGCCCTAGCTTGTCGATGATCTCTTCGAACAGCTTTGGCGGGTCCTTCAGCTTCTCATTCAGTTCGGTTGCCGAGTAGCCGAGGCGCTTAAAGGCTTCCTCGCCGCTGCCCTTGCCCGTGACGATGAATTCATCCGCCCGGAGCTGCATCTCCTTGAGGCCGTCCGTCAGAGCGTCAATGCTCACCCGGCTCTGCATGGCGGCATAACTCAATTCCTGGAAGGCTTCTCCGCCTAGACCCGCCCGCTTGGCCTCAGCCGCCACGTTCGCCAATTCAGACATGGCTCCCTGGACGCTTCCGAGGACTCCTAGAACACCTCCGGCAGCAAGCCCCCCAACAAGACCACCGGCGAACCCTACGAAGGCTGTTTTCAGCCCCTCCCCGACTTTGCCCATAGTGGCATTTACCCGGCTCGCCATGGTCTTTGCATCGGACTCGATCCGCGTGAAATGCTTCCGCGATGTGGCTGAGGCCTTCGCCATTTGACGCTCGATATTGTTGATGCGCGCCTCAACCGAGACGATCATTGCATCGCGTTCAACTGCCATGGCTCAGGCCTCCTTGATGCCCTTGTTGACGGCGCGGGTAATGCGGCTCTTCACCCGTCGCCGCACCATGCGATAGCCGGGATAGAAAAAGGGCTGTGCGGTCGTGCCGGGATGGTCCGCCCCCTTGAACCTACCGCCTGCGATATGCGGAGCGGAACCGAACTCCACGAGGTGCGCATATCGAACCTCGGAGTTGCCGACCGTGATGACTGCTGTGAGATCGGCGTCACCCTTGCCGCCCATGCGGCCGAACTGGGAGTATTTTGGAGCCTGCCCGCCAATGGTGGCCGTGATACTGTCTCGCAGTTTGCCGGTCCTGACTGGCGCCAAGCGCTTCTGAGCCGAAACGATTTCAGCCGCTCCCTGGTGAATGGCTTCACGCACTCGCGCCCGTACCGTCTTCGGTATGTTCTTTAGCCTCTGCTCCCAGCGCTTCAGGCCCTGGCTCAACCTGCCTCTCCTGTGAGCTGCTTGGCCTCATCAAAGACTGCATCCTTCTCTGGTATTCCGAAGAGAGCGGCTTCGATGATTTTGGCGGCCAAGCCGACATAGTGCCCGGGACCGTTCTTCTCGATCACGGCTCGCACGTGGGAATGCGCCTTGAGGTTCACGTTCCCGTCGTGTTCGCGGTAAGCGTCCTGAAGGAGGCTGACGAGATCCCTCGTTGCCCAGGTGCCGTTCAGGAGCCTACGGAGGAACTCGAATGCGCTTCCGGCCTCAAGGCCTACTTCGAAGATTTCGAGCCTGCGGCGGGTGAGGCAGAACATTGCTGGCTCGCCACCGAATGTTGACATCACGTAATGGAGTTTCCTGCTCATCGTCATGCTCTCCCGGCTAGTTCGGGGTTCTCGATCCGGTCTGCAGCGTCCCGAAGGAGTTGCGCAGCCGCCTCACGACCATCGAGGGCGGCAATAGCGCCGCCACCGTTGGCAATCATGGCGATTGCCAAAGCACGGGACGGGATAGGCGTGTCGCTCACCATCTCCATGAGCCGTTCAAGGGCATATTGTGCCACCACGTCGTGGGGGTCTGCCTCGATCACTTCAGTTGCCATGTCTCTTAGCCCTCTTCTCGGCCCAATATTCCTTCCAGGCCAGGTGTCTCTGTTCGGGCGTGATCGCCCTGCTGTATCGTCCGCCCTTCCATGCACCGTTGCGCTCGCCTGTAGGAGCCCCGCTGCCAGGAGCGCCACCATGGAGCCGGCATCTGCGCTTGCCGGGGGCCGGAGATCGCCTGCACGGCTCTCCTGAGCGGGTTCTTGCGCCACATTGGCGAGTTTGGGTTTCATCCATGGGGTTGATCGGAACTTTTTACTGAAATTTGCGGCATCGCGCGTTTGATTGAGGGCGCCGGTCCACGATCCGTTCTTTCCAAAGCTGGCAAATACCCCCCCGGGTGCGGTCGGCCCTGGCGCTTCAGGAGCCGACCGCTTGCTGCGAAGGGAGGGCACAGCAATCTCACTGGAGGCTCTCTCCACCGCGCTGGATAAAGCCCTTGGCCTGTTCCATGAACTGAGCCCTGGATGCTGCCATCGCCGCTCGCTGATGGGCTAGCTCGGCCTCGATCTCCTCATCAGTCGCGCCCTTGCGGGAGAGGAGTCGTGCCGTGTCCTGCAGCTTCCCTTCTGCGATCTCATCGAAGCAGGCCTCGAGGTCAGCAAAGGACTTGATCTTGAACGTGGTCATTCCCTGCCCTCTCGTATGGCTGTCAGATGCTCCTCGATGGCGGTGAGGCGCTCGTCTGTCTTGCGGTGCTTCTCCCGCATCTCGTCCCGAACGGTTCTGACGCATGCGGCAAGCATCGCGCCGAAGCGTTCGCCCAGGCTCTTGCCGCCACCGTCCATCGCGCCATCGGCGGCTTCAACGAGCTTCTTGTTCCAGGCCTCGTCATCCATGGCGGGGCCCTCAGTAGGTCACGCCAGAGAGGTAGGCGACGGCGCCGGGGTTGCGCATGCGCCACCGGATTGTGCGGATGGCCCGGATGGCAATGCTGTTGGTCTGGAACAGACTGACCAACTGAACCGCGCCATCGGCTGGCGCATCGTCCATTTGGAGGGCTGCTTCCTCGGCCGTGTCCAACTGAACATCGCCGTCGGCAAGCATCAGCTCGGCTGCGTCAACTAGCGTGATCTGATCGCCCGCATTACCAGAGACGAGGACCGGAATGCCCCAGATGTCACCGCCCATGACATTGACGTTCGGGAAAACCTTACCGTTCGTCCCCTCAAGGGTCGCAAGGTGAAGAGCCGTCGAGGGCTTCATGACGAAATACGGTGCGGTGAGCAGCGCACCTGATCCGACAACAGCAGCCACAAGTGCCTTAAGATCGGCGGCAATTGCATCGGCGCCGTTGCCGCTGGATACCACCTCCGTTGCACCGTGGGTGACGGAGGCCGGGTGTACGCCCGTCTCTGCCACCGCAGGGTCAAGGAATTGCTCGTCCGTGAACTTGGCGACGGCCGCCACGATATCCCGCTGGATCAGGGGCTCGGCAGCCGGATCGGCGGAGCGGGCCAATTCCTTGGAAATGACGATGATGCCAGCAACCTTCGAATGCTCGAAAGTCTCCGTGCTCATATCGAGCTTGCCGACCGGGATGGGCTTGAACTCGCCAACCCAGCCCGCCGTCGCTCCGGAGGTCTGCCTGGTGAACTTCACCCGGAATGGGACGCGGCGGAAACCGCGCATCCGGCCTACGACACTCGCAGGCCTTACCAGCTCCAAGAACTCTGAGGCATAGCCCGGCAGGGGGACAAGAGGAGCGCCCCAGTTGTCCGTCGATCCGGCTGAGACAGCGGCCTTCTGGATCGCGGCGAGATGCTTGGAATGCGGATACCGCGCCTGAAACAATTCCAGCGGGTCTACACTCTGGTCTCGTGCTATCGCCTTGGTAATGGCGAACTGAATGAAGGCCATCGCCTTCGAATGGGACTCGTATTGGCTGGTAAGACTGGCGAGACGGTCCAAGGTCATGTTCCTTTGGTCGTGGATTTCTGAGGGTATATTGAGGGTGTACTTTCGCCGTCTCAATCGACTGTGCGAGTTTGCGAGTTTCAGCGGGCCAAACTTGCAGGCTGTACTTTCCAGAGCAGCCCGTCGCGGTCGCTGCCGATTTGAACTACACGCCAGCCGCCGCACTCCTGCTTTTCCATGCGGCGCAATAGTTTCCCGACTTTGCGAGGGTTCGTGCCGCCCGCTGCATGGAGTGCGATCTGCAGCTTTTCGGGAGGTGCTGCCTCTGCAAACTTTGCGAGTTCTGGAGCAGTAAACACGCGATCCCCTACGGTGAAGGCGATAGCCTCCACCAGATCCCCGAGGGTTGAGGCTGGGTCTTCTGCCCCTGTCTGCCGTGCCAGATCGGCTCGGAGCCCCTTCACCTCAGCAATCAAGGCTCGCAGGAGGGTGTTCGTTTCATCCATCCTGAAATCTTTTTTCTACAGGTTTTGGAAAGGAAAGCTTGGACCGCCGGTCCGGGATTGGGCGGCCGAGATTTCGACCGTGCCCCCCTCGTTGCAGAATTCACGTCGCAGTACATCAATCTGCAAAAACGAGAAGTTTGGGCCGATCACCGGTTCCGGCCTAAGGGTCTTTGAGCCTGGAGGCTCCCCCCTATGGAAACTTGCGGCATTTCGCGTTTGACTGAGGGCGCCGGTCCGGGACCTCAGGAGTGGGAGCAGAGAGACACCGCCCCTCACCCACCCTCGCACCTCATCTGTCGGTGCCTCTGCTTGTGATGGCGTCGGCACAACCATTTCACCTCAAGCGCCGCTCGATAATCTTCGTGATGGGCATCCACGTTCTGAGTGGTCCCGCAAACAGCGCATGGTTGGCGCACGAGTTGGCCCCGTCTCAACGCCTGCTGAACCGCAAGATGGGCTCGGCGCTTCTCAGGGTTTCGCATCTGCCATGCGTATTGCCTCGTCGGCTTGGCATGCGCGATGCCCTCGCGGCGTGAGCCTCGTTGCTGTGTCATCTCGATACCTGCTGAAATTAAAAAGCCGGGGGCGTTTTCGCCCCTTATCCGGGGGCGCTATCGCCCCTTATGGAGACCATGTGCCGGGGTCGTTTTCGCCCCTACAGTCCTAGGGGCGCTATTGCCCCTACTTTCTAGATCTCGGGAGGGTACAGCCTTTAGAGCCTCCAGCACAGCAAGCGCATGCTCATCCGTGCTGATCCTCTGCCACTCGTCGGTCGGGGCCTGGCTGCGGCCGGTCCCGTGCACATAAGTAAGCCTGTAGAGAGAGGGCGTTCTGAACTCGGCCACGGATCGGCGACCCTGTCTTGTGACTTCAAGGAAGCCCAAACCCACACACTGCCGGATGGCCAGGGCAATCGACTTGCGCCGGATGCCTGCCTTTTCGAAGTCGGCATAGGTGCAGGGCAGCCGGCCATTCTCAGCGCTGCCATGCCTCATGTGTTCGAGCTCCAGCCGGTCGAGGATGCGCCGGGCATTGTCCGGCAGGTGCCTCCAGGCCGGGGCCTCTCTCATATCGCGGCGATGGGCGATGAATTGTTGCCCGATGCTGTTGCGTCGTTTCTTTGCGCTCATTCCGCGCCTCCGGTGCCGCTGGCTTACCGGGGAGCGGGAGCGACAAGGCCGAGACTTTCAGCGTGGTCGTTCGCCTCGCTCAGAGCGCGGGCAATCTCAGGCAGGAGGTCCACCCGGAAGGCGAGACCCGACCTAGAGGGACGCATCGTCCCATCGGCAGCCTTGAACCAGACACGGGCGTGCGCGACGGTATGGCCCTGATACTCCCCCAGGCTGACCCGGATCTCCTCGCGGGAATTCTTGCGAATGGTGGCGACAAGGATGTCATCGGTCATTGGCTGCCTCCCCGCGTTCACGCTTGGCAAGCCATTCCTTGAGGCTCGACCGGCGAGCGCACACGGTCCGGCCGATCTTGAATGTCGGCATGTCGGTCGTGTCAGCCCAGTGCTGTGCCTGCCTTTTCTTGATGCCGAGGAAGGCCGCGATGGCCTCCATCCCATGCAGCAGATCGGTGCTGTTAAGAGGGGTCTCCATGTATCTCTCCATGTCGCATGCTTTCTCAGTTTGTTGTTGCGTCGTTGTCGCGTGGACGTGCCGGATTGCGTTGGGCCGTCTTGTTAAGTCATTGATTCTGTTGGTGCTCGTTGTAACGAGCGGCAGACATGAAAAAAGCCGCTCGGGAGCGGCTAAGTCTTTGATGTTCTAGATTTATTTCACGCCGCAAGGCGCATGTCTGTTCTTGGCCGCAGGAACTCCACGAAGTCGGCGATCACATCGGTGCCTTCGCCGACGAGGGGAGCCGCCCAGTTGCCGTCCTGCGTGGTGCCGGCCGGGACCGGGGCCTTGACGAACAGGCCGTAGATGGACGAGTTCTCGCCATACAGTTCCTTCGCCACGGTGCGGACGCTCTCGCCATCCAGCTTCGCGATCGCCTTGACCTTGGCCAGGCGGGCGAAGCCGATGCCCTTGTCGAGTTTCTCGACGGGCTGGACCTGAATGCGGGAGCGGGCAGCCGTGCCTTCGTCGGACTTCTGGCCGGAAACCGGCTTGGCAGAGGCGGCCTGGGCCTTCTCCAGGGCCCGGAGCCGCTTCAGGTCGCCGTCGATGGCGACCACCTCGCCCTCGAGGGTGTCGAACTCCTCCTGCTCGGCCGGATCGGTCGAACGGCCCTCATCGATGGACTTCTGCATGACCTCGGCCATGCGCGCGGACTTGGCCTGACGAGAGGCCTCAAGCGCCGCAATCTGTTCTGCAATGGTCTTCATGTTCGTGCCCTCCTTCGGGCGCAAGTTGACGGATTTGACGGTTTTCCCGGCAGCGCCCGGGCGGACAGGCCGATCATCCGCCTTGGGCTCTTTGCCGGTCGCGGCGAGCAAGGGGGCGTCGATCGACTTGATGGTGGAGATCACCGCGTCGGCATTGGCCGGCACGGAGACGAGAGAGAGTTCAAGGACCTCGCTTTTGGTGAAGCGGATCCCGCCTTCATCCAGGAAGGCGTATTCGAGAGCGCGGAAGCCGATGGAGACGGCACGGACCAGACCGGCCTTGATCTCGCCCCAAGCCGTTTCCACGCGGTCACGCAGTGGGCCAGGTTCCTCGATCTTCGGGAGGCGCGCCTTGAAGGTGATGCCGTCCTTGGTGGGTCTGTCAAAGGTGACAGTGCCGACAGGACGATTGTGGTCGTGCTGGTGCAGCAGTGGCATCGGGTTCTTGAACTGGACGCCCAAGGGCTCCACGATGTCCCCGACCCGGTCGGGATTGGGTGTCGTGGCCACGCCGCGGATAATGCGCTGCTCCTCCTCCACAGCCTTAACGTGGAGGACCGAATACATCCGGTTCATTCTGTGATCCTTCTCAGCCCAGCACGAACATCTGGTAGTCGGGCTTTCGCTCGTCCTTGCGGTCACGAGACTTCAGCCCAAGCGCCATCGTGAGCGCCACCGCGCCGTCAATGCGGAACCGGGCCTTATTCTTGTCGATCTTGCGTCCGCCTGCCGGATCCGTGACCGCGACGGCGTTCGCCATGTTCCAGTTGAGGACAGGGTTGTTGTCGTGGACCAGCTTCCGGTCGATCACCGCCAGTTCCATCGCGTCAATGGCCGGCGTCATGTCCTTGAAGCCCTGGCCCCAGGGGATGATCCGCAACCCATCGCCCTTCTCGCCATCTTTATGAGAGGCGAAGTCGATGCGGTCGAATTCCTTGATCAAGTCGTCAATCCGCCAGCGGTCATAGGCCATGCCGAGGACGCGGTAGCGGCCGCAAAGGTCTGCGATGTGGCGGGCGATCACTTCCTTGTCGATCGAGCGGCCTGGGGTCGCCAGAAGGTACCCCTGCTTGTGCCACTCGACAAAGCGGTGGTTGCCTCGGCCAAAGTCCCGGTTTGAATGCTCCTTGAGGAAGTCTTTCGGCTTCCAGAGAAAGGGTTGTACTCGGCTCGGGTCGCTCGCGCTGACCATCACAAGGGCCGTCAGATCGTTGATCGAGGACAGGTCCAAGCCGAGATAGACTTCCTCGCCATCTTCGAATTCAACCTCGCCCTTGCAGGCCATCCATTCGGCTCGGGAGATGAGGGATGCGACCGGCGCCACGCGCTGGTTGAGGTAGAGGTTGCGGAACTTCGGCTCCTCGGCTGGCATTCGCCGTGCCTTGTCGGCAATAGCCTTCAGGTCATCGAAGTCGCGGAAGTCGCCTAGAGCCGGGTTCGCCAGCTTCCAGCACTTCGGGTCGAAGATGTCCTCCTGCTCCTCAGGAACAGCGTAGAGATGGCAGACGATAGTCGGGTCTTTCGCCCCCAGCCCGTCGTCAATGAGCTTCGACAGGATGTGCTCGGGGTCGTTGCTCTGCGTCGAGATGGTTACAAAGAGCGGCTCCGCACGAGCACCCATCGAAGTATCAAGAACGTCGTAAAGTTCGCGATCTTTCGCTTGAGCCAGCTCGTCAAAGATGACGAAACTCGGGTTGAGGCCATGTTTCGTGCCCGCCTCTGCTGAAATGGCTTTGTAGAATGACCCATTGCTATAGCAGGCAATCGTTTTCGTTGAGTCAACGCAGCGGAGCATGGTTGAAAGCTCCGGGTCTGCCTTCACGATCTGCGAGGCGACCTTGTAGACCTGTCCTGCCTGCTCCCGGTCGTTCGCCGCGGAGTAGATCTCCCCGTTCTGGATGGCTTCCGGCCCGACCAGATGGACCAGCACGAGAGCCGCAATCAGAGCCGTCTTGCCGTTCTTACGGGCAATCGAGAGGATGGCCCGTCTAACCTGGCGCCGATACTGCCCCTTGGTGAGAGCGTGCGGCTCGTAGATGTCCCGGATGAACTGTTTCTGCCATTCCCGGAGGACGAACGGGCCGCCTGCCCCCTCGCCGCTCGGAACCGTCAATGCCTCGATGAAGGCAATGACTCGGGCTGCCCGATCAGGCCGTCGAACTTGCTCCTTGGCTTGCTTTCGGGAAGTTGCAGAGCGGCCCTTGCCTTTGGATCCAGCCCGAGGCGGTCGCCCCACGATCTCATTTCCTCGGACATGGCCTTCAGTATGCGAAACCATGGGTTTGGTTGTTTCTGCCCCTTGCTCCCGTCTACGACAGGCTCGAAATCAGGGGCGTTCATCTCGTGAGTGGCCCTCTTGTGCCAGGCCCATGCCGTGGCGAAAGCTGAGAGGGCGAATGTGTCTACGGCCGCGTAGGTCTTCGGCGGCATCGAGCGCCGGATCATCTCAATGCAGGCCTGCGCGTCATCATGCAGATGCTCGGGGGCGAAGACCTCCCCGGTGGCCTCGATCCCGAGATCGACAATCGGCCGCTTTGAAGGGTTGCCCTCGATTTTACGGATGCTCGCCAGCTTCGGCTTTGGCCCTCGCTTACCCATTGGAACTTTTTCTGAAAACTTGCGGCATTTCGCATTTGACTGAGGGCGCCGGTCCATGGTGGGAAGGCTCTGGACTTTTGACCTCCCCCCGGCTTGACCAAGCGCGCCCGCTCTATGATGCTTGACCGCGCATATGGGGGGCTTTGATGTTCGAACTGCGCACGACTGATGAGTTGGTGAGGATTGCCTCATCTGGGGGCGGCTTCACCATAGACGCGGCTGTGAGACCCACCGCAGACCTGGTGCGGATAGCTGCTGCGTCCGTGCGGAGTGGGGCGAAACTAGTCTTCAGAAATCTTGCATTGCGCCCAACTGATGACATCATCAGGATCGCTGCGGCTGGGCAGGGGAACGTCACATTCGCAGATTAGAGAGGCCACCCATCTTCTCCTACAGCCTGGAAGCGTCCTCGCTCCTCTCGCTGTTTGTCCCTATCGTGGTGGGGCTTGCACAAGGCCTGCCAGTTATCTGTATCCCAGAACAACGCTGTGTCGCCCTTATGCGCGATGACGTGGTCAACCACCGTGGCCGGGGTCACTCGCCCTTCCCGCTTGCACATGACGCAGAGCGGATTGCGCATCAGGTAGGTCTTGCGGGCTTTCTCCCAGCGTGAGTTGTAGCCCCGCTCCCGAGCCGAACCTCTGCGCTGGTCGTATTCCCTGTTGCGGGCTCTGTGGTCTAGGGGTTTGGGCATTCAGGCGTGCTCTGGCAAGATGAGCGGACTTTGCAGAAGGGTCCGCCATGACAACCGAAGACACTCGCATCAAAGAGCATATCCAGAGGCACAAGGATGGTAGCCTCTGGGCCAAGGGGCAGACGATTGACGGCGTTGCAACAGGCTATTGGGAGTGGTTCAGGATCGATGGGACCAAGCTGCGCTCTGGCTACTTCGAGAACGGCGAGCAGGTTGGAGAATGGACCACATACGATAAGAATGGCGAGGTCTACAAAGTCACGAAGATTATGCCTAAGCGAGATGGATTGAAGCGGCGATGATCCGAAGCTGATCCCTCAGCATCTCGGATAGCTGCAATTCCGTCTGGTTTTCCCTGAGTGTCAGGGTGAGGAAGCGGTAGAGAATGCCCATAGGGCTACGTTATTACGCATAAGGAGGCTGGCTCGGCTCCATCGAGTGCTGGTTCCCCGCGACCCTGCTGGATATTGTCCAGCTTGTCCGAAAGGGGTAAGGCACTGGCGGAGTCGGGCAAGTTCATGATCCAGAAACTTCCTTCAATCGACCATTCGGTCTCGTTGCACGCTTATCGTGCCTACCTGCTCAATGAGCAGGGTCGCTTTATGAACGTGATTGAGCTCTTCTGCCGGGATGACGAGGATGCGATTGAGCAGGCCCGTCGTCTTGCCAATGATCATGCCGTGGAAATCTGGGAGCGGGATCGGAAGGTAGCGCTCATCCCAGCATCTAACTCCTGAACAGCCCCAGCCTCTCCGCGACGCTCTCTTCCACATACTGGTGAGGAGCGATCTCTACCATGGTCGCTCCATCATCGGAGCGGATGTAGGTGTTGCGGGGTTTGGTGGACATATCGCTTGACAATTTGTAGCCTATAAGCTACAAGTAAGCATGATCGAAGTTCGCCAGACAGCCGAGTATGCCAAGTGGTTCGACACCCTTCGGGATGTGAACGCCAAGGCCAGGATCAACGTCCGCATCCGCCGTCTCTCCCTTGGCAACCCCGGCGATGTGAAGCCGGTGGGTGAAGGCGTCAGTGAGATGCGGGTCGATTACGGCCCCGGCTATCGGATCTACTTCGTTCAGCGTGGTCAGGTTGTGGCTCTTCTGCTCTGTGGTGGCGACAAGAGCAGCCAGAGCCGGGACATCGAAAAGGCGAAAGCCCTCGCCAAAGAATGGAAGGAGTGAGCCTATGCCCCTCGAAACCAAGCCTTGGGATGCTGCCGAGCACCTCGACAGCGAAGAAGCCATGGCGGCCTATCTCGATGCCGCTCTTGAGGATGGAGACCCTGCCCTCATCTCTGCCGCCCTTGGCGATATCGCCAGGGCAAAGGGCATGAGCCAGCTTGCCAGAGAGACCGGGCTTTCCCGTGAGAGCCTCTATCGGTCTCTCAGTGCAGAGGGCAATCCTGAGCTTGCAACCGTCGTCAAGGTTATGAAGTCGCTCGGGCTCAGGCTCTCTGCAGTTCCTGTATAAGAAAAGCCCCGTGCGATCATCTCGCCGGGGCACCTGCCTAAAGCTAACGCACTCCGGGTGAAAATCACCGAGAGTGCTTTGAGAACTTATTTCTAGCGCAGTGGTTCAAGCGTTGCAAGAGTTAAATGCGACTTATGGACACCGCCGAAGCTGGCGCGACATATCCTCCGAAGCCTCAATGAAATCACGTATTACCGGCACCATTTGTGCGCGCTTCGCATCCATCTCTCGGATCGAGGCAAGCAGGGCGCCACTCGTCCGCTGCTCAATTGGTCCAGTGTCGAGAGATTCAGCTGCTTCTGCCATCGCACTTACGCCCTCGATCATTTTACGCAAGTGGGTGTCAAGGTAGCGGCACTCGCTCTTAGAAAGCGGTGCCGCCCATGCTGGCGCGGAAGCGGTGAAAGCGGCAACGGCCGCAACGGTGAGAATACGCATATTGAGCCCCCAATTTTGAGGCCCTGAGTCTATCATGCCTGTGACATAGGGGAATAAGCCGTCTGTCTTACTCCGCCGCCTCCAGACGCTGCAGTTCCGTCGCCTTCATCTGCACCTTCGTCCCTCGGCCCATGATATCGAGCAGCACCTCCACCCTGCCCTTTGAGAGCATGGAGACGACTTGCGCCTGAAGGTCTGCGAAGGCTCCGACCGTGAGCCGCACGACCTCTCCTGGCTGATACTGCGGCCCGAGATCTGGCAGGCGCGTGAAGTCGAACTCTCCGGCCATCTCCCGCTCAAGCAGCCTCGCCAGTGGATGGAAGGGCGCTTCCTGCCCGTCTCGTGGCTCAGGAGCGGGAATCCGGGCCGGCGAGCCGTAGCCATCGCGGACAAGACCTTCAACGCCGTCCACGCCTCGCATTTTGAAGAAGTCCTGATCGGGGCGGATGCCGATGAACAGGTAGCGCGGGAACAGCGGGTATTCCTTGGTCTCCTTCTTCCTGGCGTGCACGACCCAACGCTTCGTCTGGGGGAGATAGGTCTGGTATCCGGCACGACGGAGGCCGAGCTGCGCCCTCCTCTCGCACTTGGGATTACAGACGACCACGAACCAGGTGAAGCCTTCGAACGTCTCCGGAGGCGTATGGTCGATGATGGGTGATCGGAAGTAGTGAACCTGTCCAACGTCAGCAGACAGGGCGAAGCGGGGGAGGTTCGTCATGCTGCCGTCCGTTCGTTGTGGCGTGTATGGGCGAGGAGCTCAGAGGGCGTCATTCCGCTATGCCGCTTACAAATGCGGTAGACATGGGCACGAGAGACGCCGAGCCGCTCCTTGATGACGGTGGCGGAGAGCCCCTGTTCAAGGAGCCGGATCACCTTGGCATGGTCGTGCTCAGCTGGTCGCCCTGCTCTCGCCTTCACTGGAATGTCGTCGGTGTAGCGGGAAACGGTCGACTTGCAGATGTCGAACTCGCAAGCGATGTCGAACAGCGAGGCTCCATTCCATTTCGCCTTTCGGATCTTTCGAACGACGTCACGAGGAAGAGCTTCCGGAAACCTCTTCATGCCGCAGCCCTCGACTTCATGCCGGTGAGGATCTTGGCGAGCTCGGGCCCAATCACGACCGGCTTGCTGGCCTCTGCCTTCAAGCGTTCCAGCGTCTCGAATGGCGTCTCTTTGGGCTTTGCAGCTTCCTTGGTGTTCATCTCTGGCCTCACAACCTCTTCCCAAAACCGGACTGCGCGGGCTCGCTGCTCGGGTGTCGCCTGATCATTCGGCTGCTGCATTTTCAGCCTCCTGCAGTTCGCGCAGCCCGACGAGGATGCCCTTGCCTGGGCTCTTCAGGATCCGCTCCTTGCGGGCCTGCTCTTCGGGTGTTTCAGGCTGGCGTTTCGGCTTACCGGGGCCGCGATCTTCGGGGCTCGCCGTCGTTGCGATGTTGTGCATGAGCGCGTCCAGACGGGCGCGGCGCTCGGCCATCTCCTCCTCGGTAAGTGGCTCATAGCCCTCGGCATCGAGCACGAGCTGCAAGCCGACCTTCTGCCCAATGGCGGCAAGCGTCAGGCTCTTCGCGCAATCGTGCAGCACCCTCTCAGGCGGGGGGAACGAAGCATCGTATTCGCGGCCGATCTCGCCCTTGAGCCAGCGGGCGTAAGCCTCGCGGACGGCCCAGGCTGGAAAGTCGCGCAGCACGATCCGGTAGCCCTCCATGCGAGCCCGCATCATGTCATCATCCTGGCGAGCAGTGGCATAGCGGACGATGATGGCGCCGATGGTTGCGTCGATGTCCTTGGCAGGCCCTGGCTGCTCCAGCAGCTCAAGCTCTGCGATCCTACGCTCGATAAACGCCCGCTGCGTCGGGCTCGGCATCGAGGAAGCCGGAAGCGTGACGACCTTTCGGCCATGCGTCCCGATCCGGTAGGCGTCGTTCTTCCTCAGATCCATGCACTTCTGGTTCAGGCTCATAGCCCATGAGGGCAGCGACTCGAGCCGCGGTGCCTTCGGGTCGAGCGGCGGGATAGGTTCGACCGTTGCGAGTTGATTGCTGGGCATTCTTGGCTCCTCGGGAATTGAGCATCACGCTGCGGGCGTAGCTGAAGGGGTCGCGGGTTCCGGCGAGCAGGGCTGCGTCGATGCCCTGCTTCACGACATCGGGCGGGTGGTCTTTCAGCGCCTTGCCGATCCAGCGGCCAACCGCCTCCTCGGATTTCCCCGACAGGTCCGCCAGGGCCGCTTTCGAGTTCCAGATCTGATCGTTGATCGAAACATCCGAAGCGCGGCCGGCAGGCTGCGCCGATGCGTCAGCATCGGAACTGTGGGGAGGTAAGGAGGGGGGTTGAGTTATATTCTCTTGGGGGGAACCATCGGAGGGGAGGTCGTTGCGACTGTCGCCACCATGTCGCGCGACTGTCGCGCGACTGTCGCTACCCTTCTCAGACTTCGCAGCCCGCTCCTTTGCCTTCTGAGCAGCACGCTTCGCACGTCGCTCAGCGTCCTTCTTCTGCTCGGCCTCGATAGCCTCGACAGCAAGCTCAATGGCTTCTGGAGGGGCGCCGAGTTCGCGCATGCGGCGCATCAATTCAACGATGCTCATGACCGCCTCCATTCGTCAGGAGTGCGATCACGCTTGGCGCAGTTGCACGACTGGCACGCGGTCACAAGGTTCTCCATGACGGTCCGACCGCCGCGGCTGTATGGGATCACGTGGTCGCAATGAAGTGGGGCCAGGCGAGACCCGCAGTAGGCACAGGTGTAGTTGTCGCGGATCAGGACAGCCTCCCGCATCTCGGAAGGGACGCAGCGCGGCCCTTGCGGCAGATGAGCCGCAAGGTGAGCCTTGATCACTGCTCCCATCTGCTCAGCAGTGAGACCAGCGGCGAGCATGGCATCGATCATCTCTGGTGACAGCCCGCTCATGCCGCACCTCGCTTGCTGGCGATGAAGGCGCGAACCTCTTCTTCGTTGGCCTTGAGCCAGCGGAGGGTTTCGACGGCAGCCTCAAGCGCCGGCTGAGACCGGAGGGTGTTGAGGCGGTCCAGTTCGATCGTCTGGCGCTCGCTGTCCTTCAGGCGGTCGCTCTGAAGGCGGCGCTCTGATGCTTCCAAGAAGCCACGGCGGGAAAGCATGTCGCAAGCGACGGCATCAATCTGTGCGTCAAGAGAGGGGCGTTCGCTCATGCCGCCACCTCATCGAACTTGGTGGTCTCATTGCCCCACACATCCCAGCCAGGACGCGATTGACGGCTGAACAACTCCAGGCGGCGAGCGTTGGGCATCAGCGCCTCCGCAGCTGCGAACGCCTCATCTGGCTTACGCGAGTGCTCACGAAGCGGCCCTTCAATGACAGTGCGGACATTGCGAGCCGTCTCCGGGTCCCCATTGGTTGCCAGCAGGAAGGGCTCCGAGGCACAGCGGAGGCGGTAACCTGTCCCGAAGGCGAGGCCACCGTTGACAGTGCGCTTCACCCACACGCCAGACGTGACGAAGCGGAATCCCCACGCCGCAATCACCTCAAGCTGCTGCGGCAGCATAGGGTGCGTGGCCCACAGCCAGAGCAGGCAATCGCGGCCGGCCAGATGCCCAACTGGCAGAGCCTTGATCTCTTCCAGCGTCATCGTGGAGTAGTGGGACTCCGGGCTCTTGTGCTTCTTGCCCGCGAGGCTCCATGTATCGAAGCGCCACGGCGGATCAGCCATGATAAGGTCGTATGAAAACGGGCGGAGCTGATCAAAGGGCCAATCCATCACCGCACCTCCGTGAACTGGAAGTCGCGGAACATCGTCTCAGCGGCATAGCGGGCGATGAGAGCGGCCTCGGCCCTGCCGTGGTCCTTCTTGCGGGAGAAGCATGTCGCTGCCGGCCAGAGACGGGTTGCAAGCGCCCTCGCCTCTTCCTTGTCAGACGACAGGCGGAAGTGCTTCTTCCACTTGCCGGGGGTAACAAGGTGCATGGGGATGAAGGCGGCACCGATGACGCCGCGGACCAGGCCATACGCGACACCGAACTTGAACGTGGATGAGACGCCCTGCTTCGGCATAGCGCCAACCAGTTCGATCATCGCAAGAGCCGGTCTCGCCTCCTCCAGCCGGCGCGCCAGAGCAGCCGGATTGATCGACCCGTCAACGGTCGGCACGTCCTCGGCAATGATCATGTGAGGAGCGGACGGCCAGTAGAGGGCGATTGCGCCGGATGAACCGGGGTCGACACCGAGGATGCAGATATCGCTCATGCTCAGTCCTCACGCGCATGCGCATGCGTACGCGAGGCGTCCTCGTAGGCCTGCAGGTACAGGTCACGGATCGTCTCACGTTCGGAGAGCTTCTCGGGATCCTTCTGCATCTTGCGGATGCGTGCGATGGCATCGCCCAAGGCAGTCTTGTCGAAGCCCGTAGCCTTGGCCTCGGCATAGACGCTCTTGATGTCTTCCTTAATCTGGTCCTCTTCGGACTTCAGGCGCAGGATGCGGTCCATGAAGGAGGCGACCGGCTCAACGTTCGATCCGTCGCTCATGCTGCAGCCTTTCCGGTCTTGAGGGTGCGGTAGACCGCGGAATGGGCGCAGCCGAGACGCGCGGCGATCTGGCGATAGTTGAGGCCCTGGTCCTGAAGCGCCTTGCAGACGTTGAAGGCGATCTTCTTCCGAGGCCCGCGCTTGAGAGGGCCGAAGGGGAGCTGAATGCCCTTCGTGCGCTCGTAGACAGATCCCCTGCCCTTCACCTTCGCGAGAGCCTGGATTTCGCTGATGCTGTGGCCTTTGGCGCGAAGAGTTTTGATGGTGGCAATGGTCTCGTCAGGAAGACGGCGGCTCATGCTGCACCTCCATTCCGGCGCATTGGCACCGGAGCGCTGAGGTCGCGCTTTGCATCCCGCCTGAACTCGGCAATCTCGATCTGCAGCTGCGCGGCGAGAGACTCCAGCTGCACCAGCTCCACGGCATCAATGCCGTCCCTGCGGGCTTCCTGTAGCTTCACCATCAGAGCGCATGCAGCGCGGGTCAGATCGGTGGCGTGCTCGTCGTAATCCGCTTCTTGCTTGAGGGAGCGATCACGAGGAACGAGGTCGCAATCATGCAGGTCAGCCAGAATGCGGGTGACGATGGGTGCATTCGCCTTTGCTTCCAGATCCGCAATCACGTCGACCGGCGCGTTAGTCGTTTCGTGCGGGCTCCCATAGCGGGACAGGCGGGCTGGATCCACGCGGGTGACTTCAGCAGCCGCCTTCGGACCGCCGACCTCAGGATGCCTGATCAGCTCGTCTTGCGCCTTCTTCAGGCGGTCGTAATCGATGCGGGCGAGATAACGAGAGTTCATGCCACGTTCTCAGGATTAATTGCGATGACGATGGACAGGAGGGATGCGAAAACAGCAGCCGTAGCGAGGGGGCTGAAGCGATGGGTGACAGCAAAGACAGCAAGGCGAAGGGAGCCAGCGACAGACAGGTTCGCGCTCACATTCGCAGCGTGCTGAAGCAGCTGTTGCCGAAGAGTGGAGAGAAGAAGAAAGGCGCGGGCGACCAAAGACGGTTGCACGAGGTCGCCCGCGCAGGTGCCATCAGCCAGGGAGGAAGAGCTGATGGAGGCATGGAGATGAGGAACCATCACGCGGCCTCCGAAAAAGGTGGGAGGAAGTCTTCCGCTGTGAGCTTGAGCCCGTGTTTTTTGGCATAGGCCAAGAGCTTCGGATGATGCCGCTGAGGAATGAGGCCCCCAGTACCGCCGCGAGCCCTTGGGTGCTGCCAGCGATACGGAGCTGTGTAAGAGGTGCCTGTGATCTCACTGACCACAGCCTCGCCACCTAGGAGTTTGATGATGCTGCAGGCTGGTTCCATGCCCGCATATTCTGATTTTCCGAAATTCGGGTCAAGCGAAATTTCGGATTTTCATAAAAGACAATCTTTCCGGTTTGCAGAAAATAGCGGGATGGATGAGATCGAGTGGATACGCGAAGGCCTTAAGAAGCCGGGGAAGACCAAGTCCGGCTTAGCGCAAGCCCTTGGGCGAGCGCCGTCAGCTGTCTCTGCCCTTCTAAAAGGCGAGAGGGTGCTAAAGGCCCGAGAGATCCCAAAAATCGAGCAATATCTAGAGGTTAAGGCCCCTAAAGAGTTAATCTCGGAAGCTGTCTACTCGGTGTTCCGGTCGAAGAATCCTGATGAGGCCCCTGCTCGTGCCCGCGGGGATGATCTCGAAGAACCTAATGTGGACCTGTCGAAAGCGGAGCCCGTCCCAGCCAACCAACGATTCGGTGGCCCTCGGGATGTCCCGGTCTATGGCACGGCAGTAGGTGGAGGAGACGAGGACGGCGACTTTAGGTTCAACGGTGAGCAGATCGACATGGCGCCTCGGCCGCCTGGCATTGCTAATCGAAAAGACGTGTTCTGCCTCTATGTCGAGAACGACAGCATGTTCCCCAAGTTCGAGCCAGGAGAACGGCTCTACGTAGACCCGCACCGGAAGCCACGCCAAGGCGAATATGTCGTGGTAGAGCTTCACGGAGAGAGCGAGGGGGAACCCGGCAAGGGCTATATCAAGCGCCTGGTGAAGCAGACCCCTACCCGCCTTGTGGTCTCGCAGTTCAACCCGCCTAAAGACCTGGAATTCGAAATGGCTCAGGTTAAGAGGGTATTGCGGGTGATCCCAACAGACGAGCTTTTGGGAGTCTGATAACGGAGACCGTGCTCGATAATCAGGCGCTGCCGGTTTAGGCGTCAGGCGCGAACACGTGATGAGCGCGCTCTATACGTCGACCCGCTGGAACTCTGAACGCTCCAAGGCTAAGACAATAATCATCACTTTGTGGTTAGGCTGAGCAAGAGATGCGCGTCCGGCATTTGGTTAGCGAGCGGAAGATCGAAAGGTACGATACCGGGTGGTCGATTAACGACCTTCCGCCTAGGCATGCCCCCATCTTTGCCAAGACGCGACCCATCCGAGCCGGCTGGAAGTGGCGAAGTGCACGTGCCGAGGGAGTAGCTGATAACCATATTCTCGAAGAACCGGTGAGGAGTTATATTCTAACTGCTATATGCAATCCTAGTCGCGACAACTGGAAAGCCTTCCTGATCGTGGAAACAGCTGATGGACCCTCTGTAGTGGGCCGCTTTGAGTACCATGGGAGCCATCCAGGAATTCACATTCATACTCATTGCGAGCGATGTGGGATCGAAATTGGTGGATCGGGCCTAGATAACTTAGTCAGGGTTCCGCCTGCCGGGCAGTTTCACCGTCGCGTAAATGCTTGGACAGAGGGAACCTTCTGGACGGCAGCGAAGCGATTTTTTAGGATCGAAGACGACAACGGACCGTTATTCAACCATGGCGCCTGAGGAACTTAAACGGCACCTGACAGCCGCTTTCTGCGGGGCAATTGACGTTCGCCCCGTGCCGAGCGGCTTTGCCGTGAGTTCGGCGTTCAAGGACAGTTCTGGGGATCCTATCAGCTTTTATGTAACAGAGACGCTGGACGGCTTCCGCATCGAAGACGACGGAGACTATCTGGCCCACTTAATTTCGAAAGATATCCCAATAGATCAGGGGCAACGGGGGAACCTCCTCGATGCAATCCTGAGACAAGCAGATGCTTACTGGGACCGCGAGACCTACGAGATAAAGTCGGCCCCGTTCCCGGCAGAGGATCTTTCAGCGCGCACCGTGGACTTCCTATCCTCGTTGATTAGAGTTCGAGACCTAGAACTCTTTACAAGGGACGTTGTTCGCTCGACCTTCCGAGAGGACGCGATCAGCGCACTTGAAAGCCACTTTGGTAGGGTCGCCAATATAGACGAAGGGGCTATCGTCTCTGACGATTTTGCGGAGTTCCCGGCCGATCTCGTCTTGCGTCCTAAGGAATCCGGCGTGGCCATTCCAGGTGCAATATACCTTGTAAATGGTAACGACAAACTCAATGAGGCTCTGCTACTTCAGACTGAAGCCCAGATGATGAAGCGCGAGGACTTCGCTGTTATTGCGCTCATAGAAGAGCCGGATATGAAGTTGATAAGCCGTCGCAAGTTTCAGCGTGCCCAGAACCGCGATCTGACAATGCCTATCTTCCGAGGGGATGAAAACGCGGCAATGAACCGAATAGGCAGAACCCTGAAGCTCGTAGCTTAAACCCCGGCTTCCAAGCCGGGGTTTTTCTTTGCACGAGTTGAAACCTCGACGGCGCTACGATATGTGGCGCCGGGATTTGTTACCTGTGCTGCCTATTCGCACATGCCTCGTTACTTTTTTCACTCTCAGAACAAGACTGAATTCATCGACAAAGAAGGTGCTGTTTTCGCGAACAGCCAAGATGCCAGAAACCACGCTGTCATCGTAGCAGGCGAGCTTCTGAAGGGAGCCGGGTGCCTGGGTTGGCAGGGCACTCAGCTGCGCCTCTGGGTCACCGACGAGACCGGGGCAACCGTCTGCACGGTGAAGTTCGATGTGGAATACGACTAGGCTGCTAGGCTGGAAATATACCCGGCTCTGTGGCCAAGCTGAAACGCTCCCTACCCCTTTAGGGTTAGTTCTCCGAAGGCCGCTTCACCTACCGGTCTTCAGACCAGGAGGCCTCCCCATCCGCCGTCGCCGGGTAGATGGGGAGGCTTCGCGCCTAATGCTGCCTCGTTGCCCGCAAATGTGAGAACCACCG
The DNA here is from genome assembly GCA_035645515.1 of Microvirga sp. Classification (GTDB taxonomy): domain Bacteria; phylum Pseudomonadota; class Alphaproteobacteria; order Rhizobiales; family Beijerinckiaceae; genus Microvirga. The sequence goes on from DASQML010000035.1 coordinate 48,085, forward strand.
CGGCTTGAGGGAAATGTTCCGCCCTGCCCCTTGCCTTGACCGGCAATGCTTGCAGACAAGCTTGCTCCCGAGCTGATGGAAGCTCCTAAAGCCCTCCAGATCCAGCTCAAGCAGGTCACGCCGCTGGAAGCGCCTTGTCCGCCCGCAATCCTCACAGACGATATCCAGCGCCCTCGCCTGCCGTAGCTCACTGACATAATGCTTTGCGTCCATTGCAATCTCATGTTCTGCTTATGTTCTCATGGTGGCGTGAGGTTAATGAAGAGTCCAGATCGGCCTTCCATTTCCACAGGACCCCCGTCACGTTGTGGATAAGAGGCGCAAAACAATTTCTGATTTTCTGAATTTTGCCGCTTGACCACTTTCTGATTTTCCGAAATCATTAGCTCATCACCTCACCGGAGATGAGCCCATGCAGACCCTCCCCACCTTCACTCTTGAAGCTCTCCGCGATGGCTTTGCCGTCGTGTTCCTGATCGGCGTTGTCGCTCTCAGCTGTGTGGCTCTCGGCGGGGGCTACTGAGATGGGCGAGGTCATCCCCTTCCGTCCGCGCAGTCGCGCGGCCCAGCCAATCACAATCCAGCAAATCGACATCCGCGACATCCTGAATGTCACGATGGGCGAGCGTAGATGCCCGCATTGCACGGGTCGCGGCTGGATCTTCACGCAAGACACCTACGGTCTGTCAGTAGTCCCCTGCCCTTGCGGCGGCACGGATGAAGACCGGATCGAAATACCTGACTTCGACGGAGCTGCATGATGGGCACCTACAACACCATCATGGGCAGCGTCTTCGCTGTGATCCTGCTCGGCTCTGCCGCTTACGCTCTCGTCGTCTGCATGTGGCCTATGAAGGCTGATCGGGAGGCGCGGTGATGGAGCAGACCGTTCAACCCGAGCGCATTACCGCCTGGCAGCCCAAGAACCGCAAGCTGCGCAATCTCCACTCTCGCAAACCATTCAGGTGCTGCGACTGTGAGCGGTACTTCGGGACCGAGGATGCCGCCCGCCGTCACTGGCGGGACAGCCACGGGAGGAAGGCATGACCTTCAAAAGCCCGGACTGCCGCGCCTTCTCTCGCAAGGCCCAAAACCTCGCGCTGTTCTTCGTGGCAGCCGTGACCCTCGCTGCTCTTGGCGTCCTGCTTCATTCCATCTGGGTTCTGCGTCCATGAAGCAGGTCGTCATCACTCCCCGCCCTCGTGGGCCAGTCACCCGCTACACGGAAAAGCTCCGCGTCAACAAGATCGCGGAACTCTCCAAGCACTGCGGCTGGAAGAAGCCGCTCCTGAAACTCCCGAAGGACAAGCATCAATGAGCAACAAGAACACCGCCGTAGCAGTCTCCGGGTCAGAGATCATTGATAACGTGCCTGCGCCTGTGGTCTCCGAAAGCGCCGCGATCATCCAGGTGATCGAACGTGCGGCAATGAACCCCGCCGTCGACATCGACAAGATGGAACGCTTGCTCGAGATGCAGGAGCGCATCATGGAGCGCAACGCACGGGCTGCCTATGCGGCTGATCTTGCCCGGATGCAGCCGGAACTCCCCGTCATTGCCGAGCGCGGCGGGATCAAGGATCGCAGCGGCAATATCCAGAGCACTTACGCTCTTTGGGAAGACATCAACGAGGCCATCAAGCCGGTCCTCGCCAAGCATGGGTTCGCCCTGAGCTTCCGCACCGGACAGGAAGAGGGTCGCATCACGGTCACGGGTGTCCTGTCCCACCGCGAGGGTCATAGCGAAGAGACGACCATGCACCTGCCGATTGATACCAGCGGCAGCAAGAACTCCGTCCAGGCGGTCGGCTCATCCATCTCCTACGGGAAGCGGTACACGGCCGGGGCCCTGCTGAACATCACCAGCCGCGGCGAGGACGACGACGGCAAGGCGGCCGGGGGCGCGGCAACCATCTCGGAAGAGCAAGTTGAGGCCCTGCAGGATCTCATTATTGAGGTCGGCGCCGATCCGAAGAAGTTCCTCGCATACCTGAAGGTCGATAACCTCGCAGCTCTGCCGGCCAATCAGTACCAGCGTGCCGTCGATGCCCTCAATGCAAAGAGGGTCAAGTGATGACCGAGATCGTTCAAGGCTCTGAGGAATGGCTGGCCATCCGGGTCGGCAAGGTCACGGCGTCCCGCGTGGCTGACGTGATTGCTCGTACCAAGACCGGCTGGGGCGCATCCCGCGCGAACTACATGGCCGAACTGATTGCGGAACGCCTGACCGGCGAGCCCGCCGAGAAGTTCACGAATACCGCCATGAAGTGGGGAACGGAGAACGAGCCCGACGCCCGGATTGCTTACGAATTCCGAATGGATGCCGAGGTCGTGCAGGTCGGGTTCATTCCTCATCCGACGATCGCCATGACTGGAGCAAGCCCTGACGGCTTGGTCGGTGATGATGGGCTGGTCGAGATCAAGTGCCCCAACACGGCAACCCACATCGACACTCTCATCAGTCAGACCGTGCCCGGCAAGTATGTCACACAGATGCTCTGGCAGATGGCCTGCACGGGCCGCCAGTGGTGCGACTTCGTTTCCTTCGATCCGCGCATGCCCGAGCACATGCGCCTGTTCGTGAAGCGGGTTCACCGGGATGACGCTCGAATTGCCGAACTTGAACAGGACGTGAGCGAATTCCTGGCCGAGCTGGATGGCAAGGTCTCAGAGCTCACCGCCCTTTACGACCGGAAGGCTGCGGCATGTCCACGGCTCCGATCCTCTACACGTGGGACGGCGATGCGATGGTCCCGCTCCCGCGCTTCAAGGCAGACTGCGACCGCTCCTTTGTGGTTGGCGAGAAGTACCGCCTCGTCGTCCATGAGGATCGCTCTATCGCCAGCCATAACCATGAGTTCGCCTTCGTAGCTGAGGCTTGGGCTCAACTACCTGAGCACCTGACAGAACAGTTCAGGACGCCGGAGCACCTGCGTAAACGGGCCCTCATCGAAGCTGGATACTTCAACCAGCAGGAAGTCGATGCCGGAAGCCATGCCGCCGCGCTGCGGATCGCCAACTTCATCGCCAGCATGGATGAATACTCTGTGGTCGTCGTGCGAGGCCCTATCGTGGTCGTGCGCAAGCCTAAGAGCCAGTCCCGCCGCGCCATGGGCAAGGAGGAGTTTCAGCAGAGCAAGCAGGCCGTTCTTGAGATTGTCTCCAACATGATCGGCGTTCAGCCTGAGGCGCTGACGCGGAATGTCGGGAAGGCAGCATGACCGACGATCGCCCCCGCCTATCCGACAAGAAGCGCCGTGAACTGTTCCTCATGCACGGAGGCGTCTGCCACCTATGCGGCATGAAGATCGACGGCACCCGCGAACGCTGGGAGGTCGAGCATGTCATCCCGCGTTCCATGCTGGGGAAGCTGGCAGACACTGACGACAACATGAAGCCTGCGCACGTGGACTGCCACAAGCAAAAGACTGCCAAGGACAAGGGCAATCTTGCTCGAGCAGTGCGCCGGCAGGACCGACATACGGGGGTCCATCGTTCCAAGACGCCCCTGCCCTTTGGCCGTAACTCGCCATTCAAGAAGCGGATGGATGGGACCGTCGTGCGGAGGGACAAGTGACCCCCACCGATGAGCAAGTCGAGCGAGCCATTGCTGCCTTTGACGATACCTGGCGGAAGCGCCCTGACATCACGGTCAAGAACTTCCACGACGCCCGCCGTGACGCCATGCGAGCTGCTCTGAGAACAGTCACCGTTTCCCCGCCCCCTCTATCGCCAAGCCTCCTAGGACAGAACATGACAGAGCTCGTGAAACGACTGATTGAGTTGAGAGAGAAGGCAAGAGCCCTCAGCGCGTCGGAATTTTGGTTGGATAACAACCATCCTTGGCGGATCATGGCAACGCGTGGCGGGTCACACTATGCGGTCGCAGAACAACATCCCGAAAGCGCACCCGGCGACGGTGAATGGCGCGACGGCAAGACGATCTGTGATGCGCTGAACGAGCTTCTGGCCATCAGGACTGAGATCAACACGATCATCGCCGCCCTATCGACTCCAGGGGGAGAGTGGAAGCCTATCGAGACGGCTCCGAAGGATGGGACGAAGGTTCTTGCCGTCATGCCGGGGGGCTTCAAGTCTGTCGTCTGGTACGATGCCCAGTTCGCTTATGAGTATAACGATGAGAAGGGCGAGTCCGACTATCGCGGCGCATGGACGGACGGCACCGTTGCCTCGTTCGCTTACGAGGAACTCACAGAGCTAAATCCTACCCATTGGATGCCTCTCCCCGCTTCTCCTCTCTCCAAGGAGAACGAGCATGGGTAAGCGCGTGCGAAAGGCTTGGAGAGTCCACGTCAGGGATGGCGGGTCAGAAACCGTGTACGCGCCAACGAAGGGGAAAGCCATGGCGTCGGCGTTCCGTAGTCTCAGCGATGCATGGGATATCACTTTCAGGGACTTCTTGCAGATCGCGAGCTGTTACCGCGCCCCCGAGCGTGACGTTATTCTACCGGAACGACATCCGCTGGCGAGTCAGATCAATGCAGAGATCCTGCACTGCGTCGTTCACGCCTATGGCGGCACCGGCCTTAAGGCCGGCTACCGTGATCACTTCTACACCAGCGACGGCGACCATGTAATGAGGGCTGCCTACTACCACGGGCTGTTCAATCGCTATCGCGTCGACAAGCGCAGAGCCGGTCAGCCCGACGCAGTGATGTACGAGCTTACCCTACTCGGGAAAGCCGTCGCTCGCGGCGAGGCAGAAACCTATCCAGCATATTGAGGCTCCCATGTCTAACCCACACAAAGCCCCTGAGAGCGGGGGAGAGAATATGATGTTGCCTTCCGTCGAAGCTGACGCTTCTCCTCAGGAAAGCTCAATGGCTGTTTCACCCAGTCGCTACGTTGCGCCGCCTATGGAGCAGCAATCAAAACGCATGATCAACGGCTATGAGTTGTTACTGACATGTGGTGCCTGCCCCGAGCAATACGACGTTCTCAAAGATGGCGAGCAAGTTGGATATCTCCGGCTGCGCCATGGCTACTTCCGTGCAGACTATCCCGACTGTGGCGGAGAAACTGTTTACGAAGCTGAGCCTGACGGGGATGGCGAGTTCTTAGACGAGGAACGCGGTCACTATCTCACCGAAGCGGTGAATGCTCTTGACGCTCGATTGCGCCGAACGTCCCTAAGCGAGGAAGGGTCAGAGTTCTACTCGTACTCAAACCGCTTTGAGCAGGATGGGCCGTTCGCCGCGCACCCCAGCGTCAGCGATGAGCCTGCGAAGCACGAAGACGCGGTAGCGGCTGAGCCCGAAGGGGGCCAGCGCGGCGGCGAAGCCGAGACGCCCCTCTCTCCCCCTCCAGCAGAGACAAGCAGAGGGGAGGCGAAACGGGAGCAGATCGCCCGTATCATCGCGCCCGGAGCGTGGTCTGACTATGACGCAAAGGGTTATGACAACGGACGCACGCGCCGCGACCGAGAATGGAGCCTGGAGCGTGCTGATGAGATCATTGCCCTCTACACGCACCCCCTCCCCACTGTCATGGAGTTGGTTCAATGCGAGCAATGCAAAGGGACGGGCTCTGGTGGATACGAGCAGATAGACGAGGACCACTTTGAGCCCGTGCCCTGTTCGGATTGCGGAGGAGCAGGGCAACACCCGATGCGGCCCCACCCCACCGTCACGGAGGACTATGCGGGGCTGATCGAGTGGCTAGAGCACGAAGCGGAGGTCGAAGAGAAACATGCCCGCCCGACAGAGACACGAGGCTTTGCTGAGTATTATGCGAAGCGGGCAACCAAATTGCGAGATACCGCCCAAGCCCTCCGCACCCTCCAGCAGGAGAATCCACTGCTACGCGAGGCATGGGAGCCTTCTGCATCGGAAGCCATCGAAATCGCCACCCTCCGGCAGAAGAACAAGGAACTGGAGGAGGAGCGGGACAGGCTCAAGAGCCTATGCACAGAGGGAATGTGGGAGACAGTCGAAAGTGAACAGGGTTGGAAAGGCCGCGCTCTCGCCGCCGAAGCCGCCATCACCGCCTCCCAAGCAGAAGCCGAAAGGCTCAGGGGTGAGGTGGAGCGGGCAGAGCATCTTCTTAATCTTCGTACCCGTCAGTTACAGACCAGCAAGAAGTATTGGGTTGCAGCCGCAAAGAAGGCTCTGGCAGGCGATCCACGAGACTTGCAACTACGTGTCGAGATGGTGGAGGCAGGGCCTCTTGAATTGATCCAATCTGAAGATCGCGCCGCCCTTTCAAAGAAGCCCGCCGCTGAAGAGGAGATGGGACAGTGACTGATCTTCAATCCCTGAAGCAAAGCCGTCTTGCGGCCGAAGCCCTCACCAACCTTACCGTTTATGGATCTATCGTCTCTATTCTTGAAGGCGGCACTCTGTACGGGAACGGTAGCGACATAGAGGGGCCGCGACAGCAGATCATCAAGATTTGCAAGCGTGAGCAACAGAAGTGGCTCCGCAAGTATGATGCGGCCACCGCCCTTCTCTCCAAAGGATCAGAGCATCATGAGCGATAAGATGAGAGAGGAGATCGCCAACGCACTTTCCGGTCCCATGTACGTAAATGATTACGGCGAATGGGTTCTGCCGAAAGACAAGTCGCTGGACGATCTAGCAGACGCCCTCCTCCCCCTTCTGTCCTCCGTCAAGGAGGATGGGGTGCCCTCCGTCCCTTCGGTCCTCGGGAAAGAGCAAGGGCTGTCGGAGGCCAGTCAACAGGTCGCGCCGCCTGACCTTGATGATCTGTTGGACGAACTTGCCGGCATGCGAGCGCGGGAAGATGTCGTCGGTAAAAGAGTCGCCGCTGGGTTCATGACATGCATTTCAGGCGGAGGTGAGAACCCGCGCGTTCAGATCGTTTTCAAGGAACTCCGCGATGCGCAGCTTCTGCACGACGCTCTGCTCGCCCTGGAGAATGGACATAAGGCAAACCTTGCCATCATCAACGCCCCGCGCGTCAGCGATGAGCACCCATCGGGCCGAGACCTTGGGCTCGGGGCGAAGCCTGCCAGCGCGATCCGCGAAGCGGAGACGCCCGTCACCCCACCGGCAAAAGGAGAGACGAGATGAACTCCATCATGGAACGCGCGCACAAGTGGATTATCGGGCACGACACAGGCGCATCGTCCGAGGCGATATGGGCTCACATGATGAATGCGGGCGAGCCGCGATCCGGCTGGTTCTACCCGCTTGATCCCGCCGACCTTGGGCGCTGCCTGCGGCTCCTGGAGCTTATCCCGGAATGGAAGCCGCGCCTCCCCGAAATGGCGGCCCACTCGAAAGAATGGGCGGCCCTCGTAAGTCAGTGGGGTCACCTCGCGCAGTCAATGGCCGATGAGGTCGGTATCGACTGGTCGAAAGGCGATCGAGCCCCGAAGACCTACCGGCTTATGAAAGAGGTCCTGGATTTGCCCAAACAGGAACAGGGGTAAGGACATGGGACAGGTGCAGCACGCACGATTGCTGACCCGTGAGGAAGCCGCGGCGCATTGCCATCTAAGCCCCTCCGGGTTCTCCCGATGGGTAGCCCAAGGGAGGCTTCCCAAGCCCCTGCCTGGCACTCGGCGGTGGGACGTAAGGGCTATCGACCGAGCCCTAGACAGGCTTTCCGGCTTATCCGACTCTGAGGCAGGACAAAGCGCCTATGAGCGGTGGAGGGCCAATCGGAATGCGCGTCATGCTTAAGGGAGTGCATCGGGTGCCGCGGCGGCTCGCGGATGGCACCCGGTCAATCTACTACTATGCCTGGAGAGGCGGCCCACGGCTCCGCGGAGAGCCGGGGAGCCCGGAGTTCATTGAGAGCTATCAGGAAGCCCACAGGGGCCGGAAGGCCGCTTCCGATGGCACCCTGCACCAGCTCGTGACGGAGTTCCGCGGCAGCAGCGAATACAAGTCGCTGTCCGATAGCTCCAAGAGAGCCTACCAGACCTATTTGAACCTGATTGATGAAGAGTTCGGAGACTTGCCGCTTGAGGCGCTGACGGCCCCGGAGATCCGCGGGGATTTCAAAGCGTGGCGCGATGGCATGGCGGATACGCCGCGTAAGGCCGACTACGCCTGGACGGTTCTTGCGCGCGTTCTCTCCGTAGCGAAAGACCGCGGCAGGATTACCGTCAATCCCTGCGAGCGCGGCGGCAGGCTCTACAAAGCCGAGCGGGCGGAGAAGCTATGGACCGCGGATCATATCTCACGATTTATGGACACCGCCTCTGAGGAGCTGCAATTGGCGCTCGTGCTGGCGCTCTGGACAGGACAGCGGCAAGGCGACCTCTTGCGCCTCCCCTGGTCCGCCTATGACGGCAAGACGATCAAGCTGAAGCAGTCGAAAACGGGGCGACGTGTCGTTATCCCGGTTGGGCCTACACTGCGAGATCATCTCGCAGCGGTGAAGAGGAGAGCCGTTACGATCCTGACCAACACCGAGGGGAACTCGTGGACGTCCGATGGTTTCCGGGCGTCATGGGGCAAGGCGTGTGAGCGCGCCGGGATAGACGATGTGACATTCCACGACATCCGCGGGTCCGCCGTCACGCGGCTGGCTCTTGCTGGCGCCAGCGTCCCGGAGATCGCGTCGCTTACAGGGCACTCGCTGAAGGACGCGGAAGACATCCTGCAGACGCACTATCTGGGCCGCGATGTGAAGCTCGCGGAGGCTGCAATGCGCAAGAGAGAACGGAAGGAAAGGCGAACGAAGTCTGTAAAATGAGTGTAAAACGGCACGTTGCGTTATGACCGCAGGCCGTTCTGTGTTAGGCTAAGTTGTTGAAATTTTAGCGGTAAATTTGGTGGGTGTGCAAGGATTCGAACCTTGGACCCGCTGATTAAGAGTCAGCTGCTCTACCAACTGAGCTACACACCCGTCGCCAAAGGCGCTTGCCAACCCCGCCCCGCCTAGCTAGAGGCCCCTTCGCGCCCCCGCTCCCGGAGTGGGCCCGGCGCTTTGCCTGAAGGCATGGACGCATAGCTCAGTTGGTAGAGCAGCTGACTCTTAATCAGCGGGTCCTTGGTTCGAGCCCAAGTGCGTCCACCATTCTTTTCATCCTTGGCCAGAGTTTAGGCAAGGCGCGCTCGATCCACGCGGCTTCTTGTGGCCGTTAGCGGCTCGTCCGCCTTTAGGTACGAGTTGTTAGAAGCGGACCTCCGCGCCCGCCTTACTTGGCCGTGTCTGGCTTCAGTTCACTGGTGTGGCTCGCGATGGTCACCCAGCGCCCGTCGCGCCATTCAAAAACGTCGGTGAAGCTCCAGCGACCGCTCGTGTCCTTTCCGTTTACCCGGGTTACTTCGGTGCTTACGCCTTGCACGATCCCGATTGTTCCGACGGCTCTCACCTGCAGGTTGCTGAGGTCCATCGACTGGACCGAGTAGCGGTCATCAAGCACCGCCTTCAACATCGTGGACTTGGTCCAGAAACCCATCCAGTTTCCACCTCGGAAGTCCGGAGCATAATAGGATTCGAGAAAAGCCCTGTCTTTGTTGATGAGCGCCTTCGAATAAGCCTGTTCAAGCCCAATCAGGTGTTTCTTGGTCATCGTCGCGTCGACAATTGC
>DASQML010000036.1:0-3268 GCA_035645515.1 Microvirga sp.
ACCGTAGGGGCAAACAATGAAACCTGACATGGACCTGATCGGCGCACTCACCAGCTTTTCCGTGGGCACGCTCGATGGCCGGGATGCGATGATGGTGATCGAGCTGGCCACCTCGCCGGAGGAGTACGAGCAGGGGGTGCGCCGGCAGATGCCGGTGGCGATGACGCCCGAGCATGCGCGCGAGCTGGGCGAGGCGCTGCTCCTGGCCGCCAGAGCCGCCTCCATGGGCGATACGCCCTCCTACGCCATCAACTGAGGCGGGGATGATCCGTCCTTCTAAGTCTGCAACGGGATCTTGCAGGCGTTCCTGGGGCCTCCGAGGATAATCCTATCGGACCCGGAATATTTTGCTGCAGCGCAAAATATGTTTTTTGCATTGCAACATCGATGTCTGTAAGGCGTTATCGGATACTCAGCAACCTTGAAGGATAGGTTCGATGCAGCGCCTGGGAAGCATGATTCGCCAATTGGCCCGCTATCAACGCCAGTGGGAAGGATTGATGAAGGCCTCCGCCGCGAACGCAGCCTCGCTGGAGCCTTCGCCGGCAGCCCAGAGCCGTCTCGCCGAAGTGCGTGACTTCGGAGCCAATCCGGGCAACCTGCGCATGTTCGCCTATACGCCGCCGGAGCTTTCCGCCTCGCCCGCGCTCGTCGTGGTTCTTCACGGCTGCACGCAGAGTGCGGCAGCTTACGACTACGGCTCCGGCTGGTCCGTCCTCGCGGAGCGCTACGGCTTCGTCGTGCTCTACCCCGAGCAGCAGGATGCCAACAACCCGAAGCGCTGCTTCAACTGGTTCCAGGCCGCGGACACCGAACGCGGCGGTGGAGAAGCCGCCTCGATCCGCCAGATGGTCGAACGCGCCATCCGTGACTACGGCGTTGATCGGAGCAAGGTGTTCGTCACCGGTCTGTCGGCGGGCGGCGCCATGACGGCGACCATGCTCGCCACTTATCCGGACGTCTTCGCGGGCGGCGCGATCATCGCGGGCTTGCCCTATCGCTGCGCAACAAGCGTCTCCGAGGCCTTCGAGTGCATGTTCCAGGGACAATCGCGTCCCTCCCGGGAATGGGGCGATCTCGTGCGCCGCGCCTCCTCTCACCGGGGGCCATGGCCGAAGGTCTCCGTCTGGCACGGCAGCGCGGACGCCACCGTAAAGCCCCTCAATGCAGGCGAGATCATCAAGCAATGGACGAATGTCCACGGCCTGCCTCCCCTTCCGAGCCGGAGCGAGACGGTGGACGGCTATCCGCACCGCGTCTGGACGAACGATGCGGGCGAGGATGTCATCGAGGAATATGTGATCACCGGCATGGCTCACGGAACCCCGCTTGCAACGGGTGATGGGGACAACCATTACGGCGTGGCGGGCCCCTTCCTGCTGGAAGCAGGAATCTCCTCGAGCTATCGCATCGCCCAGTTCTGGGGTCTCACGAAGAACGAGGCTTCGAAGGAACGGCCGCGCCCGCCAACGCAGGCCATGCCCCGTAAGGCGAATGCCCCTTCACCGATGACTGCTCGGGAGCCGGCAACAGGCGCAGCAGCATCCGTACCGGACGTGAGCGCCGTGATCGCTAAGGCTCTGAAAGCCGCAGGCCTCATGAACTGACGCATTGTTTGTTCCGGGAGACGGTCGGCCATCATGGATCGCTCTCCACGTTGGGATCGCTGCCTTTCTCGCCGGTGACGCAGTTGACGCGCGATAGGGCCGGGATGACCTTCGGATGGGGATCCTCACGGCCGGCAATCTCGCGCATGATCTTCGTGCGGATGACCATGGCGAACTGCTCGGGATCATGGAGCGGTATCACGAAAGAGCCGGCGCCCCCGATGACGCATTCCCGGTAATAGACGTCGAGCCCATCCATTTCGGGAGTGCCCGAGGATCGCACGAACATGATGGGCAAGCCATTGATGGTGATGCCCTCGGCAAGCGCCTCGTCCCGCGCGAGGATGACCTTCCGCCCATCGTTGTTGGGCCCGTCACCTGAAATGTCGATGACGCGCCTCGCCGACATTCGCCCGAGTTCTGAGAAGAGATGGCGACTGAAGTCGATGGCACCCGAGATCGATGTCATGCCCGCTTGGCGCACGGGCTTGCTGGCAAGATATGCAGAGAAGGCTTTCGCCATATCAGGACCGTCGATGATCATCCACGGCACAAGAACGACCTGATCCTTGACACCGGACCACTCCACATAGGTGACTGCGATACGGCCCGTCGCACCGTTCCGGATGGCCTCGTGCACGAGAGAGGAGCGAAACGCTTCAACAAAACCCGCGCGCTGCAATCCCTGCTCCTCCGCCTCCATGGAAGAAGACACGTCGACGGCAATGACAAGAGCCAGGTCGAGTTGAGGATCGGCAGAAGCTGCTCCTCCGACGAGAAGGCAGCTGATGAACACAAGGCGCGCAAGACAGCACGATAAACGACGAAGCATGACCACCTCCGCCCCCTGTCCACAGCTCGTACGACTCGTGTTCTTCTTCCAACGCGCCAAGCTGTCGTTTGATACGCCAAGACTGCAAATCGAGATCATCCGCCTTTCACACGATGCGGGAAAGGGCATCGCTCAGACGCCATCGAACGCGAGACTTACGGAGGACCGTGGCCTTTGAAAGGCAACGGAACGCAGGCAATCAGCCTTAGGCGGCAATCCTTTTGAGCTTGGGACGAGCAGGAATGCAGAATATCCAGGCATGAGGCGTGCTGCCGGGGTGGGCCGCGACGTGATGCACGCTTCTTGGAATGAACCGGCACTGCGCAAGGTTTCGACGGACTGGACTGTTGCAAGTGTGTCTTCAACCGGTGATTCAGTCCATGAATGAGCAATAATCGACGCTCTTCCTCGTCCTTCCGGTCGGACACATCGAGGGCGCAAATCAAAAGGCATCCCACGTCAGCCCGGCGGGCTGCCGCGTTATCCCCTCTTCATTCCCCGCCAGTGACGCGGCTCGTCCTCATTCACGAGCAGGGGCGCACCGATGCCGCCGGGTCGATGGGAGAAACGGCGCCGGACCATGCCCGATGGCGACATGCGGCGCCGCGATGCCTTCTCTCACCGTCAGCCAATCGTCGAACGGATCGTGCAGGCAATGCGTGTCGCGGCATTCAAGGGCGACCCGGAAATGTAACACAATCCACTCTCTGGCTGGAGAGCAGACAGGGGGTGGCGGACAGGCTAGTGTCTGCTCACTAACCGTAGGGGCAAACAATGAAACCTGACATGGACCTGATCGGCGCACTCACCAGCTTTTCCGTGGGCACGC
>DASQML010000037.1:0-10118 GCA_035645515.1 Microvirga sp.
CCTCTGCCTTCCTGCTGATGATGACAAGCTCACAGCGCTAGCTGCGCAAACGGCTGCGTGATGTTCGCCCAAGCCCCGGAACCAAAGCTCATCACTCCTCCCGAAACGCACGCATCACTCCATCCCATACCGGCTTGGTCAGGCGAGCACAGGCCGAGGATAAGTACGAGGGCGCCAGCCAAAACCGCACATCCACAGCCCCAACCCCAAACAAATCTCGCTTCCGCCTCTCATCCGTGGCAGTGCGATGAGGCGCAGGCCCTCCATCTTGCTTTTGCCTTCGAAGAGGCCGTGCCCGTATAGGCCCAGTAGGCAACGTCGGCTTGGCTGAAGCGCGATTCGAGAGCGCCCGATACGATGGAGTTGACGCGTTCGCGACGGAGCCGTTGGAAGTCTGTGCGGGCTTCGTAGGAGGAAAGAGACACACCCTTCCCTGCTTCCGGCTTCGTCAAGGGTGCTCTCATCGGCGGCTGATCTAGGCTCGCCTTTGGATTTTGCCCGGGAGCATCAACTCGTCCGTTGGCAGCGGACTTGCGACTGAGCACGGGCTTGCGACCCGGACGAACGCCCAACGAAGATCATTGAGACCGTCCAAGGCCGGGCTCCGGGACAAAGCGAAAGCCCGGCAGGGCCGCCGAAAGGCTTCCGGCAACGGTAATATGAGTCCTAGAATGTCAGCCCCTCGTCGTTTACAGGGGGTGAGAGGAGTCGATAATCGTGCCAGATCACCGTTCCACCCTTCAAAGCTATCTCCGTCTCGCCCCTGTCATTCCTGTCGTGACCATCGACGATGCACGGATCAGCATCGATCTAGCTCAGACGCTTGTCGGTGCAGGACTTCCGGTCGTCGAGGTCACGCTCCGCACCTCCGCTGCACTCGACGCCATTAGCGCCATTGCGAAAGCTGTTCCCGAAGCCGTGATCGCCGCGGGTACGGTGCTGGCGAAAAGCCAGATTCGCGAGGTGATGGACGCTGGCGCGAAGTTCATCGTAACCCCCGGAACGCCGGTGAAGCTGGCCGAAGCCTTGAGCGAGGCCTCGATCCCGGTGATGCCAGGCTGCGCGACTGTTTCCGAGGCCATGACATTGGCCGATTTGGGATTCCAGCACCTGAAGTTCTTTCCGGCGGCTGCATCGGGCGGCGCAGCATGGCTGAAATCGGTTCATGGACCCTTGCCGAACCTCATGTTCTGCCCGACCGGCGGGATCGACCGGACCAGCGCAGGTTCATATCTGTCCCTTCCCAATGTGGCGTGCGTCGGTGGTACATGGATGACTCCAGCGGAGGCCATGAGAAAGGGCGATATGGCCCAGATCGGGCGTCTTGCCGCCGAGGCGGCCTCCTTGCGCCCATAGAGCTGAACCATTCTCCGGCGCTTCCGTTGTGTTCTTGCTTCGGCCCCGAACCGGTAGGAGAACGCGATGGTCGATTACAGGAAGCTCTTGGACGCTTTTGTCGGGTCGCTAGGCCGTGACGCCTCGCAGAACCCGCAGAACGCGGCCCGCACTCATGAGGACGGCACGGCACAACCGGGCTTGGGCCGTCAGCTGGAGAAAAGCGTCACGCAACTCGCTGGTCAGTCTCCCGAACAGCTGCTTCAGAAGGCCAAGGACTGGGCCACCCAGCATCCGGGAATGGCCCAGGCCGCCCTTGTCGGGTTGGCGGGCTTGGTCTTCGGGCGCCGCAGGAAAGGCCGGCTCAGTGGCAATCTCGTGAAACTCGGAGGCTTGGCCGTGATCGGTGGCTTGGCCTATCGCGCCTACCAGAAGCAGCAGAGCGGCGCTCCAGGGGGAGCCTCCCAGGAGCCCTCGCGCATCGAGCCCGCCGGAAGTGAGGAGGCGGTTGCTCAGGCGGCCCTCACTTTACCCGAGAGCTCACGCTTCCATCCTGTCTCCCAGACCGAGGATGATGCACTGCTCTTCCTCAGGACCATGGTGGCTGCCGCCGCCTGCGACGGGCATATCGATCAGGCCGAGCGGTCGCGCATCGCCAAGGGCCTGACCGAGGCTGGGATCGATCCCCAGGCAAGCGGCTGGCTCGAACGGGAGATGGGTTCGCCGGCGGATGTGGAGGAGATCGCGGCCAGCGTCAACGATCCCGAAAAGGCAGCTCAGGTCTATGCCGCCGCGCGGATCGCCATCGATCCGGACACGATCCAAGAGCGCGAGTTCCTGCATCAGCTTGCGGAAGCTCTCGATCTCGATCCGGCAACCCGCGGCCAGATCGACGAGACGGCAAGCGCCTTGGGCTCGGGTCTCTAGCAGGCGACGGATCGGTCGGGCAGGCTTGAGGCTCTGGTGTTTCACCAGCGTCTGTATGCCGCCTTTCCCTCAAGGTGCTTGCCGATGACGCAGCCGAGAGCGGTGGATTAAGGATTCGTGCAACAAGATTGATGTTTAATTTGTATGATTTATTCGAAAGTCGCCTTGCGTCAGGAAGCTTTTCGCTTTCGATTGCATGCCGGTGACATGCAGGGCGAGCGACGATTTTCGGCTAGGCCGGTTTCACGGCTCCTGTCCTGCTCCACATAAGGCCAATGCGCCTGACGATTTGAAGAGGATCCAAGAATGGCTGACAGGCCCCATCGCCGCACCCCCGATCAGCTTCGCTCCCGCCTCTGGTTCGACAACCCGGACAATCCCGGCATGACGGCACTCTATCTGGAGCGCTATCTGAACTTCGGTCTGACCGGCAAGGAGCTGCAGGGCAAGAAGCCGATCATCGGCATCGCGCAGACCGGCTCCGATCTCTCTCCCTGCAACCGTCACCATCTGGAACTCGCCAAGCGTGTCCGCGACGGCATCACGGCCGCCGGGGGCGTGGCCTTCGAGTTCCCGTGTCATCCCATTCAGGAAACGGGCAAGCGCCCCACGGCGTGCCTTGACCGCAACCTCGCTTATCTCTCTCTCGTCGAAGTCCTCTACGGTTATCCGCTCGACGGTGTTGTGCTGCTGACCGGCTGCGACAAGACCATGCCCGCCTGCCTGATGGCAGCGGCCACCGTGAACATCCCGGCGATCTCGCTCAACGTGGGGCCCATGCTCAATGGCTGGCACCATGGCGAGCGCACCGGCTCCGGCACCATCGTGTGGAAGGCGCGCGAGCGTCATGCGGCGGGCGATATCGACTACCAGCAGTTCATGGACATTGTGGGCTCCTCCGCCCCCTCGGTGGGCCATTGCAACACCATGGGCACGGCCTCGACCATGAATGCGCTGGCGGAAGCGCTCGGCATGGCGCTCCCGGGCTCTGCCGCGATTCCTGCGCCCTACCGCGAGCGCGGGCAGATGGCCTACGAGACCGGCAAACGCATCGTCGAGATGGTGTGGGAAGACCTGAAGCCGTCCGACATCATGACCCGCGAGGCGTTCGAGAACGTGATCGTCGCCAATGCCGCCATCGGCGGCTCGACCAATGCGCCCATTCACATCAACGCCATTGCGAAACATATCGGCGTGCCGCTCGACAACGACGACTGGGAGCGCATCGGCTTCGAGATCCCGCTGCTCGTGAACGTGCAGCCCGCAGGCGAGTATCTCGGCGAGGAATACTTCCGCGCAGGCGGTCTGCCGGCGGTGATCGCCGAGCTCATCGGCGCCGGCAAGATCCATGAAGATGCGATCACCTGCACGGGCACCACCATCGGAGAGAACTGCAAGGGCAAGTTCACCTGGGATCGCGATGTCATCCGCTCCTACGACAACCCGCTGAAGGAGAAGGCCGGCTTCCTCAATCTCAAGGGAACGCTCTTCGATTCCGCGATCATGAAGACGAGCGTGATCAGCCGGGAATTCCAGGAACGCTACCTCAACAACCCGAACGACCCGAATGCCTTCGAAGGCCCTGTTGTCGTGTTCGACGGGCCGGAGGATTATCACCACCGCATCGACGATCCGTCGCTCAACATCGACGAGCATACGATCCTCATCATGCGCGGTGCAGGCCCCATCGGCTATCCGGGTGCGGCGGAAGTGGTGAACATGCAGCCGCCTGGCGCTCTCATCAAACGCGGTGTCCTCTCCCTGCCCTGCATCGGCGACGGACGCCAGTCCGGAACCTCGGGCACGCCGTCGATTCTCAACGCATCGCCCGAGGCGGCGGCCGGCGGCGGCCTCGCGCTGCTGCAGACCGGAGACCGCATCCGCATCGATCTCAACAAGCGTACGGCCGATATCTTGCTTCCGAAGGAAGAGCTGGAGAAACGCCGCGCCGATCTCGAGGCCCGTGGCGGCTATGCCTATCCGGCGAGCCAGACTCCCTGGCAGGAGATCCAGCGCTCGATGGTGGATCAGCTCTCCGAGGGCATGACGCTGAAGCCTGCGGTGAAATACCAGAAGGTGGCACAGACCTTCGGTGTGCCGCGCGACAACCACTGATGCAAGCATCGACCCTGGAGGCACCATGGCGGATCGGCTGAAGAGCAAGACCGCTCTCGTCACGGCGGCGGGGCAGGGGATCGGACGTGCCATCGCGGAGGCGTTTCTCCGCGAAGGCGCGCATGTCTGGGCGACGGATCTCGACGAATCCAAGCTCGAAGGTCTCGAGGGAGCCACACGGCGCAGGCTGGATGTCCGCTCGAGTTCATCCATCGAAGCGCTCGTCCACGAGGCCGGAGCCTTCGACATTCTCGTGAATGCGGCGGGCTTCGTGCATCACGGCACTGTGCTCGAATGCTCCGATGCGGATTGGGATTTCTCGTTCGATCTGAACGTGAAGTCGATGCATCGCACCATTAAGGCGGTGGTGCCGGGAATGCTCGAAAGGGGTGGAGGATCCATCGTCAACATCGCCTCCGGCGCATCCTCCGTGCGCGGAATTCCCAACCGCTATGTGTATGGGGCGACGAAGGCGGCGGTGATCGGCCTGACAAAAGCGGTCGCTGCCGATTTCATCAAGCGCGGCGTCCGAGCCAATGCCATCTGCCCCGGCACGATCCAATCGCCGTCACTGGATGAACGCATCGCGTCGCTGGCGGAAAGCTCGGGCCAGAGCATCGAGGCGGTGCGCCAGGCCTTCATCGACCGGCAGCCTATGGGACGTCTCGGAACAGCTGAGGAAGTCGCGGCGCTCGCCGTCTATCTCGCCTCGGACGAGGCGAGCTATACGACGGGCCACATTCATCTGGTCGATGGCGGCTTCGCGCTTTGAGCCTCACCCTGCTTGATAGGGTGTCTCAGGAACAGGCGTCAGCGGGCCCTTGCCGCTGAACCATGAGATCAGATTGTCGGCGACGAGCTGCGCCATCGCATTGCGGGTATGAACGGAGCCGGAGGCGATGTGGGGCAGCAGCACAACGTGCTCCATGTCGATCAAATCCTGCGGAACGCGCGGCTCGTCCTCGTAGACGTCGAGTCCTGCCATGAGAATCGTGCCGGATTTCAGCGCCTCGATCAGGGCCTGCTCATCCACCACGCTGCCGCGCGCCACGTTGATGAGGACGCCGTCAGGGCCGAGAGCCTTCAGCACATCCG
Organism: Microvirga sp.; assembly: GCA_035645515.1. GTDB lineage: Bacteria > Pseudomonadota > Alphaproteobacteria > Rhizobiales > Beijerinckiaceae > Microvirga. Next base: position 5,473 of record DASQML010000037.1, read on the forward strand.
CATCGATGAGGTGCCGCGTGCCGGCGCCGCCGGGCGTGATGACGATGAGCACATCGCAGGCTTCGGCCATGCCGATCAGTGTCGGGTAATAGGTGTAGGCCACGTTCTCCTGACGGGTGCGGCCATGATAGGCGATGCTCACGTCGAAGCCTTCCAGCCGCCGTGCAATGGCCTTGCCGATGCGTCCGAGGCCCACGATGCCGATTTTTCTTTCGCGCAGGGTAGGGGAAAGCGGGAAGGGGGCCTTCAGCCACCGGCCTTCACGGAGGTAGCGATCCGCCTGGGGAATCTTGCGCAAGGTCGCCAGCAGAAGGCCGATGGTGAGATCGGCCACCTCGTCGTTGAGCACATCCGGCGTGTTGGTGACGATTACTCCTCGCCTGGCGGCTTCCGTCACGTCCACGTTGTCGTAGCCGACCCCGAAGCTGGAGACGATTTCGAGATGGGGCAGAGTCTCGAACAGGCTCGCATCCATGCGGCCGAACAGCGTGCTGGTCGCAACGCCGCGAATGCGCGGGCCGATCTCCCGCAGAAATCCTGTGCGATTCTCATGCTCCCAGAGACGGTGGAGGGTAAAAGCCTTGTCGAGAGCCTCGATTGCCACGGGCATCATCGGGGCGGTCATCAGAATTTCAGTTTTGCTCATGAGGCTCTCTTCGATCGTCAGCATGTCGTGCAACGGCTAACAGAACCGCGCCGAAAAGCTTCGTCAATCGCCCGGGCTTCCTGCTGCAGGGCTGCTTTCACATCCTGGGGCAGATCGAGCCAATGACAACCGCGCAGGGCCGCTTCAAGCCCATAGAGAGCATTGAGACTGACACGGCGGGGAAGCATGAACTTGAGACGGCGATAGGCCTCGACAGATCCGAGAGCCTTGAGATCGGATACTGTACGAATACCGGCTTCCTCCAGCCATCCCTGGGTCACCGGCCCGACTCCCGGAAGGCTGCTGATGGGGGCATTGCTCATGACAAACGCATCCAGTCCCTGCTCTTCATGGGAATACGATAGAGCAAGTCGGCGCCGGATGCGATGGTGCGGCCTTCCAGAGGCGAAGGGCCTGGAGCGTTTAAGCAGTCGCGGCGAGTTCAGGCTCTTCGGCGCCCAGATCCTCGATATCGTCCTCGGGTTCGAAGCCGCTCTGATCGGCTCCCGTGACCCCTGCGAGGTTCTTGGCGGCCTTGCGCAGGAGCTTGCGCAGGCGCTTGCGGTCCTTGTTGTCGAAGCCCGCCAGGAGTTCGGCTTCCACCTCGTCCCAGATGGCGTCGATGGCGGCGGCCTTGCGCTTGCCTTCCTTGGTGAGCTTGACCCGCACCACGCGCGCATCTCCCGGCTCCGTGTGCCGTTCAACCAACTTGAGGGAGGAGAGGCGCGACACCGTCTTGGAGGCCGTGGGCGGGCGGACGCGCAGGATCGCCGCAAGATCGCCCATGGTCATGGGGCCCGAGCTTGCAAGCGCCTGCAGTACCTGCTCCTGGCCGGCGAACAGACCAAGCTGGGAGAGTTTGTCGCCCGTGCGGCTGCGATGGAGGCGCGAGGCCTGGACCAGGGCCCAGCCGACGCTCTTCACGCCCGGATGAATAATGTCCTTGTCCGCGCCCATGCCGTGTCCCTCTGTGAGCCGCCATGATACCACCATGACCAGGAAGTCATGACGGTTCGATGACAGATTGATGTCTCGTCAACAGATTGCGTCATGCTTCCCGGGGCAGGGCGCTCTCGTGCCAGTGCCTCAGCAGGAAGCGGGTCAGGAGGCTCAAGGCGAGAAATAGGGTCACGCCCGTCGCAGCCAAGAGAACGAGCGCGGCGAAAAGCCGGGGAATGTTGAGACGGTACTGACTCTCGATGATGCGATAGGCGAGCCCCGAACCCGCTCCCGCGGAGCCGGCGGTCATTTCGGCCACCACCGCTCCGATGAGCGCGAGCCCGCCTGCGATCCGCAGCCCTGCGAGGAAGGCCGGAAGGGCTGCCGGCCGGCGCAGGTACCACAGGGCCTTCAGCTGGGATGCAACGCGCGCATTCCAAGTGCCGCGGGAGGGGGAGCCATAGAGCCTGAACAACTCCAGCAGGTTCCGATCGACGGATTGGAGCCCCAGCATCGTGTTCGACAGGATGGGGAAAAAGGCGACGAGCCAGGCGCAGGCCAGCACGGCCACATCCTGCGGCATGTAGATCAGCAGCAGCGGCGCGATGGCGATGATCGGCGTGACCTGCAGCACGACGGCGAAGGGATAGAGCGAATACTCGACGATGCGTGAGAGGCTTAAAAAACACGCCAGCGCGACGCCGCCAATGACGGCGAGAACGAGGGCCGCGAATGTGGTCTTCAGCGTCACGAGGAGCGAAGCCTGAAGCAACGGCCAGTCGGCTCTCATCGTGGCGGCGATCAGGCTCGGCGCGGGCAGAATATAAGGCGGCACGGACGCGACGCGCACATAGACTTCCCACAGCGCGATGGCGATGCAGAATACGACCAGCGGCATGACGAATTTGAGAGGATTGCGGATCATCGCGGCCTCTCGTCCTTCAGGGTGCTCGTTAGAGCCTGTGACACGTGCCGGCACAATTCCGCATAAGCCTGGCTCGTGCGGAAATCGCCTCCTCTCATGGAGGAGGGGGGAGCAGCGATCTCCGTCACCACACGCCCAGGACGCCGCGACAGGATGGCGATGCGGTTCGAGAGATAAGCGCTCTCGTAGACCGAATGGGTGACGAACACGATGGTGCAGAAGAGGTCGCTCTGCAGCTTGAGCAGATCGTCATTGAGCCTGAAACGCGTGATCTCGTCGAGTGCCGCGAAGGGCTCGTCCATCAGAAGCAGGCGCGGCTTCACGCTGAGCGCGCGCGCAATGGACACGCGCATCCTCATGCCCCCGGAGAGTTCGCGCGGATAGGCTTTCGCGAAGTCCTTCAGCCCGACGAGGGCGAGGCTCTCCGCGATGCGATCCTTCGCCTCCCGTCGTGACAAACCGCGCAGGCGCAGGGGCAGCCACACATTGTCCGCCACGTTGGCCCAGGGCATCAGCGTCGGCTCCTGAAACACGAAGCCGACCTCGCCGCGATGATCCATCCCAGACGGACCGGTCCATGCCACGCTTCCGGACGTCGGGTCGGCAAGACCTGCGATCAGGCGCAGGACCGTCGACTTGCCGCAGCCCGATGGGCCGAGGAGGGAGAGAAAATCACCCTCGCGGATATCGAGGCTGAAATGATCGAGGGCCGCCACCCCGTTGGCGAAAACCTTGCTCACGTCCTTCAGCGAAACGAGGGTGGATGCGGTCATGGGATGCACGGCGCTCAAATGCCGGTCACTTCTTCAGGTCGAGCCCGACGCCCTTGTTCACGAATTGAAGCGTGTAGGCCTTCCTGTAGTCGAGGTCGGGTTTGAAGAGGCCAGCCTTCACCATCTTATCGAAGAAATCCTTCATGCGCGCATCCGATATGGCGCCGATGCCGTGCTTTTGCGCGTCACCGGAATCGACGATGCCGTACTCCTTCATCTTCGCGACTGCGTAGGCGAGAAGCTCGTCCGTCATCTCCGGGTTCTCGCGCTTGATGAGCGCATTCGCCGCTCGGTTGTCGCCATAGAGATAATTGTACCATCCGATGGTGGAGGCATCCACGAAGCGCTGCACGAGGTCCGCGTCCTTCTCCACCATCTCGCGGCGTGTCTCGATGGTGGTCGAGTAGGTGCTGAAGCCCTGATCGGCGAGCAGGAACACATTGGGCTTGAAGCCTGCCGCCTTCTCGATCACGAGCGGATCGGAGGTCACGTAGCCCTGCTGCACCGATTGCTTGTTGGCGATGAAGGGAGCCGGGTTGAATCCATAGGGCTTCACCTGCTCGTCCTTGAATCCGAACTCCGCCTTCATCCATTGGAAGAAAGTGGCTGCGCCGCTCTTCGAGAGCAGGATGTCGTTCGACTTCTTGAGATCGGCGAATGTGTCGAAGCCCTGGCCCGGATGGCTCATGAGAGCCTGCGGCTCCTTCTGGAAATGCGCCGCCACCACGATGGTCGGGATGTTTTTCTCGACCGCCGAAAAAGCCTGGATCAGGCTGCCGCCCATGTAGAAATCGAGCTTGCCGACGCTCATGAGCATGCGGTTGTCCGCACGCGGGCCGCCCGGCACGATGGTGACCTTCAGGCCGTATTTCTCATAGGTGCCATCCGCGAGCGCCTGGTAATAGCCGCCATGCTCGGCCTGGGCGAGCCAGTTGGTGCCGAAGGTGACGTCCCGCAGGGCCGGCTGGGCCATGGCGGTGCCCGTGCTCCAGCTGGCCCAAACCATCAGCAAGCCCGCTGTCAAAGCCTTTCGCATCATGCCGTCACCCCCTGGTCTGCGGCAGGCTCCGGTCCCGCCGCTCTTTCAGCGCGGTTCTGCGCGGTTCCTGCGGGCTTGGCAAGCGCTCCCTCTCTTCATCCTGCTGCGATGCAGAGCCAAGGCCGGCAGATGATGAGCCGTCAAAGATCCAAGCGGGCGAGCGTGATTGTCCTCGCGGCGTGAGTGGCGCGAGGTGTGCTGATCGAGGGAGGGCGCGAGGAGGCGTCCGGCTCGTTTTCTGGTGAGAGGCTTGGAGCTGAACGGCTCCTCGCGCACGGTTCTTTTAGGCGGACACCGCGTCTTGCAGCGGGCGGCCTCCTGCCG
>DASQML010000038.1:0-1749 GCA_035645515.1 Microvirga sp.
CCAGTCTGGCACTCGCACCAGCCGCTCCGCTGGCACAGCGCAGAACTCCGCGAAAGCGCCCGCGTTCTCGCTGAAAGCGGCCACCCGGTCACCAACATTGACGCCCGACACCCCCGGGCCGAGCTCTGTCACAACTCCCGCAAGCTCAAGTCCCGCAACCATGGGATAGCCTTTGGGGTGGGGATAAATGCCGGTGAGCATCATCAGATCGGCATAGTTCAGGCCTGCATGGGAGACCGCCACGACGACCTGCCCTGGCCCTGCCGCAGGTTCGGGCACCTCCCGGACTGCGGCCGAGTTGGAGGCCTCGAACTACCGACCGCCATTGGCTTCATGGGGCAATTGGTTCGATTCCGAGGACTGTCGCCTCATGAGCTGCGGGATTTCGGCGCCGGAGTTCCGATTGTAATCCGCAGGTCGGGCCCGAACGGCGTTCACCCCGTCAGGCAGGCACACTTCGCCCCTTGTGCCAGGCGTATCGGGTCATGTTGTAGGCGAGATTGGCCAGGCCGATCTTCGCCCTTGCGCGAATGATGCCGACGGTCCGCACGAAGAGCCCCATCGGTCCTTTCTGGCGTGCGAAGACATGCTCGATCGCCGAGCGAACCTTTGAGCGCCGGCCGTTGGCCCGCGACATGCGCTCGCTCATTGGCCGTCCCGCCGGCTTCTTGTGGTGGATGTCGGAGACATAGCCGTGCTTCGACAGCCATGCCTCGTTCTTCTTTGACCGGTAGGCCGTGTCGCCCCATACCTTCGAGGCGGTGTTGCGCCTGATGACGCTCTGGAGCTGTGCTCCGTCGTAGGCCGCCGCACTGGTCACCGACCAGCCGCGGATGAAGCCGTGGCGGCGATCGATGGCGGCGTGGTTCTTGTAGCCGAACGCCGGCACGGCGATATCCACGAGCTTCGGCTTGCCTTCTTCGGTCGGCTTGGCCTTGGAGAACTTCACCGTCCAGCGCGCGTCGCGATCCTTCTGGCAGAGCTTCGCCGGCTTCTTCCTCCACTCCTCCGGGATCTTGCCCGCCTTGATGTCGGCCTTTTCACCCTCAGTATTGCGCTGCTTCGGCGCCGCCACGATCGTCGCGTCGACGATCTGGCCGCCCATCGCCAGGTAGCCCGCCTTCGTGAGATGCTTGTCGAACCGGGCGAACAGGTTCTCGACTGCCCCGGCTTGGGCCAGGTGCTCCCGGAACAACCAGATCGTCTTCGCATCCGGAACGCGGTCGCTCAGGCTCACGCCAAGGAAGCGCATGAACGACAACCGATCCTGGATCATGAACTCGGCCTGATCGTCCGACAGGTTATACAGCGCCTGCAGCACCATGATCCTGAACATCAGCACCGGGTCGTAGGGAGGCCTGCCGCCCCTGGCCCCATCCGAACGCTTCAGCGCTTTCCCCAGCGGCTTGCGGAAGACTTCCCACGGCACGACCGAATTGAGCTTCTCCAGCGGATCGCCCGCCTCACTCAGCCGCGCATATCGCTCATCGACATCCCAGAACCCAGGCTGCCCCCGCATCGTTCACCCCCGCCAGACCAGCCGTATGAATCAGATCGCCGCCGATTCGGGGAGGTTTTTCGAGGCGTCCAAGTGCTTCAATCGCCTGCCGGTGTGGGGGCGCTCCGGTGGCGGCCCCGGCCCAACGCCCCATTTGCCGGGGCCGCTCTTAGCGCCGCTTCTGCCGCGCCGCTCACCCGCCTTGCCGAGCATCCCGCGCGGTGCTTCAATCAGGTGCCGGCGGTTGAAGC
>DASQML010000039.1:0-2032 GCA_035645515.1 Microvirga sp.
ACGGACGATGATCCTGAGTGTCAGTTGCGTAACCGGTGATCACCCATGGGTACCTTGCGTACCGGGGCTGCCGGCGCCGCCTCCCGGATCAGTGTCTCGCGTACCGGGCGGTCTGCGCCGGCTCCTCGGACGGGGCGTAAAACGCCCCTCTCCGTCCTGCCGAAGTCTCTTCCTCTCAATGAGATTCTTCTCGGTGATTGCATCGCCAATCTCGAGAAGCTCCCCCCTGAGAGCGTGGATCTGGTCTTCGCGGATCCGCCCTACAATCTCCAGCTCGAACAGGCGCTCACCCGCCCCGACCAGAGCCTCGTCGATGCCGTCGATGACGACTGGGACAAATTCGCGAGCTTTGCCGAATACGACGCCTTTACCCGTGCATGGCTCTCCGCCGTGCGCCGCGTGATGAAGAAGAACGCGACGCTCTGGGTCATCGGCTCCTATCACAACATCTTCCGCGTGGGCACAGCCCTGCAGGATCTGGATTTCTGGATCCTCAACGACATCGTGTGGCGCAAGGCCAACCCGATGCCGAACTTCAAGGGCCGCCGCTTCACCAACGCGCACGAGACCATGATCTGGGCCTCGAAGGGCGCGGATTCGAAGGGCTACACCTTCCACTACGATGCGCTCAAAGCCGGCAACGAAGACGTGCAGATGCGCTCGGATTGGTTCATTCCGATCTGCACCGGCGACGAGCGCCTGAAGGACGAGCGCGGACGTAAGGTCCACCCGACGCAGAAGCCGGAATCACTGCTCGCCCGGGTGCTGCTCTCCTCGTCCAATCCGGGCGATGTGGTGCTCGATCCCTTCTTCGGTTCCGGCACCACCGGCGCCGTCGCCAAGCTGCTGGGCCGCAACTTCATCGGCCTCGAACGCGATCCGGTTTACGCGAAGGCTGCGCGCCAGCGCATCGACGCGGTCGTGCCGCTCGACGACGTGTCGGTCGCAGCCCCCCCGGAGAAGCGCACGGAGGTGCGCGTGCCGTTCCTCTCCCTCATCGAGGGCGGCTATGTAAAGGCCGGCGAGACGCTGGTGGACGAGCGCCGCCGCCACAAGGCCGTGGTGCGCGCCGACGGAACGCTGGCCCTCGGACCTATCGTCGGCTCGATCCACAAGATCGGCGCCCTCACCCAGGGCTTCCCCTCCTGCAACGGCTGGACCTTCTGGCACGTGGAGAGGGGCGGCAAGCTCATCTGCATCGACGAGTTCCGCACCAAGGTGCGGGCGGAACTGGCGGCCTGAAAACGTCACCAGACCGACGATGAAGAAGGCGCTGCTTTCCGGGCAGCGCCTTTCTCGTTCATGCCTGTTCCTCAGACAGGCACGCGCGGATCAGCTGCGCGATATGCTGAACCGCCTGATCCTGATCGCGGCGTCTGTGCCATGCCAGGTGAAGCGGAAAGCCCTCGACGGAGACGGGCGGCTCGAACACCGCAAGCGTCTTCTCGTGGTCGGGCGGCAGGCAATGTCGCGGCAGCAAGGCAATCATGTCCGAGGACCCGAGCGTCGGCGGCACCATCAGGAAACTCGGCATGACCAAGCCGACGCGGCGGGAGCGCCCCTGCGCTGCAAGAACATCGTCGAGGGCGCCGTGCCTGTCCCCGCGGCCTGACACGAGAATGTGCGGATAGGCGAGCCACGTGTCGAGATCGAACCGGCGCGCTGCCGGGTGCTTCCTGCGCATGGCGACCACGTAGGTTTCAAACAACAGTTCGACGCGCTGAAACTGTGGGCCGAGCGGCGGCAGAACGGAAACGGCGAGATCGACCTCGCCGCGGGCAAGCCTCTCCGTCACATCGGCGGCTCCATGCCATGGCATGATGACGAGATCGATTCCCGGTGCGGTATCGGCGAGTTGGCTGAAGAGGCTTCGCGTCACGATGACGGCCGGATGATCAGCCATGACGATACGGACCGTCTGCTTGATGTCGGCCAAGGCGACGGCCGGCGGATCGAGAATGACCGTCACCTCGTTCAAGAGACGTTTCAGAGGCTCGCGCAGCGCGAGCGCCTTCTGCGTCAGCCGCATTCC
>DASQML010000040.1:0-102052 GCA_035645515.1 Microvirga sp.
GCTCGTGGTCTGCCCATTGGCATCCGTGAAGGAAATCTCCGGCGGCGTCTTGGGCGAGCTGCTCACGCCGACAGCCGCCAGTTCGCCCTTTGCAAAAGGCTTTAGCCGCTCGGCATGTGCTTGCGAAGCACGACACTCGCCGGATTGCGCGACATTCGCGCCCATCAGGGAGAAGCCGCACCAAGCTACGCCTGCGCCCAAAAGACCAAGAGCGGCGAGGCTGACCAGCCAAGGGCGGCTGCGGGTTTTGGGGGTTCCGGTGCATGCGCAATGAGCTCGATGCGGCTCTCTTTCGGCCAAGCCTCAAGCCCTCATGAGGGGCACGTCCATCAGGATGCTGTGGAGCCGCGGAGGGGTTGGGACAGGGCGGCACGCTCCCTCACCTTGCCTCTCGCATTGGCTCACGCTTCCCGTTATGGTGCGGCCACGTTTCGGAGCCTTTGAATGTCGACCAGCGTTTCCTTCACCCGTGCGGCCCTGGTGGCCGGCCTCATCGTTCTCGGCCTCTCGGCTTGCGGCCGTCGCGGCGCGCTGGAGCCGCCGCCGGATGGGTCCGCTCCCCAAGCCCAACAGGGAGCGCAGCAGGGAGCCGCCGATCAGGCGACCCTCCCCTCCCCGGTCGGCACACCCCGCCAAGGTCCCAAACGCGGCTATACCATCCCCAAGGATCCCTTTATCCTCGACCCGCTGCTGTAAGGCCGCCCGATGCATCATTTCGCCTATCGCGACGGCATCCTCCATGCGGAGGATGTCAGCCTGCGCCGCCTCGCCGACGAGGTCGGGACCCCGTTCTATTGCTATTCCTCCGCTACCCTTGAACGGCATTACCGCGTCTTCTCGCAGGCTTTCGCCGATACGGATGCCCTCGTCTGCTACGCCATGAAGGCGAATTCGAACCAGGCGGTGCTGAAAACATTGGCGCGTCTGGGTGCCGGCATGGACATCGTCTCGGAAGGCGAGCTGCGTCGCGCCCTTGCAGCGGGCGTTCCCGGTGAGCGCGTGGTGTTCTCCGGCGTCGGCAAGACGAAGGCGGAAATGGCTTTTGCCCTCGACAGCGGCATTCTCTGCTTCAACGTGGAATCCGAGCCCGAGCTCGAAGCGCTTTCAGAGGTCGCGCTCTCCAAGGGGCGGCGTGCTCCGGTCTCGATCCGCATCAACCCTGACGTCGACGCCAAGACGCATCAGAAGATTTCGACTGGCAAATCCGAGAACAAATTCGGCATTCCGATCTCCCGGGCCCGCGAGGTCTATGCGCGCGCGGCCGCCCTCAAGGGTATCGAGATCACCGGCGTCGACATGCATATCGGCAGCCAGATCACGGATCTTGCGCCCTTCGACAACGCCACGGCGCTTCTCTCCGAGCTTGCGCGCGACCTGATGGCGGACGGGCACAAGCTCCATCACATCGATCTCGGCGGCGGTCTCGGCGTGCCCTATCGCGACGACAATGCGCCCCCGCCGGACCCGCAGGCCTATGCCGAGATCATCAAGCGCCATACGAAGCCTCTCGGCCTCAAGCTCGTCTTCGAGATGGGGCGCCTGATCGCCGGCAATGCGGGCATTCTCGTCGCAAAGGTGATCTATGTGAAGGAAGGCGCCGGCCGCACCTTCGTGATCGTCGATGCGGCCATGAACGATCTCATCCGCCCGACGCTCTACGAGGCCTTCCACAACATCAAGCCCGTGGCCGAGCCTTCTCCCGACGCGCCGCACATCATCGCCGACGTGGTGGGGCCCGTGTGCGAGACGGGGGATTATCTCGCTCTCTCCCGCGGCATGCCGGCGGTGAAGCCGGGGGATCTCATCGCCATCATGACCGCGGGGGCCTATGGCGCGGTTCAGGCCAACACCTACAACACGCGTCTTCTCGTGCCGGAGGTTCTCGTGCGCGGCAGCGAGAGCGCCGTGGTGCGTCCGCGTCCGGCTTACGAGGATCTCATCGGCCTCGATAGGGTCCCAAGCTGGCTGGCCTGATGCGCGGCTGAATGAACCGGGATCGTGCTCGGCATTTGTCTCGTCACTGACGAGGATGTGAACGCTGCCCCGGCTACAATCTCCCCTTGCGGCAGTTTGTGCCCATTTGACGGCTGGTCATCTCAAGCCACCGTGCTAGCTTTTTGAATGGGGCGTGAGCACCGACCGGTGCAGCGGAGACTTTTGGCATGAGCGAAGGCTCGAACCCGTCGCCTGCGCAGAGCAACCTGAGCAAGAGGTTCGGGCGCCTGATCTCGCATGCCCGCTGGTCGCTCTGGTGGGAGGAGGCCTGGCCCCGCCTGTGGCTGCCCCTCGCCATCGTTCTGACCTTTCTCACGCTCTCCTGGTTCGGCCTCTGGCTCGACGCACCGCGCATCTGGCGGACGATCGGCTTGAGCCTGTTCACGGCAGCCTTCCTTCTCTCCCTCTGGCCCCTGACGCGCCTGCGCATGCCGAGCCGCACGCGGGCCCTCGACCGGCTCGACCGGGACACCGGCCTCACCCACGGCCCGGCGCGCGTGCTCGACGACAGCTTGGCGCTCGGATCGAGCGATCCCGGCACGCGGGCCCTCTGGTCCCTGCACCGCAAGCGCGCGGAGGACGCTATCGGCCGGATGCGGGTCGCTCCGCCCCGGCCCGACATGCCCCGGCGCGATCGCTACGCCGTACGTGCGGCCGGCATCCTCGCCCTGGTCACAAGCGCCTTCGTGGCGGGGCCGGAAATCGGCACGCGGCTCAAGGCGGCGTTCGACTGGCGGGAGGCCTCGGCCGCGGCGCCGTCTTTCCGCATCGATGGATGGATCGATCCGCCCCTTTATACCCGCATGCCGCCCCTCATGATCGATCTCGCCCGAGGCCAGAGCCTTCGCGCGCCGATCCATTCCACCCTCGTGATCCGTGTAGCCGGTGAGGGCGACGCCGAGATCAGGCCAGGCAAGGGGCTTTCTCCCCTGCCGCCGAAGAATAACCAGCGTGCGGACCTGCGGGAGGAGCGCTACACCCTCGACGGCAGCACCGAGCTCACCGTCAGCACCGGCTTTGCCCACAGCGTCACGCTCACCATCGAAGCCATTCCCGACCGGATCCCGGAGATCGCCTTCACCGGCCCGCCGGAAGTGAATGCCCGCGGCACCTTCAGCCTCGTCTACAAGGGCAGGGACGATTACGGCATCACTTCTCTCGAGGGCCTGGTGGAGAAGGCCGACGGCAGCAAAGGCCGTTCGCTGGTGCCCGCTCCCACGCTGACGCTCACGCTTCCAGGGCACGAGGAGAACTCGCCCGACACCCGCTCCCCCGTCGACCTGACGAACCATCCCTGGGCCGGCGCTCCGGTGACGATCAGGCTGAAGGCGAAGGACGAGGCAGGCCAGGAGGCCACGAGCGAGGCCATCACCTTTACCCTGCCGCAGCGCCCCTTCACCAATCCCTTGGCGAAGGCCCTCGTAGAGCAGCGCCGCAACCTCGTGCTCGCCCCCGACGACCGCAGGCGCGTGCAGATCGCGCTCGATGCCCTGCTGATCGAGCCGGAGGAATTCACGCCGCAATGGGGTGTGTTCATGGGCCTGCGCACGGCCGCAGAACGCCTGCGCGTCGCGAAGACCGACGAGGCTCTCACCGATGTCGCCGATTGGCTTTGGTCCATGGCGCTGCAGATCGAAGACGGCAACCTCTCCGACGCGGAGCGCGAGCTGCGCGCGGCCCAGGAGCGCCTGAAGGAGGCCATGGAGCGAGGTGCGACCAACGACGAGATCCGCCGCCTCACGGAGGAACTGCGGCAGGCCATGGACAAGTTCCTGCGCGAGTTCGCTCAGCGCATGCAGCAGAACCGGCAGCAATCCGAGAACCAGAATCAGCGTGCGCCCGATCGCATGATCACGCAGGACGACCTCAATCGCATGCTGCAGCAGATGGAAGAGGCCATGCGCCGCGGCGACATGGCCGAAGCCCAGCGTCTCCTCGACCAGTTGCGCAACATTCTCGAGAACCTCCAGACGGCGCAGCCCAACAGCCGCATGACCGATCCCTTGGGGCGTGAGATGAACCAGGCCATGCGCGATCTCGAAGACATGGCGCGCGAGCAGCAGAACCTGCGCGACGAAACCTTCCGCCAGGGCCAGAACCGCCGCATGCAGCAGGGCGACCGCAACGGGCAGCGCCAGGGACAGCGGCAAGGACAGCGCCAGCGAGGGCAGCAGGGCCAACAGGGAGAACAGGGCGAAAGCCAGGAGCAGGGCCAGAACGGCTCCCCGGGTCAGGAGGATCCGCAAGGGCTCCAGCAACGGCAGCAGGCTTTGCGTGAGCGGCTTCAGGAATTGCAGCGGCGTATGGAAGGCATGGGCATGCAGGGGGAGCAGGGCTTCGGCGAGGCCGAGCAGGCCATGCGCGATGCCGAGGGTGCCCTCGGCCAGGGCCAGGACGGGCCCGCCGTCGACGCCCAGGGACGGGCCCTCGAAAATCTGCGCCGCGGCATGCAGGGCATGGCTCAGCAGATGGAGCAGATGCAGCAGGGTCAGGACGGCAACCAGCAGGCGGGCGATCAGCCGGGCCAGGGCGAGCCGCAGGGCCCCGGTCGGACGGGTCAGTCCAACAACGATCCCCTGGGCCGCCCCACCCGCAACCGGGACTACACGGACAACACGCGCGATGGCGTTCCCAATGTGAACGAATCACCTTCTCAGAGGGCGCAGCGCATTCTCGAGGAGCTTCGGCGCAAGCTCGGCGACCCGACGCGGCCGCAGGAAGAGCTCGATTATTTCGAGCGCCTGCTTCGCAGGAACTAGGTTTAAGGCTAAGAGGAAGGCGATTCACAGGCGGGCCGCCCCTTTCCCTCACAGGGTTCAGTTCCGCTGAACCCCGGCTCCGTCCATGGAATTGCGATGACCAGCTTTGCCGATATCATTGTGCCGGTTGCCGTTCTGGCCGTGGCCTTCGTCCTGCTTCTCGGCCTTCTCAATATGCTGCGCGGTGGCAGCGCCAACCGGTCGCAGCAGCTCATGAGAATGCGCGTCCTGCTTCAGTTTATCGCCATCATCGTCATCATGGGCGTGATCTGGTGGAAAGCGGCCTAGCCTTCTCCGTCTTGACACTTTTTCGCCACGGTCTGTATTAAGAGATCATTAGCCATAACGGGCTTAGCCTGTTGGGACCAATCATTAACGACGGATTCTCTTCGATGCGCGCCAGCAGAGCCTTTGGCTTGAGCCTACTGGTCCTCCTTATGGGATCGACAGGCCTTTCCGCTGCTGACGCCAGAAGGCAATCCACCGCCTCCACCCAGCCCAGCCTTCTCTCCGAGTTCCGTATCGGGTTCTCCGCCCAGGATCCCTGGGGTCCCGAAGGCAGGGACGGATCAGCCAATCTCACCGGCGAAATCCTTCTCGCAAAGCCCTTCACCGCGTCCGACCTGTTCACGAGCTATTTCATTCCCCGCCCGCATTTCGGCGGCAGCCTGAACTTCGATGATCGGACCAGCTTCGCCTATACCGGCCTGACCTGGACCTTTGACGTCACGCCCAGCGTGTTCGTGGAGGGCAGCCTGGGCGGGGCCTTCCACAACGGCAAGGACAGGGTCACGGATCCCTTCTCGGATCGCCAATCCCTGGGCTGCTCACCTCTCTTTCGTGAATCCGGCTCCGTGGGCGTGCGCCTCTCCGCCAACTGGAGCGTGATCGCCACCATTGAGCATCTCTCCAATGCCGGCTCCTGCTCCGAGAATCGGGGCTTGACGAATGTCGGCGCACGGGTTGGGTATTCGTTCTAACGAGCCCTCGAAAACCCGGACCCTTCATGGTCGTTCTCAATCGCATCTACACCCGCACCGGCGACAACGGCACCACGGCGCTGGCCGCCGGCGGACGCCGCCAGAAACACGATCTGCGCATCGAAGCCTTCGGCACAGTCGACGAAACCAATGCCTGCATCGGGCTGGTCCGCCTGCATACGAAGGACCTGCCCATCGATGCGATGCTCGGCCGCATCCAGAACGATCTCTTCGACCTCGGTGCGGATCTCGCCACGGTGGAGACGGACAAGCCGCTTCCCTACGAACCCCTGCGCATCACGCAGGGTCAGGTGGATCGCCTCGAACGGGAAATCGACGAGCTGAATGCCGAACTCGCTCCCCTGCGCTCCTTCGTTCTGCCAGGCGGCACGCCCGCCGCAGCCTCGCTGCACCTGGCCCGCACCGTCTGCCGCCGGGCCGAGCGCAGGGTGGTCGAGCTGATGCAGAACCCGAACGAAACCGTCTCCGACGCAGCCGTGAAATATCTCAACCGGCTGTCCGATTTCCTTTTCGTCGCCTCACGCTTCATCAACGACAAGGGCGCTTTGGACGTTCTCTGGGTCCCCGGCCAGAACCGCTAGAGCTGGTTCCATTTTCGTGGAATCATCCCGTGTGGGTGAGCCGCGTCGGCGCCCCGGATTCACTTCGCCGAACAATGCTCTAAAGGAGCGGCCATGTTTCTTCCGCTTCACGACGGCGTCCCCCTCCAGCACATGAAGACGCCGGTCGTGGCGCGGTCTCTGATCGTGGCCTGCATCCTCGTCCATCTCGTCTTCGTCTATGGGCCGATCTCCGCCGATGAGATGGTGGGAGGCTTCGGCCTCATCCCGGCCGTGCTGTTCGGTTACGATACCTTGCCGCCCGGCTATCCCTTCGTGCCCGCGTGGATGACCCTTGCCACCAACATCTTCCTGCATGGATCGTGGTTTCACCTGCTCGGCAACATGCTGTTCCTGTGGGTCTTCGGCGACAATGTGGAAGATGCCATGGGGCACCTACGCTTCCTTGCGTTCTTCCTGATCTGCGGAATCGCCGCCAGCCTCGCGCATGCCGTCGCGTCCTTCTCCATGGTGGGCGTGAGCATGCCCGAAAGCTTCATCCTGCCGGCGCCGCAGCGCCCCCTCATCGGGGCGTCCGGCGGCGTGTCAGGCGTCGTGGCGGCCTACGTCATTCTGTATCCGCGCGTGCGGATCTGGGCCTTGTTCCTGGGCGGGATACCCTTGCGGCTCCCGGCCTACTGGGCCATCGGCTTCTGGTTCGCCGTGCAATTCATCTCCGCCTTTTTCGGCTCCGACGAGGGCGTAGGCTGGTTCGCCCATCTTGGCGGGTTCATCGCCGGCGCCATTCTCATCCCCTTCATGCGGCATCGCTACGACCCGGTTCTGGCCCGCGCCGCTGCGCAGGAACTGCAGACGCCCCGTTGACGTCAGAGGGCCTCGGGACAGCGCCTCGTGCGGACCTGACGGGCCGTATTCGACGATACGCTTGTTGACGGGAGAGCATCGGATCATTCCCAAAAGTACATTCCACTTTCAGGTCCGATGCTCTACGGTCCGATCCGCCTTTTTCCTATCTGTCCGGAGAGCTTGTCATGGGCCATATCCGGACCTGACCTTCAATTTGAGGACAGACAAATGAAGCTTCTAGTGTGCGTGAAGCGAGTGGTCGACTACAACGTGAAGATCCGTGTGAAGCCCGACGGCTCCGGGGTCGAGCTCGCCAACGTGAAGATGTCCATGAACCCGTTCGACGAGATCGCCGTCGAAGAGGCCGTGCGCCTGAAGGAGCAGGGCAAGGCCACCGAAATCGTCGCTGTCTCCATTGGCCCGGCTCAGGCCGCCGAGACCATCCGCACCGCGCTCGCCATGGGCGCCGACCGCGGCATCCTGGTCAAGACGGACGCTGCCGTCGAGCCGCTCGCCGTGGCCAAGATCCTGAAAGGCGTGATCGAACAGGAGAAGCCCGATCTCGTGGTCATGGGCAAGCAGGCGATCGACGATGATTCCAACCAGACCGGCCAGATGCTGGCGGCCCTGCTCGGCTGGCCGCAGGGCACCTTCGCCTTCAAGGTGAATGTGGGCGAGGGCTCGGTCGACGTGACCCGCGAGGTCGACGGCGGCCTGCAGACGGTGGGGCTGAAGCTGCCCGCCATCGTCACCACGGACCTGCGCCTCAACGAGCCGCGCTATGCGAGCCTGCCCAACATCATGAAGGCCAAGAAGAAGCCCCTCGACGAAACCTCGCCCGAGGCGTTCGGCGTCGACATCGCTCCGCGCCTGAAGGTGCTCAAGACCGCTGAGCCCGGCGGCCGCAAGGCCGGCGTGAAGGTGGGTTCGGTATCCGAACTCGTCGCGAAGCTGAAGACCGAAGCCGGCGTGCTCTAAGGGAGAAGAACAACAATGACCACGTTGCTGATTGCCGAGCACGACAACGCTCAGCTCAAGGACGCCACCCACAAGGCGCTGTCCGCCGCCAAGGCACTTGGGGCTCCGGTTCATGTGCTGGTGGCCGGCGCCAACGCCCGGGCGGCTGCGGAAGCGGCTGCAAGGCTGGACGGCGTCGAGAAGGTGCTGCTCGCCGACGCGGCGGCTTACGAGCATCAGCTCGCCGAACCGACCGCCGACCTGATCGTATCGCTGGCCGGTTCCTACGACGCGCTGGTGGCGCCCTCGACCTCGAACGGCAAGAACATCATGCCGCGAGTGGCGGCGCTGCTCGACGTGATGCAGGTCTCGGACATCATCAAGGTGGTGTCGCCCGACACCTTCGAGCGTCCGATCTATGCGGGCAACGCCATCCAGACGGTGCAGGCGACAGACCCCAAGAAGGTGATCACCGTGCGCACGGCAGCCTTCCCGGCGGCCGGCGAGGGCGGCGCGGCGGCCATCGAGACGGTGAACGCTGCAGGCGATCCCGGCGTGTCGAGCTTCAAGGGCGAGGAGATCGCCAAGTCCGACCGTCCCGAGCTGACCTCGGCGCGGATCATCATCTCGGGCGGGCGCTCCCTGGGCTCGGCAGAGAACTTCAAGACCTATATCGAGCCGATCGCCGACAAGCTGGGCGCGGCCATGGGCGCATCCCGCGCTGCGGTGGATGCGGGCTACGCGCCGAACGACTGGCAGGTGGGTCAGACCGGCAAGGTGGTGGCCCCGGATCTCTACATCGCGGTGGGCATCTCGGGCGCGATCCAGCATCTGGCGGGGATGAAGGATTCCAAGGTGATCGTGGCGATCAACAAGGACGAGGAAGCGCCGATCTTCCAGGTCGCCGATTACGGCCTCGTCGGCGACCTCTTCCAGATCCTGCCTGAACTGAAGGATGAGTTGACCAAGGCCGGCTAATCGGTCCAGGAATAAGTACGATGATTGCGATCCGGGCGGGAAGGCTCGCCCGGACGCATTGAGCATGGATGCAGGCAAGTCAGATGGGCATTGAGATCAAAACGGTTGGCGTGATCGGCGCGGGACAGATGGGCAGCGGCATCGCCCATGTCTGTTCGCTCGCGGGCTTCGGCGTCCGGCTCCACGATCTCTCGGAAGAGCGTATCAATGCAGGCTTGGCCACCATCAACGGCAATATGGCCCGCAAGGTTGCGAAAGGCACCATCAGCGATGCCGACCGTCAGGCGGCGCTCGAGCGCATCAAGCCGGCAGTCGGCTATGACGATCTCTCCGCCTGCGACATCGTGATCGAGGCGGCCACCGAGAACGAGGAGGTCAAGCGCAAGATCTTCAACAATCTCTGCCCGTCGCTGCGGCCGGATGCGATGATCGCCACGAACACGTCCTCGATCTCCATCACGCGCCTTGCGGCCGCCACCGACCGTCCGGAGAAGTTCATCGGCATCCATTTCATGAACCCGGTGCCGGTGATGCAGCTCGTGGAGCTGATCCGCGGCATCGCGACGGACGATCCCACCTACGAATCCGCCAAGGAATTCATCGCCAAGCTCGGCAAGACCTCCACCGTGTCGGAGGACTTCCCGGCCTTCATCGTCAACCGCATCCTGCTGCCGATGATCAACGAGGCGATCTACACCCTCTACGAGGGCGTGGGCTCGGTAGAGGCCATCGACACGGCCATGCGCCTTGGCGCGAACCATCCCATGGGCCCGCTGCAGCTTGCCGATTTCATCGGCCTCGATACCTGCCTGTCGATCATGCAGGTGCTCTATGAGGGGTTGGCCGATTCCAAGTACCGCCCCTGCCCGCTCCTGGTGAAATACGTCGAGGCCGGCTGGCTCGGCCGCAAGACCAAGCGCGGCTTCTACGATTATCGCGGCGAGCACCCGGTTCCGACCCGCTAGAGCATCGGGCGGGAAAGCAGAAGCCGCTTTTCCGTTCAAAGATGCTCAGAATCGCTCTCTAGGCGCCGGTTTTGCACCGGAAACAGGAGAGGTGCGTCACAAACGTCCCGGACGTGAGCTTCACAACAGCGTCACGATGCCTATAGTTAATCAGACGGGATAACTCTTCATTATGAGGAGGTGATGTGACGGTACACGTCCAACCTGTTGTGAGACCGGAGGCCTGTCCGGCCTTAGTCCTCAATGCCGATTACCGGCCTTTGAGTTACTACCCCTTGTCCATCTGGTGTTGGCAGGATGCGATCAAGGCGGTGTTCCTGGACCGGGTGAACATCGTCTCAGAATACGACAAGGTCGTGCGAAGTCCGAGCTTCGAAGTCCGTCTCCCCTCGGTCATCTCCCTCAAGACCTACGTCCAGCCCTCGCGGCACCCAGCCTTCACCCGCTTCAACGTCTTCCTGCGCGACCGTTTCAGCTGCCAATATTGCGGCACCCGCGAGGATCTGACCTTCGACCACGTCATCCCCCGCTCCAAGGGCGGACAGACCACCTGGGAAAACGTCGTCGCCGCCTGCGCTCCCTGCAATCTCAAAAAAGGCGACAAGATGCCCCGCGAAGTGGAGATGTGGCCCCGCCAGCATCCCTTCGCCCCCACCGTTCACGATCTGCACTCGAACGGACGACTCTTCCCGCCGAACTACCTGCACGAAAGCTGGATGGACTATCTCTACTGGGACAGCGAACTGGAGCCCTAAGCGCCTGTCGCGCATGTCGTAAGCTGCACCTCACCCTTGAGGGTGCCCAGAAGGGCCTCTCGTTGCTCCCAGCAACCAGAGAACACAGCGGACTGGCTTGCTCCTGTCCGGTCGGGGGCCGATGATGCCGTTACGGTTTCCTGAGTTCGAAATGCGAGCGGTCAGCGTCCTTGAAGCTCCGGAAGCGGCCTCCCCAGCGGATCGATACGCCAAGTTCCGTAGCCGCCCGCTTCACGGCAGCGGCGATCCGGTTCTGGGCTGACGGATCAAAGAGGACACGGCCCTGGGGGTCGAGCGGCCACAGGTCGACCGCAAGACCAAGCCTGTGCGGAGAGTCCCCGGTTCTCGACCATCCCCAGGCAACTGCCTTGCGTTGCAGGGCACTGTCGCGCAAACCCGAGCCGATTACGAAGGCCAGCCCTGGATTATCGGCCTGTGCCTTCCGAACCACCCGCGCGAGCAACGGGTGAAGTGTTCGCAGATTGGCCTCGTGATTTCCCACCGGATCAGGGTTCCAGGTCCGGAACATGGCGAGTTGATCCCGCCCATATTCATCTCGCGCGGGGATCTTGGCATAGATGCCCCGAGGTCCGTAGATGGATTGATAGGAGGGGTCTGTGGCTGTTCTCCCCCTTGCTCCATCGTCGTTTTGGGCGGCTGCGTTTGCGGCGAAGCACAGTGGTGCAGCCATGAGCAATCCGAGGCGGAACAGCTGTCGACGCCGCGTCATGGGAATGGAACCGTGGCAGCAGGATGACACCGAACCAGATCCGGACCAAACGTGTCGGACCGCGTTGGCCGGGCACAGGCGGAAAGCCGCACAAGGCGGCTGTGGACGTCCTTCGGGCCTTTCACGTGGCCAGGCCTCACAACCGCCTTCCGAAGCCTTCGCCGGTCGCGGCCTTGGCCGCGAAGGCAGCAAGCACGAGCGAGATCAACACGTTCCATCCCGCCAGGGACAGGCCGAGGAAGCGCCATGCGGCCTGCGTGCAGTTCACCACGCGGGTGTTCTGCAGCTGATTGAGGAAGTCGCCGACGTTGCCGGCGCCTGCTCCCGCCCCGCCGCCGCAATCGCTAGGTCCCGCGAAGAAACCCCATTCGACGCCCGCATGATAGGCCCCGAGCCCTGCACTCACGAGGAAGATCAGGGCCAGCAGCCACAGGCCCAGCCGGGTCCAGCGGGGTGGCAGGAAGGCAGCCATGAGGCCCACAGGCATCGCGACGTAATAGGGATTGCGCTGGATCAGGCACAGCTTGCAAGGGACGTAGCCGAACACATGCTCGAAGACGAGCGCGCCGCCGATGGTGGCGGCGGCCCCCAGCACGACGGCGAGAGCGGCCTGGCGCATGCTGAGATAGGGACTCATGGGCGTGGTCCTTAGAAGAGATAGCGGAAAGCCACGAAGCCGCCGATGAGGGCGACGACGCAGACGGCCGCGACCACGTTGAAATGGCTGTCGATGATCGCTTTGATCCGCGGCCCGAACCGGCTCATCAGCAGGGCAATCACATAGAAGCGGGCACCCCGGGTCAGGATCGAGAGCAGGATGAACCAGCCCAAGTGATAGCCCGCGAAGCCGGAGGTGATCGTCACGAGCTTGTACGGGATGGGCGTGAGGCCCTTGAGCAGGATGACCCAATGGCCGTACTCGGCATAGGCGTGCCGGAAGGTTTCCGCGCCCTCGTTGAGGCCATAGAGCTGGAACAGCCAGGCTCCGATGGAATCGTAGAGCGCCAAGCCGATCACGTAGCCCAGGACGCCGCCCAGCACCGAAGCCACCGTGCAGATCAGCGCATAGGACCAGGCCCGGTCCGGGCGCGCCAGCATCATGGGCACCAGCATCACGTCCGGCGGCACCGGAAAGAACGAGCTCTCCGCAAAGGACACGGCCGCAAGAGCGTAAGGGGCCGAAGGCCGGGCCGCGAGGCTGAGGGTCCAGTCGTAAAGGCGTCTGAGCATGAGATCCCGTCGCTTGAAGCAGGCTACGGGCGCCGTTTGAGCACAAGAAGGCCCGAATGGCGAGAGGCAAGCCTTGCGGCCCGGCTTCACATCTGACTGATTGACCGGGCTTCCTCCCTCATGGTACTGCGCAGATCCTTGCCCCTGTGGCGGAATTGGTAGACGCGCTCGACTCAAAATCGAGTTCCGCAAGGAGTGCTGGTTCGATCCCGGCCAGGGGCACCATCCCTTTTCAGATGGCACGGCGCAAAGCCCTTAAAAAAGCAAATTCTTCAGAGACTTAACGCCTCGAATATAATTCAGTACCTATGCCGCCGACAAGGTGCGTTCGTACCCCTCTTTGTACTCCCACCAAAAGTACTATAGGAGCCCTCTAAGAGGCCTCTAAGGGCATCAGCGCCGACGCCATGCCCCTTACACTACATCACGTCTTAGCCATTCTGGATGTCTTACATGCCCAGCAGCGCTCCCATTTGAGTAGGTTCTAACCGAGTTCCGAAACTTCAACTTTGAAAGCCACCGTGAAGGAGACGGGTGGAAGGCTTTCAGGTGGACTAACGCATCCTGCGCGGCACGTCGCTCCTCTTCATTCTTAGCAGCACGATACCACACTCCCCGCTCGTCCTGCTCGCCAGCCACCAAAATCTCTACCTTGCACCACGCTTCTGGGCGACTTGCTTTCACCTCCTCAAACTTATGCCAGACTACATCCTTGTCAGCCCATTCTGAGAAATAGATGTTCTTCGCTGCACGCAAGTATTGCAGCTCATTTAGAGCGTCCGCATCGTCATCATGGGTAGCTCGTACATACCAACCCTCATTATCAGGCACGGTATAAACCTTCGTGTCGTAAGCCATCGCATACCACTGCGGCGTCAGTGGCATCATCATGATCAAACCAGAATTATTTATGCCGTAACTGTTATCCCTCAACCTTTGAGCATAAAATCTATTGATCATTATACTAGGGTCATCCGAGCTAACAAACTTGATCCTAGTGCAGTTCTTCACCAGAAGGACTTTTAAGTCGTCTATGTAAGGCTTACTATCCACGAAAGATTTCATCGAGAGCATCATGACTTGTCGATCATCCAAGTCCCAGCCTTCAGCTTGATCCTCAACACCCTCGAAGATGGCAGCTCCTAAATCCAAATTTGCCATTTTAAGCCTTCTTGCAGCAATTTCGGTTCGGCGCGATTGGAGATACATAAACTCCTTGATGAACGTCAGTTCGTTCAAGCCTAATGCTTCTTGATTGATCAGCCGCCTTACTATTCCTGCATACTCACCTTCATATTGCTGAAGTATTTTCTCTAGAGCTAAATCTTCACCATAATAATAATCTCTAGCACATTGGCTCTTTACAGGTGCGCCGTGGACGAATTTCTCTCTATCTATATTGAGAAGGTTTATTGCATTGCCTTCTTGGCTCATTGAAAACGGACGCATTTGGCAACGCGGAACATAGTGTTGGCGCTTGTGACTTGGCATCTAATCGTTCAGTTTCCTTTACATCCAGCCAAGACCCGCATAGCTGAACTCAAGCGAAACATAGCCACGCTTTCAAAAATTCACAAAAAAATGTGTGGGCTTAGCTAATCTTCGTTGTTGGACAGCTTCCCCCCGTGCCCGTGCCCACTCATGTTCAAACCGTCCGATAAATTGCCACGCGGAGGATAAGCGCGGCAAATGATCTGATCAGGGGGCGCATTTTGGAAACTGCTGAGATACTTGCTTACATCGGCGCTGCAGCTTGGTTACCGCAAATCATAACTTGGCTTTACCAAGCCTTCTCTCGTCCCAAGCTCCGCATCATCCCAGACAAAAACCTTTCCATCGGTTTCACGTCAAACGGCCCAATATTCAATCTACACATGGCGTTCTCTGCTGAGAACAAAGACGCCTTAATTGAGCAGCTCTCAGTAAATGTGACCCATCAAGATGGTGAGACGCACCACCTTGTGTGGGCAGGTCACCTTGAGGCTTATCAAGTGCTTGGCAGCGACTCTAGCCTTCAACAAACGGTGCAGAAGGAACTTCCGCCTGTTGCCCTCAAGGTTGCCACCAGCTCTTTAGTTGAGCGCTTTGTTCGCTTTCAGGATCAGGATTTTTGGGATCGGCAGCGGGAAGCACTCACTCTTACGATTGATAAGCAAACCTATCTGAACAAGGTCAGCAAGTCGCCTAGCGAGGAGCTTTTGCAGAGCGCCGAATTTGATGCCCTACTGCGAGTTTATAAAAACAGCTTTTGGTGGCGTCCGGGCACATACAGGGTGCACTTCACAGCACTGTCCCCTAACGGCGCAAGTCTAATAGAGCGCGACTTTCATTTCAGTCTCACGGAGCATGAAGTTGAGGCCATGCGGAATAATCTTGGTCCAGTCCATACTGACTTTCAGAACAGGATTTTCCAAGACGATGCGGAGTATCAGCAGGTTCCAGTTATCTATTACTGGGGCAATGCACGCCTCAATCCTCTTTAGAACTTAGTGAGTTTCCCCCTTCTTCTCTTAGAAGAGTCAGCGACAACATGGCCGATCATCAAGCTAAAAGTAATTTTAACCTTGCAAACGAGGCAGTGTTTCTCGGCCTTGCCACCGCCGTAGTCTACATGATGACTTCAACCTACCAGTATGGCTTCCAGAGCCAATATGGCCTTACCTATCTCAGCGTTGGAATTGAAGACATTACATGGACTGTCAGGATTTTCATTGTGCCGACTATTGTTTCAGTAGCTGGATCAATACTCGCCGCAGCAATCAGGGTTCATTTAATTCCTCGGCCGCTAACATCCATACAATCATACTTCTTTATATATCTTCCAATCATAGCCTTCCTTGCCGCGTTCTTTATGATAAATCAGAACATTCTAAAAAGTGTATCTTGGGAGTTATACTTACTGGTGGGCGTTTACTATAGCCTAGATCCGATATTAATAGGAGCTATTACTGATCGCTTAGGAAGGGCTAGTGATAAATCTTCTGTGACGTCGCATCTTAGAGCACTGCAGATTTCAGCCGCATCCTTAATCTTGATTGTCTTTTCTTACGACTGCGGTAGGCGCGATGCCTTGAATAAGGAATGGTATGAGGTTTGCGTTGTTAAAGGCGAGACAGAGTTCCGCGTTGCGTTACACAAAGTCGGCGACCTAGCAATTTGCGCAAAAGCTAACTGGGAGAAGGAAATAATCTATGCTGATTTTGGGTTTATCAAAATAGATGCTGATAAACCTGTGGTTTTTAAAGCCACGATTTTCCGCCCTCAGATGATCGGCATAGCTCCTGAAAATCCCCTTCCCTTGAAGGTAGAATAGTGATGCTCACACGAGCATGAGGCGCGTCTAAACTCGAAGGATCAATGCTATCAGTTGAGCCTGCCCTAGTGATAGCCGCTCAAAGTCTGCTTATATCCTATCACACAAGTCCAGATTGACATTTTGATAGATTGCTATCTTATCTTTTTACACCCTATTGATAGGAAGAGCACTCATGATTGTCGGGTACGCAAGAACCAGCACCACAGACCAGAAAGCCGGATTGGAGGCGCAGGAGCGCGATCTAAAGGCGGCTGGCGTTGAGCGTATCTTTCAAGAGCAAACCAGCGCCACCGGGCCGCGCAAGGCTCTTGCTGAGGCTATGGATTATGTGAGGGACGGTGACACGCTTGTTGTCACTAAGCTGGACAGGCTGGCACGTTCAGTTGCTGACTTGGTTCAGATCACCACACAGCTTGAAGCTAAGGGTGCATCGCTGCGGGTACTGAATCTGAACCTGGATACGGACACTCCCACCGGAAAGCTGATGCTGAACCTGCTTGGTTCTATCGCTCAGTTTGAGCGTGAGCTGATGCTTGAGCGTCAGCGTGAGGGTATCGCTAAGGCGAAGAGCGAGGGCAAATACAAGGGTCGGAAGCCTACGGCGAGGGCTAAGGCGGACGAGGTTGTGCGCTTGGCTGACACTGGTATGAGCCGTGAGCAGATAGCCAAAGAACTAGGGATTGGTGTTGCTAGTGTCTATCGGGTGTTGGCATTAGCAAGAGCTTAAAGTCTACTCTATGAGCAGTCATCCTTACCACGAATGTCGCGCAGCTACACTTATCCAGCGCGAGGTGGAAAGCTGAGGGGGTTAGCTAAGATAGCCCTAAAGGGATGGTAGACAGTATTGCTGCACGCCTATTAATCTACCCGAGACAATGCTTCTCTTAGGGTGGTGACGTGCTGCGGCTGCTAGCTTCGTTGTGCTTGCTCATGATCCTTGCTGTGCCAAGTGTTTCTCATGCGCAGCTAAGTCAAGGCACTGGTACTGATAGAGAGCGTTGGACGTTCTGCGCAGCAACTGACGACGATAGTAAGAAGGTCTACCACAGCCTTGTTTTCCGCTCAGGTGAAAGGCAGAGCATCTTAGAGGAGCGATACGAGGCCTACATCTTCGACGTTTACAAGAGAATGACTGATGTCACTTGCCATTTTGAGACAACTGGCGACGCGGCTAGTATGGAGCGCCGCAAGAGGTCTATCTTAGACTTAGCTAGTTCCAGGTACGAAGTAGTGGGCAATGCCTTCACAGCCTACACAAGTCCAACAAGCATACGAGATAACCAGCCCTTTGCAAACACAACGCAAAACAACGAAGAACAGGAAGCGTCTAAAGCCCCTGCCGGAGCATGTGTTAATCCGCAGGGTACAACAGCCTACGCGAACAAGCTGAGGGACTGCATACGAGAAACACACTGCCCTGCCAATCAGCGATCACCTGGCACGGAGTGCTACTCCCTATGCGAGATTGCGGCCACCTATTTTTTCCAACCAGAAGGCTCGCAATGCTCAGCCACTTGGTGGGAGAAGTTTAAGGTCGCAAACGAGCATTACTTTATGCCAAAGACCGCTAAGCCTAAAGCCGTGCCTCGCCAGAACGTTCAAGCCAGCGGGTGTGCTAGAGGAAATCTACCATGTTGCCAAGCTATGTCGCGGCGACTTCACGAGGCATGTCGCAGGGCAGGTGAATACACCTACACCCCTGGAGGCTGTCATGTCAGGGCGGCTGTGCAGTATCACTCCTGTATGGGGCAAACCCCCTAGGCTGCAATGCCAAACAAAGTGTCTGCCTCACGCCTCTGCCGAGTTTGCGGAACTCAGGTTGCCTTGTGTGACGTATGCAACTGTTGCGGAACACAGTGCGACTATGAGGATGGATCGCTTGAAGCGGTGCGACGCCTGAGGCTGGAATGGCAAAACCGTTGGGTTACATAGTTTTTGCCTGATGAACGTCTTAGGGATTGGGATGTACGAGGCAGCCTTGAGGATATTCCCGCTGAGTGTCGCTAATCCTGCTACTGCGCCTTTAGCTAAACTCAATACCACCGCTGTGCTGACCGGATGAGGTTCAATGCTTGGGTTCGGTATGTGCTGATGCTTGAGCGTCAGCGTGAGGGCATTGCTAAGGCTAAAGCTGAGAAGAAGTATAAAGGGCGCAAGCCTACAGCTAGAGCTAAGGCTGACGATATTAAGCGCATGGCCGACAATGGAATGACAAGAGAGGCTATAGCTAAGGAACTTGATATAGATGTAGCTAGCGTTTATAGGGTGTTGCCATCGCTAAGATAAGCACTATGCTTAGTTATATGTTTATTATATATAGCATGTAATTATTGTTTACTGCGTCAATTCTTCACATTGAGCAAAAATTACTTTTCGCGTCTGTCTGTTCGGGTATGGATGCGGAAAGGAACGATGAACCAATTTTGCAGAGCGCCAGGATGCAGCGCCAAAGCCTCAAGCCAGTATGGGCAGTATTGCAACTCGCATAGGGCGCAGGTCCGGCGTCATGGCGCAGTGGGACAACGAGCAGTCACGAAAGCGGATTTGAGGCTCTATCGGGCTTTAATCTCGGCTCGGCTGGAGAAGAACAAAGACAAGCCTTTGCTGACGCAGCTTGAAGCGCGTTGGCGAGCACTCATCACCTATGCCGAAAGCGTCCGTGAAGAGGCGCGGCGCAACCCTATGGTCTGTTATCGGCGCGAGGCTGCGATTGAAACGCTTAAGATTGGCAAGAACGTACAAGCGAAGGACGTTATTGAAACTGTCATAGCCATGTACGTCATGCAGGATCAGGAGCCTCGCCGCTTCAAGAACGATCAGGCGTTCAGGGCGCAACTCGTCCGTAGAGTCCGTGGTCTAACGATCCTCAATGCTGACACTTGGATTGATCCTAAGTCGGGCAAGGAGAAGCGCGTCTATCGTGACCTTGCGCCGAGAGCGGTGACGATCCTCAGCCAATGGCTTGCGGAGGCGCTAGGGACGGCTGGCATCCACTTCGCGAAACTGGAACGGCAGGACCATGAAAGGAAGCAGCAGGAGTTGAAAGACTTCCACCAAGCCTTGGGAGACATGCAATGAACCAGGAGGCGTCTCCCACGACAACAAGCGTGGTCCTTTCTCGCCTCGTAAGAAACCCCAATCTCCAAGTCAGGCGGAAGTTGGATCAGGCTACTATTAATCGTTACGTGGAGGTTCTCAAAGCAGGGAACGAAATGCCGCCTATCAAGGTGGCAATCATCAATGAGGCTCCTGTCTTGATTGACGGCTGGCATCGGGTCGCGGCTATGGAGCAACTTGGTCTCCGGGATGCTGAAGCAATCGTTCAGCAAGCGACGGAGAAGGAGGCTTTCTGGCTAGCTGCAAAGGCCAATCTTGAACACGGTCTGCCTTTGAAGAAGAGCGAGCTGAGGGAGGTTTTTCGTGCTTACGTCAAAGCGAGGCAGCACAAGAAGAACCACCAGGATACTCACCCAAGGCTGCAACCAACTCCTTAGCTCTCTCAAATCTCTCAAGCTCACCTATAGGCTTGTTAGTCTCAGCCCTAAGCTTACGGAAAAGCTCCTTGTAGTGCTTATCCAAAGGGATAGCCTTGAGCAGAGCAGTCTTTTCCTCCCTAGTATATAAGCTCTTAATAATCTCGCTCTTACCAATAATCTCACGTAAATCCTTAGGCACACTCTTACGATAGCGATATACGCCAAACTTAGTTTTCTGAATGTTAGGCATTGAAAAACAGAAGCCGCGAGTTGATCTTGATCGCTTCTTTTGTGCCACTATTTGTACTCCCAGAGCAACATGAAAGCTCTGAAAGCATTGCTTTTCTATGCTTTTCTCGCCTAAGTTAGAAGGCGGCCAGGGGCACCATTCCGGTTTGGATTGCTCAATCCGGTCTTTTGAGGCGCATTCGCCCAAAGGCTTTCAACTTCCCTTCTGACCACAGACTGCTCCGCGCCCCATAAGCCCTGCAAATTTTACGGTCAGGGTCCTGCGGCATTCGTTCCTCCACCGATTACGACAGCAGAAATTCAGCTCCGGGCCGAACCTCGGCCGAACGGTCTAGGACTGTTGAGCTACCCCTTTTGCTCCTTTGCCAAACCTGGAACTTTTTACGCAAAGTGCGTCCGTCGAACGGCTCAGCCCAAGTGGGAAAGCTGCAAGGACCAATCACCTGTCACAAAGGGGCACCATCATGGATCAGGAAGTCGAGTTTGTCGCCCGTGCGCTGTACGAGGCCGAGGATGATGCGGTGCTGTGGGAAGCAGAAGCGGAGATTCTGAAGGAAGAGTTCCGTCGCTACGCCCGCGCCGCCATTGCCATGCTTCCGCGCCGGGATGAGCCTCAGCAAAGGAAAGAGGTGCCGTACGCGGCTTAACTCCCCTTTCGACATGAAGAACGCCCGTGGCTCGAGCCACGGGCGTTGCCGTTCCAGTCTTCTCTCGATGAACGTCAGCCGCGCCGCTCGATGACCGTCACGATCCGACGGGTCTTCGGCTCGACGATCACCACCTGATCGCGAACGATCACATAGCGGCATTCCGGCAGCCCGTTGAGGATGCGCACCACCTCGCTCGGGCATGCATTGAGCCGCGTGACGACGGTCTCCGGCACGACTGTGCCGACATTCACCGAGAAGGTCACGTCATTCAGCGGCTGCGTGTTCACGCTGCTGAAGGCGCGCGTGATCTCGGTGCGCTGCTCCGTGGTGACATTGATGTTGGTCGAACTCGACGTGCTGCCGGTCGTGCTCGCTGCGCCACCGGTCGTGCTCGATGTTCCACTCGCCGTTCCGGACGTGGTGCCGCCCGCAGCTGTTCCACCCGAGGTGCTACCTGACGCACTACCCGAGGTATTACCCGACGTTCCACCAGACGCAGCGCCCGAGCTTGTCCCCGACGTTCCACCCATCGGGACGGTTGTCGTGCCGGATGTTCCTCCGGACGCGCCACCCGAAGCGCCGCCGGTCACGCTGCCCGAGCTGCCGCCCGACGTTCCGCCCGCGCTGCCGCCGGAGCCGCCACTCGTTTGCGCGATGGCCGCAACACTCAGGGACAAAGCTGCCGCCGCAACGGTCGTCAACAAAGCTACACGCATGAACAACCCTCCTGTTGGCGAGGAGCAGACACCTGCCCCCCTCATGATCCTGACAACGGAGAGTGTTCGGGAGTGTTCCGCCCCTCCCATGACCCAAAGGGATCAGAGCGGAGAGACGCCATGCTTGACGGTGGCGTAGACAATGACGCCGCCGATGCAGGCCAGCAAAAGCAGTCCGAGCAGCAAAGCAATGCCCAGATCAGTATCGAGGTAGACGCGAAAATCTCTGAAGAGAGGATGGCTCGGCTTGGGATCGAAAGGCTCGTGCAGCACGTTCAGGCTCGGCTGTTCCGGAAATCGAGCCGATAACGATCGCAGGTCACCGCTGTTCCAGTCGAGGTGCGAGAAAGCCGCTCGAAACTCCTGCCGCGTGTCAGGCCTTCGTTTCCTGAGGCACCAGATGGCTGAAGGCTGCAACGACGCTCTCGTAGACCCCGCGCTTGAAGGGAATGATCAGCTCCGGCAAGCGGTGCATGTCCTCCCAGCGCCATTCGTCGAACTCGGGTCTGTGATGACCGCCTCCGGGCTGTGCGATGTTGATCTCGCTCTCATCGCCTTCGAAGCGGAACGCGAACCACTTCTGCGTCTGCCCGCGGTAACGCCCGCGCCAGGCACGGCCAGCCACCATGGACGGCAGATCATACGAGTACCAATCGGGAGCTTCCGCGAGCAGGCTGACCGAACGCACGCTGGTTTCCTCGTACAATTCGCGCAGGGCGGCCTGGTAGGGATCCTCGCCCGGATCGATTCCGCCTTGAGGCATCTGCCACGCATAGCCATCGGCCACCTGATCGTTCTCGGAGTGACGACGTCCGATGAAAACCTGACCTTCCCGGTTGAGAAGCATCACGCCGACGCAGGAGCGGTATGGCAGCTCCTTCCTGCTCTGCGGGCTCTTGGCGTTTCTCATCAGGCACTCACTCCCTTGCCCCTTCGTTTGCCGATCATTCAGACATCGCCGGCATTTGCCGATGGTTCCACAGGTCAGTTTGCAAGAGTGCCGCTTCGAGCAAGCCAACACAAGCCGTTCGGTGCGGTTGTCAAAGCCTGAATGAAAAAGCCCGGCGGCTGTAGCCGCCAGGCTTTGCGTTTCTTCAGATGCCGCCGAGAAGCGGCACGGCTTTCGAGCTTTAGTTCGGGTTCGTCGGCGCTGTGGTGTTGGCAGCGCCCTTGCGCACGCCGTGCAGCAGGTCGTAGGCAGCGATGAGCTGCTTGTCCTTGGTGGGATCCAGCGGAACGTAAGCGGAGGAACCGCCGCGCTCTTCCTTGTCGCCGCCGTTCTGCAGGTGACCACGCAGACCGGCTTCGCCTTTGGTCTCGTCCTTGCCCTTCAGCTCCTCGGGGACGTCCTGCAACACCTCGATATCCGGATCGATGCCCTTGGCCTGGATCGAGCGACCCGACGGCGTGTAGTAGCGCGCCGTGGTGAGGCGCACTGCCCCGTTGCCGCCGAGCGGGATGATGGTCTGCACCGAGCCCTTGCCGAACGAGCGGGTGCCGAGCACCGTTGCGCGCTTGTGATCCTGCAGGGCGCCGGCGACGATCTCCGAAGCAGAGGCCGAGCCGCCGTTCACGAGCACGACGAGAGGCTTGCCCTTCGTCAGATCGCCTGCCTTGGCGGTGAAGCGCTGCGTGTCCTCTGCATTGCGGCTGCGGGTCGAAACGATCTCGCCGCGGTCGAGGAAGGCATCGGACACCATGATCGCCTGATCGAGCAGGCCGCCGGGATTGTTGCGCAGGTCGATGACGAAGCCCGCCACCTTGTCCGCGCCGATATCCTGCGTGAGCTTCTCGATGCCCGAGCGCAGGCCGTCATAGGTCTGCTCGTTGAACTGGGTCACGCGCAGCACGCCGATATCGCCCTCGACGCGAGCCCGCACCGGACGGACCTTGATGGTTTCGCGGGTGAGCTTCACCTCGATCGGATCCTTCGCTTCCTTGCGCTGGATCTTGAGGGTCACGGAGGAATTGACCGGACCCCGCATCTTGTCGACGGCCTGGTTCAGGTTGAGGCCCTGCACCGGTTCGTTGTCGATATGCGTGATGACGTCGTTGGCCATGATGCCGGCGCGGGAGGCGGGCGTCTCGTCGATGGGGGTGACCACCTTCACGAGGCCGTCTTCCATCGTCACCTCGATGCCGAGGCCGCCGAACTCGCCGCGCGTCTGAACCTGCATGTCGCGGAAGCTCTTGGCATCCATGTAGCTGGAATGCGGATCGAGCGAGGTGAGCATGCCGTTGATCGCCGCTTCGATCAGCTTCGATTCTTCAGGCTTCTCCACGTAGTCCGTGCGGACCTTCTCGAAGACGTCTCCGAAAAGGCTCAGCTGCCGGTAGGTATCAGCCGAGGCGGCAACTGCCCCGGAGGACAGCAGAGCGCTCTGCGACACCATGGTCGCGCTGCCCGCGCCGATAGCCACACCGAGAATCAATAGGGAGAGTTTGCGCATTATCCGCGAACCTTTTCGCTTTGCGATTTCGCCCACCAGGGACCTGGGTCGATTGAACCGCCGTCTTTCCTGAACTCAACATAGAGGACGGGATTGTTCTTTTCTATGGCAGAACCGGTCAAACTCATGAGAGGTGCATCCCCCATGGTTGCGACCGGCTCACCGGCGAGCACGAATTGCCCGACATCGACGTTGATTTGGTCCATACCGGCGAGGAGAATATAATATCCACCGCCGGCATTGATGATCAAGAGTCGGCCGTAGGACCGGAAGGGCCCCGCAAAGGCCACCCAGCCGTCCGCCGGTGATACTACAGCCGCCTTGGGACGGGTCGTGATCGAAATGCCGCGCGTCGTTCCGCCATAGCCGTCCGCAGCCCCGAAATCCAGAGTCACATCGCCGCTCACAGGCTTCGGAAGCAGCCCTTTGGCCTCGGAGAACGGGATTTTCGGGGCCAGTCGAGCCGGGTCCCGGAACGCCGCCTGGGCGAAGCGTTCCTTGGCTTCCCGCTCCTGGGCCTCGGCGGCCTTGCGAGCTTCTTCGGCCGCTCTCTGGGCGCCGGAGATTTCAGCCTCCATGCGGTCGATTAGCTCCTTGAGAGTGCCCGCCTTGCGGGCGAGTTCCGCCGCCTTCTCCCGCTCCGCCCCGATGCTGCGCTCCACCTCGGCCATGCGCCCCTGGCGGGCCTCCATGAGGGCTGTCAGACGCTGCTGCTCGGTATTCAGGGCCCCGAGCTCGGCACTGAGGGTGGTGCGGTCGGTGGCAATGGCCTCCTTGAGGCGTACCAGCTCGGCGAGATCCGAGGCCAGGATCTCGGCCTCGGCCCTGAGCTCGGGCAGCACCGCTCCGAGCAGGATGGAGGCCCGCACCGCCTCCAGCATGTCCTCAGGCCGCACCAGAACCGCGGGCGGCGGGCGGCGGCCCATGCGCTGGAGGGACGCGAACACCTCGACGATCACGCCCCGGCGGCTGTCCAGGGAGCGGCGGATCGCGGCCTCCGAGGCGGTCAGGGTCTGAAGGCGCTCCTCGAGGGCGCGGATCCGGTCTTCGGTGCTGCGGACCCGGGCTGCCGTGTCGATCAGCGTGGCATTGAGCCTCGCCCGGTCCGTCTTGATCTCATCGATCTCTGCCTGAAGGCGTTTTTGGGCCTCGGCATTCGCATTCATCGCGTCTTCCAGAACCTTGAGATCGTTCTGGCGCTTCTGCTTCTCCTCCGCCGTCTCCGGAGCTGGCTGAGAGGCCGCAGGCGCGGGCGCCTGCTGGGCCTCGACGGAACCCAGGGCGGACACGGCCAGCAATGCGGCAAGACCTAAGGCCCTGCGGGGGAAAAGGGAGCGGTTCATGCGTCAGGAATCATCGTGACCGGCGCGATGATAAGGGTGCCCGGCGATGATTGTCAGCGCTCTATAGAGCTGCTCGGCCACGAGCGCCCGGACAATCTGGTGCGGCATCGTGAGCGCACCGAAGGAAACCACCAGCTCCGCGCGCTGGCGGATCTTGGGATCGAGCCCATCGGGCCCGCCGATCACGCAGGCTATTCCGGAGCGGCCTTCGTCGCGCCATTGCCTGATTCGCTCGGCAAAGGCCTCGCTCGAGGGACTTTTGCCACGCTCGTCGAAGACGATCAGGACGGAAGACCCGGCCCTGTCGAGAAGGGCAGCTGCCTCCTCGGCACGGCGGTCGTCATCCCGGCGCGCCCGGCTCTCCGGCAGCTCGACAATGTCGAGCCCCGCCAGACCCAAGGCCCGGCCCATGCCCTCGACCCTTTGCCTGTAGCGCTCGACCAGCTCCCGCTCGGGGCCGCTCTTGAGACGGCCCACGGCCAGCAAGCTCAGTCGCAACGGTTCAGGCCCTCATTCAGCTCGCGCGATCCTGAGGACGATCGGCGCCCCACATCTTCTCGAGGTTATAGAAGCCACGCACCTCGGGACGGAAAATGTGAACGAGAATGTCGCCGGCATCGATCAGCACCCAATCGCAGGCAGGCAGGCCTTCCACACGCGGAGTGCCGAACCCCTTGTCCTTGAGGTCCTTGACCAGACGGTCGGCAATCGCGCCCACGTGACGGTGGGAACGGCCCGATGTGACGATCATGGTGTCTGCAAGCGAGGTCTTACCGGCCAGGTCGATCTCGACCGTGTTTTCGGCCTTCATGTCCTCGATGGAAGCCAGGGCGACGGCCCGGATATCCTCGTCCTGCGGAGCAGCCGCTCCGGAGAGAGGGGGAAGCGTGTTCGTGTCCGCTTCGACAGAGTTCACTTGGTTCAGGTTCAAGCCCTTTCTAAGCAGCGCTCATGAGGCAGCGCCGATCCTTAAGATAAGATCGAACGCCCCTGTTTTTCAACGTCCTCCGGAAGGAGAAGTTCGCCCTGTCCGCCGCAGCAGGGTGGAGGAAAGGTGCGAGCGCGGCCCGTGCAGGAACACCCACGCGGGCGGCTTGAGGCCTGCCAGAGCCGGCGCCCGCCCCTCGTCGATGCGCCAGCGCGAGAGGGCCGTTGCGCTGCGGGCGCTCATCGCTTTCAGGGTCCAGCCGGGACGGTCGACGACGGCCACCGGCATCAGCCGGGCGATGCGCCGCCAGCCGCGCCAGCGGTGAAAGCCCGCCAGGTTGTCTGCTCCCATCACCCAGACGAACTTCACGCCCGGGAAACGCCGCTTGAGATAGGCAAGGGTATCGATGGTGTAGCGCGCGCCGATCTCTCCCTCAAATGCCGTCACGTCGATACGCGGGTCGTCTGCGATCTCCTTCGCCTGCGCGACGCGCATCTCGGTGGAGGCGAGTTCGCCCGTATCCTTCAAGGGGTTGCCGGGGGTGACGATCCACCAGACCCGGTCGAGCCCCAGGCGCTTGAGCGCCATGAGGCTCACATGCCGGTGTCCCGCATGGGCCGGGTTGAAGGAGCCGCCGTAAAGACCGATGCGCATGCCTGGGGTCGCCAGAGGCAGGCGCGTCAGCCCCGAAGGCTTGGAACGAAAACGGGAGGGCGGAGAACTCACGGACGCGTCTGACCCGAACCGTGAATGCGATATTTGAAGGAGGTCAGCTGCTCCACGCCAACCGGACCGCGCGCATGCATGCGGCCCGTGGCGATGCCGATCTCCGCGCCGAAGCCGAACTCGCCCCCATCGGCGAATTGCGTGGAAGCGTTGTGGAGCACGATGGCGGAATCGACCTCGCGAAGAAAGCGCTCCGCCGCTTCGGCATCGTCGGTCACGATGGAATCGGTATGGTGGGAGCCGTAAGTTCCAATATGCACGATGGCGTCATCCAACCCGTCCACGACACGCACGGCAATGATCGCGTCGAGATATTCGGTGCGCCAATCCTCTTCCGTTGCAGCGCTCACGCGTGGATCGACCTGTTGCGTTTCCGCATCGCCGCGCACGGCACAGCCTGCATCGAGCAGCATCGAGACCAGAGGTTTCAGATGCGTTGCGACGCAGGCCCGATCGACCAGGAGCGTCTCCGCCGCGCCGCACACACCGGTGCGGCGCATCTTGGCGTTCAGCACGATCTTCTTCGCCATCTCCAGATCAGCCTTCCCATGCACGAAGACATGATTGAGGCCTTCAAGATGCGCGAAGACCGGCACCCGCGCCTCGCCCTGCACGCGCGCCACGAGGCTCTTTCCGCCGCGGGGCACGATGACGTCGATATTGCCGTCAAGACCGGCGAGCATCGCGCCCACCGCCGCGCGGTCGCGTGTGGGAACGAGACGGATCGCATCGGCCGGAAGGCCTGCCGTCGAGAGTCCCTCCCGCATCGCGTCCGCAATGAGCATCGAGGTGCGGAAGCTGTCGGAGCCGGTTCGCAGAATCGCGGCATTGCCGGCCTTGAGGCACAGGGCGCCTGCATCCGCCGTCACGTTCGGGCGGCTCTCGAAGATCACGCCGATGACGCCGAGGGGCGTCGCCACGCGCTCGATCGTCAGGCCGTTGGGGCGCTCGAAACGAGCCAGCACGCGCCCGACGGGATCGGGAAGATCGGCGATGCTCTCCACCGCCGCGGCGATGGCCTCCAGGCGTTGCGGATCGAGGGTCAGCCGGTCGATGAAAGCCGAATTCTGCCCCCTGGATTTGGCTTCATCGAGATCTTCGGCATTGGCGGCGAGGATGGAGCCGGTCCGCGCACGAATGGCGGCGGCCATCGCGCGCAGAGCCGCAGCTTTCTGCTCGCTGGAAGCCAAGGCAACGTGCCGTGCAGCCTGCCGGGCGCGGCGGCCGAGATCGGCCATGAGAGCCGGGACATCCGGCGTCCCAACCGAAGTCGCACCTGACGCGTTGACGTGTTCAGCGAGCGCTTGTGCGCTCAAGGCTCGAGTGTCGTCCATGTCCAAGTCCCAGCCCTCCGATCTGCAGAGGGAAACCGATCATCCGCCATCCATAGCACGCCAGGCCGTTCCGGGGCCAAGCCATTCCGGCAGGCCCGACGCAAAACAACCCGAGACCCGGGTGGGAACCTCGGGATGGCACTATCGATCCTGGCATGGGCCATTCTACCCGAAAGATCTCAAGATCAAGGACTTCCTGACCTATTACACCCGGCACTTCGATACGGCGGAGATCAACAACTCGTTCTACCGGCTGCCGACGGAGCAGGCCGTCAGGGTATGGCGGGAGAGCGCGCCCGAGGGCTTTCTCTTCGCCTGGAAAGTCTCCCGCTTCATCACGCATATGAAAAAGCTGCAGGACGTCGAGGAGAGCATCGAGCTTGTCTTCGGCCGCATGGCAGGCTTGGGCGACACATTCGGTCCCGTCCTGTTTCAGCTTCCGCCCATGCTCAGGGCCAACGACGAAACGCGTGATCGGCTGGCGCGATGCCTGTCGCTCGTACCACGCGATCGGCGTATCGCTTTCGAGTTCCGTCACCCGAGCTGGTACGATGAGGACGTCTTCCGCATTTTGCGCGACTGCAATGCCGCGCTCTGTCTGTCCGATCACGCCGATGCGCCCACGCCATGGGTGATCACAGCCGATTTCGTTTACGTGCGAGGTCACGGCACCAACGGACGCTATGCCGGAAGCTACAGCGGCGAGACGCTGCAGAACTGGTCCCGTCACATCGCGGAGTGGCGTCAGACGGGCCGCGATGTTTACGTCTATTTCGACAACGACATCAAAAGCGCCGCGCCTGGGGACGCCCAAGCCCTGCTGGCGCTCCTGGACGGGGATCAGTCGCCAAGCGCCATGTCGTCCCGATGAACCATCTCGGCCCGTCCGGCGTAGCCGAGGATCGTCTCGATCTCGCGGCTCGGGCGGCCGATGATGCGAGCGGCCTCCTCCGCATCGTAGGCCACGAGACCACGCCCGAGAACGCGATTTTCATCGCGGATCGTCACCGCGTCGCCGCGATGGAACGTACCCTCGATGCGACGCACGCCGACAGGCAGAAGGCTCGCACCGCCCCTGAGCGCGCGCGCAGCACCGTCATCGACGATGAGGGTGCCGCGCGGCTCCAATGCGCCTGCGATCCATGTCTTGCGCGCGGTCGCGGGGTTGGAGGGTGTAAGGAACCACGTGCAGCGTCCACCCTCAGCTACGCGCTTCAGGGGGTTCTTCGCCCGCCCGTCGGCGATGATCATGTGCGTGCCACCCGAGGTGGCGATCTTGCCAGCCTCGATCTTCGTGCGCATGCCGCCGCGCGAGAGTTCGGACGCAGCGCCCCCCGCCATCGCTTCGATGGCCGGCGTGATCCGCTCGACCACAGGAATGTGCTCGGCCCTCGGATCGGAGGCAGGCGGTGCGGTGTAAAGTCCGTCGATGTCGGAGAACAGCACCAGAAGATCCGCGCCGATCATCGTGGCAACGCGCGCCGCCAGGCGATCGTTGTCGCCGTAGCGGATCTCGGATGTCGCCACGGTGTCGTTTTCGTTGATCACGGGCACGGCGCGCATTTCGAGCAGCTTGAGTGTGGTCGCCCGCGCATTGAGATAGCGCCGCCGCTCTTCCGTATCGGCGAGCGTGACGAGGATCTGTCCCGCGGTAATGCCATGGTGCGCCAGCACTTCCGACCAGGTGCGCGCCAGCGCGATCTGGCCGACCGCCGCTGCCGCCTGGCTTTCCTCCAGCTTCAGGGGACCGGACGGAAGTCCGAGCACGGTGCGGCCCATGGCGATGGCCCCCGATGAGACGACGAGAACATCCGCGCCCTTGGCATGAAGATCGGCAATGTCTTCGGCAAGCGCCGCAAGCCAGGCGTGATTCAGGCGGCCGCGCGCGCGATCGACCAGCAGAGCGGAGCCGACTTTCAGAACGACGCGGCGGAACTGATCGAGTTGCGGACTCACGGATGCCACTCTTCCTGCGCGGTGACCGCTTCCGTCTCCTCGGCCTTCGCCTCGTCGATGACGGTCAGCAGCGATTGCAGAACCTCCTGCACGCCCTGGCCGGATGCGGAGGACATCACGAGAGGCGTGCGCTTGCACGCTTTCTTCAGTTTCTTCAGCTGCTCCTTGAGCGTCTCATCGTCGAGCGCGTCGGCTTTCGACAGGGCGACGATCTCGGGCTTGTCGGCGAGTCCGTGACCATAGGCCTCGATCTCGTGGCGCACAGTTCTATAGGCCTCGCCCGCATCCTCGCTCGTGCCTTCGACCAGATGCAGCAGCACGCGGCAACGCTCCACATGGCTCAGGAACTTATCGCCGAGGCCGACACCTTCCGAGGCCCCTTCGATGAGGCCAGGAATGTCGGCCAGCACGAATTCACGGCCGTGCACGCGCACGACGCCGAGACCCGGATGCAGCGTGGTGAAGGGATAATCCGCAATCTTCGGCTTTGCCGAGGTGACAGCGGCCAGGAACGTGGACTTGCCCGCATTCGGCAATCCGACGAGGCCCGCATCGGCGATAAGCTTCAGGCGCAGGATGATCGTGCGCTCGATGCCTTCCTGGCCCGGATTGGCCCGGCGCGGCGCGCGGTTGGTGGAGGTGGTGAAATAGGCATTGCCGAAGCCGCCATTGCCGCCCTTGGCGAGCAGCACGCGCTGGCCCACATGGGTCATGTCGGCAATGACGGTCTCGCCGTCCTCCTCCAGGATCTCCGTACCGGCCGGGACCTTGAGCACCACGTCAGCGCCCTTGGCGCCGGCGCGGTTCTTGCCCATGCCGTGACCGCCGGTCTTGGCCTTGAAGTGCTGCTGGTAACGGTAGTCGATGAGGGTGTTCAGGCCCTCCACGCATTCGGCCCACACGTCGCCGCCGCGGCCGCCGTCGCCGCCGTCCGGCCCGCCGAACTCGATGAACTTTTCACGGCGGAACGACACGGCGCCTGCGCCGCCGTTGCCGGAACGGATATAGATCTTGGCTTGGTCGAGAAATTTCATAACCCGTATCCTTTACGGGACAAGTTGGGGCTGAGCAACGCAGACAAATGAGAAGCGCTCCCGAATGGTTTCCGGGAGCGCTCCAGTTTCAAGATCTGCGCTTAACTCGCGAGCGAGATCGACCGGTCCATCTCGACCTCAAGGCAGGCGGGCTCAGGGATGAAGCCCGTATGGCCCCAGGCCTTCAGGCTCTCCCAGGTCCGCCGGTCGAGGCGGAAATGATCGACCGGATAGAGGCCGCACCGGGCGGGCAGCTCCGAGAGCCCCGCACCCTGGTAGGCGAAGCCGCACTTCTCCAGCACCCGCCGGGACGCCGGATTGATCACCCGGGCGCAGGCCGTGATCTCGTCTCCCTGGCCATAGGCGAAGAAGGCGTCGATCAGCGCACGGGCCGCTTCCGTAGCGTAGCCTTGGCCCCAGGAGGGGATGCCGAGCCAATAGCCGAGATGGGGCCTGCCCGTCTCGGGATCGGGCCCGATCCCAACCATGCCGATGAGGCTGTTGGGCTTGCCCTTCGGCGTGATTGCGAGCTGCAGGCCCTCGCCGTTCGCATTGGACCGCCGGGCCTGGAAGATGAACCGCTCCGCTTGGTCCGGAGAGTATGGATGCGGAATTCGAGCCGTCATGTCCGCGACAGCTTTCTCACCGGCCAGGCGTACGACGGCCTGGGCATCCGCAAGGCGAGGCCAGCGCAGCCACAGGCGGCGGGTCTCAAGACGGAAAACATCGTCACGGGTGAGGTCGGGAAACATGCTCTTGCTCCGATCCGGAATGGGCCTCCCTGGCCCGGAAAACACGAAGGGGAGGTGGACATCCCACCTCCCCTGTTGGTTTTCGGATCTGAGCTTGGCCTTTGGGGCCACTTGGAGCTTTTGATCCGCCGGGTCGGTGTGATGCCGGCGGGAGCTCCTTCGTTTTGCTCTCGCCGTTTACTCTGCGGCCTCCTGGGCCGGGACGACCGATACGAAGGCTCGGCCTTGACGCGTAAGGAATCGGACGCGGCCATTGGCCGTGGCAAAGAGGGTGTGATCTTTGCCCATGCCGACGTTAGCGCCGGCATGCCATTTCGTGCCGCGCTGACGAATGATGATGTTGCCGGCGACAACCTGTTGATCGCCGAAACGCTTGACGCCGAGACGACGGCCTTCAGAGTCACGACCGTTGCGAGACGAGCCGCCTGCTTTCTTATGAGCCATGGGTCTATACTCCCGTGTTCTGTGTCAGGTGCCGCCGCTTATTCAGCGGTGGCCGGCGCAGCGTCTTCCGCCGCAGCCTTGGTGGTCTTCTTGGCGGCCGCCTTCTTGGGCTTCGCGCCACCGGCAAGGATCTCGGTGATCCGCACCACGGTGTAGTCCTGGCGATGCCCGCGCTTGCGACGCGAATTCTGGCGACGGCGCTTCTTGAAGGAGATGACCTTCTCGCCGCGGGTGTGCTCCACCACCTCGCCTGCCACGGTCACGCCCTCGACGAGGGGGGCGCCCACCTGGGTCGTGCCGTCGCTGGTGACCATGAGAACCTGGTCGAACGTAACGGCGGTGCCCGGCTCGCCTGCGAGCGTGGCGACGGTGATGACGTCGTTGGCGGCAACGCGATACTGCTTGCCGCCGGTCTTGATCACTGCGAACATCTTGATCCTCGTGTTCTAACCCAAATCTCAACGAGGCCCTGGGCCCGCAGGATTGGCTTTTTGGCAGTTTCCGGCTTCGTTTCACGGCCGCTTGGCACAGCCGCATGGATACGAGCAGGCACTCGTACCCGCTCATAGAGGACGCTTACCTACGGGTTCTCCCCGCCGTTGTCAATCAAAAACCCCGCAAAAACATGCTTCAAGGTGCTTGAAGACCCGCCAAGCCCGTGATATCCACCCGGCCTCAACCAGCGGGGCTTACAGCCTCCGCCCTCCGGAGAGGTGGCAGAGTGGTTGAATGCACCGCACTCGAAATGCGGCATACGGGCAACCGTATCGGGAGTTCGAATCTCCCCCTCTCCGCCATCATTCCCCATCAAGTTATTGATTTACTTCTTAGAATTGGTGGGCATCAAAACTCTCCCCACCCTCTTCCCCACCTTTGTAGCTGGCTTGGCTATTAAACCACGGTGTCTTGCTCACCTATTGGTGCGCATTCCTGTGCCGCTTAGGCGGGGGGGGGTCCTCCCAAGATTACCAACTGGGCCTTATCTTCACGATACGCGGGGAACTCAAACCTTGGCCAGCGGGGCCCCTCATCCAAAGAACAGGGGAACGCTCAAGCTCGTGTTCGGCACCAAGAACGTGGGGAATGAGTGCGCCCCTTGCCAAGGGGGCCTTGTGGACAACACCTAATGATAGGATACGGGTGCTTCGATGAATGAGTCAGCCCAATCAGCACGGTCACCTATGCAACCCAGCGCTCTTAGCAAACTCAGAGGAAGCCATCAGGACCGCTGGTCCCAGATTGCAGCCGCCGAGGCATTGAGTCGAGAGAAAATGGATCGACTCCAACAGATCGTCGGCGACCTACTTCCGACTGACGAGGGCGCTCTGGTGGTGTTCGGCTCTCTGGCCAGGAAAGAATTCACGGTCGACAGCGACCTTGATTGGGCATTTTTAGTCGACGGCCGTGCCGACTCGCGCCACTTGGAAATTGTGCATGAGCTAAAATCCAGATTGCGAAAGGCAGACTTCAAGGTTCCTGGTCCAACCGAGGTATTTGGTGGATTGGTTTTTAGCCATGAACTGATCCACGCTATTGGTGGTGACGAAGACACCAACAAGAACATGACTCGGCGGCTCTTGTTGCTGCTTGAGTCCACTTGGATCAATGCGGGCGGGAGCGAACAAGTTCATGATCGAATTATCAACGGCATATTAAACAGATATGTTCAGGAAGATGCTAGTTTCACTTCCGGGAATAAACGGACAGATAAAATTCCGCGCTTTCTGTTAAATGATGTAGTTCGCTTCTGGCGCACGATGGCCGTAGATTACGCCAACAAATACAGAGCACGAGCAGGAGAAAAGTGGGCGCTCCGTAACATAAAGCTACGTATGTCTCGAAAACTGCTTTTTGTCTCGGGACTATTTATGTGCATCTCGTGGGCCTTAGAGCACCGCGAGCCAGCTGATGAGCCTTTGATCGCGCAGAAGCTAGTGAGCCACCTCCGTAACTGGACACAAAGGCCGCCGCTGGAGTCTCTCGCCACGATCGTGGCGCAACACGCACCACCTCTGACTGACGAAATCTTCGATACTTATGACGAGTTTTTGCTTCTGCTCAACAACAACGAAAAGCGAGAAATACTTGAGCAACTAGCCCCAGATGAAGCTTATAATAATGAGACTTTTCTTGAAGCGCGTGACATCGCGACAAGATTTGATAATGCGTTGGTCAAGCTTTTATTCGACTCGAACAACGAAATTACCCAGCTTGTTAAGAAATATGGAGTATTCTGATGGTCACGGTCGGCTTTTCAACAGGTGCTCTGGCCTATGGCGACTTCACGCGGGGATTGCGATTGCTTGAACCAACGAGCGCCAACGCCGTAGAGTTATCGGCGCTCCGGACTGTCGAACTCCCCGCTCTATTGAATGCACTACCACTGCAACTCGAAGAACTCAAAAAGCGCTATCGTTACATAAGCGTTCACGCGCCTACAGATTTCGACGATGAGCTCGCCTTGGTCGCCCAACTCTCGTCCGTCGTAGCGATGGGATTGCATATAGTTGTCCATCCCGACACCATTCGCGATATACTACTGTGGCGCGAGCTGGGAAGCTGCCTCTGCTTAGAGAATATGGACTCCCGAAAAGCATCTGGTCGCACCGCGGCGGAGCTCTCCCACTTCTTTGATGACTTACCGGAGGC
This sequence comes from Microvirga sp., assembly GCA_035645515.1. GTDB lineage: Bacteria > Pseudomonadota > Alphaproteobacteria > Rhizobiales > Beijerinckiaceae > Microvirga. The sequence continues at coordinate 34,800 of DASQML010000040.1, forward strand.
GAAGTTATGCTTTGATGTTGCGCACGCGAGACAAGTAGACCCCACGATGACAGAGGCGGCACGTATACTCGCAGCCTTTGGCGACCGCTTAGTGCAAGTCCATCTAAGCGAGGTCAATAGCAGGGGAAAGCATTTCGCGATGTCATTTGCCGCGAAGCGCGCCTACGAGCCATTTGCAGAAATTTTGTCGCAAGTACCGGTCATACTTGAGTCGATCGTTGACGAGGATCAGATCCGTCTGGAAATCGCCGAGGCTGAAAAAATTCTGACATTTGATCCACGACATGGAGCACACAGAAACTCAGATCGAAATAGTGGTCTACTTGAAGGTGCACACCCGGTTATGGAATGATAGGTTCTATAACTCCGCGCTGGGCACAAAGTGTTATTTCCCATCCACTAGGTCCCGTTAGCGCTTGAACTCATTGTGTCTCGAAGCGTTTTGCTCGTCCTCTTTGAGGAGGAGCCATGCTGCCGGAAGCTCAATGGGCGATGCTGGAGCCGCTGGTGGAGCATTGCCGCCTCAAGGCCAAGACACCACCGCAAGATCTGCGTCGTACGCTCGAGGCCATTCTCTGGCGCCATGAGAACGGCGCCAAGTGGCGCTCTGTGCCGACGGAACTGGGCCGATGGTGACGGGCCGCCCAGACCTTCATCCGCTGGGCGCATCTGAGTGTTTGGGAGCGCCTGCTCAATCTGGTGCAGGAGCGCGGCATCCAGCTTGGAATACCTTCCTTGACGGCACAAACGTGCGGGCGCACCAGAAGGCCGCCGGAGCTCGGTGAAAAGGGGCTCTCAAGCTCAACGAGACGATCGTGAAGCACTTGGCCGCTCTCACGACGGCTATGGCACCAAGGCTTGCATGATCGCCGACGGTCTCGGACGCGCCATTGCCTTTCAGGTCGCGCCCGGTCAGGCGCGCGAACTGCCGCACGCCATTCCGCTCCTCGACAGCTTGCCGGGCGTGCCGACCTGGGTCGTGGCGGATCGCGGCTACACCAGTCATGCGTTTCGCGAGCATGTCTGGAGCATGGGAGCGAAGCTGGCCATCCCGCCGCAGCGGTATGAGGCGCCGGTCGCCTGTCCCGATTGGATCTATAACAACCGCAATGTGGTCGAGTGTCTCTGGGCTCGGCTCAAGGAGTGGCAAGCCGATGCCACTCGGTACGAGAAGACCGCCTCATCGTATATGGGCATTCTCTGTCTCGCCGCTGCTCTCTACTCGCTCAAGCGCTAACAGAACCTAGTTGACTGGCAACCGCAGAGAGACTAGCCGCGTGTTCTGAGGCGCTGAGCGACAGTGATATCAGCCAGTCGGAGACCGCGGCGAAGAATTTCTGCGCGAACCTCTTCATAAATCGGCGCCGCACCCTTTGGATCGCTTATCGTCATCAGCAGGGCAAAGCGTACACCCTCCTCGGGGTAGATTACGCCTGCTCGTGTCATACCCCGCAGTGAGAGCCTCCATTCGCTGGTAGAGCCGCACCCACGTGGCATACTTCGTTCGTAGCGTTTGATTGGTGTCCATTTTAGGCCGCTCTCAAGTAGGTACCGTTCAGTGTACTCAAGATGGGAAGGGAGCTGACTATCGCAGGCGTTGAGGCGCTGCTGAGGATCAGCAATTATTTGACCATATCGGTCGATCCGTTCCTCAAGCTGGTAGAGCGCCGCACTCAACTGGACGCGCTGGCACTCAGCGTCGAAGGCAGCATCGACAGGCGGCGTATGAGCGAGCGTCACGTCGACACGGCCGCGACACTTACCATCAGGATAGGTAAGTGACCGAGGCCAAGTGAAGACAAAGGACAACTCGCGGCGAGGCGGCAAGATATCAGCAAAGACGAGGGTGATGCTGTGCGGCTCGTCAGCAAGGCAGGCTTCAGCGCTCATAGGAACGCCAAAGCCTACGAAATCACGAGCGACTGTACGCAAGGGTTTGGCCTGTAAGATTTTTGGCTTCGTCGCTTTGTGAACCCCTAATGCGAGGAGGGTCTCCCGTGGCGCTTGCCCATCAAGTCGATGGTCGAGAGCTGCAAGGGAGCTTGTCACAAGCGGGGTCGCATAGCTTGTTCCGCAACCATCCACAACTCGGCCGTCAACTCCAACTGAGTAAAGCCCACTAGTACTACTGGTACGAGCCGAAATTCCTCCAATGTGAGCGAGCTCCGGCTTGCGTGCACCACCTGGACCAGGACCACGCCTAGAATAGGTAGTAGGCACGTCCGCAGTTACACCATAGATCCCAGGGGCGTTGATGGCACCTACCGTCAGTCCATACAAGTGTTCGCCTGGAGCCGTTATACGTTCCTCAGCTATGGCACGAGTGGCGAGCATCTCCAGTGCATCTTCTGCCCCAGCCGGCCACTCTGGTCGAGCTTCAAGGCCCCGCAGGTTGCCCGCGGAAACAACGAAAATAACATCATGAGTTATAGCGATCCGATCAAGGTTCGCGGCAAAACTGCTATATCCCAGACCTAGGCGAACACCAGGCGCACCAAGACTCATATTAAAGATCCGAACATTCGCCGCTGCCTTTGCTGCTTCAACCTCAGTTTCGAGCTGATCAAAGAACTCATCAGGGGTTTGGTAGTACCGTTGTATCGCGCCCCGCTTTGGCAAAATGTCGATATCGAAATGCCTGCAGGGGATCGGCTCAAGGCGATCAGCCAACATCGGATTGAGACCACTCGCGCCAGCCAGCAGCCCCGCAATGAAAGAGCCATGACTTTCATCACGATCATTCGCCGCTATCAGTCCAGCGCCACCAGCGCGCCATGGGCGCAAGCTTGGGATGTCTGCTACTCCGGCATCGACGATACCGACAATAGGATAGGACTGTTGTGCGGTTGGCGGTTGGATCTCCGCTTCGCGCTCCAGAGTAGTTGTGCTCGAAGGCGCAGACTCCAGACGCAGCGGCAGTTCGATCCGTCTTACTAACGGTTCCATCGAAAGGAAGTCGAGTAATGCTTGATGGCGTGCGATAGACCGGTCGGGAGCGGGTGCTCCAAGTTCTGGCGTCAGAGCACTAATTTCGTTGTCAATTTCCGGTAGAAGAGGCAGGCTAATCACGCGCTGACCATCGGTGCGCAGGTCAACGCTCAGGGTCATCGTTGCGCCAGTGGCTTGGGAGGCCTTCGTGCTAAAGGGAACGGCAATTAGCCCCCCAAGCTCAGTCAGTCGACCACGAAAACGGTTCACCATTGCCTCTACCGCCTGCGGGCTAACCCGTGGATCCGGCCGGAACAACTCTACAACATATCCGCCGATGACATTCTCCTGCTTAAGCCACGAGACCGCATCATTAGCTGAGAACGTCAGTCGATCGACGACAGTTGGAAGGCGGACTTCATCTATCGCTCCCAGCTCGCTGCGATAGGATGATACCCGCTCTTCGAGAGCTCCAGTCTCGTCATTCGATACAACGCGTGGATAAATTTCCGCTTTTTGTTCGATCAACTCGCTTAGTTCATCCAAAGCCGTAGGTGTCGCTTGGAAATACATCTGCCCGATTGCGGCGCCACCAACCAATGCGAAACGATGCGGAACAGTAAAGAGAGCTCCTAAGGGACGGTAACTCTTCGCTAGTCCCTCTTCACGCATTTGAACCATAATGAATCCGGCCGGGCTTCCTTCAGCTCGAAGATTGGCGCTCGCCTCGGCCAGTTGCTTGCGGATCTGCGCTTTGTGCCGCCGGAAACCCTCGTTGTCTCCCGCAAAAAAATCTCGGTTCGGCCCGCGCGTCCCGGTAGGCTGAACTTGGATCAGCCTTTGTGTATCCAGGAAAACTTGGATCGGTTGGGTTCGCGACTCAGCCATAGTCTAGTTCTCCATAGACGGCGATGCCGCGTCTCTACGGCGTCGTGAAATGGTGCTTTGTGATAGGCCTACGAGCAGGCCTGCTTCGCGTTGAGAAAGTCCAGCGTCATCGACAAGCGCTGCGGCTAACTCATCGTCGGCACCCATCAGCAATGAACGACGCTGGCTATCAAACACTTGGCCGCTTAAGGTTGCCTGACGACGCAAAGCGGCTAGAAGACTGCGGCGGCGCGAACCAGTCACGCCACTTGCCTCTTGCATCACGATGAAGCGCTTGCCACCCATGATCAGAGTCTCAAGGTCAGCTCCGCTCATGCCTTCGGTCATCCAGACCAACATCTTCATCTCCGTCTCTCCGAGCGTAAGCGGCGCAAGGAAGCGCTCAAGAAGCATTCTCCTTGCTCCAGGATCAGGCAGAGGAATTTCGATACGTGCATCGAACCGTCTCCAGACTGCTGGATCAAGAAGATGCTCGTGGTTGGTGGCCGCTAGTGTAAGCCCTGATCGGCCACGGGCGTCGAGGCATTGAAGCAGAGCATTAACAACTCGCTTGATCTCGCCGACTTCTTGAGCGTCATCGCGTGCCTTGGCAATGGCGTCGAATTCGTCAAGGAAGAGGAGACACCGATAGCGATCAGCGAAATCAAATAAAGCGCCAATGTTGCGTGCGGTTGTTCCTAGAAATGAAGAAACTAGGCCATCGAGACGAGCCTCGATGATTGGAAGGTTTAGCTTGGCTCCAATATAATGAGCAACTAGCGTCTTGCCGACACCTGGGCGCCCATAGAGCAGACACCGCATATTCGGACGAACGCCTAACGCGGCTAACTCCTCTGTTTTTGTCCATTCACCGACAAGGTCATCAAGCGCGTGTGCCAAAACAGAATTTAGGACAGGAGAGGAACCGTTATTGTCCTCTGGAAATAAGACGCGCACGAGCGGTGTAGAGGTCTCTCGATCGTGCGGTAGGGGCGTGTTACGTCCAAGCCTTTCGCCAGGCAGTATGGGGGCCCTAGTAGTAGTCGCACGCATTTGCTCGAGCGACATCGGAGCCACTGCCTGCCTGCGATCCTCTCGGTTTAGCAGCCGAGAAAGTTTATCCGCTTGATCTGGCGCTGTTTTCGCAAGGCTATCCCGTAGGCGCTGCACCTGATGGGTTGAGCGATCGCCATCGCCGCTAATAGCCGAACGCGCTAGCGCAAGAACGATGTCGAAATGATCCATGCCCAACTCCCCTGCATACAGTCAAACCGGTTTATGCAACATTTTGGATTTTTATGCAATAGCGTGGGCTATCGATGCACTTTGAGGGCAGCTTGATCCTTTTTACCGATGTTTGATGTCAGATAGCGTGCTCAATTAAGGCAGTATCATAGGTGCACCACACATAGGATGCGGGAACTAAGCGTGACGTTATTCCACTCACTGGAGTGCCATTTTGCTCAAGCGCTTCGATCAAAAAGCTACGCGGAGCGGTCGCTTGCTCCGGCCACCGCAGGCTGAATTCACGATGGCAAAGCCGCCCAGCGGAATGGCAGCTATGGTACATTCCGGACGAGCCGAACGTCTGCTTTGAGCAGGAACATCGGACGTTCCTCCCAGTGAACGAACTTCACTGCCTGACCCAAAGCGGGCATTCCATGGGAGAACGCACCGCTGCCGCTACAGCCGTTGAGATGAGGGTTTGTCGTTTTCAGCCGCGAAAGCGAAGTGCTTCCAGAACGAGGGCGAAAGCGGGTGCGTGCTGCCGACTGCTTGGGTAGTAGAGGTGGTATCCAGGGTAGGGTTCGCACCAGTCGTCCAGCACCCGTACAAGGTTCCCTTCCCTGATATGCTCTTCGACCAGGTCGTCGGGCAGGTAAGCCAGTCCCACTCCATCCAATGCCGCTCTCCGTGCAATTTCCAGGCTGTTGACCGCAAGTTGGCCTTCGACGCGCACGTTGATCTCGCGGCCGCGCCTCTCGAACTCCCAGGGGAAATATCCGCCTCGCGTGACCCGCCGCATGGTGATGCAGCGATGCCCGGTGAGGTCTTCCGGACGCTTTGGCGGGGGATGCGTCTTGAAGTAATCCGGCGTTCCGACGATCGCCTGCCGCATCTCCGGGCCGATGCGCACCGCGACCATGTCCTTCTCGACGAACTCGCCCACCCGGACACCGGCATCGAAACGTGCGCTCACGATGTCGGTCAGGCCCTCGTCAGTCACGAGTTCGATCGTAATGTCGGGATACTCGCGCATCAATTTCGACAGCTTTGGCCAAAGCAGGGTCTCGGCGGCATGCTGGGTCGACGTGATGCGAACGATGCCTGACGGCTTGTCCCTCAGCTCCGTCAGCGCCAGGAGACTTCCTTCGATCTGCGCGAATTGCGGCTCGATGCTGCGAAGAAGGCGCTCGCCGGCCTCGGTGGGCGCGACGCTGCGGGTCGTGCGGTTCAGAAGTCGCAGCCCCAGCCGCTCCTCGAGCCCTCTCATGGCCTGGCTCAGGGCCGGCTGGGAGACGCCGAGCTGGACCGCGGCCCGGGTGAAACTTCCCTCGCGCGCGACGGTGATGAACGCGACCAGATCGCTGACGTTCTCCCGAAACATTCATAACTCCTGCTTATAGGCTCAAGAGATATATAGCGTCTAATCCTATGAGTGAGCAGCCGCTAAATTGAAGTTCGTGCCAAGCAATGAGCTTGGTCCAAACGGTATCCGTGCTGGTGTTGGATGAATCCAGCCCCCGCTGGACGGATCAGCCCCCATGGCATTCAAGGAAGGACAATGAGATGAAGGAATTCGCCTTAAGCCTCGCAATCATGCTGGGATCCGTCTCCGGCTTCGCTGTCAGCGCCTCTCCGGCCTGGACTCAGGACATGTCGAACGGTGCTGCCAACTTCTACAAGAGCGACCGGGTCGACGTGAAGAGCGTGACCTTCCAAAACCAGTACAACATGAAGGTGGCGGGCCACCTCTTCACGCCCAAGGGCATGCAGCCGAACGCGAAGCTGGCCGCGATCGTCGTCGGGCACCCGATGGGCGCGGTGAAGGAGCAGAGCGCCGATCTCTATGCCACCAAGATGGCCGAGCAGGGGTTCGTGACCCTCTCCATCGACCTGTCCTTCTGGGGCGAGAGCGAGGGCACGCCCGGTCACCTCGTCGCCCCGGACATCTATTCAGACGATTTCAGTGCCGCGGTTGATTTTCTGAGCACGCAGTCCTTCGTCGATCAGGAGCGCATTGGCGCGCTCGGCATCTGTGGCAGCGGCAGCTTCGTCATCAGCGCGGCCAAGATCGATCCGCGCATGAAGGCGATCGCGACCGTCAGCATGTATGACATGGGCGCGGCCTTCCGAAATGGACTGAAGCAGGCGGTGACACTCGAACAGCGCAAGGACTTCATCCAGAAGGCAACGGCTCAGCGCCTGGTCGAGTTCGCCGGTGGTGAGACGGTCTACATTCCGGGCACGGTCAACGAGCTTACCGAGAGCACCGATCCGATCCAGCGCGAGTTCTTCGACTTCTACCGGACATCCAGAGGCGCCTACACCCCGAAGGGGCAGCAGGCAGAGCTGACCACGAAGCCGACCCTGAGCAGCGCGGTGAAGTTCATGAACTTCTACCCGTTCAACGACATCGAGACGATCTCACCGCGGCCGATGCTCTTCATCACCGGCGACAAGGCGCATTCGCGGGAGTTCAGCGAAGATGCCTTCAAGCGGGCAGGCGAGCCGAAGGAACTCTACATCGTGCCGAACGCCGGTCACGTCGATCTCTACGACCGGGTGAACCTGATCCCGTTCGGAAAGCTGACGGACTTCTTCCGCGGAAACCTGAGCTCGTAAACGCCGGGCCGATACAGACCCTGCAAAACGCCACGCCCGGCTGCCGGGCGTGGCCACCCGTACGATCAAGGATGATACACGATGCAACGAGAGACCACGGCGGAAACCCTGGCGACGGCCGAGACGGCCTCGTGGGGCTCCGTCTTTGCCCTGACGCTCTGTGTGGCGACGCTGATCGCCTCCGAGTTCATGCCGGTCAGCCTCCTGACGCCCATCGCCTCCGATCTCGGAGTGAGCGAGGGAACGGCCGGACAGGCCATTGCCGTCTCAGGGTTCTTCGCTGTCCTGACCAGTCTGTCGATCTCCAGCCTGACCCGCGGCATCGACCGCCGCACGGTGCTGCTGGGTCTCACACTAGCGATGATCCTCTCGGGCGTGATGGTCGCCTTCGCGCCGAACACAGCGGTCTTCATGGCGGGACGGGCGCTCGTCGGCGTCGTCATCGGCGGGTTCTGGTCGATGTCCGCGGCGACGGTCATGCGCCTTGTGCCGGAGGCCCAGGTGCCGCGGGCTCTTGGTCTCCTCAACGGCGGCAACGCGCTTGCGGTCACGGTCGCGGCGCCTCTCGGCAGCTACCTCGGGCAATACATTGGCTGGCGCGGTGCGTTTTTCGCTGTCGTGCCGCTCGCGGCCATGACGCTCGCCTGGCTGTTCGTCAGCCTGCCGTCGATGCCGGTGAAGGCGGAGAGAAGCGGGACCGTCTTCCGCGTCCTGCGCCGCCGCACCGTTCCGCTCGGCATGGCGGCAGTCTCATTGCTCTTCATGGGTCAGTTTGTCCTCCAGACCTACCTGCGCCCCTTCCTTGAGATGGTGACCGGGGTGAACACGTCTGTGCTCTCACTGATCCTTCTCGTCATCGGTGGGGCCGGCATTCTCGGAACCTACCTGATCGGACATCTGCTCGAGACGCGCCCTTACAGCCTGCTGATCGTCCTGCCGCTGCTCATGGCCGTCATCGGAGGGACCCTGACCCTGCTCGGTCATTCACCATTCGCGACGACGTCACTGCTTGCGATGTGGGGACTGATCGGGACTGCGGCACCGGTCGGCTGGTGGACCTGGCTGAGCAAGGCGCTGCCCGATGATGCCGAAGCGGGCGGTGGCCTTATGGTAGCCGTGGTCCAGCTCGCGATCGCGCTCGGCGCGTCCTCCGGCGGCTGGCTCTTCGATCACGAGGGATACCAGGTAGCCTTTGGGTTCAGTGCCCTTGTTCTGGTAATCGGTGCCGCCGCCGCGGGTCTTTGTGCCTACCGAGTTCGATCGGATATCGCCGGACGGAGCCCATCAATGGAGGAGTGCCTGCCATGACGGAGAACTCGTTCCTGCTGCTTCGCGAAAGTGAGGAGCCTGTCGCATGCTAAGCTTACTCTGCCGAACAATTGTCATCACACTGGGACTGATCGGACCTGCCATGGCTCAAGAGCGTGTTCTGATTTCCTCCGATTGGGGTCGGGTCACTGCCGAACTGGTGAACAACAATGCGACCCGGGCGCTGGTCCGGATGCTGCCGCTCACCATCGAAATGAACGACCACCTTCGGCAGGAGAAGACCGGCAATCTGCCTTCGCCGTTACCGGCGACAGAGCGGCAGCTCGACTTCTCGACCGGAACGCTCGGGCTCTGGAGCTCCAATCACTTCGTCATCTACTACCGCGGCGGCCGCGTCCCTCAGCCCGGGATAATCTTGCTCGGCCGAGTGACGGGCGACGTATCGATCTTTGATCGTCCAGGTCGGGTTACCGTTCGTATCGAGCGCGTCGAATAGACCGGCCAAGCGCACCAGCACCCACTTTTTCGAGCCAGGACATCGCTAGGGCCGGTTAGCGTCTGGATTTGCCTCTATGTCGCTCGCTGTTCTGATGATGGAGGGTGAGAGTGCTGAGCGACGAGCAATGGGCCGTTCTGGAGCCGCTGATCGACTGAGAAGTTGGGGCTGATCATAGCTATGAAAGAAAGAAGCGAATGAAGAGCGTAACCGTGCACACACCCAGGGGCATCCGGGGACTACGACTGCTGGCCATTGCGGGCGCTGCTGCGGTGGTCGCGCTGGCAACAGTCCTGCTTCCGGCACTCCCTGCTGCCGCGCATCACGGGTGGCCCGGCTTCGAAACCGATCGCCTCGTCTACATCGCGGGAACGATCTCCTCGGATGGTGTCTGGGGCAACCCGCACTCGCAGTTCGATGTAACGCTGGACAGCAACCTGCCTGCCGACACTCCCGAACTGGCGATTCCAGAGCAGTTGCAGGATCCCGAGGACAGTGTCCGGGTCAAGGCCGCTCCCTCGTACAAGGGCCCCCACAAGAAGCTGGAGGTCATCATCGCGCCGCCGGCCTGGTCGGGCCAGTGGGGCTTGGGCCGTGCGCTGAAGATCGGGGAGCGCTTCCGGGCGGTCGGCTACATCAATCGCACGAATGACGGTCTGTTTCGTCCGGTCGTGTTTTGGTACGGGGACGACAACGTGCCGGTCAACCAGGTGCTCGGCAACACGCTCCCGGTGCGAGCGTCGCTGCCGAAGTAGGCTTCCTCAACGGCTGCAAGCACCACCCCGGCCACCCGGTCGAAGCCGCAGTGCAAGACCCTGGGAATTCAATGCTGTGAACGGTGCTCGGGGCCATCATCGTTGCAGCAAGTGCGGGTGGGTCCTCCACCTGCGCCATCGCATCGGGTGGGCGTGAACGGAGTATGCTTGAATTGCTCGACACATTGCTGATGCTGTTGCAGGGCTCACCGCTCGGCGAGACGGTGCGGAATGGCCAATACCTCTATCCGGTGCTCGAAGCCATCCACATCCTTGGGATCGCTCTTCTTGTCGGCCCGGCTTTCACCTTCGACCTCCGACTGCTGGGAATCGGACACCGCGTCGTGTCTGCAACCACAGCCGCGCGCTATCTGCTGCCCGTCTCCCACATCGGCTTCGCCATCGCCGTTGCCACGGGCATCGCACTGCTCAGTGCGCAGGCCACCTTGGTCGCTGGTGCCGGAGCTGCACCGTGGAAGTTCGGCCTGCTGATCCTCGCTGGCCTCAACGTACCGGTGTTCCACTACGGCACTTACCGCCGCGTCGATGAGTGGACAGATGCCGCCGTGACCCCGGTCGCTGCCCGCGTCGGAGCAGCAGTGTCACTGATCGCATGGACGGGCGTGATCCTCGCTGGTCGGCTCCTCGCCTACACCTGATCTTTTGAGCGTCAGGATACCTTCATCTGTGACGGAGTGCTTAGCTCCGCCACGCGGTGTGCAGGCTGGGCCGCTGAGCGTCTCCACGTGGGGGCGTCAAGGATATGTCTCCTAATGGGATGGTCCGGCCGTGCTTCTGCCCCGCTTGTTCGTAAGCTGTGGGGCTTCGAGTCACGCAAGGAGCACGTCCCATGTCATGGTCTTCTGCCTCTGCCGCCGTTGCCACCCTGGGCATCGATCTGGGCAAGAACAGCTTCCACCTGGTCAGTCAGGATGAGCGCGGTGCCATCGTGCTGCGCATCAAGCTCTCCCGCTCCCAGCTCACCCAGCGACTGGCCAATATCCCACCCTGCCTGATCGGCATGGAAGCCTGCGCCGGCGCCCACCACATCGGCCGCCAGTTCCAGGCGCTCGGCCTCCTGCCGTAATCCGCCCAAGTGGAGACTTCGCTCCTATGATCGCTTCCTGATGGGTAAGGTCTTGGCAGGAGTTGACGTTGCTTAACTCTACGTAAACTCGTTCCAGCAAAGCGAAGTAAGCAATCTGCACGTACCTGCATTCTGAGGTGTCGGGTTTCGATCCGCTGCGCGCTGGGCAGGGACCCTCCCAAGCCATCAAGACACACGAGTCACATCGGACCTCTCGTAAGACACGGCGAAGACAGCTCCGCGACACCCGTTCAGTCACGCGCAAGACACTTCTGGCTGACGCAACCTTTAACTTACGTCAACTTTCGATTGAAAAGCTGCCCTCGAGACAGGAAGACAAAGCCCTGTCTTGACACGAGTCAGGGGCTGTTTTTCGAGTCACCCGAGACACCCTCCCAATTGGATAGCATATCAAGCTAGCCACGTCGGCGCGTCTATGCTTCTCGATCAGGGCCATCTGCTTGCCGCCAAAGGAAAGGGCCGGATCGCTCCGACCCCCTTGATATGACGCGGCAACAGGACCGTTCCGACTACTTCATGCGGGCAACCGTACGCTCGATCACTCCGCGAATGGAAGCGGAACTCATCCTCGCATGTCGTCCGTCATACGTATCGGGCGATCCGTTCCACAGGCTTCCCTTGGCGACGAACAGCAACTTGCCACCCATCATGCGGACGACGAGTCTGGCATCGTCCGGGAGGTCGCGCCCGTTCGGCAAAAGCCCGTCATCCCAGATGCGGCGCGGATAATAGCTGCCGCCAGGCGTAACCTCGACAAGCTCCTCGTAGAAGAACCTGTCCTCATCATCCTCACGAGGCTCGCGTGGCGGATAGACGCCGGATGGATCGAGATCCTCTAGATCGAGCAGGAAGAAGGACTGTCTGGGATCGCTATCGATCCATTCCAGGGTCAACACACCAGGCTTTGCGCGATACACAACGCCCTTATCCGGGCTGAAATCGAGGCAGCCAGCCTCGGAGGCTGGCTCGACGCTCTCGAAATCAAGACCGCCGCCATCAGGGAGATGGGTGTGATTACCATTGGAACCCATGATGGCCGACAGCACCCTGACGATGTCAGCGCGTCCCTGCCAGGTTGTGGAATACGAAGGATCGGGACCAACCACGGACTGGATGGACTCGATCCAGGCCGCAAGGGAACGGGTGTGAAACTCTGAAATCTTTGTAGGCATCGCTCTTTCCTTTTTTCGAGACGAAGTTGTTGATGGTTTTCGTCCCGGGGCGTGGCTGCCCTGCGATGCCAGCGATCGGTTCGCGTGTGTCCAGTTCTGATAGCCTGCCATGATCGCGGCTTCATCAAGAGCGCGAATGTGTTGAATGCCCTTCTCAGCCTTGATCTTCTTGGCTTGGCGTTTGATGCCGTCGATAGACGGTGATCGGCCTGGTCGCATCTGCATGTTCGTGTTCCCGGCTCTTGCGAAGCGTCACCCGTCAACCACCTCTTGAGCCTGAACCCGACATGGATGGGACGAGGCTTCATGGCAGTGCCGTTTCCAGCTTCGCGTAGACGGGTGGCTGGCTCCTGCCGGGAGCCAATCTGCTACATAGATCACCTGATTACGGAAGGCAAAGGCTGGATTGTTCCGACAACTTATCAATCAGGCTTGGGCGACCCCGAGCCCCGTGGCAAGTCGATTCAGTTCGGCGCGATGGAATGTCTTGCCGCCGCCGATGCGGAAGTCATTGACAAAACTGGCTTGCGTTTTTGGCGCGATCCGCGAGACACCTGCTGCAGGTCGTGATCAAATACCTGTCCCACTGTCCCTGCATCGTGGTGACCTTAGTAAGGGGGCGGTCAGCCTGAAGGAGCGGGAACCAATCGCCAGAATTCAATCGCAGACTGGATGTGTACCCTTGTCTCGCATCCACACCGAAATTGCCAGTACCGCTCCTAGTCGAGCGTGGCACTCTCATAGCATTCCTGAATTTGCTGCTACGCAACCTCAACCGTACCGTACCATAGCCTCTCTAGAGGCTATGGTACGGTACACCCCGTGCACACTCTGCTTATGAGGTCTCAACCTTCCAAACCAGATTATCACGCAGGCCAATCAGTCTTTGTGTCACAAGGGCGTCTCGGACTTTGATGAAGTCCCGTCGAGGGTTAGACGCTTGTTTGTCGAGGACACCTCTTCTGAACATCTCCTCTCGCCACTTACCGACGTCGACCACACGGAACCTCTTCGGCAATTGGAGGCTAGCGGGCGGTTCGACGCCGAACGCAATGATCACCTCTGTCAGGCTATCGAGAGCAATCTGCTGTCGATCACTGCGTGCATACCTGACCTCCGACTTCGGCGCTTGATCTGGCACATCAGCAGACACGATCGATGTTGTTATCGGGTCATCATCCTCATCTACGCCAAACTCGAAGGTTTCGAGCTTGAAGGTCGTTAATGATCCTTCCGGCTGATCATTGGCTTTGGTGATGACAGCAGACTTCACCAAATCACCTGATATTTGCACCATTAAGTCAACGTCGCCCAAGTGGGCACTAGACCCTCGTGCGCCCCTTGCCTCGTCCTTGCCGGTGTGCCCAACAAGGGCAATATGGATGTTGGTCTCGTCCTGAACGAGTCGCAGGTTCCCGAGAACGCGGTTCTGATCCTTTGCACTGTTCTCGTCTCCACCTCCGTAAGCAATAGCCTTCGCGAAGGTGTCAAGAACTAGCATCCCCACTGAAAGACTGAAACGTGCCTCAACTCTTCGAATTGTATTTGTCAGGATTTCCACAGAAGCAGAGTTCATTAAGTCGACGGGAGCCTTTACAATTGCGATTGGCAGTCCCTTGAGACCATATTTGCGCCTATATGCATCGAGCCGTCGTTGTAGCAGGCCCACCCGCTCAAACGCCAGAATTACGACTGAGCACTGCTCCTTCGTTTTATAGCCCCGCCAACCCCAGCCAGCACTCACATGCACACTGATGTCCGTAATGAGGGCAGACTTGGCTTTCCCGGGTGCGCCGACCCAGCTTGAGGTTTCACCGCGTACGATTACACCTTTAATAATATGAGGCTTTTTGCCATTGGTTACGATGTCGTCAAATACCTGAAACGGCAAGGCATTGTCCGCCTTTTGCCTCTTGCTCCGAGGTCGATCTAAGCCACTGTAGGAGCTAGAAACCGGGGAAGGCGCTTCAGCATCGTCGGTGTCCAGGCCGTCGCCCTTCATTTGGGGTTCTCTACCTGCGCCATCGCAAGAAGATCTTTGGTAGAAGCAGCTATGGCCTTGGTACAGGAGACGAGGCAGCGCACAGCGTAGACAGTTCCTTGGACATTACCCACAGACGCATACTGTGCAGCCATCTCAGCATGAAAGGCAGCACCAGAGGCCGTGCTTGCGATCTCTTGGAAAAGCATTTCGGGTGTCCCATGAGGCACCTCGTCCTCAAGTTTCATGCTCATGGTAGGCTCATTCCCGCAGAGAGATGTGGCCATCAAGTCGACCCTTATCGAACGGCATCCATGGCCAGCGCTTGGGCCTCAATAAACCCAGAATCGATCGCGCCTCAAATTTGATTGCGTGCGATAAGGCGGAGGCTTTTGCGTCAGCGAGTGCTGTGCTCGGCATAGCTGCTTTAGCTCCGAGTTCGACGTTCGGTATTCAGGATAATGTTGGCGGCGCTGATATTTCAGCGATGCTCGCCTAAGCGAGTCTCGAGTTCGCGAACCTCCCTCGACATTTCTCTGATGAGGGTTCGGATGTCTTCAACTCGCCACGCGGTAGTGCGTGGCCCGAGTTTCACAGGCGTCGGAAAGCGCCCTGATTTCACGCCTGCCCACCAAGTGGACTTTCCAACTGGGATAGGACCATGAGGCGCAATTATACCGTTGAGTCTTACAAATCCTGTCTTAGGCAAGTCACCTGACATGCAGATCTTCCGTTGAGCGATTGAGGCAATAGCCTGCCGCGTCGCAAGAGCCGCTTTGGGTAGCGCCCCACCTTTACCTTTGGCTCGTACGTAGTTTCTTAGAAGCCGCCCATGATCCAAGACGACTGCCAAAATGGTGCCAGTCCGACTTGGTCTCGTCAAGTACGTTACAGGCTATTTAAGCAGCCTTACGTAATATAAATATGAGTCATAGCAAATAATATCGGTTTTATTGTGTAACTTTCTACATCTGTTTGTGGACCATGCTCCACTTTTACTGTGGACTATGGACCACTTTTTTATCTCTCAACTGATTGATGCCACAGCCCTTTTGATACGTCACTATACGGGATCTATGCTACGGCACCGCGTGATCCGCGCCTGCGTGAGAGATCATCGTCAGCCCGATGAAGTTCAAAAAACCGTGCTGCGACAGAGGTTCGATGATGAGCCCGTTTGGCGGTGGCCCTCGAGACGTCTTCGGCAGATCGCCTCCGCCGGTAGCCGATGCCGTCGATCCATATTTGTACAGGTGAGCTCTATGTCGCACGCTCGACGCATAAAAAGTGTCCATTCGGATGCCTTGCTCAACTTGTTTGGGCGGAGCAGTTGCGGCACCTCTATGCCTGGCTGTTTAGTGCGTGGCTCATTCCGCCTGGAGAACACTACATAAGATGTTTCACGGGGCCGCCTGAGGGTAAGTGATAGTTTCCTTTCCGTTCAGCATCTCGCTTCTAGTCAGAGACACAACGTTGCTCCGGGCATGCTGATCGAGGAAGTTAGCCCAGGCCTCCATCAGCTCGCGCCGCTTCTCTAACGCATCACCACGCCGGTACGCCCGCTCGACAGTATCACCCACGAGGTGAGCCAGTGCTGCCTCAGCAATCTCACGTGGGAAGTGAGTGCATTCGCCTACCCAATCTCGGAATGCACTGCGGAAACCGTGAACCGTGACATCAACCTTCATCCGGCGCAGCACCATCTCAAGTGCCATAGCAGATAAGGGCCGCTCAGCCTTCGTACCAGGAAAGACTAGATCCGAGAGCCGCCTCCGCTGCATGTCCTGCAGGATCTCGACTGCCCGAGTTGAGAGAGGTACACGATGTTCTCGCCCTGCCTTCATCCGTACAGCCGGCACGGTCCACACCCGGGCCTCAAGATTGATTTCTCCCCATCGGGCTCCCATCACCTCACCTGAGCGGGCTGCCGTGAGGACGGCAAACTCCAGGGCCCGCGGAGCGATGCCCTCCCGCCCCCGCAGCGCCTCAATGAACGCCGGCACCTTATCGAACGGCATAGCCTTGTGATGGCCTCGCGTGAGCTTGGCTCGCTTGGGCAGAACAGCGTCGAGATGCCCTCGCCAGCGGGCTGGGTTCTCGCCACCCCCCTGCCCTCGCGCTCGGGCAAAGTCGAACACCCGTTCAATGCGCCCCCTCAGGCGTGACGCTGTCTCAGGCTTAGTGGTCCAGAGGGGTTTTAGAACCCTGAGAACATCCTCTGTGCCGATCGCCGCCACCGGCATGTCTCTGAGCGGTTCGCAGTAGACGGTTAGGGTCATCTTCCATTGGGCGCGGTGCTTCTCGTTGCGCCAAGAGGAGGACATGCTCTCAATCAGCGCATCAGCAGCCTCGCCAAAGGTCATCATCCTGGGCTTGTCTCGTACGGCGATGGGGTCGAGTCCGTCCGCCAGCTTCTGCCGGGCTTCGGCAGCCCTGTCGCGAGCCTTCGAGAGGGACACATCCCGCAAGGAACCGAGACCCATCTCCCGGCGCTTGCCAGACACCTTCCACATGAACACCCACGAGCGGGCTCCGCTGGCTGTGATGTTTAGGTAGAGCCCCCCGCCATCCGAGTGCCGTCCCGGCTTTGTAAGTGTTGCAACTGTCCTGGCGCTCAGCGTGTGTAACTGGCGTGTCATCCACTCTACCCTTCCCTACCTTGTTCCCCACCTTTGAGACTGGATTGTAGCGGATGACTATGGACAGTGTAAGATGCGATCTCGCGCAAACCCTTTGCAAAGCAATACTTTTATGGATGCTAATGAACGTCTCTGGACACTAGTATGGCGGACCCCCTCTCCGCCAGCATCCCCTAGAAAGCCTTTGTTTACGCCAAATTGAAGCCCGGCTTGGGTTTGCGGCTGCCATCCTGGTACAAAGGTTATGCGTGTGGCGCCCCTGGAAGCATCCCGACACTGGCATCTACTACTTCCGCCGTGGCGTTCCCGAGGTGCTTCGTCCGCTTGTCGGCAAGCGCGAGGAGAAGGTTAGCCTGGAAACCCGTGACTGGCGTGAGGCCGGGCCACGTCACGCCGCCGTCGCCGCCGAAGTCTCAGCCAGGTGGGAGCGCTTGAGGCAGGCAGCTGCGCCTAAGCCGCTCGTCAGGCTCACGCACAAGGAAGCCGTAGCGCTCGCAGGCGAGATCTGTCGCCGCCGGATCGCGGCGCACGAGACGGATCCCGACAGTCCCGACCGCTGGCGCGATGAACTGCTCATGGACGGACTCTCTCATTCGCCCAGGGCGCGACCTGTCGATCGCTTTCTGGCTTAGCAGCTGCACCGTCCTGCGGTCGAGGCCGTCCTGGCCGAGCGCGGGATCGAGGTTGATGCAGCCGGCATGTCGACCCTCACCCGCTTGGCAGCCGAGGCTGTTGAGCAAGCCGACGAGCGCCTGTTGCGGGCGGCACAGGGCGACTGTTCTCCTGACCCTCGCGAGGCACGCTTCCCGCCTTTACGCGCTCCGCAGGCCGGTCTGGTCTCACCCTGTGTGCCGTTCGAGTTGGCCTGGGAGGTCTATCTTGCTGAGAGAAAGCCCGCTTCTGGCTCGCGCGGCGGGGGCCTGCGCCAAGGCCCGACGGAACGGGCCGGGCGTCCTGGCGCTCCTTGATCCACGCCAGAACCACTCAGGGTTGTGCGCAGATCTCGTGCATCGGCGCACGGACCAGCTGAGGTGCCCCTCTGTGATGACGGTTCATCGCGACAGATCCGGAGATCTTCTATAGTCTGCCCGTCGCGATCGACGCCTGGAAGACCAATACGATCGCGTGTGGCTTTGCCCAACCCTGATCTACACGTCGTCCGCACCCGTCGCCACCCGGGGCCATCGCACAACAATTCCCCACGCGCACAATCATGCAGTAGGCCTCCAATGCGCCTCGGCTAAAACTCCAGACAGGTCAATGTCACAGACAGAGGAGCTGCCTCGTCTTAATTGTTGTACTTGGTGTTCAGGGGCTAAATCCATGCGAGTGTTCGTGGCGGGCGGGACTGGGGTTCTGGGGCGCCGGTTGATTCCGCAGCTCGTGGCAAGGGGTCACCACGTGACCGCCACGACGACCGGTGCGACCAAGCTCGACGTCCTGGCGCAGCTAGGTGCAGACGGAATCGTCATGGACGGGCTCGATGCCCGGTCGGTGACTGACGCGGTCGCTAAGGCTCGTCCAGACGTAATCGTGCACCAGATGACGGGGATCTCCGTCGCACACGCCGGCAAACCCGATCTGAAGCACTTTGATAGGTGGTCGAGTCCCACGATCCGGCTACGCACGCAGGGGACCGACCATCTTCTAGCTGCCGCCGAGGCAAGCGGCGTCCCGCACTTCATTGCGCAAGGATACGCCGGCTGGAACGGAATTCGCACAGGCGGATGGGTGAAGACCGAGGAGGACCCGTTGGACCTGCTCGAGGGCACGGCAGCGCACACGTCGATGAAGGCGCTCCGCCACGTCGAAGAGGTCGTTCTGAAGGCCGGCGGCGCAATTCTTCGGTACGGCGCCCTTTACGGTCCCGGTGCCATCGATGATCAGGTCGAGTTGGTGCGCCGGCGGCAGTTCCCGCTTGTTGGGCAAGCTACCGGCTACACCTCATGGGTGCATCTCGACGACGCGGCCAGTGCCACTGTCCTGGCCGTGGAGCGCACAGCTAGGGGTGTGTTCAACATCGTCGATAACGAACCGGCCCCGGCGAATGAGTGGCTGCCGTATCTGGCGGCATGCGCGGGTGCGAAGAGGCCGATGCGGGTCCCTAAGTGGCTGGCGCGGCTGCTGGCGGGGGAGGTTGTGGTGATCATGATGACCGAGGGCCGCGGCTTCGCCAACGCTAAGGCGAAAAGGGAACTCGGCTGGAAATTGCGCTATCCTTCTTGGCGCCAGGGCTTCAAGGAAGAGCTTGCGTGACCCGGATTATCGAGTTCGAAAATCTGCGACCATTGTTGTTCTCAATCGCCTATCGGATGATCGGCAGCGTGACTGAGGCGGAGGACGCGGTCCAGGAGACCTGGGTGCGCTGGGAGCGCTCCCCGACACAGCCTACCTCGGTCAAAGCATACCTATCCACCGTGGTCACTAGAATCTCGATTGACATCCTGCGGTCGAACCGCCTCCAGCGAGAGGAATACATCGGCCCGTGGTTCCCCGAGCCGCTGCTGATTGAACCTTATCACGACTTGGAGCGCTCAGACGAGCTGACCGACTCCCTCTCGATGGCAGCCCTGGTCCTTCTCGAGCGGCTCAGCCCACTTGAGCGCGCTGTGTTCGTGCTACGCGAGGTGTTCGCCTTCGACTTTCCAGAGATCGCGTCGGTTGTGAGTAGATCAGAGGCGGCGTGCCGGCAGCTCGTGGTGCGGGCACGACATCATATGAATGAGGGCAGGCCCCGGTTCGAGGCCGACCCCAAGAAGCGCAAGGAACTTGCCGAAACGTTCCTCGTCGCCCTCCGGGAGGGACACATCAACGGATTGCGGGAACTCCTTGCCACCGATGTCCACATGGTCGGCGATAGCGGCGGCAAGGCCCCGCTGTGGGCCGGTGGCATCGCTGGTGCCGAGAAGGTGTCCCGGCTGCTCGCCGCGTTCATCCCGCCGTTTGTCCGGATTGGCGGCGTCGTGGAGCCGTGCTCGGTGAATGGCCACCCTGGCGCGATCTTCCGTGACCGAGGAGGCAAAGTCGTAAATACATTGGTGCTCGATATTGTCGACGGCAAGATCCAGACGATCCGTTCGGTGATCAACCCCGACAAGCTCCGGCATCTCGGTCCCGTGGCGGACGCTTGGGCAGTCCTGCGCGAAACGCAGGAGGCACTCCGGAACCCAGACTGACCAGAACAGCTGACGTAAGCCAACCTGCCACAACCCAGTACCAGTGGGCCTCACATGTAGGCCGCTGCTGTTATGTTCTTATCTTGAGGGTTCCATGAGCAATATCCTTGTTTTTCCTAATCTCACGAGCGATCAGGCGCATGCCTATTCAGTGGAAACAACCAAGGCGCTGGACGAGATCAACCAAGCAGTGGACCACCTGCGAAGTGCGGCCGATTACATCGGCCTCTCTCACTTCTCCCCGTCTGCCAAACGGGCGATCGCGCTGCATCTCGTTGCCATCGCCAAACATGCTCACCACATCGCACAAATCAGTGCAAGTGATGTGAAAGAGGGGAAAAGAATAGATCCTAGTTCGTAGAATAGCTCAATGGAAGCACAGCAATCGCCATTGGCGATTTCCCGTTAGGGTTGGGTGGCGACATCCACCTGCAGCCGAAAGCCCCCGAGGTTCAACTCCATGACTGACCTCGGGAGCCGGGTCGAGAGTGCCCCGGCGCTCGTCGGCTGCGCGAATTATTTACGTGACACAACCGGCAGAGGCCGGGCTTGCCTGGCAGGCGTCGTCAGACGCGCTCCGCCTTGAGATCTCGTACTGCCGTCAGATCGGCGAAAGTGTGCAGGATCATACCCCAAAGGCAAATCCGTCTGGCGCTTCAACTCACATTAATCGATTCAGAGAACGGCGAACCGTGTGATAGAGGGGGCGCGCGCAACGTTTGTGCAATAAACTTCGGTGAGCCGGAGAAAGCAGGACCATAGAAGGTGATGGGCAGGGGTGGCCGCCGCCATCCCCGCTCACTTTGTGGACAGCGGCCAAACAGGATTCGGCGCCTCGCTCTCGTCAATCCCATAATCCCGGCCCGGATCCCGCCCTCCTTTCAATCATCAAGCCGGGGCTGTGTAGGGGCGTACAATGGCACGCCGTGGCTTGCTGACTGAGGATGAACGCCAAGTCGTGTTTGGTGTCCCTCGGCAGGAGCACCTGATCATCAAGCACTATACCCTCAGCCAAGACGATCTTGATCTGGTGTTGCGCAAGCGCGGTGCCCGCAACCAACTTGGGTTTTCAGTGCAACTCTGTCTTCTGCGGTATCCCGGGTTTGGGCTGCGCCTCAACGAGGCTCCTCCGCGACAGATGCTCACCTTCCTGGCGGGCCAGCTTCAGGTTTCACCTCAGGTCTTCAAGGACTACAGCCGGCGGCCGCAAACCCGGCTCGGTCATACCGCCGAATTGATGACCCGCCTGAACTTGCGACCCGCAGTGCAGGAGGACTGGGCGCTCATGCTGAACGTTGCGGCAGAGGCAGCTTGGGCGACGGACAATGGGGTAGAAATTGTTCGGACGGTTCTTGACTGGTTGCGCACTCATCGGATCATCCTGCCAGCGCCCACCAGGCTGGTGGCCTACTCTCCCCAGCGAACTTGAACTCGATTTCATTGTCGTGAAAAAGCACGACGACCGCCCTATAAGGAGTAAAGTGATCATTCTAGCGCTTAAATGCCAGGCAAAAGGCATCGTCGAACTGGTTCCCTGGATCTTACGGCTCGACGCGGCCTTGTTCGGCTCGGCATGCTCCCCGGACGCTCTGCAAGAGATTGTCAGGGTGTGCCGCTGTCCTCAATGATGCGCCCGTCCTCCATGGTGATGACACGATCGGCCAAACTCATGATCTTCGTATCGTGCGTCACCATCAGTGTCGTTGTGCCGCGCTCCGTGCCAAGGCGCTTCAAGAGGCTGACCGTTTTCAGCGCACTGTCCTTGTCCAGGGCAGCCGTGGGCTCATCGGCAAAGACAATGTCCGGGTTGCCCACGAGGGCTCTTGCCACCGCAACCCTCTGCTTCTGCCCGCCAGAAAGATTACCGGGCAGGTAGTGTAACCGCTCACCGAGCCCGAGCATCTCAAGCAGATGAGCGGAGGCTCTCTCCCAATCTGCCATCGCGGCTTCGCCATGCACCTCCAGCCCCATACGCACATTTTCCATCGCAGTAAGGCTCTCATGAAGGTTGTGGGCTTGGAAGATGAACCCGAGCCGCCGACGGCATTGAACGAGCACACGCTCATCCGCACCAGCGAGTTCCGTGCCCAAGAGTGTCAGGCTGCCGTCCTGAACACGACGGAGACACCCCATGAGCGTCAGCAGGGTTGTTTTCCCCGAGCCTGAGGCCCCGAGCAGGACCGTGAGCTTGCCACGCTCAAGCACCAGGTTCACGTCGAACAACGCCTGCTTCCGCGCTTCGCCCTCTCCAAACCAATGATTGAGCCCCTGCACCACGACCGGTGCGTCGGGTCTGTTCAAATTGTCGCCCGTGAGACGTTTATGCCAAGCTGTCAGATCCACGCCAGCCCCCTCAGAACAGGTCCGCCGGATTGGCGCGGGCGAGCTTGCGGGTGGCAATCGCTCCAGAGAGCGCGCACATGCCGAGTGTTCCCACCAGGACGAACACCGCGCGTGCTCCGGTCATGGCAAGAGGCAACCCTGTCACGGCGACTACCACAGTGTAGAGTAGGAGCGACACAAGCAGGCCTGGAACGAAGCCCAGGATCGCGAGGATCAGGGCCTCCTCGAACACGATGCCCAGGAAGAAGCCCTGCGAGTAGCCAATGGCTTTGAAGGTGGCGTATTCCTTGAGGTGCTCGGCGACATCGGTGGAGAGCACCTGGTAGACGATGATGATCCCGACGAGGATTCCGATCACAACCCCGAAGCCGAACACAAGCCCGACCGGGCGCTGCGTCGTCTGGAAAGCCTGGTCCCTGTCAAAGGCCTCCTTCACGGTCCGAACGATGCTGTCGTAAGCGGGCAGCGTTGCACGCAGGCGTTCCAAAGTCAGCGCTGCGTCGGCACCGGGCGCGAGCGTCACGAGAATGTGGTTGGGCGCTCCTGCCACTCGCTGTGGGAACAGCCGCAGGAAGGTCTGGTCGGAGACCACGAGATATCCGTCAGCCGAGAAGCCGCCACCGATCTCGAAGGTGTCCACCACCGTCAGGGTGCGGCCCTTCACTTCAAAGCGGTATGGTTCTCCGGCTGTGATACCAGCAAACAGGCTCTTCGGCACGTTCCTGGCCTTGGCATCGATCAGTGCCACATCCGAGAGGCTGATATCGCTCAGCCGTGCATTGATGGCTGGATTGCGGAGGGTTTCCACTGAGGGATCAATCCCAAACACATCCAGGTTGCGGACGCTGCCGTCCGGCTGCTTCCACTCGACCTTGCCGTAGTAGAGAGGAGTGGCGCTCCGGACGCCCTCGACGGCCAAAGCCTCGAACATGCGCTGGCGTGGAAGCGGGCTGCCGTCAGCTAGCGTGTTCATATCGGAGGCCGAGATGAGAAGGTCGGCATTCATCTGGTCGTAGGGAAGCTTGATGCTAGCAACGAGCGCCCCGAGGAAGCCCAACTGCATGAGAACGAGAACGCTCGCGAAGGCGACGCCGGCGAGGGCAGCGGCAAGCCGTGTCTTGTTGTGAACCAGCTGCAGCCATCCGATAGGCAACCGTCCGAGAAGATGGCCCAGAAGGGCGGTCATGATCCATCTCCGGTTCTTATCCGTGCCGTGACCTGAAGATTGGTCAATCGCCGGGCCAACTGAGAGGAGGCTGGCTCCAGGGTCGCCGTCACCTTCACGACCCTAGCATCGGTGTTAGCCGCAGGATCAGCATCAACGGCGGTCTGACGGCCAACCTCGAGCCCGATACGTGTCACCCGGCCTTTGAGCGGCTGCGGCAGGGCTTCAGCCGTGACCTCGACGGGGTTGCCTAAGGCAACGCGGCCGATCTGGGTCTGGTAGACCTCCACCTCGACAGTCATCTGCTCGATGTTGCCCAGGTTCATCAGCCCCTGGGCCCCTGGCTTCTCCCCGGGCCTGACATGAACGGTGAGCACCGTTCCGTTGATGGGCGCGCGGACATAAGCTTTTTCGAGGTCGGCGAGGGCCCGCGCGAGATCGGCTTTGGCCGTGTCGACGTTGCGCTCGGCGACGAGTACATCCGCTTGGTCCTCGAAACGTCCGGAGCCATAGCGGGAGAGCTGGGCTCGAGCCCGCTGCACTTCATGCGCGGCCTCGTCACGTGCGGCACGGCGCTGGTCGTAGTTTTGCTCGGCCGCGAAGCCGCGCTGGCGCAAGATCTCCACGCGCTCGAACTCACGGCTGGCGTTCTGGTAGGTGGTCTCGGCTCGAGCGAGTGTGGCAAGTGCTTCGTCGCGACTGGCCTGTACGGAGGCTTTGACCTGATCGAGCGTCGCTTCACGTGCGGAAAGCTGGGCTCGTGCGGTCGTAACGGCCGCGAGCAGGGTGGGTTCACTATCCATGACCGCCAAGACATCTCCCTGCTCCACCTGGTTCCCCTCGTCGGCCTTCAAGCTTGCGACACGTGCATCACCGGCACCGAAAGGTGGGGCGACGGTCACCACCTCACCCTTGGGCAGCAATCGGCCAAGGCCGATAACTGCGGGCTGTGCGGCGTTGACGGCCGCCACACGATCTTGGGCTGGGTTCCTCTGCGTGACCAGAACAGCGATGGGCGCTGACGTACTGCCACCAGGTTGCAGCTCGAGCATCGCCAACAGCTTCTGAAGCCCAGGCGGCTGGAGGTAGAGACCCAAAAAGCCGCCCAGTGCCATCAATCCTACGATCAACGGAATGAGCCCCACAAGAAGAAGCCCTGTTCGTAAACGTGACCGTGCGGGCGCACCATTCAGAATCCGCTGAACAACCAGGAGCGGCAGTCGCTCACCCTCGGCTGGGTCTTTGGTTGCAGCAGCCACGTCGGCGGCGTGGAGTTGATCATGGGGGGCGTTGAGCATGGGCATGCCCGATCTGCTGGAACAGCGCTGGACTGTTAATGACTCAATGGTCATTATAGCACGCATTTGCTTGTAGGCAATCGATAATGACCTTTTGGTCATTTATAGGAGACGGGATCATTATGAATGAGGAGAGCATAGCATCGGGGCGGCTGCGGCGCCGACGCAAAGAGGAACGACCAGCCGAACTCATCAGGGCTGGGCTTGAGGAATTTGCCCTACACGGGTTTGCAGGCACGCGCCTGGAGGACGTGGCTCGCCGGGCCGGCGTCGTGAAGGGGACGATCTACCGCTACTTTGCGGATAAGGAGGCGCTCTTTCTGGCGGCGGTGCGCATGGAGGTTTCGCCGGTGTTCAGCCAGATCACCGGCTTCATTGATGCCTATCCAGGCACAACGCGCGATCTGTTGAAGCTGATCATTGAGACCGTTCACCGGCAGCTTGTGAATTCGGATCTGCGGGTGCTAGTCCGGATCATCATTGCGGAAGGCGAGCGGTTCCCGGTCCTGACCGAGCTCTATTACGCAGAGACGGTCTCAAAGGGCCGCGTACTCCTAGAAAGGATTGTACAGCGGGGCATTGCTCGTGGCGAGGTGCGGGAGGGCGCGGCTGCCCGCCTCCCTCTGGTCCTCGTTGCCCCTGCTCTCATGGCTGCGATCTGGCGCATGACGTTCGACCGCCATGCACCGATCAGCAGTGAAGCCTTTCTTGAGGCTCACATTGATTTGGTGCTGCATGGGGTGCTTGTCGGCGATGAGAGAGAGACTGGCCAGTGACTGGGGCCCGGTTATGTCAGCGACTCAGACGATGGAGGCGGCCCAGTTTGTTTGAACAGCGTTTTCAGTTCACTCAATGGAACGTGTGCCGGGATTACGCTGCCGCGAGTTGCGGAAACGGATCGAAATAGGCCTGATCGGGTGTCCTCCAGTCAAGGCTCGAGCGAGGTCTCCGATTATTGTAAAAGTCAGATAGCGGCCGATCGGGGCGCGAGCTTCAGACACGCTGTCACAGGCTTTTAGATGAACCTCCTCATATTTTAGGCTGCGCCGCAGGCATCGAAAATTCAATGTCGCGCCAGGTCCTCATCGTCTATGCCGAGCGCGACCTCGTTCTTGAATAGAACGCTGGTGAAATCGTGGCTGGTGAATTGGCTGCCTTGATCGGTGTTGAAGATCTCAGGGCAGATGTAGCGGACGAGAGCTTCTCTTTCACCGCCTCACTGCAAAAAGCTGCTTCCAGAATGATGGACAGCCGCCAAGCCAGCACCGGCCGGCTGAACCGGTTGACCACCGCAGGCAGGTAGACGAAGCCCTGTGCCACGGGGATGCACAGGATGCCCGCGCGTCGACTTCGATGTGTTGGGGTTTGCGGTCGACCACTTCGATGCACATGCGCTTCGTCAGAGAGACACCGTAAAGTCATCCGCCTTGAGAAGATCGCGCAGCATCCAGCTGCCGGCAAAGGGATAGACGAGATGCAGTTCGTCAATGTGCTGCATCACGGTCAGATCGGCTGCTGAGTCAGGCTGAGACACATAATAGAGGCTGCCTCAGCTGATCCCGAGCACCTCGGCCTGTCCAGCCAGCGGCGGATTGTGAAAGCGGTCGATCATCACTTTGCGCTCGGCAGCAATCTCGCTTTGCGGAGAGCTCTTTCCAAAAAATCACTGTCCAGGGTCTGCTCGCGCCCTTCAAGGCAGGAAGGGCCATTCTGGCCTAAATGGCCGGAAGTGCTCCAGAAAGCTGAGCGCGGACGTGGCGATGCCAGCAGATGCAAGGGACTCGAAACCCCCTGCGTTCCATAAGCGTCCGGCCCGCAAAATTTGGGTGTAGCCGCAAAGCTAAAGGTCAGCCCTGAGCAGAATGTTGGCGGATGGATGCGCCCCTCACCGTGCGACGTGTCTGCGGTCGAGAAAATCCAGCATGAGGCGGGCGATGGTTGGGGCATCTTCTTCCAGTGCGAAGTGGCCCGTCTCGAGGAGGTGGATCTCACTGTCCGGCACATCACGCTCATAAGCCTGCGCGCCAGCAACCGTGAAGAACGGATCCTCCTTGCCCCAGACGACGAGGGTGGGCGGCCGGTGCTGACGCAGGTAGGCCTGCCACAGCGGATACTGTTTGGGATTGGACCCGTAGTCATGCAGGAGCGCGAGCTGGATCTCGTCATTGCCCGGACGGTCGAGCCCCGCCTGGGCGTGCAGCCAAGCGTCCGGGCTAATCCGGTTCGGGTCCCGTGCACCGTGCAGGTACTGAGACTTGGTTGTATCCAGTGTGAGGAAGCCACGCAGCGTCCTCTCGGTCTCCGGTGTACGCTGCTCCCAGGCGGGTCGAGCCGCGTCCATGGCCGGCGATAGTCCCTCCTCATAGGCATTGGCGTTCTGGACAATGAGCGCGCTTATGCGGTCGGGGTGCTGGACAGCCATTCGGAAGCCGACAGGCCCCCCAAAATCTTGCATGTAGAGTGCGTAGCTTTCGAGCCCGATTGCCCGCGTGAAGCGCTCCATGATGTCGGCCAAATGGTCGAAAGTGTAGGAGAAGGCAGCGGGAGAAGGCGCGCTGCTAAATCCGTAGCCCGGATAATCAGGGGCAATGACATGATAGCGCTGTGCCAGTCGAGGAATGAGGTCGCGGAACATGTGCGAGGACGTGGGGAAGCCATGGAGGAGCAGCACGGTTGGTGCATTGGGTGGGCCAGCCTCGCGGTAGAAGATCTCAATGTTATCGATGGCCTGGGTGCGATAGCGCACTTGTGTGTGGTCGGCATGAACAGGCGTGGCAATCAAAGCCGAAGCCACGAAGCCAGCAACCGAGAGGTTCGCAATAAGGCGGGTAAGGGTCATCTCAAGCTCTCATCTAGTAACTGTCTATATGCTTGTTTGATGGTTACCAGGGGATTTGGTAACCTGTCAATGTCAATTTAGGAGGTTACCTTGGACGCCGTGGATTTCCACTTTTTCGGCAATGCCCTTTGGGTCGACTTCCTCAACACCGAACCGGCAGGTCTTGGTGGAAGGAGGAATGATCTGATCAGTACGCCCGAAGCTTTCGACCGCTGGGCGCAGGCCGCTAGGCTGATCAGCTCACAGGATGCCTTTCAGCCGGATGAGGCCTGGCTCGAGGAAGCCCGCTGGTTCCGAACCTCGTTGCGCGAAGGTGCCGAAGCACTTATTGCCGATCGGGACCCCCCGACAGGGACCATTGTTGCTGTTAATGAGAAGCTTGCTCGCAGCCCGGTCGTACCGACACTCATCAAAGATGGATCGGGTTGGGAGGTAAAGCGGCGATCTAATGCACGCTTAGCCGAGGCGCTGCTCGGCCGGCTTGCAATGGACTTTGCTGAGACACTTGCGTCAGGGCGCACAAGTCGGCTGCGCCAATGCGAACACCCCAGCTGCGTGATGATGTTCATTGATATGAGCAAGAACGGAAAGCGTCGTTGGTGCAGCATGGAGACATGTGGCAATCGGGAGAAGGCTGCCGGACGTCGCGCGAGGTCCAAGAGGTAAAACAAAGAGGCTTGCGCTCTTTTACAAGCGGGAGACGGCACATGCCACACGGAGGTTTTGCCGAGAAAGCATTCGCGAGTATTCTTGATGGTTCTCAGTGGTCAGAAAAGGTCTGTTAGACTGTCCTGTTGCAAGGATCGGCCACTGCCTCTCACACACTCACTGACGGGGGCGCAGAGACAGAGAATGCTGTCACCGAGCACCAGGTCATTGAGTGCTACGGCCCAGCGATTGAGGGAGGTTCGGGCTTTTTATGGAAGGTCGCATCTACGTTGGTTCGGCAGCATTTCGCCAAACTTGTAACGGCCTCGCGCTCAAGCGAGAATTGTTGAGACTGCGCTCTTCAACTCGTTCCATAGGCGCATCATCCGAACGCCACTGTCCAAAAGATTACCTGGAGAGACGCTTATCGATAGGCGAAACCTCTGCGCGACGGTCTTCGACGGCGAAATGGTGTCGGGAGCCGCGGCGGCATTAGCGCCGTTCCAGCAACCACTTGGCGCCCGCCGCTCACATTCGTCCGCCAGGCAATTGGCTGGCTTGCTTCACCCAGTCAGCGAACTGGGCTTCATCGAATTGGCCCTCGCAGACGTCGAGGTAGCGGACTTGCTTGTGCTTGGATGTGCCGGGCGGCAGCGGACAAGGATCACTTTACAGGGAGCAGACCAGATGTATGCGGCCGCGACGTGGAATACCCCTCAGTTAATGGAACCATCCGCGCGCAGACGCTGCGCCGCGAAGTCGATAAATGTGCGCACGCGGGCCGAGGTCTGCCGTCCCTCTCCATGCACCAGGTGAATCGGTACCGGTGCGGGCTCGTGCTCGGCCAGTACAATCTTCAGCCGACCAGCGGCAAGCTCGGGCGCGACCATGTAGGACAGTACCCGCGTCAGCCCGTGTCCATGCACGGCGGCCGTGATCGCCATCTCGGCGGTGTTCACCTCCAGGCGCGGCGATAGCCTGACCTTCAGCTCGGAGCCGCCGTTCTGGAACGACCATTCCGGCGAGGGCGTGACGCCCTGGAAGGCGATCGTGCGGTGGCGGGTCAAGTCGTCAGGCTCCTGGGGAATGCCGTGCTCGGCCAGATAGGCGGGAGAGGCGCAAACGAGGCGCCGGACCGATCCCACTTTCAGCGCCGTCATCCCCGAATCCGGCAGGTGGGCGATGCGCACCGCCACATCGAGGCCTTCCTCCATGAGGTTGACGACCCGGTCGACGAACAGGGTGCGCCCGCTCACCCGGGGATAGCGGCCAAGGAAGTCGAGCAGGATCGGCGCGACGTACATGCGCCCGAACAGCACCGAGGCTGTGACCGCCAGCTGCCCCTGCGGCTCGCGGTGCGAGCCGGCTGCTGTCTCTTCTGCCTCGTCGATCTCGCTCAGAATGCGGCGGCAATCCTCCAAGTACCGGGCCCCAGCCTCCGTGAGGCGTACATTGCGGGTGGTGCGGTGAAGCAGCCGGGTGCCGATCCGCGCCTCGAGGGCAGCGATCGCCCGCGTCACCACGGGCGGCGATATCGTCAGCCGCCGAGCCGCCGGGGCGAAGCCTTCCTCCTCCGCGACAGCCACGAACACCGTCATCGCCTGCAACCTGTCCATGATCGATTATTTCCCGACTAGAAACGATCCATTAGCAAGAATGAACATTCACGCTGTTGAGCACAAGGAGCATTGTCCTCTCACCCAGCGGCCGCTGCCGTTCGGATTTGATGAAAGGACACCTTTATGGCCCGCATCTCCGCCCTTAATCCCGCCACCGCCTCCGGCGAGGCCAAGACCCTCCTCGATGCCGTGCAGGCGAAGCTCGGCATGACGCCGAACTTCCTGCGTGTGCTCGCCCACTCGCCTGCCGCGCTGGGATCCTTCCTTGGCCTGTACGGCATTGCCGAGCAGGGCAGCCTCGATCCCCAGACCCGCGAGCGCATTGCCCTGGCACTGGCCGAGCAGAACAGTTGCGAGTACTGCCTGTCGGCTCACACCGCCATCGGCCGCAGCGCCGGCCTCACAGGCGACGAGATGGAGGCAAACCGTCAGGGCACCTCACAGGATGCCAAAGCCGCAGCTGCAGTGGCCTTCGCCCGGGCGCTGGTCGAGCACAAGGGCGAGGTGACGAACGCCGAGATTGAGGCTGTGCGGAAGGCCGGCTACGGCGAGGCCGAGATTGTCGAGATCATCGTGCACGTGGGCATGAACCTGCTCACCAACATCCTCGGAAAGGCGAGCCGGATCGAGATCGACTTCCCGAAGGTGGCTCTCAGGCAGGCGGCCTGATCCCCCTCGCGCGGCCCCTTGCCCCCCGCCGGGCCCGCATGGGCGGGCACTTCCCCTCCGGTGCCCGCCCTCCCCTGTCAACTCAGCAGGAGCAGCAGGATGTCCAAAGCCGTCCTGACGTCCGGTGTCGATCACATCGGCCTCACCGTCTCTGATCTCGATGCAACACGGACCTTTTTCACTGATTGTCTCGGCTGGACATTGCTGGGAGAAAACCCCGCCTATCCGGCCGCCTTTGTTACCGACGGCACCACGCGGGTGTCGCTCTGGCAGGTCAAGGATCAGGCTGACCATCTTCCTTTCGACAGGCATCGGAACGTCGGCCTCCACCATCTCGCCTTCCGCGTCGCGGATTTAGCAACCCTTCACGCTGTCCACGCGCGCGTGGCCGACTGGCCAGGCGCCACCGTGGAGTTTGCGCCGGAGCGGAATGGCGCAGGACCGAAGATCCACTGCATGGTCCGGGAGCCAGGGGGCACCCGGCTCGAGTTCACGTACCTGCCGCAGGAGACTGCTCCTCGCCTTTACGGGTGAGGCGCACGAACGCCCCTCCCATTCATGCGCGGAGAATGCCAGCCATGGCCCGGGCCTTTGCCGAGATCACCTTCACCCACAGCGTCAAGGCAGCACAGGCTCGCTACGGCAGCCGCGCCGCCAACACAGGCTTCGAGCAGGCCGAGGAGCGTCGTGACGTGCTCACGGAGCGCGAGGCCGAGTTCATCCATGCACGCGACGGCTTCTACCAGGCCAGCGTGAGCGAGACCGGCTGGCCGTATGTGCAGTTCCGTGGCGGCCCGAAGGGCTTCCTGAAGGTGCTCGACGAACGTACGATTGGCTATGCGGACTTCCGCGGCAACGTCCAATACATCAGCACGGGCAACATCAACGCCGATGGCCGTGTTGCCCTGATTCTGATGGACTACCCGAACCGCCGCCGCCTCAAGGTCTGGGCGCGGGCACGGATCGTGCACGAGGACGAGGATCCGGACCTGCTCACCCGTCTCGAGGTCTCGGATTACCGTGCCCGCGTCGAGCGCGCAGTCATCATGACCATCGAGGCCTTCGACTGGAACTGCCCGCAGCACATCACGCCCCGGTTCACCGAGGAGGAGATCGCCGGGCTCATCGCGCCACTACAACAGCAGCTTGCCCAGATCGCGACAGAGAACGACGCCCTGCGAGCGGTAGGCCCTACCGTGCAATCCCTCGGCAGCGGTCCGCTGGAGCTGGTGGTCACGGGCATGCGCCAGTTGACGCCCCGGATCAGGTCGTACGAGCTGCGGGCCGTCGACGGTGGCCCCTTGCCCGCCTGGAAGGCGGGCGCACATCTCACCGTGCCTGTCCGCCTTCCTGACGGCCGCGAGCACACCCGCACCTACTCACTGATGGGCGATCCGGCCGATCGTCACGTGTATGAGATCGCGGTGCTGCGCGAGGACGCGGGGAGCGGCGGCTCGGTCGCCGTCCACCGGGACTACGGGCTCGGCACCGTCCTGCGCTGCCGGATGCCCCGCAACCTGTTCGGCCTGCACGAGGACAGACGTGCGAGCGTGCTCATTGCGGGCGGGATCGGCATCACCCCGATCCGCGCCATGGCGCTGTCCCTCATTGCGTCCGGCCGCTCGTTCGAGCTTCACTACGCCGCCCGAACCCCGGGCGAGATGGCGCTGCGGCAGGATCTTGAGATTCGGCTCAGACACCGCCTGAAGACCTACTTCAGCCGAGCCCCGGAACCCTCCTCGCTGGCGGTTGGAAAGGTGCTGACGGAGGCTCCACCGGACGCTGTGTTCTACGTCTGCGGCCCCTCCCCCTTGATCGCGGCCGTGCACGAGCATGCGGCTGCGCTGGGCATCCCACCGGATCGCATCCGGTCGGAGCGGTTTGTAGTGGACACGACACGCGAAGGTGACCGCCCGATCGAGGTGCGCCTCGCCCGGGCCGGCAAGTCCCTCACCGTCCGGCCCGGCCAAACCATCCTTGATGCCCTCATCGAGGCCGGAGCCGATCCACTTTACGAATGCCGCGCCGGCACATGCGGCACCTGCGCCACCAAGGTTCTCGAGGGTGTGCCCGACCACCGCGACAGCGCCCTTTCCGCGGCAGAGCGAACCCGCGCCGGCCTGATGTGCACCTGCGTCTCGCGAGCGCTGACCGATCACCTCGCCCTCGACCTCTGATCCGACAGGAGACACACGCATGAGCACCCAACCGCCCTCGGTCCCGCGCCGTCCTGCCACCGTCCTGCCGCCCCTGCCGTCGCCACGGACCATCATGCTGGCCGGCCTCGGCGGGGCCGGCGCGACCCTGGTGCTGTTCTCGCTTGCACAGTGGTCAGGTCTCGCCTTCGTCATGGCGCCCTTCGGGGCCACGTGCGTACTCGCCTTCGCGCTGCCGGATAGCCCGCTGTCGCAGCCGCGCAGCATCGTCGGCGGGCATCTCATCGCCACGATGGTAGGACTCGCAGTCGGCAACCTGCTCGGCGTTTCGCCGTGGACGATGGCGCTCGCTGTCGGTCTCGCCATCGCGCTGATGCTCGCCACCCGCACGACCCACGCACCTGCTGGAGCGGATCCGCTTCTCGTGATGCTCGCGATGCCGGACTGGTGGTTCCTGCTCACACCAGTGCTGTCGGGTGCCCTGACGCTGGTGGCGGTGGCGTACGGGTACCACCGGCTGACAGGTCGCGCTGACTACCCCCGTTATTGGTTTTGATAAAGGACTCAGCAATGACTAATCTCTCCCGCCGAACAGTTGCCTTCGGACTTGCGGCATTCGCCCCTACGCTTAGTTCATTCCCGACCTCTAATGCTGCGCCGGCTTTCAATCAGTCGTCTACAGCGATGAGCGCGCCCCCCCTTGCGCGATTGCGCCTTGGACGTTTCACAGTGACGGCTCTCACGGACGGCTTCACGGATATGCCATTCGGTTATTTTCCTGGTCGAACGGCACACGAGACCGAGGCGGCTGCCAAGGCAGAATTCGCAGCACGGCCCTCAGGCATTCGCTTTATGTTCAACCAGTACCTGATCGAGGATGGCGAGCACCGTATCCTGATCGATGCTGGGCCCGGCGGCTCGCTTGGGAAGTCAGGACTTCTCCCGCAAGGGCTCGCCGCCTTGGGCCTCACCTGCGATCAGATTGATGCGATTATCATCACCCACATGCATCAGGATCATATCGGCGGTCTCGTTGCTGGAGCAAAAGCAAACTTCCCCCGTGCGGAAGTTTACATTGATCGGCGCGATGTTTCCTTCTGGACGGATCCTGCGAAGCGGGCCAGTGCCCCAGATTACCTTCAAAATGGATTTAGGCTTTCCGCCGATGTGATCCGCCTTTACCCTAAACTGCAAGCGATCGACGGTGAGCGTGAGATAGTGCGAGGCGTGTCCATCATCGACCTCACCGGCCACACTCCGGGCCATATTGGAGTTCGTATTGCGGATGCTGGGCAGAGCCTCCTCATGGTATCCGATATGCTTTTTCCCGTCGTTCATCCGGCAATGACCGATGTCAATTTCCTGTTCGAACAGGACCGTGCGGCTGCTCAGGCCATGCGGGCCCGTTTCTTCCCTCGAGCCGCCGAGGAAGGTGCCTTGATTGCTGCAACCCACATGCCCTTTCCAGGTCTCGGCCGGATCATATCCGACAATGGCCGCCTGCGCTGGGTTGCTGCCGCGTGGGCTTTTCAGGATTGAACTATGCGTCAATGACTTGTCGGCAACCTCATGGCGGCCAGCCGCCATGAGGTGAGAGCCCCTCCCGATACTGCTCAATGCTGGGAGCGGCGACCAGAACATGGTAGGCAATCCGCTCCCCGCCGTTCGGCACTAGCTGATTGCGATCCGGTTCAAACCCAGCAATAGAGGCACGTAGCCATTGCACTGGGTGGGGCATGACCTGCATCATAAAGCGTTCCATTTGACTATGGTCAAAGACACCACCGCCGACAAAGATCCAATATGGTTGATAATAGTGGGTTTAGGGTGGTGTGATCTACTCTTAGGACGTTTGATCATTGAAAGTGAGAGTTTTCGGTCAGGCTCCTGATGTGATGGAGAGCTGACCGATGAAGAAGACGCGCTTCAAAGACCGGCAGGTCGCCTTTTCCCTGCAGAGCAGGCCTGAGATGCAATTCAAAGGCGGGGCAGGTCCGGTCAACCGGACCTGCTTATATCAATGATTTAACGGCTCACGAACGTCCGAAGACCTTCTCGTACTCGGCCATATCCCTAGTATCTTCATAACCCCAACTGTCACCAGCGGTGTTGAACTCGCCGAACACCTTGCCCTTGTCGTGAAACTGCACTTTCCCATTGCCGTCATGGTTGAAGTACAGAGTTCCAGTGTCCTTATCGCGCACTTCGAAGACGCCCCACCCCCACGTACCGTCATCATTTTTCACAAAAATGTCGCCTGTGACGGTGGCGTTCTCACCGATTGCCGCGACCGTAGCCTTGAGGTCCTTCTCGAAGGTTTGAAGCCGCGCGCTCTCGACAGGGTGCAGTTCGTTTAACTTTTCCGGCGGGATGTTCACTGAGCCATTGGCGTCATAGGACTTATAGTTGAGCATGTCGGCTGCAGCCGGCATGAATTCCCTCAGACGATGAGAGACTTGACTATTCCAGTGGTGCATGCCTGCAACGCTATATAGCTTAGCCATATCCGCTTTGTGCTGAGCCTCCGATTTGCGAGCAGCTTCCTGCATGTAGGAGGGCATGTCCTCGATGCTGTCATACTGCTCAACGCCCCAGCTATTCCCGCTGGCATAAGCCTTCTGCCGTGCGGCTTCGCGCAGGGCCTCATCGGTTCGTGGGCCGTTCTTCTCGCTTAAGCTCAGCAAGGCACCGCCAATGGTGCCGGCGGCCTGCTTGAGCGGGTTGCTGGTCTGGTTGGAGATGCCGTTGGCTGTTTTCACAAGGTCATCGGAAGCCTTGCTGATCTTGTCGGACGCCGCCTTGTCTGCGGTGTGAGCAGTGAGGACCTGAAGGCCCTGCGCGAGGGTGGGGTTGACGTGCATGGTGGCCGTCCTGGAGAGCTGCCGCCAACATCATGCCGGGAACAGGCCGGGGAGAGGACGTGGCCGCATCATGCGCCACCGATAGGAATTCACGACTATACTAGGGCGACAGGGTTACGACAATCTCAACAGCTGAGTGGCCTTCACGAACGGCGTCGATTTCACGGAACGGGCCTTATGGAACGACACTGCAGGAGCCGCATTCCTTGAAGAGACAATGAGGCATTGTCTCAAACACTTTGCAATGTCTCATTTGCTTCGCAATCGCCCATGTCGCTCAAGAACGGTCGTTTATGAGCGGCCAAGTCTGGCTAGATCAGATCCGACGAATTTTCTAGAGACCTGCATCTCTCAACATTTCCTCAAACTAAAGCGCTCGCTTCTGTCCCACTCGCGGGTTCCGAGCGACTTTAGTCGCGATACCGTATCCGATGAGGTGTCTTTGATCTGTGAGTGATGTCAGCCATATGAATCTCCATCGCCCGTCTTGGTTGATCTCTAATTCTGGGTCCTGCAGCGCCTCGAGGTTGCGAGGCGTCGTCACGTTAACGGAAATCGGGCGCAGTGAGGCAAGCGCGGTTACCTGACCGGCTCACGCGGGAACGCGGGCTGCAGACTTCCATTCCGCCACGACGGCGAGACGATGCAGATGGGTAGCAAGAGCAGAGCGGCGGGACCGGGATGGAGCGAAGAGATTGCGGACGGTGGAAAACACTGAGGTGAACCTCTGTAACCCGTCCGGCGATCGAAAGCCCTGCATCGCTCGCTCCCGCCGACGAAGCGGCAGATGCGAATTCTCCGCTCTGTTGTTAAGTCCCTTGTGCGAGCGGTGCTCGACTGCCGGCATGACCTGACGCCGGGCGGTCGCGTAGAAGCCGAGTTTGTCGGTGATCATGCGTCGTGGAGGGCAGCCCTGCTTCTTCAACAGACGTTTCAGCAGGCGTTTGGCTGCTTTGGTGTCGCGCCGCGTCTGAACGATTTCGTCGAGCACATAGCCATCCTGATCGACGGCTCGCCACAGCCAGTGCTTTTGGCCGACAATGGTGATCACGACCCCGTCCAAATGCCACTTGTCACCGGCTGCTGGCAGACGCCGGCGGATTTGGCTGGCAAAGCTCTGTCCGAACTTCAGCGCCCACTGCCGCACGGTCTCGTGGCTGACCAGGATACCTCGGGCAGGGAGCATCTCTTCGATCAGACGTAAGCTCAGGAGAAATCTGAAGTACAACCACACCGCATGGGCAATGATCTCGGACGGAAAGCGGTGGCGTTTGTAGCTGACAGATCTGCTAATGCCGGCCCGTCTACACGGTCGTAGTCAAACCCGAGTTAATGTGACAACGCCCTTTGAACATTTGAACCTCCGGAGTTTACCGGAGGCATAGACCGAACTGAGTTACTGAAGGGTTTGCGACGGAACCGCTCTTCGGCCTTGCGGCCTGAGTGACCCATTCGACTGGATCCATTTGTCCATTTTCAAGTTGATGCGACAAAGCCTCGCGCAGCTCCACTGTGGCAAAGGACTAGCTGCGCTGAGCTTGTTGCCTCCGAGACCGGATGTAACCGACGACCGTCAATATCAGCCAAAACACCTGGGCAATAAAGGAAGAAAGATTGAAGTTGAACAGAAGTGAATACATAATCGCCACGCTGCCGATTGTATTCAATGCGACATAACGAATATCTTCGATTTTCAACATCCCGATCTGCAGCAGCCCATAGGCAGCTAAATAAGCAGTAACTCCTATTAAACCAACGAAATCCGCAATGCCCATGGCTGGTCCTCACGATTCTGTCGTAACCGTTCTGGGGCTCTGCAGGCTGCAGAACGGCCGCGCTGGGTTCTTGTCTCAGAAATGCAAGCGGCCCGGGGCGGAGGCGATCAGCGTCTGCGTGTAGGGGTGCCGGGGCGCCGAGAGGACCGCGGCGGCCTCGCCGAACTCCACCACCTTCCCGCGCTGGATTACGGCAATCCAGTCGCTGATCTGCGCCGCCACGCGTAGGTCGTGGGTGATGAAGAGAATGGAAAGTCCAAGCTTCGCCTGGAGGTCCTTGAGGAGTTCGAGCACTTGAGCCTGTACCGAGACATCGAGAGCGGAAACGCTCTCGTCGGCGATCAGAATCTCGGGCGACATGGCAAGTGCTCGGGCGATCCCAATGCGCTGCCTTTGCCCGCCGGAAAATGCACTGGGCCGTCGTTCGAAGGACTGGCGTGGCAATCCGACGAGTTCGAGGAGTTCGTAGGTGCGCTCCCTCGCTACAGCAGGTGTTTGCCCGGCCAGCACCCCGGCGCGGGTGATGATGTCACCCACCCGCCGGCGGGGATTCAAGGAGCCGAACGGATCCTGGAAAACCATCTGGATCGCACGCCGGCGCCGGCGAAGCTCGGCACCCATGAGTTTCAGAAAGTCGACGCCGCCGACGAAGGCATGGCCCTGATTTGCATCCGTCAGGCGCACGACCACTCGTGCGAGCGTGCTCTTGCCGGATCCCGACTCTCCCACGATCGCGATGGTCGTTCCTTTTGGCAGGCTCAGCGAGACCCCGTCGAGGGCGCGTACGCCGCCGTATTGTTTAACGAT
Organism: Microvirga sp.; assembly: GCA_035645515.1. GTDB lineage: Bacteria > Pseudomonadota > Alphaproteobacteria > Rhizobiales > Beijerinckiaceae > Microvirga. Next base: position 73,217 of record DASQML010000040.1, read on the forward strand.
GTGCTCGGCCTTTAAGGCTGGCTGCTCCACGGCCTCCTTTGGAATCCGCGGGCGCTCGGCCGGAACCATGCTCGGAACCGCGGCAATGAGCTGCCGGGTGTATTCGTGCCGGGGATGCTCGAGGATCTGCTTTGCTTCTCCGATCTCCACGATCTTGCCGTAGCGCATCACGGCGATGCGGTCCGCAATCTCGGCCACCACACCGAAATCGTGAGTGATAAACACAATAGCGTGACCATGCTTGTCACGCAGTTCGCGAACGAGGCGTAGAACCTGCGCCTGCGTCGTCACATCGAGAGCGGTCGTCGGCTCGTCTGCAATCAGCACCCGGGGATTCATGGCGAGCGCCATCGCGATGACGATGCGCTGACACTGGCCCCCGGATAATTGATGCGGATAGGAGACCGCGATCCGCTCGGGGTCGGGGAGAGACATTTCCCGGATTAGCGCCAACGCCCGCTCCTGGCGCTTGGCCCGCGGCCAGTCGACATGGAGCTCAAAGACCTCTTCGATCTGGCGCCCGACCCGGACTGCCGGATTGAGAGAGGCCATGGGCTCCTGGAAAATCATGGCGATTTCCTTGCCGCGAATAGCCTGCCACGCACGTTCGGATTGGCCCATCAACTCTCGGCCGCCTAGACGCACGCTGCCTCCTGCAATCTTTAACCCGGACGGCGGAGCGCCCATGACTGCGCTTGAAAGGACTGACTTGCCGGATCCGGACTCGCCCACCACACAAAGGATTTCGCCGGGCCTCAGAGCGAACGAAACATCGTCCACGGCGAACGGCCTGTCCGCTCCCTTCGGCAAGGCGACGCGAAGGCCCTCCACCGCCAGAATAGGCTCCACCTGCATTTTGTCATCGAGGGTTGTCATCTCACGACTCCCTGGTTCCGCGAGACATCCCGCAGTCCATCGGCGAGTAGGCTCAATCCCAGCATCAGAGAGGAAATCGCAACGCAGGGAAAAATGACGAGATGAGGAAAGGCGATCGCCATGGCGCGCCCCTCGTTCACCATTCCTCCCCAGTCAGGCGTAGGTGGGGGCAGACCGAGGCCGAGGAAGCCGAGCACGCCGATGGTGATCGCCGTATAGCCGACCCGCAGACAAAAATCGACGATGAGCGGCCCCATGGCGTTGGGAAGGATATCGACCGCCATGACACGCGCGGCACTCTCGCCTTGCGTAACGGAAGCCGCCACGAAGTCACGGCTCGCGATGTCGATCGTGATCGCGCGCACAATACGGAAGATCGCCGGCGCGCTGCCGAAAGTGACTGCGATGATGATGTTGCCGGCTGAGGCCCCGAGCACGACGATGATGACGATATAGAGCACGAGAACCGGAAATGAGAGGATCACGTTTGCGGCAAAGGACAAGACGGCATCCACCCTGCCGCGAACGTATCCTGCCACAAGGCCGCCCGCGATGCCGAAAGCATACGCAGTCAGCGTCGCGAGCGTGGACAACACCACGACTGTCCGCGCGCCGTAAATGAGGCGCGAGAGGATATCTCGCCCAAGCAGGTCCGCCCCAAGCCACAGCCTGTCTCCATCCGGTCCGGTGCCGCCTGGCGTGACCAGCGGCGCAATGCTGCGCAGCGGATCGTAGGGCGCGAGCCATTCGGCGAAGCATGCGACGAAGATCCAACCGAAGACGAGGAAGCCGCCGACGAGGACCGAGGGATGGCGAAGAGCTTTGAGAAAGTTTCTCATGCCTTGCCCTCCTTGGCAGCTGCTCCTTGCGCGAAGGAAATGCGGGGATTGAGCCAAGCGTAGGTGATGTCCGAAACGAACTGCGTAATCACGACCACGACGACGCTGATCATGGCGCAGGCCTCGATAAGATAAATGTCGCTGTTGAGCGAAGCTTCATAGAGCAGCGTTCCAAAGCCCTTGTAGGCAAAAAACACTTCAACCACGATCACACCAGACAGAAGCCACGGAATCTGCAGCATGATCACCGTGACAGGCGCGATGAGTGCATTGCGAAGCGCATGACGTAGCACGATACGAGACAGTGAAGCGCCCTTCATGCGTGCCGTACGAATATATGGCGCCTCCATGACCTCGGCCATGCTCGATCGGGTCATGCGTGCAATATATCCCATAGAGTAGAGGGCGAGCACGAGGACCGGCAGAACGATTTCACTCCAGGCAAAGCCCGAGGTCATCGTGCTGGCACCTGGCAGCCAACCGAGCCACAATACAAACACGGCGGATAGGAAAACGGCAGTGGCAAATTCTGGGATCGAGGTCGTCACGATCGAGAAGATCGAAATGCTGCGGTCGAGGACCCCGCCCTCGCGGATTCCCGAGATGATGCCGAGCGCGAGCGCGACGGGGACGATCAATAGCAGCGAGAGCCCTGCAAGGATCGCAGACGCCTTCAGACGCGGAACCACCAGAGAGAGGATGTCCTCCTTATAGTACGTTGAGACGCCCCAATCACCGGTAACGAAGGATCCGAGCCAGCGAAGATATCGCACGATGAAAGGATCAAAATAACCATTCTCAAGAAGCCAAGCATGACGCTGGTCGGAGGTCGAGAACTGCCCGAGTACCTTGACCGCTACATCCTCTACATTCACCTCAAGCGCCAGGAACACCAGGAGCGACACGGTGGCCATCGTCGCGAGGAGGAATCCCAATTTTTTCAGAATGAACCGTGCCATCACCCCATCCGAAGGCTCGAAGCCCGGCGCGGTGGGCCGCGGGGCCCAGCGCCGGGATATCACATTCAAGGTGCGGTCACAGGGAACGGTGCCCGCGACCGCTTGCGGAATGTCGGAGCCCTCAGGCCATCCAGACGCCGTCCATACGGAAGTAGTGGGACGGATGAGCGCGGTAGCCCTGCACCTTCTTGGAAATCGCGGTGAAGTTCTGCGGCCAGTAGGGCTGCACCATGACGGCCGCATCCTGCAGGATCTTCTCGACGCTCTCCATCGCCTTTGCGCGCTCCTTCGGATCGACGATGGCGAGCGCCTTGTCGAGAGCGGCATCGAATTCCTTGCTGGCGAAATTGCTCTCGTTCCAGGCAGCGCCGGAGCGATAGGCCAGATCGAGGGTCATGACTGCAAGCGGACGATGGGCCCAGTAGGTCAGACCGAACGGGGTCTTGTTCCAAATCGGCCAATACTGGGCGGCAGGGAGCACGTTCAGCTTCAGGCGAATGCCTGCTTCCGCGAGATTCTGCTGGAGGATCTGTGCGGTGTCCTGCTCCCATTTGCCCTGCGTGTTGCCGACCGTCAGTGTAAGATCGATCCCGTTCGGATAGCCGGCCTCGGCGAGGAGCTTCTTGGCCTGGGCTACATCGCGCTTCTGCGCCGGTAGCGGGAAGTATTCAGGCTGCACGGGCGAGACGTGCATGTTAGCGCCAACGGTGCCCATGCCGCGATAAGCGAGCTTGAGCATCTGCTCGTTGTCGGCCGCAAGCTGGACAGCTTTACGAACCCGGATATCGTCGAAGGGCTTCTGGTTGACCTGCATGCGCATGACAATGGTCTGCGCAGTATCTTCCTTCAACAGGGTCACATTCGGGAGCTTTCCGATAAGATCAAGCTCCGCGATGGAAACACGGTAGAGCACATCCACCTGGCCGGCAGACAGCGCTGCGATGTGGGTTGTGACGTCAGTGCCCATGTCGATATAGCGCAACTCGTCGAGATAGGCCGGCTTGCCCCAATATCCCTCGCGGCGCTTGAAGGTGGCGAGGCGGCTGACCTGGTAATCCACGAGCTGGAACGGGCCCGTGCCTATTGGGTTCTTGGGCCAGTTCGCGCCCTGCTCGTCAAACTTGCGGTGAAGGATTGGACAGGTATAGGCGCAGAACTGCTCGGGCAGCGAGACCACCGGGCGATCGAGGATAAGCGTGATCTGATAGTCGCTGTCGCGCTTGATATCCTTGACGGCCGAGAAGGCCGACTTATTCGATGACTTGGAGTTTGGGTCGATCCAGCGCCTGATGTTGAAAATCACGTCGTCGGCATTGAAGTCGTCGCCGTTCGACCACTTCACGCCCTTGCGTAGGTTGAATGTCCAGGTCGTCAGGTCATCAGACGGTTTCCAACTTTCGGCGAGGTACGGATGCGTGACGTTGTCCGCGTCGACCCAGGTCAGAAACTCGAGCGAGTTACGGAAGAGGTTCGAAGCCTCGATCCAACTGGTGAGCGCAGGGTCGGCGATCTCCTGGATCGCGCAGGCGAAACGCAGGGTGCCGCCGCTCCTGGGCGTCTCTGCCGCGACGGCTTCGGTTGTCGAAACGTTCAGGAAAGACTTGGCCGACGCGGCGGAGACACCGAGCCAAGCCACTGTGCGTAGGAAGTCGCGACGGTGGATCTCACCGCGCGAGACCTGCTCGCAAAGATCCGGCACGGCCGGGTGCAGATCGCTGGCGTCATTGTTCTTGAGTTTCGACATAGTTTCCTCCTTCTATTTGGTGTTTTGTTGTTCCGTCTCACTTCTTCTGGTGGACGAGGCGCACTGGACTTTCCTGGCTTGGACTCTGAGGCACGGTGGACTTTTCACCGAACCGTTCGATGAGCCATGAGCGAAAGAGTGCAATGGCCGTATCGCCCAGATCTCCGGGCTGCGTAATCAGATAATAGCCGTAGCCGTTCTCCACATGCAGGTCGAAGGGCCGTGCGAGGCGCCCGCTCTTGATATCCTCCAGGAACAGGCGTTCATCGATGAGTGCAATTCCTTCCCCGCTCAGCACGTACTGAACGGCGAGGTCCGCAGTGTCGAAGACGAGGCCGCGCTCTACATTCACGTGGTCCAGCCCGGCCTCACGCACGAAATGGCGCCACATCTGATGGCGCGGTATATCGGCGATGCGCACGTGAACAAGTTCATTCTCCTCGATCATTTGTGCCATCGGCGCGCTCTCGTAGCGCTTGGCGAGATCGGGATGGCAGAGCATCGTCTGGCGCACGGGCCAGAGAAGGTCCGTCACTGCGTCCGACACGGACGGCTTCGAATAGACCACCGCGATGTCCACATCGGGCGCGGGCGAGCCGACACTGTAGGGGCTAACGAAGTCAATTGCGATATCCGGACACGCGCTGCGGAAATCCCGCAGGATAGGAACGGCCAGATGCGCTGCGAAGGTCGGCGGGAGATGAACCCGCAGGTTGCGGCGCAGCATCGGCTTCTCCCCCATGAGGTCAGAGAGTGCGTATTCGAGCCGGTCGAGGGAGCGGGAGACCGCCAGAAGCAGGGTCTGCCCTGCCTCGGTCAGGATCAGGGCATGGTGCTTGCGCTCGAAGAGCTGGGTACCAATGAGCTGCTCCAAGCCAATGACATGCCGCGAGAGCGCGCTCTGGGAGATGAGCAGCGCTTGCGCGGCGGCCGTGAAGCTCCCGTGTTTCGCGACGGCCTCGAAGGCTCGCAGTGCATTCAGCGGCAGCCAGCGGCGATCCATGCGTTTCCCCTATCTCAACCGATCCGAGTTCGGGCGAGGCACTCCTCGTCGAGCTCAAACCCGAATCCAGGCTCATCCGACAATGTAATCCAACCGTCTGGGCCGACCCTGAATGGTGCGGCCATCATGTAATCGCGACGGTCGAGATCCCATTCCGGAGGATCGTACGGAAACTCGAGGAAGGGAAGGTCTGTCGTACCAGCCGACAAATGCGCATTCGCCAGCACCCCGATCCCGTTGGTCCAAGTGTGCGGGGTGAAGATCAGGTTGTGCTCCTGAGCCATGATGGACACGCGCCGCAGCCCCGTGATGCCGCCGACGAGGGCCGCGTCAGGTTGGAGGACATCGAGGCACCCACCGACGATCAACTCCCGAAATTCACTCAGCTCGCGGGTCATCTCTCCACCGGCAATGCGCACGTCGGTTGCCTCACGCAATGCTTTCATGCCGGTCCGGTCGGCGCGATAGAGGGGCTCCTCCATCCAGAACACATCAAGGCGCTCCAACTCGCGGGCGACTGTGAGCGCGTCCTTGAAGCTCCAGGGCGTTTCTGTATCCCAAGGAAGACGCCAGCCCTGGTTACAGTCGACCATCAGCTCAAGCCTATTGCCAATCCGCGCCCGGACGGCCTCCAGCGCCTTCACGTCGTCGCGCCAGTCACCTCGGTGGAAGCGGATCTTCATGGCCGGGAACCCCTCGCTCAGATACCGTTCGGCAGCTGCCGCCATGGCACCCGGATCGCGGAGCGTGCCAGAGGACGCATAAGCGCGGATGCGGTTCGACAGGCCGCCGAGCAACTTCCACACGGGCTGGCCGGTGATTTTGCCGGCGAGGTCCCAGAGCGCGAGATCGAGAGGCCAGCAGCGGCCGTAATGAAAGTTGATATGGGAGAGCACCCGATAGTGGCGCTCGATCATCAGCGGGTCATGGCCGATGAAGAGATCCTCGTGCCCCGCGAAGCCTACCATCAGGTCTCCTGAGCCGTAGCCGACGAGCCCTTGGTCGGTTTCGATCCGCACGATGGTAGCGTCCCAATGGTGGCGCGGCTTGGTGTCCCAACTCGCATGGAAAGGAAAGGGAAACTGCAGCCGGTGCTGGGTGATCTCAATTCGGGCGATCTTATGCCCGCTTGCGGTCGCCTGGTGGGGATGGAACTGATGAGCGGCTGTCGCCATAGTGCGTCTCTCGCTTAACGGAAGGCGGTCCAGACCGTTTTCAGGTCCGTGTACTTGTCGAGGGCGTGCGGGGACCGGTCGCGACCGAACCCCGACTGCTTGAACCCACCGAAGGGGGTCGCAAGGGATGAGCGGTCATAGGTATTAATCCAGACCGTGCCAGCCTTGAGGGCACGCGAGAAGCGGTTCGCCTTGCTCATGTCCGATGTCCACACAGCTGCCGCGAGGCCGTAGATCGTATCGTTGGCAAGCCGCAGCGCCTCGTCCTCGTCATCGAAGGGAACGACCACGAGTACGGGGCCGAAGATCTCCTCCTGCGCGACCCGCATCGTGTTCGATACTCCGTCTAAGACGGTGGGCGCCACGTAGAAACCACCGGTCTCGGACATGACACGATTGCCTCCCAGGACGACCTTGGCGCCCTCCTCCTGGCCGATGCGGATGTAGTCGAGCACGCGGACCATGTGCTTCTCCTCAATGAGTGCGCCCATGGCGGTCGAGGGATCGAGTGGGTGGCCTTGCGGGATCTGTGCCGCGACCTTTGCCTTGACAGCCTCCACGAAGCGTTCGCGCACGGAGCGGTGTACGATCACCCGGCTTGAGGCATGGCAGGTTTCGCCCTGATTGTAGAAGATGCCCCAGGCCACGGCCTCGGCGGCGGCGTCCACGTCGGGGCAGTCAGCCAGGATCACTACCGGACTCTTGCCACCGCATTCGAGTGAGACCCGTTTCATGTTGCTGTCCGCTGCATAGCGCAACATCAGCTTGCCGACCTCGGTCGAGCCGGTGAAGGTCACCATGTCAACATCCGGGTGCAGCGCAAGCGGCTTGCCGGCGCTTTCGCCAAAGCCCGGCACCACGTTGAAGACGCCGGGCGGAATTCCAGCCTCGTGGGCCAACTGCGCGAGCTTGATGGCGGAGAGCGGCGACTGCTCGGCGGGCTTGAGCACCACTGAGTTGCCAGTTACGAGCGCGGGGCCGATCTTCCAGCCGGTGATGATGAGTGGATAATTCCACGGCACGATCGCGCCAATCACTCCGAGCGGTTCCCGGCGGATGAGGGCAAGATCGTTCGGACCGGTCGGCGCGACCTCGTCCACCATCTTGTCAGCGAACTCGGCATAGTACTGGATGCAGTCGGCCACGAACGGCACGTCCACCGCCAGCGCGTCGCGGATGGGGCGCCCGGTATCGAGGGTTTCGAGAAGCGCCAGTTCCTCGAGATTATCGCGGATCAGCGAGGCGAAGCGCAGCATGCCGTGCTTGCGCTCGCGTGGGTCAAGGTCACGCCACCGCCCGTTTTCGAAGGCCCGACGCGCTGCCAAGACTGCCGCATGGACGTCGTCGGCCCCACATTCGGCGACCTCGGCGACGACCTGCCCGTCGATGGGCGAGATGCGGGCGAAGCGCTTGCCGGATCGGGCCTCCACGTAGGTGCCGTCGATGAACGCGCGGCCCTCGATCTTGAGAGCCCTGGCTTTGGCCTCCCAGTCGGCGCGTGTCTTGGGACGGGTCATATCGGTCATCGAAGAAACCTTACTTCTGGCTGAGCATGGTACGGGCGAAAGTGAGGAGGTCGTCGTCACCGACGGCCCTCCGGTTGGAGCGGCGCATTGCCTCGTTCTCCGAGCGAGCCATCTGGGCGGCCAATCGCTCGGGCGTGAGGCCATGAGCCTCCTCAGACAGGTCGATCCGCATGTTCACGCGCCGCAGCAGGTTCTCGTAAGCGGCTGGCAGGGCCCCCGCGCCGCCTTCGACGCCGAACGCATCGGCAACGCGGGTGAACTCACCGGTCTCATCCTCAATATTCCAGCGGAGTGTCGCCAGGACCGCCAGGCCGACTGCTCGGCCGTGGTGAATCGGAATCAGGGAGGCAATCGCGTGACCGATATTGTGGCCGATGGCGGTGCCCGCATTATCGATGCCGATGCCCGCAAAGGCCGCTGCGAGCTGCATGCCGCTGCGCGCTTCGAGATCGTTCGGCTTTTCTACGGCGCGCACCAGATACCGCGCGACCAAGCGGATCGCCTCGTGGCAGTAGACGTCGTTGGCCGCGAACGCGTTCCGGTTCGTCGCCGCTTCCATGGCATGGACGAACGCATCAATGCCGGTTGCGGCCGTGAGATGTGCGGGCAGGCCTATGGTCGTCTCAGGGTCGAGCACCACGAGATCGGCCTTCAGCTCGTCACCCCAGAACCAGAGCTTCGCGCCCTCATCATTGGTGAGCACAGAGGTGCGGGTCGTCTCGGAGCCGGTGCCGGAAGTGGTGGGAATGCAGATCTTCGGCAGGGGCTTTACCGGGAACGGATTGGCGCAGAGGCCGTAGTGCACCGCAGGCGCATTTGCGGGAGTGATCGCCGCCACCGCCTTGCCGAGATCCATAGCAGACCCGCCACCGAGCGCTACCACCACGCCAACGTCGTTCTCGCGAGCCGCCTTGCAGGCTGCATCCGTCTGGGCCGTCGTCGGATCGCTCTTGAAGGCGCTGAAGGTCACGACCTCGAAGCCACCACGCGCCAACGCGCCTTCCGCCCTTGCAATGAGCCCTGCCGCAGCCAGTCCCGAATCGGCCACGAGGAGCGCCCGTCGCCGCCCGCCGGTGAGGGATGCGGCAGCCTCACCGATCGTGTCGAGGGTTCCAGCGCCGCCCTTGATGTGCGGCACCCGGTCGAGGACGAATCCGCTCATGCCCCAAGCCCTCCCATGAGCACGTATTTGATTTCGAGATATTCATCGATCCCGTAGCGTGAGCCCTCGCGTCCGAGGCCGGACTGCTTGACCCCGCCGAAGGGTGCCTCCGGCGTCGAGATGAGACCCTCGTTGACACCGACTATGCCGACCTCTAGCACCTCGGCGACACGGAACGCGCGGCCGAGATCACGGGTGTAAAAATAGCCGGAAAGGCCGTATTCGGTGCCGTTGGCGAGCTTCACGACCTCAGCCTCCGTCGTGAAGCGGATCAGACCGGCAACGGGGCCGAAGGTCTCCTCGTGGCAGAGGCGCATGGATGGCGTCACACCGGTCAGGACCGTAGGCTCGTAGAACGTACCGCCGCGCGCATGGCGCCGGCCTCCGACCCGGACGGCAGCGCCCTTCGCAATTGCATCAGCCACGTGCTCCTCAACCTTGGCGATAGCCTCCGCGTTGATGAGCGGCCCCTGCTCGACACCGTTCTCATGTCCCGCGCCGACCTTAAGGGATGAGACCCGGGCAGCGAGCTTTTCGGCGAAGGCCTCATAGACGCCGGCCTGAACGTAGATGCGGTTGGCGCAGACGCAGGTCTGGCCCATGTTCCGGAATTTCGAGACCATGCAGCCTTCGACTGCCGCATCGAGGTCCGCATCGTCGAATACGATGAACGGCGCATTGCCGCCTAATTCCAGGCTGACCTTCTTCACCGTATCGGCGGACTGGCGCATGAGCAGGCGGCCGATCTCGGTCGATCCGGTGAAGGACAGCTTGCGCACGCGCCCGTCCTTCATGAGCCCCCCGACGATGGTCGGCGGATCGCCCGTTAATACGCTCAGGATCCCGGCCGGTACGCCCGCCTCCTCCGCAAGCAGGGCAAGCGCGAGCGCCGAAAGCGGGGTATCCTCGGCGGGTTTCACGATCGCCGCGCAGCCGGCGGCGAGCGCGGGACCGACCTTCCGGGTGATCATCGCCTGCGGAAAATTCCACGGTGTCACGGCGGCTACGATGCCGACCGGCTGCTTCATGACGAGGATGCGCGCGCCGGCTTTGTGACTCGGCACGATTTCCCCGTAGACGCGCCGGGCTTCCTCCGCGAACCAGCGCAGGAAGCTCGCCGCATAGGCGATCTCGCCGCGCGCCTCCGCGAGCGGCTTGCCCTGTTCGGCGGTGAGAAGAGCAGCCAGATCCTCCTGGTTCTTCAGCATGAGGTCGTGCCACTTGAGCAGCACGTCCGCCCTCGCCTTCGCCGTCAGAGCAGCCCAGGCCGGCATGGCGCCTTCAGCGGCGTCGATGGCACGCGCAACTTCCTCCTCGCCGCAATTCGGCACGAAGGAGACCAGCGACCCATCCGCGGGATTGAGCACCGGGAAGGTCTTGCCGCTGCTGTTACGCTCCCAGCGGCCACCGATGAAAGCTTGGTCGCGCAGGAAGGGATTGGAGAACGTCATCACGGCTCCTTCGGCGTGTAGAAGGGATTGCCGACGGTGGCAATGGCCGACGCAAGCTCCAAGCGGGACGGCCAGCCCGCGCTCATGGCGCGCTCCGCTGCCTGATAAGCCGCTGTCTTGTTGTTGGCGTAGACCATGTCCGCGTCTTCCGCTGAGGGGTTGACCCAGACCGCCGCGATCGCGATCCAACTTTCCTCCGCCTCCGGGGGCAGCACGCCATCTAGGAGCGCCCTCGTGATGCCGTAGGCCACGCCGGCCTGGGCAGGTCCCCAGGTCATGTTGTCATGCTTCTCGCCGTGCTGCAGAACGGCCTTTGCCACGAAGAGCGTGACAGGCTTAACCGGCACGTTGGGCTTGATCACCGTCTGGAACGGCAAATGGCCGGGGCCGGGCTGGGCGGCGGCGAGCGCCACCGCATGGCCCATCGGGCCGTCCTTCGGACCAATATAGAGGTTGATGTGGGCGGCGTTCGGACCACTGCCGACAAACCCTTCGCCAATGCGCAAGACAGACATGGTGACTTCCCGTTGGATGAATCGTACTCAGGCGGCGTAGAGGGCGCGCGGCCTGCGAATCTCGTTGTAGTCGTTGATCATGTCCCGGGGCCGGTAGGGCTCTTCGAGATAAGCCCGCTCCTCTGGCGTCAGCGCGATCGAGAGAGCCTTCACGGCAGCCTCGACCTGTGCGGGACTGTCGGCGCCGACGAGGGGCACGGTAACGTTCCGGCTCGAGAAAACCCAGCTCTGCGCGATCTGACCTGGTTCTACGCCGCGGTCTTTTGCAACTTTCACGACGCGATTTGCGATCTCGACGTCGATCGCATCGCCGAACCAGTTGAGATAGATGTCATGGGCCGTGCGGGCCGTGTCCTTCGCGCCCGTGAGATAGCCGCGGGCGAGCGGCGAGAAGGTCGTGACCGCGACGCCCTCGTCCTGGCAGTAGGGCATCATCTCCCGCTCTTCCTCGCGGTAGAGCAGGTTGTACTGGCATTGCATGTTGACGAAGGGCGTCCAGCCGTTGAGGCGGGCGATGTAGTTCATCTTAGCGAACTGCCACACATACATGGTGGAGGCGCCGATGTAGCGCGCCTTGCCGCTCTTCACGATGTCGTGGAGCGCCTCCATGGTCTCTTCGATTGGGGTATGGGGGTCGAAGGCGTGAATGATGTAGAGGTCGACGTGATCGGTTCCGATGCGCTTTAGCGAGCGGTCGATGGAGGCCATAAGGTGCTTTCGCGAGAGCCCCTGGTCGTTTGGGTCGTCGCTCATCGCGTAGAAGGCTTTGGTCGCGAGCACGAGATTGTCGCGACCCGTCAGGCGCAGGAGGGTGCGGCCCACCACCTCCTCGTTGACGCCCGTGGAGTACCAATCCGCCATGTCGTAAAAGGTGATCCCGAGGTCGAGTGCCTTCTTCAGGACCGGCACCGACTTATCCTCGTCGAGCACCCAACCCTTCCATCGACTCGTGCCGATGGACATGGTGCCCAGGCATAGGCGCGAGACTTTCAAACCCGTCCGACCGAAGCGGATTGACTCCATTCTTTTGGCTCCTGGCGTTTCCTCACCAGGGTATAATGGGACCATGGGATACCTCGGCGCCAAGCTAGAAAGTCGATAGCCTTATAGAAAAAAGACATTGGTAGGCCCCAGGGCAGGTCAGGGAGAGCATGAGGATTTGTGTTGGGGTGGGCGGCCACCTTACGGCATCGCTGTGCCAGAATGAGGCCGTTGCATCTCTAGAGGCACCGTCAGATTAACCAGGTGGTGACGGGATCGGTGCATAGGCGAGGATGCAATCGCCACGCCATTCTCGCTACGCCCGCCACCGGTTCCCACCTGAAGTTATCAGCGACGCCGCGTGGTTGTATTTCCGTTTCCCCCTGAGCCTCCTGATGGTGGAGGAGATGCTTGCTGCTCACAGCGGCAACTCTTTCGGCTTGGCGGCGTGTTCCGCGGAAGATCGACCAAGCGGCCTGGTATGTCGCTTCGGCTATGTGATCTACTTCTGATCGAGCGCTTTATGGAATGTCCTGGCATCGGTGACCGCCCAATGCAACGAGACGCCCTATCAGCCGATAAGCGAACGACCTCAAGGCTAGTGCTCAGACGCCCTCGCAGGAGCGATGAAGCATTCCTGATCGATCTTTTCGGACGGCACGAACTCGTTGCCCATCGCCCGGATCCGACACCCGACCCTCCGGAAGTCAGTGTGCAACGGCTGGTTCGCGATATCGCGCACTGGGATGAATACGGCTTTGGGCGGTGGGCTGCCGAGGCAGAGGGAAAGCTGGTCGGCTTCGGCGGGGTCACCGTCTCTAAGGAGTTCGACGGGCTTAATCTCTCGTACCACTTTCACCCAGACAGCTGGGGCAACGGATATGCGACTGAGCTGGTCCAAGAGGCTTTGGATCTGGCATTCAGATCCTTGAAGGCCGATCGCGTGATCGGGCTCGTCCGCCCTGCCAATCCGGCGTCACGGCGAGTGCTGGAGCGTACAGGCTTCACCTTCGAGCGAGAGGTCGAGCTCCACGGCGCTCCCACCATGCTCTACACCCTTGAGCAATCGGTCTATGCCGCAGCCCAGAAGGACCGAACGTAGATCCGCGTCATCTCCTTCATGGGATGCACCGAGAAGCCGCCCAATCCGGGGGTTCAGCGGGTTGGCTGCATCAGCTCGATCCGATTGCCGAATGGATCGCTCACATACCTGCGTTCAAACCTCTCCAGAGGCTGATCCTCTTTCAGCTCATAGCCAGCCTCTTCCAGCTGGCGTGACAGGACCGCCAAGTCCTGGACGATGAACGCTGGATGAGCCTTCTTCGCCGGGGCAAAAGGTTCTTCCACTCCCAGGTGAACCTTCACGCTCCTGCTTTCGAACCAGCAGCCTCCGCGAGCGGCCAGGTGCGGCGGCTTTGCGACCTCCGGGATGCCCAGGAGGTGGTCATAGAAGGCCTGGGCACCATCCTCCCGACCAGCAGGCATGGCTGACTGGACGTGGTCCATTTCGACAATGTGCATCATGTCCGCCATTGAGTGGCTCTTGAGTCTACCAAGCCCGCGACGGATTTCCGAGAAGGCCGTTTATGGAACTTCTGAGCGACACAGCAGCGGCGCAAGGAAGCGTCTGTGTCGCTGGCTTTGTGACTCTGTCGGTCTCTCTTACCTGAGAGCCGATACGATCTCACTGGTATCGTAGTAGAAGGGTGTCGCCTCAATCAGGCGCTCACCTTGAAACTGCAAGACCTCAGCGAAGGGCTGTTTGATGGCCACCCCGCTGGTGCGGCACGTCAGGTGGAGGGTACAAGCCATAAATACAGTGTCGCCTTCCCGCGCTGCGGTGAGGCCTTCGACCCTCATATCGCTCCAAACCTCCCGCATTTTATGAAAGAGGGCTCCAATGCCGTCCAGCCCCTTCCAATCACCCGGATAGGGTAGAGATCCCGGTTCATGGACCACCACATTGGGATGGAAGGCCTCGGCCAGAGCGTCCACATCATCCGACCCTGATCGGATGAATTTCATCTCGACCTCAAACATGCGCTCAAGGAGCTGCATGGCGGTCAGTCGGATTTCGGTATTTTCGTTCATCGTCATCCTCGCCTTTGGGCCGGACATGCCAGCTCCGGTTTGTGGAGTGAGGATGCTTAGAGATGGAATTCAGGGCGCAACACCCGTTTCCTGCGGTGCAGACATTTAGCTCCGGAAGCCGGACCGCAATTTCGCAGAATGCCCTTTATGGAACCGGATAAGGTGTCTTTTGAGCGTATTCGGAAGTTAAAATCCAAGGCCACGGCGCGGCTCTGTAAATACAGAGTCCATCGGCCTTCCCGTCGGGCTTCGTTCACAGCCTCAATACTCGAAATTACTTCAACACTCTCCCGCCTTTCCAACACCTGCGAGCATATGTTTGTATGACAATATTGCCAGGCATGATGGCGAAGTACATCCGAGACAAAAGGCTTGGGCGTCTGCCTGCGGGCGCCCTATTCACCGGCCTCTTCAGCAAGAGCAACCGAGACAATCGGAAAGTCGGGCCGCGAAGCCTGCGAGGCTTCTCTTAGCAAAGTTCCTATATCGCGATATACCCTGAATGGGTTGTACAGGAGCCAGATGTGACACTTCTTGGCAGAAAGATTGCGATTACTGGTGCAGGCCGTGGACTGGGAAAGGCACTGGCGATCGTTGCAGCGGACCGAGGGGCCATACCCATTCTATTAGGCCGTTCGCCAGAGCACCTGGCAGCGGTGAGAGACACAATTGGTGAACGGGTCCATCTGTTGCCGGATGCGTTCTTGTGCGATCTGACCGACTTCGCTTCAATCGCCGATGCAGCCGAGAGGATCACGCGCCATCATCCGGATTTGGACGTCCTCGTTCATAACGCCTCGCAATGGTCCAGCGGAACCCTCGATTGCCAGAGCGATGACAGTATCGCAGCCGTGATAAATTCTACCGTGACTGGGATGATAGCCCTCACAAGACATTTGTTGCCGCTCCTCAGGGCTCGGCCGTGGGCGGATATCCATACTGTGGTGTCAATGTCCGGATTGCAGTACGCACGTTTCGTCGGGTCCTCGCTTCCATTCCGAGCCGCGAAGGCCGCTCAGGATGGCTTTACGCAGGGTATGGTCGAGGAAGCGAAAGGCAGCAATATTCGCATCACATCGATCTATCCGGGATTGATTGAAGACGTCTCGCCGTTGGATGCAGGATGGGCAACTGCGCGAGGAATTGAAGATGGTCTAAGCAACAGGGATGTGGTGGACGCTATCCTTTATGCATTGGCGGCACCGCCCAATGTGGCGCTGCGCCAGATTGTCATTGAGCGTACGAAGACCGAGTTTCTAGCATGATTGCTGGCGATGCGGCGTGTTTGTCTCGTCTCGTTTGACACATCACATTTAATCAGAAACTGCCCACTGGGTTGCGACAGCCGCCGAGGCCTTATGGTGGCGGTATGGATTCCCGTATCGACGCGCTCGCCTGGCTTTGTCGTGCGTCTCTTGGTGCGTTAGTCGAGATGTCTTTGGTCTGAGCGTCAGCCGGGGTGTGGCTTCTTCGCCGCGGTTAGCGCATTCTCCGGTTCTGGAGGGCGCGCTCTCCGTGCAGAGGAGACGATTGCCACGCCTGCAATAATCAGACCGCCTGCAAGGATCTCGTGTGGGGTAGGTACCTCACCGAGCAAGGCGACACCGAGGGCAATGGTCCAGATCGGCACCAAGTAGCCGTTCATGGAGCCGAGCGTCGGCCCAGCCAGGCGCAGGATGTTCATGTACAGCACGATGGGCAGGGCCGTGCCAAAGACGCCGAGTAGGGCCAGCGTGAGGAAGTGATCAGAGGCTCCAGCGAACCCCGACGGACCAATATGCAGGAGCACCGCCGCGACGGCGGGCACGCCGGAGAACGCCTGCTGGCCGAAGGCGAGCCGCAGCGGCTGCGGGGCTGGGATCGTCCGCACGTAGAGATTGCCGAAGGCATAGCTCACCGCGGCGGCCGCCATCGCCAATACTCCCAGCCGGCTCGCCGAAGCGTCGGACAGGGCAGCCGGCCCGAGCAGGATCACGATGCCGGAGAAGCCCACCAGCACGCCGCCACCCCGTCTTGGCGTGAGCCGTTCGTCCGTGAACAGGGCGTGTGCCAACACCGCCACCATGAGAGGGGCCGAGGCCTGAATCATGGCGGTCAGGCCTGCAGTGATCTGCGTTAGGGCAAAAGCCGTCAGGGCATTCGGGACCACGCCCTGTAGCAGACCGAGCACGATCCAATCCCCCCACTCCCGTCCGCGCGGGACGATGCCTTGCCCCCGCACAAGTAACCAAGCCCCGAGCAGGAGGCTGCCCATGATTCCGCGCACGGCGGTCAGCGCGAGAGGCGACAGGTCGGAGGCCACGAGCTTCATCAGCAGAAAGGCGCCTGCCCAGAGGCAGGAGCAGGCGAGCATCTGGGCTAGCAGGGGCGCATAGCCTCGGCTTTCCGGATTGGTTGTGGGCATGATTTCTTGGGCTCTTTGGGTGGCGATCGGTGGCATCGGATGCTGGAATACTGCCAAGCTATGTGGTACCTGAAAAGGACCACAAGGAAGGATGTTCATGGAGCCAATTCCGGGCGTCGAGATCCGCCTGCCACCGGCGGGGTCGCACCATCTTCTGCGGGAATTGCACCGGCAGTTGCGGGACGCGATCCTCGACGGACGCTTGAAGCCGAGCCTGCGGCTTCCACCAACCCGCACCCTGGCCGCCGCTTTGGGCGTGTCTCGCAACACCGTGCTGGCGGCGTACGACCTCCTGCTCGGCGAGGGCTATGCCATCGGCCGGCCCGGCGCTGGCACCTACGTGGCAACGGTGCTGCCCCGCCGGCAGGAATCCCGCCGCGGAAGCGGGACACGCCAGGATCGCCTGAACCCTACCTGGCGCGTCCCCGTAGCCGCACCTGCCCTGCTCCGGGACACCCCTGTCCGATTCGACCTACGCCTCGGCACGCCCGACCTATCGCCCTTCCCCGCCGACATCTGGCGGCGCCTGACCATGCGGGCCGTACGCGACCTTGGCCGGGCACCGGCCGCCTATGCCGAGCCGGAGGGACGACCCGCGCTGCGTGAGGCCATCGCGCGACACACCGCCTTCGCCCGCGCGGTCGCCTGTGGGCCTGACGACATCGTCGTCACCGCCGGGGCGCAGCAGGCCTTCGACCTCCTCGCCCGCATTCTCGTCGTCCCGGGCCAGACGGTCGTGGCGGTCGAGGATCCCGGCTACCCGCCCCTACGCCAAGCATTTGCGGCCGCCGGCGGCCGCCTCGTTCCTGTTCCCGTGGACGTAGAGGGATTGATGGTGGAGCGGCTTCCACCGGATGCCGGAATCGTATGCGTGACGCCCTCGCACCAGTTCCCCCTCGGGGTTACCCTGTCGGCGGCACGACGAGCCGCCCTGATCAATTTTGCCCGGTCCCGCGGCGCACTCGTGATCGAGGATGACTACGACGGTGAGTTCCGCTTCGGCGGGCGCTCCCTCGATGCGTTGCAGACCCTCGACGGCGACGAGGCAGTGTTCTATGTCGGCACGTTCTCCAAAAGCCTGTTCCCGGCCCTGCGCCTGGGCTTCGTGGCAGCCCCGGCCTGGGCGCGGCCCGCCCTCACGGCGGCCAAGAAGGCCGCTGACTGGCACTGCCCGGTGGTGGAACAGAACACGCTGGCCGCCTTCATCGCGGAGGGGCACCTCGCCCGGCACGTGCGCCGAATGCGCGGGATCTACGCACGGCGCCGGGCAGTGCTTCTCGAAGCGCTCGTTCGGCATGGCGGCGGGCTCCTCGAGCCGATCCCGTCCGAGGCGGGGCTACATCTCGCAGCATGGCTCGCCGCCCCGCAGGATGCCGAAGCCATCGTCGCGCGTGCGGCGGCGGACGGCGTCGCGGTCGAGCCGCTCGGGCGCTACACCGTGGCGGGTTCCGGCAGGAGCGGCTTGGCGCTCGGCTACGGCGCTTGCCCGACGGAGCGGATTGACGAGGCCATTGCCCGTCTCGTCCGGGCAATCAATGACACCAGCACGTCGCAGCAGAGGCCGCCGGTTCGCTAGAGCGGACTTGATTTCGGTGCCCTTGTAGCCGCAATTTTGGCGGACTGTGCCAAATGCTGTTGAACTGCCGACTTCCTGCGATCCAGGCGCTGGTGAGCAAAGTTCTTCAGCGGCGATGTCACAAAGCACAAGGTCGAGGTGTCTTAAGGCTGTGATCAAACCAACACTCTCAAAGGACGGAGAGCAATTATGAACCGCCCGAACGCCCAACGCCGCCTGCTTCATCGAGCAGTCGCCCGACTTGCTCAGAAAGCTCCAGGACTTTGGCATGGCCATCACCAACAGCGGTCACATTGAGTCAGGGCTAGGCCACCCGGTGGACCCGTGCCTCGCAGATGAATGGCTGTGCCGCGTGCCTGGATATGCACGTCAAGAAAGCCAAACTGGATGGCGAGCGCGAGTTGCGCCTGCATCACATCGCGATCTGGCGTGAGTCGCCACTGTTTACCCCTAAGGAGCGCACCGCACTGGCCTGGACCGAGGCACTGACCAGACTTGCGCCGACTGGCGTCTTCGATGACCTGTATGCCGAGGCACGCGATCAGTTCAGCGAAAAGGAACTCTCGACGCTGACCTATCGCGTGATGGGCATCAACGCGGCGAACCGTATCAATGTGGCCTTCCGCACCCCGCCTGGCACACATGACAAGGCACTCGGTCTAGACAAGGCCGAGCTTGCCTGAGCGGGCGCGTGAACCGGCTCAGGCAACCCGCCGCGTTGAGATATGGATCGAGGCGCCGCAGTTTGCGTAATTGGCGAAGCACTTTTCGCGTTCGCCGTCGCGGAGGACGACCTAGCTCCGACGGCGTGCAGGAGACGGTTTCAGCGATGCTTGGAGGAATCTCCAAGATTACTCCTTCGCCGTTGAGCAAGATTGCCCGATCTACCCGCGGAAAACTTCTGCGAACCCGTTGCTCGGCGCCACTTTCAGGGTAGCGACCTCCGAACCGGGATAGAAAGGTGCGATTTGGAGAAGTCACAAATCCTCACCGATAGACATGTCACACCAGACCAATTTTCTGATTGTGCTGCAGAGAACGTAGTGGGTGGCCCCTTTAAGGGATACGGAGTATTCATGACAATGTTTCACGACTCAGGCCTCAACCTACCGGCTTCTCCAATTTCCAGATTGTCGTAGACAGTTGATCCAAGTCCGTAAAACGGAAGTTCTCAAACATTAAGGGGCGCCTCGTGAGTGAATATCCAGAGCGGACCGGCCGCCTGATTGCTTACTTGCTGATCGCGGGCTCAGGGGTCGTGACGCTCGCCAAAGGGATGAGCCTCGCATTCTTGGCCGTTCGCCTTCAAAGGGATTTTGGGCTAGGGCCAGCCACGATAGGAGCGCTGATTGGCATTGGACCGCTTCTCGGCGCGGTCGTTGCTCCACTGGCGGGCTCCATCTCGGATCGCGTGGGTCGAAAAAACGTTCTCGTCGTCACCCTTTTGTCAGCGTCAGTTGCTCTAGCAGGCCTTGGGCTTGCTCAGTCGATAGTGGTTTTTGTTGCCGCTAACATCCTCTCGGCTGTTGCTGGAGCCGTCTACGAGCCGGTTTCTCGTGCTTTGATGAGCGATGCGTCTCCAGAGAAGTTGCGGTTGCGCGTGTTCTCGTGGCGCTATTTGGCAATCAACCTCGGGTGGGCTGCTGGCCCCATGATCGGAGTGGCCATCGGGGCGTCTTTCGCTACACTCTTCATGATCGCAGGCCTTGTGCATGCAGTCTTCGCGGCCGCGATCGCATGGGCTGTGCCGTCAATGTCCAACAAAGGGGAGTCTCATGA
Source organism: Microvirga sp. (assembly GCA_035645515.1). Taxonomy (GTDB): domain Bacteria; phylum Pseudomonadota; class Alphaproteobacteria; order Rhizobiales; family Beijerinckiaceae; genus Microvirga. Next base: position 93,298 of record DASQML010000040.1, read on the forward strand.
GGCAATCTCGCGGACCATCGACTGGCGGAATCTTGCGTCCGCGTTTCGCGATTCACGGCTGCTCTTCTTTGTCGGCGGGAGCACGCTCTTGCTTGCGGTCCACGGTCAGTGGTCGATCACCCTCTCGCAGTATCTTGGAATGACCTTTGAAGATGGGGTGAGGCTTTTTGCACTACTGGTTACAACCAATGCTGTTACAGTCGTGGTGGCGAGCACGCAAGCACGGTTCTTGATCGAACGTATCGGGGCTCGCAACTCCCTCGCTCTCGGATGCATCCTGTTCCTGGCGGGCGAAGTGGGATTTGCCGCATCTTCTGCCTTTGAGGGACTACTGATCTCGATGATCGTGTTTACCCTGGGCGAGGTTCTGGTTGTTCCCGCAGAATACATGCTTGTCGATGGGATCGCGAATGACCGAAACCGGGGCACTTACTTTGGTGCCCACTCTCTGGCCACAGTCGGCAACTTTCTCGGTCCGTTGCTCGGAGGTGTGGCTCTCAGTGCCACTGGTGGCGCAGGGATGTTCTTCCTTTTTGCCGTGCTTGCGGCAGCAAGCGCCGTGCTGTTCATCATAGGCCACGGTTTACCCCCACCAATGGTTCCTAATCGTCCTGTGCATCGGGAAGGCTCTAGAGGTTCACCCGAGGACAGCTATCGGTTCGTGCCAGCAGGTTTGCGGCGAAACGTCAACAGTACGCTTGGAGTGCCTTCATGATAACTGACGTCCTCAAGGGTGTGAGGGCTTTATCTTTGATAGTTCGGGACCGTTGTTGATTGGCGCAGTGGCGTAGCGCAGGAAGCGGGGTCGTTCTTGGCGCGACACCGTGTTGGAACCGTAGATCCTGCAGAGTTCGCGGACGCGTGGCGTTGCCATTATTTCCCGGCGATGGAAGAGGCTCGCAGCGGTAGGCGTTCATTCACACGGCTAGACGTGCTCCATCGGGATGACTTGGAGAAGGTCCCGGCAGACTTTGGCCTTGATCGCAGCACGTCCCAAGCACTGACTTGGATGAGCCCAATCTTGCATGGCATCGTCTAGACCCATGGCGGGACTGTCATTGCAGGACTTGAGCGCCTGAAAGCGAAGTATGTCATTGCGCCACTATCGACCGGCAACATCATCCTGTTTCTCGACATGGCCAAGCATCCTGGGCTTTCTCTGGGCGCAATCCTAGGCGCGGATGTGGTGAGGGCATACAAACCAATGCCCGAAGCCTACCTTCGGACGGTGGAAATTCCGGCCTTGCGCTTGGAAGAAGTCTGCCTCGTTGCAGCTCACAACGGTGATCTGGCTGCTGCCCGCAAATGCGGATTGCGTACCAGGTTTGCCGTGCGACCCACCGAGCACTGACCCGAGCAGACCAGCGATCTTTGTCGCTTAGAGGAATGGGATGTGGTCGCGAACGATCTCGTTGATCTGGCGAACAGATTAGGGGCATAAGGCGCTTTTTATGGCATTCGGTAGCAATGACCACCAAGAAAGAGGTAAGTGCCTAGACGAGCAAGGAAATCCAAGGCTTGTAATCATGGAGCGTTCGGAGCTCACGACAAGGAAGCGGTTCCAGTGATGCCAATCCCCTGATCAGACATAGCTCACGCGCCGTCGGCTGCGTGGGCTTACGTAGTGCTAATCCATCAATCCTCTTTGGCTCGATAGTCCTGCGGGATTATGAAGATCTCATCAGCGCGCCCATAGCCTCCATCCTTCACTTCTTCAATGAGCACCATCGTGTGAGGCCGTGCCGCCTCGGAGAAATACTCGACCAGCATATTCGTCGTCCGATGCATGATCTCCTCTTTCTGGGTTCTGCTCAGGGCGCCTTCAGGGGTCTTGATGTTCACAAACGGCATTGCGTTGTCCTTTCATGGTTGAGTTATGTAGATGCAGAAGAGGTCCAGCCAGTGAACGCGCAGAAGGTGAAAGAGCTTCAGGTCACAGTGTCCTCTTCATGGCACCTCGTCAGATCACGCCGCCATTGGCCCGTATCGTCTGCCCGTTGATCCAGCCGCCCTCGGGGCTCACCAGGAAGGCCACGACGGATGCGATGTCCTCCGGCTGACCAAGCCGCCGCATGGGATTCATCCCGACAATAGCCTTCACCTGCTCGGCCGACTTGCCTGTCAGGAACAGGTCGGTTTCCACTGGGCCAGGAGCGACGGCATTGACCGTGATCCTGCGCGGCCCAAGCTCCTTGGCAAAGACGTGGGTTAGCGCCTCGGCGGCAGCCTTCGTGGCCGCGTAGACACCATAAGTCGGCTGGTAGAGCCCGACGACGCTCGACGAGAAGCTGACGATGCGCCCACCATCCCTCAGACGTCGTCCCGCTTCCCGCAGGCCGCGGAAGACGCCACCAAGATTGGTGTCGACCTGCACCTGGAAGCTCTCATCGTTGACCTCGATGAGCGGCGAGAGCGTCATCACGGCCGCGTTGTTGACGAGGATGTCGACGCCGCCAAAGGCGCCTTCTGCCGCATCGAATAGGTTGGTCATTCCCTTCGGGCTGCCGATATCGGCATGGACGGCCAAGGCCGCGCCTCCTTCGGCGGAAATGGCCGATACGACCTCGTCCGCAGCCTCTGGATTCGTTGCGTAATTGACGATGATGGCTATGCCGTCACGGGCCAGCCGTCGAGCGATGGCAGCTCCGATGCCCCTCGAGGCTCCTGTGACGATGGCGACCCGCTGGGTTTGGCCGGTCATGACATGCTCCTACCTTTTGATGAGATAGATGTAGAACCACGATCTGGCCTGAACAATTACGGGAGAATTGACATCACAGTTCGGCCATGCTGAACAATGCTATGGATCGCCTTGACCGCATGCAGCTTTTCGTTCGCGTGGTGGAACGCCGCAGCTTCGCGGCTGCCGCCGCTGACCTGACACTTGCCCGCTCGACAGCGACCGAGGCGATCAAACAGCTCGAGAAGGATCTCGGCGTACGGCTTCTTGAGCGAACCACACGCCACGTGACGCCGACCCTCGACGGCAAGGCTTTCTATGAGAGATGCCTTGCGATCCTGGCAGAGGTTGACGAGGCTGAGAATGTGTTTCGCGATGCCCAGCCCCGGGGGCTGCTGCGCGTCGATGCTCATGGCCTGCTGACACGGACCTTCCTTCTGCCGCGGTTGCAGGAGTTCCTCGACCGCTATCCCATGCTCGATTTACAACTCGGGCAGGGTGACAGATTGGTCGATCTCGTTCGCGAGGGTGTGGACTGCGTAATCCGCGCGGGGGAGGTGGACGACAGTGGCCTGATCATGCGCCGTCTTGGTATGATCAGCGAGATCACGTGCGCCAGTCCGGCCTATTTGGAACGACACGGCGTCCCTCGGTCGCTGAGCGACCTTGATGGGCACACGGCTGTCGGGTTCGTGTCGTCTCGGACCGGGCAAGTCATGCCATTGGAATTCATGGCTGACAGCAGGGTCCGGTACCTCAGCCTGCCGTGCAGGATTACGGTCAATAATTCCGACACGATGGCCGAACTCGCCCGAATGGGGTTCGGCCTGATCCAAGCCCCACGATACCGTCTGAAACAAGATCTGGACAACGGGACCCTGGTGGAGGTGTTGTCGGACTGGCCGCCGCCTCCGACGCCGCTATCCGCCCTTTATCCGCAGAACCGTCATACGGCCCCGAGATTGCGTGTGTTTCTGGACTGGATCGGCGGGATATTCGCGGAGGCAGATCTTTAGATAGGCACTAGTCGCCCGCCTTGAGCCCGGGGCAGCTCTCATTGAGTGTTTCCATAACCCAACTGACGGCAGACTGGCAACCATCGTCAGGAGCACGAGATAGAAGATGGGATCCCGCAGCACTTCCGCTCTCGTCCAATCCCGCGTCCTTGAACCGTGCGGGGCAGCACCCGCTACCTCTGGCTTTCGTTCCACCGCAATCGGGCATGTGACGAGCGGCAGTGCCGCAAGCAGGAGGAATCCTGCCCCAATCAGCTATCGCGACCTCGAGTGCATGCTCTCTGATCGGGGCGTGCAGGTAGACCACACCACGCTCTTTCGCTGACTTCAGGCTTATGCCGCTGAACTCGACAAGCGCATTCGTCCGCACCTGCGGATGACGAATGGCTTTTGGCGTGTCGACCAGACTTATACCCGCGTGAAGGGTGAATGGGTTTATCTCCGCCGCGCCGTCAATGCGACCGGGCAGACCATCAACTTTCTGCTTTCACCCAAGCGGGATGCGGCTGCCGCCCGCAGTTCTTCCGGAAGGCCTTTAAGCAGCCGCATATAGTCAATTCGCAGACTATCACTGTCGACAAGAATGCGGGCTATCCTAACGCGACAAAAGCTATGAAGCGGAATGAAGAGCTCTGGCGCTTGGCAAAACTCCGGCAGGTGAAACTCTTAAATAACATCGTCGAGCAGGATCACCGACGCATCAAGCGCTTGGTCCGGCCTGTGTTGGGCTTCAAGAGCTTCACGTCCGCCGCCCAAACAGTGGCGGGTTACGAGGCTATGGCGATGATCCGGAAGGGGCAGGTTGTCAGTGCACCAGCAAATGACATGGGCGCTTAGCGCGACTTCATTGCTACCCTGTTTGGCGTAGCCGCGTGATTTGGACTCTTGTCCGGTCTTCGCTGATCTACTTTCAGCTGTTGCAATGGAACTCGCGAGAGGCTGCCATTGGCACGCCCGCCGAGCGCAAATACCTGGAGATCAGATTGTTTGTGCAACCAGCGTCAGGAACCCGCCAGCGAGTGCGACATTGCTGACAAAGCTGTTGATCCGTGACGCACGGTCGGCGCCCTGGTAGTCCCAGAAATTGTGAAACATTGGTGTGGCGACGATCAAGAATAGAAGCAGAAGCGCGGACGCAACCGCAGTCCAGACACCAGCAATGAGCAGTGTGCCGGTGGCGACCTGCAGGACGATGCCGAGCCACAGTACGACGCCCGCTTGCGGCACACCGCGTACGCTCATCATCTGTGTGAGGAGGGCCCGGTTTTGGATGTTGCGCATGCCGGCAAAGACGAAGGTCCCGCCCAGGAGGAGGCGCCCGGCGAACATGATCTCGCTGCCATAATCTGAAAGCATAGCATTGTGCCTCAAGAGAGCAAGGGCGCCTCTGCCGCGCCCTTGCGGGATACAAGGTCGGTTTAGGTGGCGTTGGCAGCCGACACTGGATGGATCACGTGGAAGGAGACGCAGAGCGGGTTCCAGGTGTTCATCAAGCTGATGGCTACAGTCAGCTTGACCAATTCCTCCTTGGCGAAGCGCTTCAGTGCACTCTTGTAGAGCTCGTCAGGCACACTGGCGTCGGCAATCCTGGTCACGGCTTCGACCCAGGCGAAGGCGGCGCGCTCGCGATCGGTATAGAGCGGGGACTCCTTCCAGGCGGACACGAGGGAGGCGCGTTGTTCGCTCTCGTCGTCCTCACGCGCTTCGCGGCTGTGCATGTCTACGCAGTAGGAGCAGCCATTGATCTGTGAGGTGCGCAAGCTGGCGAGGTGCAACAAGCCCTTTTCGAGACCGCACTCGTCCACTGCCTTCTTGATGGCCATGATGGAGTTCATCAGTTGCGGCGCTTCGGCATAGAAGTTAAGCCTGGCTTTAATGAGCAGTTCTTTCAGGTTTTGCTAAGGTTGAAAGTGATTTTTGTGGCCCTGCATTGCGCGACGAAAGCGCAGCTCGCCTCCCGGGCGGCTCAAACCGGGGCGATCTTCAGGGCCGCGATTCCGGCCACAACGAGCGCGATACCGCTCAGGCGCATGAGGTTGAGGGACTCACCGAACAGGACAACGCCCAACAGGACGGTGCCCACGGCACCGATGCCCGTCCAGATGGCATAGGCCGTGCCGACAGGAAGGACCTCCAGGGCACGTCCCAGAAGATAGACGAAACCGCCGAGAAGAGCGAGCGACAGGATACTCCACCCGAGCCGCGTGTAACCCTCGGCATACTTCATGGAGATCGCCCAAGCAACGTCGAGAAGCCCTGCCACGACGAGCAGAATCCAAGCAAGACTCTGGGTCATATGATGCTCCTCATGCGGCTCTAAGAAGATACGCATCGTGGTCAGCGAGAAACGCTCGCAGCCGCTCGGCGTAATCCGGGCCCACCGCGGATCGTACACTTGGGCGTTCCGACAGCGCCGTGCGCCAGCGGCCAACCTTCGGCAGTGAGTCGAGTATGTTGACCGCAACGAACGTATCGAACACGTCGAAGTACCGGAAGATTGGGGCGTAGACAGCATCGATGAGGCTGAAGCGGTCACCGGCAAAGTATGGCCCGTCGCCGAGCTCCGCTTCGAGTCGGCCGAATTTTGAAGTGATCTGATCCCGCTTTCCCGCAAATGTTTGGGGCTCGGGAGTCGTCTCCAAAACCCAAAGGTCGGACAGGATCATGGAGCCGAATTCCATCCAAGCTCGATGGCGGGCCCGCTCCAGCGGGTTGTCCGGGTGAAGCCTGACGCCCTCTTGGGTCTCCTCGAGGTACTCGCAGATCACGCTGCTCTCGAAGAGCACGGACACCACTCCACTTCCATTCTGTACGCGGAGCAGCGGCACTTTGCCGAGCGGGGACAGCGCAAGGAACCAATCCGGCTTGTTGGTCAGGTCGACTGTGATGCGCTCGAACGGCACGCCCTTCTCGTGCAGGGCAATTGCCGCCCGCTGCACGTAAGGACAGAGATGGTCACTGATGAGGGTGAGCCTCGTCATGCCACCGCTCCTGCTACGGCGACTGGGACCTTGTGGCCTTCGGCGGCCATGGCTTCGCGAACCTTTGGGCGCGAGCCGACGCGCTCCATGAAGGTACGAATGTGCGGAAAGCTCGAGAGATCGACCTTGGCAAACTCCGACCAGCCAACGACGGTGAACAGATAGGCATCCGCCACACTGAACCGCTCACCCATGACAAACGGCCTGGACGTCGCCAAGTGGTGCTCCACGAAAGCGAGCCGCTGGGTGATCTTGTCCCGCGCGACACCCTGGGCCTGCGCCCCGTATTCGGGATGGAAGAGCCAGGGGCTGTACATCTTGTGCAACTCGGTCGCGATGAAGGTCAGCCAGGATTGGACACGATAGCGCTCGGGCGTGCCTGCGGGCGGGATGAGACCCGCCGCCGGCTTCAGATCAGCAAGATACTGGACGATCACCGAGCCCTCTGTTACGGACGAACCGTCATCGAGGAGCAGGATCGGCACATAGCCATTGGGGCTGACCGCTGCGAAGTCGGCACCGGTTGCCGTAACATGGGGTATTCTCCGGATGTCGACCCGTTCGAGTTCGAGCGGGATGTCCGCCTCCCTGGCGACGATGTGCGGCGACAGCGAGCAGGTGCCGGTGGCGTAGTAGAGTTTCATGGAGGAACCTTTCCGGGTGTTCAGCCTGGCAGTTCAAGCCTCGGGCAGAGGCTGTTACTGACGCGAAGCTAAGTCGTGCACCTGTGCAAGGCCACTTGGTGTTTCACCAGCAGCGCTTGCGTGTCTGCAAGTCACTAAACTGCTATTGTTTGGACATGGACGATTGGAACGATTTCCGCTTGGTTTTAACCGTGCAACGTGCCGGCATGCTGACGGCTGCTGCGAAGACAATGGGCATTGACCATTCCACGGCGTTTCGCCGCCTTAATGCACTTGAGGCGAGGATCGGGGTCCGCCTGTTCGAGAGGCTGCCTGGCGGGATCTATCAAACCACTGCGGCTGGCGCGCGTATGGCCGCCGCGGCTGAACGGATGGAGGACGAGGCGCTGGCTCTCGACCGCAATCTCGTCGGTCAGGATCACCGGCTGTCTGGCCGGGTGCGGGTCACATCATCGGAAACGCTCGCCTTTGCACGGCTGACGCAGCACCTGGCGGCATTCCGCCAAGTGCATCCCGGCATTGAGGTCGAGCTCGTCATCGACAATCGCGTCCTCAGCTTATCGCGACGTGAAGCGGACATTGCCCTGCGGCCGATCCGGCCAAAGGAAGGCGATCTTTGGGGCCGCAAACTCGCCGATGTGGCGTGGGCCGTTTATGGGGCCCCCGCTCTTCTGGATGAAAGGGGTGGCCCTCTTTCCAGCCTGAATGAGCTTAGCGAGGGGCCTCTCCTCGGCTGGGAGGAGACGGCCGCGGGAATCCAGGCGGCCGACTGGCTCGCCCAATCCGCTCCCAGCGCCGCCTTCGTCTACAGGACGAACAGCCTCGTCAACCAGCTCACCGCCGCCAAGGCCGGCATCGGTCTCGCTCTCCTGCCCTGTTACCTTGGCGACCGTGAGCCAGATCTCGTCCGGGCCTTGATGGCTCCCATATCGGACTTGGCAGGCGAACTCTGGATCGTCACCCATGCTGACCTCAAAGGCACAGCGCGGGTTCGCGCGTTCTTCGATGTGGTTGGGGACGGCTTGGCCCGGGAGCGCGGCCTCTTCGAAGGACGGGAAGGATAGCAGGAGCGCCGCATTAGCTGAGCATAGGAGGTGAGGCGCCCCTTGGGCTCCCATTTTGCACAGCTCAAGTCGCTGATTCGGTTGAATGCAAGATCTCCTCCTTACAGGGACAGCCCAGTACCCGTGATCAACGTGACATCCCTGGAGCAGCACGCCGTTTGGAACGCTGTCGTTAGAGGTTCAAGGCACGGTTCAGTTCATCAGTGGCTTCTTAGACTGCCAGAGTTCGACAGCTGAGGGAGATGGCGGAGCTTCTCCGGGTTTCGGACGATATAGATGGCCGTGATCCTCCCATCCTCGACCTGCAGGGCCGTGGTTTCCACCACGTCTCCCCGTTCAAGCGTCGCGAAACCCGGTAGGCCATTGATCG
>DASQML010000041.1:0-17333 GCA_035645515.1 Microvirga sp.
CCTCTGCCTTCCTGCTGATGATGACAAGCTCACAGCGCTAGCTGCGCAAACGGCTGCGTGATGTTCGCCCAAGCCCCGGAACCAAAGCTCATCACTCCTCCCGAAACGCACGCATCACTCCATCCCATACCGGCTTGGTCAAATACGACAAGACAGAGCGATATCCGGTCTTGATCAGGCCTTCCACCGGCATCCCAGGAATGAGCTTGAGATCCTTCAGACGCTCGCGCTCCCCATCCGCGAAAGCAACTCGCACAGGGTAATATTGCTGGCCGGAACGCGGATCCGTGACGAGATCTGCGGCGATCAAGTTCACTCTCCCTTTGAGTTCGGGGGTGCTCCTCTGATTGAAAGCGGACAGACGCAAAATCGTGTCCAAGCCGGCTTGAACCTGGTCGATGTCCTGAGGAGCCACTTTCACCTCAATGGAGAGTTCGTCGGATTCAGGCACGATCAGCATCACCGGTTCGCTGGCATTGATGACGCCGCCGACAGTATGGACAACCGATTGATGCACGATGCCGTCCTGAGGAGCGCGGATCTCGATCCGCTTCAGCTGGTCCTCGGCGGATACTTTCCGCTCCACCAGTTCGGCGATCTTGGCTTGCGTCTCGCGCAGCTCCTTGGACACTTCGCTTCTGAGATCCTGATCGATCTGGATGATCTGCAGAGTGGTTTCGCTGATCCGGCCTTTGGCCTGTGCGACACTCGAGATGAGCTGCCCATGCTCGCCACGCAGGCGCGTCTCTTCCCGCTTCAATGCCGTGACGCGGGTGATGGGCACCAGATTCTTGCGCCAAAGCTGCTCGACGCCTCCCAGCTCGTCCTGGATCAGTTTGATCTCGTCGGCTTTTGCAGAAGCCTGCAGCTTGAGACCGTCGATCTGCTCCTCAAGCTGAGCAATGCGTTCCTTGAGCTGCGCCTTCTGGCCGACTCGAGCCTGACGCCGCGTCTCGAACAGATGGATCTCGCTTTGGATGAGATTGGTAAACTCCGTCTCGTCGAGCCGGCTCTTGAATGCAGGTGGGAAAACGATTTGCTCCAGCCCATCGCGCTCAGCCTGAAGCCTGCTTTGGCGTGTCGCCAGTTCGTCCAGGCTCTTGGACACCATGGCAAGATTGGCACGGGCGATCGTTTCGTCGAGGCGGATCACCACGTCGCCGGCGCGTACCCGGTCGCCGTCCCTTGCGAGGATCTCGCCGACAACCCCGCCTGTGGGGTGCTGAACCTTTTTGACATGGCTGTCCACGACGATGGAGCCCGGCGCGACAACCGCCCCCGACAGTTCGGTGATCGCCGCCCATCCGCCGATCCCTCCGACGAGGAAGAATGCGGCGGAGAGGCCCAGCAGCGAATAGCGGCGGATCGCGCGGCGGGCACCCGAGTTGTTTGCTGCATTCATGGTACGCTCCCTGGAGTTAGACGACTTTGAGCGGGGTGGCAGAGACCCGCATCTCTGCCGGCTGAGGTGCGGGAACCGGGCGCAGCACCTTGCTGAGCACCTCGTCCTTCGGGCCGAAGCTCTGTACCCGGCCTTCCGACATGACGAGCACCTGATCCACCCCTGCAAGAGCGCCGGGGCGGTGAGCGATGATGACCACGATGCCGCCCCGTGCCCGGATGCTCATGATGGCCGATGTCAGAGCCTGCTCCCCCTCGTTGTCGAGGTTTGAGTTCGGCTCATCCAGAACCACGAGGAAGGGATCGCCATAGATGGCGCGTGCCAGAGCAATGCGCTGCCGCTGCCCACCGGACAGGGCCGCACCGGATTCGCCGACCTGCGTTTCATAGCCGTTCGGCAGTTGCAGAATCATCTCGTGCACATCGGCGGCTTTCGCCGCAGCGATGATGGCTTCCGATTTCGGCTGAGGATCGAAGCGCGCGATGTTCTGCGCCACGGTTCCGGCGAAGAGCTCGACGTCCTGCGGCAGATAGCCGATATGACGGCCGAGGTCTTCCGGCAGCCATTGCTCGATCGCGGCTCCATCGAAGCGGACCTTCCCGCGCCAGGTCGGCCAGACTCCGACGATCATACGCGCAAGCGAGGACTTGCCGGACGCGCTTGGCCCAATGATGCCAAGCCCGTCGCCTGCTTTCAGCTCGAAAGACACGTCCTGAATGGCGAAGCGCTGTCCTCCCGGGGCGCCTGTTCCGGCATTCTCGACAGACAGGAGGGTCCGTGGGGCGGGAAGCTTGATGGGATCGTCTTCACGCGCGTCCGCTTCGAGAACAGCTTTCAAACGGCGCCAGCCCTGACGGGCGCTGACGAACCCTTTCCAGTTCCCGATCGCCAGTTCGACGGGAGCCATGGCGCGAGACGTGAGGATCGAGCTTGCAATCATGATGCCGCCGGTCGCCTGCCCATTGATGACGAGATAGGCGCCCAGGGCGAGAACGGCCGATTGCAGCATCATCCGGAGCACTTTCGAAAGCGCTCCGAAGCCGCCTGCCACATCGGATGCGCGCTGCTGGTGCGCGAGGTAATGTGCATTCGCCTCGCTCCAGCGTCCGCTGATCCATCGCGCCATGCCCATGGCATGAACGACTTCCGCGTTCCGGTGAGCGCCTTCAGAAATGCCATTCCGCGTCAACGCTGCGCCGACGGCCGCTTTCGATGCCTCGCGTGTGAGAAGCTCGGTCAGCAGCGTAACGATGACCAGGAGGCCCGCGCCAGCCAGTGCAACCACACCGAGCCATGGGTGGAAGGTGAAGCACAGGAACACATAGAGAGGCATCCAAGGGAGATCGAACAGCGCCGAGGGACCGCCGCCGGCCAGGAAGGCACGCAGCTGGTCGAGGTCGCGGATCGGCTGCTGCCCATCGCCTTCGACCTTGCCTCTGAGAGAAGCGTTGATCTGACTGCGGAAGACCTGCTGGCTCAGGTCCTCGTCGAGCGCAGCGCCGACCCGAGCCAGAATCCGGCCGCGGATGGTCTCGAATAATCCCTGAAAGAGATAGAGCATGATGACGATGATCGAGAGGCCGATGAGGGTCGGGATGCTCCTGCTGGGGAGAACGCGGTCATAGACCTCCATCATGAAGATCGAACCGGACAGGTAGAGCAGGTTGATCATGCCGCTGAGGATGGCGACGCCGAGAAAAGCGCCGCGGCAGGAAGCCATGATGCTGTGATGTTTGCGAGGGAAACTGGCCATCGACATTGCCTCACGGAAATTGCGTCATCTGGATGTGTCGCAGACCGAGGAGACGGCCCGCATCATTTTTGGAGATGATCCCGCCGGGAGCGGGGGGCTACTCCCGGCGGGGCCTCGCGATCTCAACGGGACTGCATCAGAAGATGAAGTCGTTGCTGTCGAGATCGGATGCGTTGACGCCCTTGAGGACGAGGATGTTGAGGCCGTGCTTGACGACCGTGTCATGGCCCCACTGGTACACCGTGAGGTCCGAGATCTTGTTCACGCCCGACAGGCCGCTCACGTCGATCTCGTCCACACCGTGGCGGAAGTCTGTGACCACGTCCCGACCGCCGTGTTTCTGGAAGACGAACGTGTCTGCGCCCGCACCGCCCCTGAGCGTGTCATGACCGCCGCCGCCGCTGAGCACGTTGTCGCCGGCATTGCCATACAGGACGTTGTTCAGGCCATTCCCGTAGCCATTGATATCGCTTATGCCTGTGAGGATGAGCTTCTCCACCTGGGTGCCTGCGAGAGAATAGGTCACGCTCGACTTGACCGCGTCGATGCCTTGGCCTTTCCCTTCGTAGACGCGATCCGAGCGATGATCGACGATGTAGACATCGTTGCCATAGCCGCCCCACATGCGATCGATGCCGCTGCCGCCGTCGAGAACGTCATTGCCTTTCCCGCCGTTGAGGAGATCGTTCCCGGCTCCTGCCAGCAGGCGGTCGTGCCCGTCTTCGCCATAGACCTGGTCGTTGCCGTTTCCTGACGAAGCGACATCGTTGCCCTTACCTGTCCAGATGCGATCCTCCTCCTCGCTGCCGCGGCAGGTTTCAGACTTGGAAGTGCCCTTGACGGACCCGCCGACGTTCCGAACATCGAAACGGAAGGTCTCCTGCTTCGTATCACCATCCGTCGAGGTCGCGATCACCGTCACCTCGTGAGAGCGCTTCGCCTCGAAGTCGAGGACTGCCCCCTGCTTGAGGACGATGTTGCTGCCTTGGATCTCGAACAGGTTACTCGAGGCTCCCTGCAGGGAGTAGGTGACCATTCCATCCGCCTCCGCTCCGAAGGTCGTCAGAGACGCGACGGTCGTGCCGGCTGCCGCATTCTCTGTCAGAGCCGCAGCCCGTGCCGCGACGAGATTCGGCTGTGGACTGACCGGCTGCGGAGCGTTGGTGAGGCCGATGAAGTCTGCCGCCGTCAGGTTCACCAGGCCATTGAGGGCGATCTGGAACGAGGTCGTCCCTGTTCCGAAGAAGTTGAGAGAGCGGCCCTCGATGATGGTTTGCCCGCCTACTTGGCTGTATCGCAGCTGGCCGGCGCCGTTACCGGTGAAGTTGTTGCTGCCAATGAACGTGAAGTCCTGATCCGTAAGCAGGCTGATCACAGACCGGTTGGCATCGACGGCTTCGATATCGATCTTGTCCGTACCCTGAACGAAATCGATGATCACATCGCGGTTGGCATTGGTGCCTGTTTCGTCATCGTTGAAGATGAAGATGTCTGCGCCGTCGCCGCCGGTCATCCGGTCGACACCGGCACCGCCGTTGAGAGTGTCGGCTCCGATGCCACCGTTCAGGGTATCGTTGCCGGCGTCGCCATTGAGGGTGTCATTGCCATCAAGTCCTGAGAGAGTATCGCCCCCGTTTGCACCAGTGACCACATTGTTCAAGGCGTTGCCGTTGCCTGTGAAGGCATTGTTGCCCGTATAGGTGAGATTCTCGACGCCATCACTGAGAGTATAGGTGGTGAGGGACGTCTCGACAGCATCGAGGCCACCCGAACCAGCGGCGGTCTCGTCCACCACGTCGCCTGCATTGTCGACGATGTAGGTGTCGTTGCCGCCAAGTCCCCGGAGAGTGTCGGCTCCGCCGCGGCCATTAAGGACGTTAGCCGCTCCATTGCCGATCAGGATGTCGGCGCCGTTGCCGCCGGTCACGTTCTCGATGCCGGCGATGGAGAGGAAGCCCGAGGCCGTTCCGGCTCCGAGATCGACCGTTACTCCGGCGCTGGCTGTGGAATACTCGAGAGTATCCGCATCACCATTGCTGAGATCCGCCACCACCTGCTCCACGTCGGCAGCAACGGTAGCAGCCTCGATGAGGGTCAGACGATTGGTGCTGAATGTAACGTTCAGCGTTTCGTTGCTGTTGCCGGTGTCGCTGACATTGATCGTATCGATATCGGCGCCGCCGTTGATTGTGGAGGTCGCGCCGCCACCGTCGATCGTGTAGAGGAAGACGTCGTTTCCGGCGCCGCCGCTGAGCGTATTCGTACCGGAGCCGCCATCGATGCTGTCGTTTCCTTCACCGCCATCGATGTTGTCGTTCCCGGAGCCGCCATTCAGGAAGTCATTCCCGACCGCACCGGTGATGATGTCGTTTCCGGCGCCGCCATTGATCACGTCGTCTCCCGCAAGACCGGCGAGCGTGTCATTGCCGTTGCGGCCGTTGATCAGGTTCGGTCCTGTGGTGCCTGACAGGTTGTCCGCGAGGTTGTTCGAGTTCGACCCGATCCGGGCCGTGATGACCGAAGCCACGGACTCTGCATTCCCGGCTCCGTCGGTGAAGTTCACCACCACGCGGATGAACTGGCCGATCCGGCTGTCCGGAACCGTGTAGCTCTGCTGATTGGCGCCCGGAATGGGGCTCCAATTGGCGCCGCCATCGGTCGAGAATTCCCAGCGATAGCTGAAGGCTCCGAGCCCGTTGGCATCCGTAATGCCGCTGGGATCGGCTGTGAGTATGTTCTCGGTACCGGTGATGGTCGGAGCGCCCGCTGCAGGGCTGTTGGCGATGAAGACATCCTGATCGGCGAAACGGAGGTATTCGATATTGATCACCCGATCCGTACCGTCGTCGCCATTATTCACATCGATGTCCGTGACGGTGTAGCTGCCATCCGCGTTGCGGCTGAAGGTGTAGCCGGATCGCACACCGCTGTAGATCGCATAATCGACGTCGGCGATCCCATCGCTGTCGGTCTGGTCTGCGCTGTTCCTGATGGTGCGCACGATCCCGAGCTGGCCCGGATTGATGGTGCCGTTGAACATCTTCGCAGCCAGTGTCGTCATGCTGTTGTGAAGCTCGATGGGCGTTCCAGTGTGGTTGGTGTCACCAGCCGCGAAGACACCAATCTGCACGTCGAGCCACTTGTCGCCGTCTATGATGTCGTTGCCGCCATTTCCCCTGATGATATCGCTGCCATCGCCCCCCAGGATAATGTCGCCGCCGTCGAACGACGTCACACCTGCGCCGAGCAACTCCTGAAGTCCTTTGATGAGGGCGATGCCTTCGGCGTCGAGCACGCTACCGCGGTAACCTGTTGTGCCACCTTGCGACTGGGGGGCACGATCGGCAGCCACGTCGTCTGTTCCAGACAGGATATCGTTGAACCTCGTTCCGGAAAGGCCTTCCACCGACGCGTACTCATCCAGCGCCGCATTCTCCGGCAGCGTCGGCGCCTCGTCAAAGACAATCGGGATCGAAAGGTCCGCGTTCACCCCAAGCGTATTGTCCTTGTAGGTCGCCCAGTCGAAGCCGGACATGCCGACCATCTTGCCGCGGCCGGCACTGCCGACCATGATGTCGTCACCGCCCTCGCCGATGAACTCGTCGAAGCCGCCGTCGCCGAGGAACACATCGTGTCCGTCGATGCCGTCATGCGCGAAGACCTCATCGAAGTTGTCGCCGGGCGCGCCATCGAAAGTGCCGGTTTCGATCCAGTCATTGCCTTCATTGCCGAGGATGCGCTCAGCGTTCTTGTTACCGTAGATGAAGTCGTTGCCTTCGCCGGCAAAGACTTCCGAGCCCATGTCTGTGCCGAGGAAGATGAAGTCCTGGCCGGTGCCGCCCAGCACGAGGTCGAGGCCGGGGCCAGCGTGAACGACGTCGTTACCGGCGCCACCCTTGATATTGTCGTCACCGCCGCTGTCAACGATGATGTCGTCGCCGTCGCCGCCGTTGATGATGTCGTTACCGAATCCACCCTCGAGTCGGTCTTTCCCGCCATCGCCGTAGAGAGTGTCGTCACCATCGCCGGCGATGAGGGTATCGGCCGAGTTTGTACCGCCGAGCACGACATGCTCGCCGCCGTTGTAACGGAGATAGTTGGTATCCGCGCCGGGCGTTGCCGGGTTGTTACGGACGACCAGCGGGCTCAGGATGCTGCCTCCTGTTGGGTCCGCACTCTCCATGTCTCCGTCACCGTCGAGGTCGTTGAACTGTTTGGTCTGGTCAACCTCAAGGATCAGGCCCGGAGTCGAGAACACGTCGGACGGCAGATGCGTCGCGTTCGTATTTCGCATGATCATGGCGGCGAAGGAGTTGTTCTCCATCTCGCCGAACAGGTGCAGACCGTCGAGGCGCTGAAGGTAGTAGAAGCGATCTGCATTCTGGAGCTTCTCCATTTGAACTTCGAAGACGAAGTTGAAGGTAGAGCCCAGCATGCCGCCGAAGGGCATGATCTCTTCAGCAAGGCCGCCGATCCAGAGATCGACATCGTTGAGGCCGCCCAGGCCGTCGTCGGCCCCCCAGACCGGGCCCGTGGCATTGAGGAAGTCGATTCGATCAGTCGGCATGACAAAGTCAGGAGTTGCGAACTTGCCTGTCGCAATTCCGGTGATGAGGGTCAAAGCCGCGTCGCGCTTGCCTTCGATCGTCGTCTCATTTGTGATCAGCGAGTGCGTGCCGTAAGCCGCGACGAAGTTGATGATCGATGCCTCATGCTTGAGGTGGCCGGCGAAATCGGTCCAGCTTTCATAAGGCTTGAGCAACACGTCCTGATTGGTGGCCGCGTAGAACTGAGCGCGCGCCTCGTTAAGAGACGGCACGCCAGTGTCGCGGCCGCGGGCCAGGTTGATCGTCGCGAGATCGAGCGGCAGGCCAAGGAGGTTGTTGCGTAGGGCTCCAGTGACGAACTCGTCGATCTCATTGCCCTGCTGACGGGTCATGCCACGGATGATGGCTCCGGCCGCGATATCGGCATCAACTGCGGTTGCGCCACCATTGTTCTGGAACTGCATCGGGTTGAGGAAGCCCTCGATGAGCCCGATATGGTCCTGGTTGAAGCCCGGGTCGAAACGGTCGATGGACTCGTTCAACATGGAATGACCGAAGCGGTAGACCACGTGGGCGAACTCAGCGACGATTGACGGATCGATCGTCGTATCGAAGCCGTCAGGTACCAGGAAGACGTTGATGTTCGGCTGGATCTTGCGTGCGAATTCCTCGAACACGAGATGCTGATACTGCATCTCGGTGCCGAATTTGGCCGCCTGGAACAGTCGCTCGCCATCCCAGACGAGGCCAGCGGCGGAGGCTGGGACCGTGGAGACGTCGTTCACCAGCCACTCGTTCAGGAAGGCTACAGCTTCAGCTTGAGAGGCGCCTTTGGCGAGCATGTCGTTGGCGTCGGCCAACACTACTGCCTTCGTGTGCTCCACCAGCCGATTGTGCTCCGAGTGGAAGACGTGGTGGACTGCGGTCAAGCCGATATTCTCATTGGCACGGCCGTCGCCTGCTACGAAATGGGCGTCGAGCAACTCATTGTCGTAGACGCCGGGTTCGTTGCCGGGGTTTTCGAGCCCGATCTCGATATCGCCGTCCGCGAGACCAGCAGGAACTGCGTTATGAGCAATGTCGGCAAGGAAGGCATGGCCGGTGCGAATGGCGTTCGCGGGTACCAGGATGCCCTTGCCGTCGTTGGCGGATGGGTCACCTTCGACCAGCCCGGTTGTCGTCACGATCTGCGGATAGCCGTTCGGGCCACGGATGAACTCGCCGTATCGGTCGGTGGCGAGCAGCGGAACGTTGCCGACATCAGAATCGACCAGCTGGATGCCGAGAAGATCGGCAGCCTGTTCCTTCAGGTCCTTCCAGGTGCCCATACCACCGGTGCTGCCTTCAAGGAGCTTGCCGGTCGATACGGGATCACCATTGGCATTCAACGTATACTGACGCAGGAAAACCTGATGCGACGGATGCGAGGAATAGGTCTGGTTCTGGTCGACATATGATGTCGTATTGTTCACCGGACGATTAGTATCGTCGGCGTTTCCCAGGATACCGTCCTGTCCAGGTCCGACGAGCGTGGCGCGGGTCAGCACCATGAAGTTGGTGTGGCTGCCCTCCACATAGAGTGGATCGTCCGGCATCAACGGGATGAACACGGTGCCGCTGCCGCCCTTGGCGATGAGATCCAGGCCATGGTCGAAGAATTGGCCGAACAATGTGAACCAGGAGTTGAACGGTGCAGACAGTCCCTCATCCGGTGCTGAATTTGTGATCTTTACGTTCGCACCATCGAGTTCGATGCCGCTCGTGTTAAGCAGCGTCATCAATGCATCATCGGCCGCGTCGAGTGCAGTCTTTGCTTCGTTCAAGGCTTCCAGCTTGGCCGCTGCTACAGCCTGAAGGTTTGCATTCGTAGGACTGGCGGATGCGGCAGCGGATGCTGCTGCGTATTCGCGTTCTGCAAGACCAACCGCGTTGAACAGAGGCTTGAGGGGCTGGTAGGCCGCTGAGATCTGAGCGGTCACGGCCATCTGTTGCTCAGGCGGAACGATGCCGGCGCGCTGCAGCCCGGTCAGAATGGCGGACGGATTCCCCAGAGTCTGGTCCACCAGCAGATTGGAGATGATGCGGACAGTCGGGTCGAAGACATCGCCCGGGCCAGCGGATCCGGGACCGTCGTTGTCCACGCCCGGCGTGTAGCTGACAGGTACCAGTTGTCCATTTGGACCCGCCGGTACCATGATGGTCTTGAAGTTTGTGCCAAGGTGCTCCGGGAATTCATTGTCGGAAGCACCCCACTCAATCTGACCAGGCAGCAGATGGTTATACGTGCCATCGACCGTCCGCAATCCCCAAGCAATATTGTAGGCTGGGATCGAGCCATTGGGCCCGAACAACGGTTTGGCCGGGTTCGACGGGTCTCCCGTGTCCACGCCCTGCTCATAAGCGGCGTGGGCTTCAGCGATTTTGATCTGAGCCAGAATGAAGTCCAGGTCTGAGCGAATATAGGCAACCATGATGAAACCCTCACCTTCATGTTCTTGAGAAAGGCGCGGTCATGATGGCCAGGAAGACAGTTGCTTTACTATCTGGACTGAGGTCCTAGGGGAGGCAGCGGCACCAAGGTCTGACGGTAGTCTTGAGACAACCTCGGACTTTCGTCGGCATACCGACTATGGTCTGACGGTGCAGTATTTCCAGGAATTCCTCCTCAGCCTTCGAGTGAGGGAATGATCAGTCTAAGTCGCTGCTAAAGCTGCGCTTTATAAGAGTCGCGCTGCAGCAAACGGACGCGCAGGAGATGAACTTCGGGCAGACTACCTCTTCCGGATAGTATTTACCCGGTTGAGACATCGAGCGACCTTATCTCTGCCTCTCGTCCCAGCAGCCTTGTGCAGAAGGACTGTGGGTGGAGAGTGGGAACGTCGCCGTGAATGTATCCTGCAATGCAAGGCTGAACCTGACGTCGGAGACATTGCCCAAGCGGGGTAAGCGCCTCATCGGTCAGTTCTTGCTTGTGGCCTTTTGCGTGATGATCGTTGGTATGCTTGCGATGGGGGCTTGGGTCTCTTCGCAGATCGAGAAAAGCGTAGCGGAGCTGAAGTCCGTTTCCATGGCGCTTCCCGTCAACAATTTCATTGCTCCCCATATCCAGGAGCTCGCATCGGGAGATCGCCTCTCAGAGCAGAGCATTCGCGAGCTGAACCGCGTTATGAACCGGCCTGACCTGCAGGCGAGTGTTACCTCCTTGAGGATCTGGAAGAGAGAGGGTTTGATCGTCTACAGCACTGAAGCCGACCTCATCGGAAAGAGGTTTCCCCTCAACCCATATCCGAGACAGGCATGGTCGGGATCAATCATAGTACAGCTGAATGGACCAGCCTTTGAAGAGGATGCTCGCGAACGCGCAAAGGGGCTGCCTCTGCTCGAGGTTTTTGCGCCCATCTATGACTTTGAAACCGGCGATGTCATTGCCGTTATGGAATTTCATGAGCGCGCAGACGCCTTGAAAGCCGAGCTCACAGCCTCCGAATGGCAGACCTGGATTACGACAGCGGCAATTACCTTGAACATGATGGGATGCCTGTTCGTCATTGTAGCAAACGCAGGGAAAATCATCGACCGGCAACGCGTTGCCCTCGTGGAACGGGTCGCACAGCTGTCAGCTCTCCTGCACGAGAATCGCGCTCTCCAGAGGCGTATTGAGAGGGCTGCTCAGCAAGCAACGGAAGACAACGAACGATTCATGAGGCGCATGGGGTATGACCTCCATGATGGTGTCGCTCAGCTCGTCGGCCTGGCCTTGCTCCGCCTCGGCCGCGTTCAGGGGAGCAAACAGGAGCAGGACAATCTCCAGAAAATCCAAAAGGCATTGTCCGACGCCCTCCATGATATCCGGAACATCTGTAAGGGCCTGCTCCTCCCCGAAGTCGAGAAACTGCCCCTCAGCGAGGCTTTGATCCTGATGGTCCGGCAGCATGAGCAGCGAACGGGGACAACCGTTGCCCGCCATATCAAGTCGTTGCCGCAGCAGGCTCCGCACTTCGTCAAGATCGCCTTGTGCCGGTTCGTCCAGGAATGTCTCAACAATGCCTTCAAACATGCCGCCGGATCCGGGCAACGGGTTGAAGCGAGCTGGGATGGCGCGAAGGTTACGATAGAAGTGACGGACAGCGGGCCTGGAATGCATGGGCTGTCGGGCAACGCTGGCGAGGCGGGCCTGGGTCTTGGCGGACTCCGAGATCGGATTGAAAGTATCGGCGGCGTCATCGTCATGAGAAGTATTCCGGGCGCCGGGACGAGCATCAAGGCATCCCTGCCTCTGATTGTTGGAGAGATGAATGCAGCGTAAGATCCGTGTCGGCGTTGTTGACGATCATCCGCTTTACAGAGATGGCGTGATCTTTGCACTGGAATCTGAGCCCGATATGGAGATCGTCGGCCAAGGCGAGACGGCCGGCGATGCATGTCAGATCGCCTATGAGCAGGCTCCCGACGTTCTCGTTCTCGACATGAACATGCCAGGTGGGGGCATCAACGCTGTGGCTAAGATCACATCAAGATCCTCTTCGACGAAGATCCTGATGCTGACGGTTGTGGATGATCAGGACGACGTGCGGAATGCCTTGAGAAAGGGCGCGCGAGGCTACCTGCTGAAGGGAACGGGGAGCTCGGAGCTGGTCAATGCCATTCGCCTCGTCAGCAAGGGCCAGAGTTATGTCTCGCCGAGCTTCGCCGCCCAGCTCATTCTGTCGAGGCAGGCAGATCATGACGGTCCTGCTGATGCTGCCGATCGGTTCCCCGAGTTATCCAATCGTGAGGAGCAGATTCTGATGCTGATCCTACAAGGCCTCAGCAACAGACTGATCGGGGAAGAACTGGGACTGACGGAAAAGACCGTCAAGGGCTATGTGACGACGATCATGGAAAGGCTCAACGTTCGAAACCGCGTGGAGGCTGCGATGCTCGCAGCGGAGCGTCTTTCCAAAGATCGATCCGAGTGACGGTTACGGTCGGTGGAAGGGTTTTTGCAGCACGCGGACAATGACCCCGGCCCATCTGTCGCGCTCACGGCTTTTCTCCCGACTATAAGGACCCGTCTCGATTCTTGGTCTTTTTGGACTAACCCTTAAGAGGGTCCCAAGAATCCTTTCTCTCATGGTCAGACATATTGCTTAGCCACAGAGACATTCATTATTCTTCTAAGTAGATGAAAGGAAGATATGGGTCCGACATCACGTATCTTCCTGCTCATCGCAGCGTAGCCGAATTGGAAGCGGGGGTTCCAATGAAGAGCAGTGTTCGCGTCGGGGTGGTCGACTGCCACCCCCTGTTCCGTGACGGTATCGTCTTGGCGCTCTCTTCGGAGCCTGACCTGAAAGTCGCCGGGCAAGGTGCATCCAGTTCGGACGCCCTTCGGATCTGCCGGGAAAGCAGCCCGGATGTGCTTGTCATCGATGCCGCTCTGCTCGGGCGTGGCATCGATGTACTCGATGCAATCCGTCAGGGCAGTCCTCAGACCAGCATTGCCATTCTTGCCGATGCGATTGGTGAAGAATCGGTTCACGCGGCCTTGAGACGGGGAGTTCGCGGTTACCTTCTGAAATGCGCGAGCAGAGCCGAGTTGATCCAGGCGGTGCGAACGCTTCATCAAGGGCAGAGCTTCCTGTCGCCGGGCCTTGCCGCAAAGCTTCTGATGAGCACGGCAGAATTTGGCTCCGGCGACACGAGAAGCAGGGAGCGCCTTCCACGCCTCACGCCTCGCGAGGAGCAGATCCTCTCGATCCTCGTCAAAGGGCGCAGCAACAAAGAGATCGGCAACACGCTTGATCTGAGTGAAAAGACGATCAAGCATCATCTCACCCATATTCTGCAAAAGCTCCGCGTCCGGAATCGAGTCGAGGCTGCGCTGGTTGCGTCGAGCCGCATGCCACAAGACCCGCATGCCGCGAAAAGGGACGCTTGGCCGCATGTAGTAGCCGAGGGCCCGTCCCGATCCCAAGTGAAAGGCGATAAGCTGCTTGCAGGTCTTGCCTGATCCTCCGCATCGATCTGCGCTCTTGGCGCAATCCGCAGGATCCATTTGCGCGGCCGTCTGTTGTCCCTGCAGGGGGTGAAACGCTTTCGTTGCCTGCAGAGATCCTCAATGGAGTTCGCATCTGCCTTTCAGGTGACCCCATCGGACGGTGAGAGGCCGGGCGCTTTCGCGACTTTCCCCTATGATCGAGACCTTGTCAGACGCTTTCGCGAGAACTTTCCTCGCGCCCGCTGGCGGAGGGAGGAGGGCTGCTGGTTCGTTCCTGGAACGACAGCCGTTCAGCGTCTGAACACCTGGATGGCGCAGGAACTCGAAACCCTTGACCGGCATGCCGATGCCAAAGGACGCGACGCCTATTTCTTCGAGCCTCTGGAAAGCCCATATCTGAGCATTGGCGAGGATCTAAGAGTCCGCACGCCCTATTCACGCACCATCGTCGAGGCGCTTCGCTCCATTCCCTGGGCGCATTGGAACCCGGATGAGAAGATCTGGCACGTGCCCTTCCGCTCCTATGAGGATCTGCGCCGTGTCTGGCCCACGATCGAGGAGGCGGCGCTGCGCAACGAGCCTGAAGTGAGGAAACGACGTCGGGACGAGGAACGCCGGCAAGGACATGATCCTTTCGATCCGCTGCAGACGGAGCGCCGGCGCAGGCGCTACCCGGTTCCAGGCGATGACCTTCCGCCGCTTGACACGCCGATTGCGACGATTCCATGGGGCGTGGTGGTGGTCGAGGACATCGACAATCATGTCGTCGAAGAGGACCTCGATGCCGCGATCTACCCCCATGCAAAGGCTGGTCGTGAGCGCTATGTCTGGGCTCATTGGCGTATGCCGACGCTTGACGAAGTCTACCGTGCCAAGCCCTGCCGGGAACCGGCGGATCCGCAAGTCCGTGAGAGCAGGGGGTGGTGGCAGCCCAGCCGGGGGGAGCTTCAGGAGCGCGGCCGCAAGCTGCGGGAAATCGAACGGGCCCGACGCTCACGCCAAGCGGGCCAAAAGAGTTCCATTGGGCTTTGAGCTCATCGGGAAGCTCACGAGAAGCCAGGGCCAAAGGCCGTCTCGTCGAGGATTTCTGCCGCGTGCCTGTCTCTGCCCCCATTCCGCTCCTATCTTGCGCTCTCTGATGCTTTTTTCCCGTCTGTCTCAGGATAAAACTTTCGACGAGAGACTCAGCCCTATCCTCGAAAAGACATTGCCCATGCTCTGCCTCTACACACGATGATGGGCTTAGATCACCACGAAGTCGCTATAGATGATGTGCTTGTTCTTGCCGATATTCGCGAAGGCTACCTGACCGCCAGCCTTACTTCCGTTGGCGTCGTACCAGACATCGCCGGTCATCCTGTTGTAGCCAATGAAGTCGTTTGAGTCTTTCGCTGCGGCCCCGTTCACGAAGGATGACTTGTTCAGAGTGCCAGCCTTCGTAAGCGCGCGGAAGATGGCGTTCTCCAGCTGGATCGTGTCGTAGGATCCGTTCCAGTCCATGATCCGGTCCTTGTTGACGGTGCTGCTCAGCTTTGTGTCGAACACGAAGACATCGAGACCCGTGTCAGCGCCGCCATACAGGGCATCGTTGCCCAGACCGCCATCGAGGGTATCGCTGCCAGCATTTCCCTGGAGTACGTTGGTGGTGCTTGATCCGGTGAAACGGTCATTGCCGGAACTGCCGGACAGGTTTTCGATGCCTATAAAACTGTCGGAGCCGTAGCCGGTCGCCTGTCCCGTGACGAGAGCCAAGCTGACGGTCGCTCCGGAGCCGCCCGTGAACAGAACAGTGTCGTTGCCCGATCCGCCATCCAGCGTATCGTTGCCGAGACCGCCATTGAGAATGTCGTTGCCGTTATTGCCGGCAAGTCTGTTCCCGCTGCTGTCACCGATGAACACGTCGTTGCCGGAGCTTCCTTCGAGATTTTCGATTCCGCCCAGGGTATCGAATCCATGGCCTGTGTTTTGGGTCGTAAAGTCGAGATTGAGATCGACGGTTGCAGCCGTATTGCCGGAGAAGCGTACGGTGTCGTTGCCGCTGCCACCGTAAAGAAAGTCGTCGCCCAGGCCGCCGTCTAAGTTATCCGCGCCGTCCCCACCCGATAGAGTGTTGTTACCTGCGGTGCCGATGATGAGATCGTCTCCGAACCCGGTCTCGACATTCTCGATATTGATGATGGTATCGATGCCGTTCCCGGTATTCTGTGCGCTGGTCAGCCGGAGATCGATGGTCAGATCGGGATCCGACAGGTTCACGCCCCCGAGGCTGAGCTGATCGATGCCTTCGCCCCCATCGATAAAATCATTGCCGTCGGGATCGATGCTCGTATCGGCGAACTTCTCGTCACCGGACCCGCCATAGGCGGTGTCGCTGCCGAAGCCCAGTCCTACGCCGCCGACGACCTTGCCGCCTCGACCATCATAGAGATCGTTCCCGTCACCGAGCTGGACGCCTGCGCCGCCGCCGCCGTCGATGAGGCCGGAATTGTAAATCTCGTCATGGCCCGCCGACGCTTGCACGCCTCCCAGAGAGCCACGAATGGATCCGGTATTGGTGAGAGCAAGCCTGTCGCCGGCGTTGTCCAGGACTTCGTGCCAGACGCCGTATCCGGCCTGGATACTGCCCGAATTGGACACGACGCTTCTGCCGCCTCGGATCAAGACCCCTGCGCCGCTGGGAGCGCCGGAAATGGTTCCGGCATTGACAAGGGAGTTCTGGCTGGAAAAATCGCCCGCCACGCCGAAGATCACACCATTGAGATCTCCAAAGACCAAGCCTTGAGATCCTATGCTGATATTGGCGGAAGACTGCATGTCGATGCCGGAGCCGGACGGGCCTGCGCCGAATACGAAACCGTTCAGAACCAGGCGCCCCCCGAGGCCTGCATTGTAGATTCCGGAAGCATCAGCCCCCGTCGACGTGATCGACATGTGATCCGTCAGAATGACAGTATCGTTGCCGTTGAGATCGATGGCGTGGTCGCCAGCTGCACTTGTCTGAGAGAGGGGATTGGTGGGGTCGATTACATAAATCGTCATGAATGAATCTCTTCGAAGGTGCGCGCAAAATTCTTACAAGAAATGTCTTAGATGCCAGGGGATACAGTTTTAATTTATTGGCAGTTTAGAAAGTGTAACCAGTGGTTAAGATCCAGATTTCCTGTTATTCCTTTTGGGAAGTGGGCTTTATGATCCTTAATATTAAGGCTGCAACCGGAGAGTATCAGCTGATCTTCGTTTAGGAGGGTTCTTGTTGTTTGTGTTCCGGCCGCGCCAGCCTTCCCATTGCTGTTATGGGAAGCCTTAACAGGCCCAGGAGCAGCGCCCGGCCCCAGGGTGCAGGTTGCGCAAAAGAAAACGGCACCCTGTCGCTTGAAAGGACAGGGTGCCGTTTGCCGCCGCGATCGGTCTTAGAAGGGAATATCGTCGTCGAAATCGCTGCGCCGAGAACCTGCGCCAGCGGGCTCTGGTCTGCGTTCCATGGGGGATGAGCGTCCGAACTCGCCGCCACGGCTGATCTGGCCCGGCTCCTCGTCGCCGTACTCCGACGCCCCACCGCCCGAACGCCCGTCCAGGATCGTCAGCTCGCCGCGGAAGCGCTGCAGCACCACCTCGGTGGTGTACTTCTCCACCCCGCTCTGGTCGGTCCAT
>DASQML010000042.1:0-70103 GCA_035645515.1 Microvirga sp.
GGCATTCTGAAGGTGGACGGCCCGGAGAATGCCGCGATCTTCAAGGACTACAACCCGCAAAAGTCCGCCCAATCCACCAGCGGCCACTGATCCCACAGCACCCCAGCACAAAAAGGCCCGGAGCAATCCCGGGCCTTTTCCTTTTGTTAACCATGCCCGAAGGCGCGGCCTTTGACGGCTCGGGTTAGGATCTTCATCTTACCTTCATCTCGGCAGTGGCATCTGAGCCTGGCAGCCCTAAATTGGCCTTCTGGTCCTCTTCGAGGGCCGTGCGACGATCAAGAAAGGCCGCGCAGGGCCGAACAAGAAAGTGGCAAGCATCGATGGCGATCACCCGCGTTCCGACAACTCCGTTCTCCGATCAGCGCCCCGGCACGTCGGGGCTGCGCAAGAAGGTGAAGGTCTTCCAGCAGCCGCACTATGTGGAGAATTTCATCCAGGCGATCTTCGACAATGTGGAAGGCGCGAAGGGTTCGACTCTGGTCATTGGCGGCGACGGGCGGTTCTTCAACGAAGCGGTGGTGCAGACCGCGCTCAGGATGGCGGCGGCCAACGGCTTCGGACGCATCCTCGTCGGACAGAAAGGCCTATTGTCAACACCCGCCGCGTCCTGCGTGATCCGCAAGCACAAGGCCATTGGCGGCCTCGTCCTGTCGGCAAGCCATAACCCGGGCGGCCCCGACGGGGATTTTGGCATCAAGTTCAACATGGCCCATGGCGGTCCGGCGCCTGAGTCGTTCACAGAGGCCGTGTTCAAGAGGGCCAGCGCCATCACCGAATACAGGATCGTGGAAGGCGCGGATATCGACCTCAATCGAATTGGCGAGACCAGGATCGAAGACACGATCGTCGAGGTGATCGATCCTGTGGCCGATTACGCGGAGCTGATGGAACAGCTCATCGACTTCAACGCCGTCTCGGAGCTCTTCCGCTCGGGCTTCCGCATGCGCTTCGATGCGTTGAACGCGATCACCGGTCCCTATGCCAAGGCCATTCTCGAAGGACGCCTCGGCGCGCCGGCGGGCACGGTCGTGAACGGCGAGCCGATGCCCGATTTCGGCGGCCACCATCCCGATCCGAATCCCGTCCACGCCCATGATCTCATGGAGCTGATGATGGGTCCGGACGCGCCCGATTTCGGCGCGGCTTCCGACGGCGACGGAGACCGCAACATGATCGTCGCGCGCGGTCTCTTCGTGACCCCGAGCGACAGCCTTGCGATCCTGACGAGCCACGCGCATCTGGCACCGGGCTATGCCAAAGGCCTTTCCGGCGTGGCGCGCTCCATGCCCACGAGCCGCGCGGCCGACCGCGTGGCGAAAAAACTCGGCATCAACTGCTTCGAAACGCCCACCGGCTGGAAGTTCTTCGCCAACCTGCTCGATGCAGGCCTCATCACGCTCTGCGGCGAGGAGAGCGCGGGGACGGGCTCCAACCACATCCGAGAGAAGGACGGCCTGTGGGCCGTGTTGCTCTGGCTCAACATTCTGGCTGCCACGAAGAAACCCGCCGAGCAGATCGTGCGAGAACATTGGGCAGCTTTCGGACGGGACTACTACACGCGCCATGACTACGAGGAACTCGAGACCGCACCCGCGAACGAGCTCATGGACAGTCTGCGCGCGAAGCTCGCGAGCCTTCCCGGCCAGCGCTTCGGCGAACTGACCGTGCAGGCATGCGATGACTTCGCGTATACCGACCCGGTCGACAATTCGGTGACGCCGAAGCAGGGCGTCCGCATCCTGTTCAAGGAGGACGCCCGCGCCGTGTTTCGCCTGTCGGGCACCGGCACGTCAGGGGCAACGCTCCGCGTCTATCTCGAACGCTTCGAGCCGGACACCAGTCGCCACAACCTGCCGACGGCCGAAGTGCTCGCTCCGGTGATCGAGGCCGCCAACAGCATCGCCGAGATCGCAAAGCGCACCGGCCGCAGCGAGCCGAGCGTCATCACCTGACGAGCACCGACTCTGGGCGATCAATAGGTCGCCCAAAGCCCCGGCGTCGCGAGTTCCAGCACGTGCCCGTCTGGATCATGAAAATAGAGGCTCGTGCCGCCCCGCGGCCACGTCACCTTGCTCGTGATCGGTATGTTGCGCTCGCGCAGCCTCTCCTCCCAGGCAGCCAGTTCCTCGGCGGCAATGGCGAAGCCCATATGGAGCGGTCCCTGACCGTCATGGCCGGGGATCGTTCCGCCAGGGGTCGCCATGTCCTGAGCGGACGCCCCGCGCAGGAAGAGCAGCAGCACGCTCCGACCACCGACATCAAAGGCGCACATGCGCGGGTTCTCGAACAGGAGGGGCAGGCCGAGATCGTCCTCGTAGAAGGCCCGCGCTCGCGCCAGGTCGTCCACGTAAAGAGCAGTTTCGAGGATGGCGTTCAGCTTGGGCATGGCAGGCTTCGCAGCGATGTTGCACTCATTTTGATCGGACCATTGTAGGCCATACCCCCTGTGCCTGACAGGTTCGGGCTCTGACGAAGGCGAAAAAACGGGCAGCCTTGCTGACCTTTTAATCTTGCGATGGGACCCGGCAGCTCCTAAATCTTGCAGTGCAGCACGGCGATTGGCGTCGCGGTGCCGCTGCCCTTCTTGGGCGTTTCCTCCCTAAACTTCGGGCCGCTGTCACCAGCGGCCTTTTTTCTTGTCTCTCAGCAGGTTGAGAGCGAGGCGATGCCTTCCAGGAACCTCGTGGCATCGGGGCGGTTTCCCCACCAACGATCCCCGGGAGAGCTTCGATGACGACCCGCTCAGACAACCCCAATCACAGAGACATTCCGCGCACGCACACCATCAAGCCGATGGATGCTCCGCCCATGAACGCGGGCTCGACCTCCGCGCAGCTGAAGGGCGACATCAACAGCGGGCGCACGGGCGACAAGAACGAGGTGTTCGATCCCGGCCTGTCGCCCCTCGGCACGGACGACGAAGCCGGCGGCGTTTCGCCAAGCGCGGATCAGGTCGATCTCGCGCGCCATCAGGAAGGCGTCGCCCGCTGGCAGAACGGCAACGACAGGGACAGCTACGCCCATCAGAATTCGCGCAAGGCGCTCTACGCCTATGTGGGCTTCATCGCACTCCTCCTCGTGCTCTTCGCCGGCGCCTTCTCGATGTTCTGAGGCGGCGCCACGCTGTCGCGAATGACGAGTTCCGTCTCGAGCCGGATGCGCTTGGGTGACGGACGCCCCTGCAGCAGATCGATGAGAACGGAGGCCGCAGCCCGGCCCAGCTCGCGGCGCGGCTGACGGATCGTGGTCAAGGCCGGCTCGGCCACGGCGGCGAACTCGATATCGTCGAACCCGGCCACCGAGATGTCGTCCGGCACTCTCAAACCCGCCGACAGCAGCGTGCGCATGAGCCCGATCGCCATTTCATCACTGGTGCAGAACACCGCGGTGGGCCGCTTCGCCCGTGCCACGAGGTCCTGTCCCGCCCTCACTCCGGATTCGATCGTGTAATCGCCGGGCAGCACCAGCGCCGGATCGAAGGACAGTCCCGCCGCCTTAAGGCCGTCCTGGTATCCGAGGAAGCGTTCCTTCTCGAGAATGTTGTGCGCCGGTCCGCTCACATAGGCGATGCTGCGATGGCCCAGCGACGCGAGATGCTGGGTCATGCGGCTCGCGGCGGCGCGGTTGTCGATTTCGATCTGTGGAATGTCGGCGGAGGGAATGGCTTCGCAGAGCGCGACGAGCGGAATGCCGATCTTGACCGCCGTGCCCTCCCCGTCCCGGGTCTGTCCGAAGAGATGGCCGTTGAGAAGGATCGCCCCGTCGACACGGCCTGCGGAGGTAAACGCTGCGAAATGCGCCTCCTTCTCCGGCGAGCCGTCGAGATCGCTGATGATCATGCCGTAGCCTGCCTCGAACAGCCGCTCCTCGACGCCGCGCAGGATCTTGGAAAAGAACGTGTTCGACAGGTCCGGCAGGACGACCAGGACCATGTAGGTTTTCTGGGAGCGGAGCGAGCGCGCGGCGGGATTGGGTACATAGCCGGTCTTGGCGATGGCCTCCAGCACGCGGGCGCGCGCCTCCGGCGACACCTTCTCAGGGGAGGCCAGGGCACGGCTCACCGTGGCCGTGGAGACATCGGCGAGCTTCGCCACATCCTGAATGCGCACCGTCCGATGGACCGGCGCCCCATCTCCGTCCGGCCTGTCCAATGACCCGCTCTCGTCCATCATCCTCCCCTACCTTCGTTCTGTTTGACAGAACGTTCCGTTGCGGTAAAGTCTTCATGTAATCGTTTACATGGCGGCATTGCCAAAGAATGGAATGCTCCTAGTTCGATTAGACGAAGTCCCGCCAGAGGACGAGATGAAAAGCCGGAGGAAACGAATGCCAGCACGCATCCTATCCAGCTGACGCCCTTCAGGACTGCTTGAATCAGCGCTGTCGCCGCCGTGGCAGCGAATGGTGTCGCTTACCCGGAGCCGCGCATGGATTCCATTCTTCGCGCCGAGACCATCTCCAAATCCTTCGGGCCCATCGAGGTCCTGAGCGGCATTTCGCTCGACCTGCGTCCCGGTGAGGTCCATGCCGTCATCGGCGAGAATGGGGCGGGCAAATCCACTCTTATGCGCATTCTCTCGGGCCACCTCCCCCCCACCAAGGGCAGCCTGTTCCTCAACGGGGAGCCGATCACCTTCTCCGGACCGGTGGATGCGGAGCGTCACGGCATCGTCCTGGTGCATCAGGAAATCCTCCTCGCCGAGGATCTGACGGTGGCGCAGAACCTGTTTCTCGGGCGCGAGATCAGGCGCTTCGGCTTCGTGGACGACAGAACCATGCGCGAGCGCACGCGCGGCATCCTGGCGGAGCTCGGCACACGGATCGATCCGGATATCGAGGTGCGGCGTCTCTCGATTGCCGACCGCCAGCTCGTGCAGATCGCCCGCGCCCTGCTGGTGCCGCACAGGCTCGTCGCCTTCGACGAGCCGACCGCCGTCCTCACGCCCATCGAGGCGGAAAGCCTCTTTGCTATCATCCGCAAGCTGCGCCAGCACGGGGTGGCGGTGCTCTACATCTCCCACCGCCTCAACGAGGTGAAGGCCATCGCCGACCGGGTCACGGTGCTGCGCGACGGCCGCCACATCGCGACGCGGGAAACCGAGGGCCTCGAGCCGCTCGAGATGGCGCGCCTCATGGTGGGGCGAGACATGTCGAAGCTCTATCCCGACAAGCCGGCCACCGCGTCCGACCAGATCATCCTATCGGTCAGCAACATGGTCGTGCCAGGCTACGTGGAGAACGCTTCGTTCGCCCTGAAGCGCGGCGAGATTCTCGGCTTCGGCGGGCTGATCGGCGCAGGCCGCACGGAACTCTTCGAGGGTCTCGTCGGTCTTCGCCCAGGCCACGGCACGATCACTCTTGACGGGAAGAGCGTGCATTTCCGCGATGCCCGCGAGGCCATGGCGGCGGGCATCGTCTATCTCTCCGAGGACCGCAAGGGCAAGGGCCTGCTCCTGCAGCAGAACCTGCGGGTCAACCTCTCCCTGGCCGCCCTTGACAAGTTCAACCGCGGCTCCTTCATCGACGTCGGCGCGGAGGAGAAGGCCCTCGACGGCGCGATCAAGGATTTCGACATCCGCACCCGCAGCCGCGACCTCCTGGCAGGCCAGCTCTCCGGCGGCAACCAGCAGAAGCTGCTGCTCGCCAAGATGATGCTGCTCAACCCGCGCATCATCATCATCGACGAACCGACCCGCGGAGTCGATATCGGTACCAAGGAGCAGATCTATCGCTTCATCGCAGAACTCGCCGAGAACGGCCTCTCCGTCATCGTCATCTCGTCCGAGATGCAGGAGCTGATCGGCCTGTGCCATCGCGCGGTGGTGATGCGCAATGGCCGCATCGCAGGCGAAGTCCCGCAAGCCGACCTCTCCGAGGATTCCATCGTTTACCTCGCCACTGGCGTTCATGAAGAAAGGGCGGCGGAAATCGCCGCGGGCCACGCATGACCGAAACCGTGCTTCGCACCGGCGCCGAGAAGCGCAAGTTCAAGATCGACATGCGGGCGCTCTCGCCCTTCATCGCGCTCATCGTTCTGGCGATTGCCGGTGCGCTCATCAATCCCGACTTCCTGACGGCCTCGAACATCCTCAACGTCGTCACGCGCTCCGCCTTCATCGCCATCATCGCCGTGGGCGCCACTTTCGTCATCGCCGGCGGCGGCCTCGATCTCTCTGTCGGATCCATGGCCGCGCTGACGGCAGGCGTCATGATTCTCACCCTCAATTCGCTTGCCAGCGCGGATGTGAGCACGCTGGCCCTCGGCATGCTGGTTGCCGTCGGCCTGAGCGCCGCCTGCGGCCTGGCGAACGGATTGATCGTCACCTTCGGGCGGATCGAGCCCTTCATCGTCACGCTCGGCACCATGGGGATCTTTCGCTCGCTCGTGGTGTGGCTCGCCGCCGGCGGCACCATCACCATGCGCAATTTCGAGCTGCGCGAACTCTACCGTCCGATCTATTTCGGCAGCCTCTTCGGCATTCCCGTGCCGATCATTGCATTCATGGTCGTGGCCGCCGTCGGCGCGCTGATCCTCTACCGCACCTCCTTCGGGCGCCACGTGGTGGCGCTCGGCTCCAACGAGGATGTGGCGCGCTATTCCGGCGTGCCGATCTGGCGCGTGCGCACGCTCACCTACATCATCCAGGGCATCTGCGTCGGCATCGCGGTGCTGGTCTATGTGCCGCGCCTGGGCTCCGCCACGCCGACCACCGGCCTTTTGTGGGAATTGCAGGCCATCACCGCCGTCGTCATCGGCGGCACGGCGCTCAGGGGCGGCATCGGCCGCATCTGGGGCACCGTCGTCGGTGCGATCATCCTCGAACTCGTCGCCAACATCATGGTGCTGTCGAACTTCGTCTCCGAGTTCCTCGTGGGAGCGGTTCAAGGTGCCATCATCATTATCGCCATGCTCGTGCAGCGGTCCGTCCACCGCGGGCGATGAAACCGGAACGAAGTCTCCGGATCAAAGGACGAAGGGCTTGAAACCAAACCCTCCAGGGAGGAACGAATGAAAGCAACGGCACTGAAATTCGCTCTCGCCGCCGGCCTGATGACAGGCTTGGCGACGGGCGCGATGGCGCAGCAGAAGAACGTGACGATCGCCGTCTCGATTCCGGCCGCCACGCACGGCTGGACCGGCGGCGTGGTCTATCACGCGCAGGAAACCGCCAAGCAGCTTGAGAAGGGCTACCCGGGCCTGAAGGTCATCGTGAAGACCTCGCCCGACGGCGCATCCCAGGCCAACGCCCTCGACGACCTGATGGCACAGAAGGTCGATGCGCTGGTCGTCCTGCCCTTCAATTCGGACGAGCTCACGAACCCGGCTCGCGAGGTGAAGAAGCGCGGAACCTTCATCACGGTGGTCGACCGCGGCCTGAAGGATCCTTCGATCCAGGACATCTACGTGGCCGGCAATAATCCGGAATTCGGTCGCGTGGCCGGCAAGTACTTCGTCGACAACCTGAAGCAGGGCAACGTCGTCGTCTTCCGCGGCATCCCGACCGTGATCGACGAGGAGCGCGTGTCGAACTTCGAGAAGGCTCTCGAAGGCTCGGGCGTGAAGGTGATCGACAAGCAATATGCCAACTGGAACCGCGACGACGCCTTCAAGGTGATGCAGGACTTCCTGTCCAAGCATCCGAAGATCGACGCCGTCTGGGCGTCCGACGACGACATGGCGCTTGGCGTCATGGAAGCCATTCGTCAGGCCAAGCGCGAGGACATCAAGTTCGTGCTCGGCGGCGCCGGCATGAAGGACATGATCAAGAAGGTCATGGATGGCGACAAGATGATCCCCGCCGACGTGTCCTACCCGCCGTCGATGATCTCCACCGCCATGGGCGTCACCGCGGCGCATTTCTACACCAATGCCCCGATGCGCGGCAGCTACGTGCTCAACGCCCAGCTGATCACGAAGGACAACGCCAAGGAGCATTACTTCCCCAACTCGCCGTTCTAGGCGTTGCTTGCTTCTTCCCTCCCCCTTGCGGGGAGGGATTGAGGGTGGGAGTCGAAAAGTCGGAGCGCTACGTGTCATGACGAATGCACGAGGCTTTTACGGCACTTTGTTTGCCTGACCTCTCACCTGGACGAACCACCCCCACCCCTAACCCCTCCCCGCAAGGGGGAGGGGAACCTTGGGAGTTCACCCATGAAGACCATGAAGGGCCCCGGCCTCTTCCTCGCGCAATTCGCAGGCGACGAAGCGCCGTTCAATTCGCTCGATTCGATCTGCCGCTGGGCGGCCTCCCTCGGCTACAAGGGCGTGCAGATTCCCACCTGGGATGCGCGCCTCATCGACCTGAAGAAAGCGGCGGAATCGGCAGATTATTGCGACGAGATCCAAGGCATCGTCCGCTCCCACGGAATGGAGATCACGGAACTCTCCACGCACCTGCAGGGCCAGCTCGTCGCCGTACACCCGGCCTATGACGAAGCGTTCGACGGTTTTGCGGCTCCCGAAGTGCGCGGCAATCCGAAGGCGCGTCAGGCCTGGGCCGTCGAGCAGATGATGATGGCGGCCAGGGCCTCGAAGCGCCTGGGGCTGAAAGCCAGCGTCACCTTCCCCGGCGCGCTGGCTTGGCCCTTCATGTATCCCTGGCCGCAGCGTCCGGCCGGTCTCGTCGAGACCGCCTTCGAGGAGCTGGGGCGCCGCTGGAAGCCCATTCTCGATGCCTACGAGGATGCGGATTGCGACGTCTGCTACGAGATCCATCCCGGCGAGGACATTCATGACGGGGCGACCTTCGAGCGCTTCGTCGACGCGGTGGGCGGGCACAGGCGCGCATGCATCAACTACGACCCGAGCCACTTCCTGCTGCAGCAGCTCGATTACGTCGCCTTCATCGATCTCTATCACGAGCGCATCAAGGCGTTCCATGCCAAGGACGCGGAGTTCAATCCGTCAGGCCGCATCGGCGTCTATGGCGGCTATGAGAGCTGGATCAATCGCGCGGGCCGTTTCCGCTCGCTCGGCGACGGTCAGGTGGATTTCAATGCCATCTTCTCCAAGCTCGCCCAGTACGACTACGATTCCTGGGCGGTTCTGGAGTGGGAATGCGCCCTGAAGCATCCGGAAGACGGCGCGCGGGAAGGTGCGGAATTCATCAAGGCGCATATCATCCGCGTGACGGAGAAAGCCTTCGACGATTTCGCGGCAGGCGGAACGGACGAAGCAGCCAATCGCCGTCTGCTCGGCATCGGCGCGTAAGGGAGGTCACGTCATGACCATTGCAGGATCACGCGATCAGAAGCTCAACCGCCGCCTTCGCCTCGGCATGGTCGGGGGTGGACGCGGCGCCTTCATCGGCGCCGTGCACCGCATTGCCGCACGCCTCGACGATCGCTGGGAGCTGGTGGCAGGCGCGCTCTCGTCCGATCCGGAGCGGGCGCGTCTCTCCGGCGAGGACCTGCTCCTTCCGGCGGACCGCAACTACGGCAGCTTCCAGGACATGGCGCAGCGCGAGGCGGACCGTGAGGACGGCATCGATGCGGTCGCCATCGTCACGCCGAACCACGCGCATGCGGCTGCAGCCGAAGCCTTTCTCAAGGCGGGGATCCATGTGATCTGCGACAAGCCTCTCACCACCACGCGGCAGGAAGCCGACCGACTGGCGCAGCTCGCGCGCGCATCTGGACTAATCTTCGCCGTCACGCACAACTACACAGGCTATCCGCTCGTGCGGCAGGCGCGCGCCATGGTCGAGGCGGGCGAGCTCGGTGCGATCCGCGTCGTGCAGGTGGAATATGCACAGGACTGGCTTGCCACACGCGTGGAGGAAACCGGCAGCAAGCAGGCCGAGTGGCGCACGGATCCTTCCCGCTCCGGCCCTGCGGGAGCTGTCGGCGATATCGGCACGCATGCCTTCAACCTTGCCGAGTTCATCACCGGCGACGAGGTTGCATCCCTGTCGGCCGAATTGCACACGTTCGTGCCGGGCCGCAGGCTCGACGACAATGCCCATATGATGCTGCGCTTCGCCTCCGGCGCAAGGGGCATGCTCTGGTGCAGCCAGGTGGCGGCGGGGCTGGAGAACGGCCTGAAGATCCGAGTCTATGGCGAGAAGGCGGGCCTGGAATGGCACCAGGAAAATCCGAACCAGCTCCTGTTCTCCCCCTTGGGTGAGCCGCCCCGGATCATCCGCCGCAACGGCTATGGCGCCAACGAGGTGTCGCGGGCAGCATCCCGCATCCCGGGCGGGCATCCGGAAGGATATCTCGAGGGCTTCGCGCAGCTCTATACGGACGTGGCCGAACAGATTGCTGCGCGCATCGAGGGGCGCGATCCCAACCCCTTTGCGCTGCAGGTTCCCACCGTCGAACACGGGGTCCGCGGCGTGCGCTTCATCGAAGCGGCCGTTCGCTCTTCCCAAGAGAAGGCTGCCTGGGTCGAGGTGTGATCTTCAGTGACGAGCCGCTGCCTCTTCCTTCACGGGTGCGGGCAGCGGACGTTCCTCGGGTCCTGTGTGCCCTATTCGCGCGGATCCCGCCTCATGCCTTGAAATCATCCCCGCAATCATGACGTATAGGCTGACCCGAGCTTTCATTGGAAACCACCCGATCCCGTCATGGCCGCGCACCATCACCATCATGCCCTCGAGGAACTGAACGACACGCAGAAGCGCGTTCACCGGATTCTGACTGCAGCGCAGAACCCCCTCTCGGCCTACGAGGTGCTGGACAGGATGCGGGCCAAGGGCGCGGTCACGCCTCCCACGGTTTACCGCTCCCTCGACAAGCTCATCGAGAAGGGACTGGCCCACCGGCTCGAGAGCCTCAATGCCTATGTGGCCTGCAAGCACCCCCACCATCACGAGATGGCTGCCTTTGCCATCTGCGAGAGCTGCGGCCTGGTGGCTGAGTTCAGCGATCCAGGCATCAATGAGCGCCTGTCGCAGTGGAGTGACGAAAATGCCTTCTGCTCCAAGAAGGTTACCGTAGAGATTCGCGGGCTCTGCGAAGCCTGTTCGAAATGATTCTGTTCTCTGGAACTCAAAACCCCCTGTAACGTTACTTCAAAACCTTAGCTGCCTTTTAAGGGAACTTGTCTGCCAATTCGCCAGCTTCCTCTTGGTAATATGCTAAATTGCAAGAAGCGATTGCAACGATACCACATTGTTACGACGGCGGTTCCCCTATATGAATAGGTAGGTTTTGAAATAACAGGAGCGTGGACCATGAGCACCCGAGCCCTCAGGAAAGAAGAAGAAGAGAATCTCCTCCGCCGTGCGGATGATCTGTGCCGCCAGAACAACCTTCGCCTGACCCCCATTCGCGAGCGGGTTTACCGCGAGCTGGTTCAGAGCGGCGGCCCGGTTGGCGCCTACGACCTGGTTGACCGCCTCAGCAGCGACAAGAAGCGTCTCGCGCCGGTCACGATCTACCGCGCCCTCGACTTCCTGCGCGATGCCGGGCTCGTTCATCGCCTCGCCACCCAGAACTCCTACGTGGTCTCCCACGGGCAGCCGGACGTGAACGCCATGAAGATCATGTTCGTGGACTCCAAGACCGGCGAGACCATCGAGGTGCATTCGACGGAGGTGGCCGAGGCCGTCCGCAAGGCCGCCGAGCAGGCCGGTTTCAAGTCGGTCTCGCCCTTCATGGAAGTGGAAGGCGAGATGGCGCGCCAAGGCTAAGGCGGCTATCCGAAGAACATCAAAAAGGCGGAGGCGCCGGGCGCCTCCGCCTTTTTGTTAAGGACGTGGAAAAGGCCGGGTTTCAGCCCGGCCTTTTGTTCGTTACTCGGCAGCAAGAGCCTGACGATGGGTGCGCTCTTCGCTCGCCTTGGTGCTGCGCACGTGCTCCTTGGCGATGAAGGTGTAGAACATCGGCACCACGAAAAGGGTGAAGATCGTGCCGATGGACATGCCCGATGCGATCACGAGGCCCATGGAGAAGCGAGCCGCCGCACCCGCGCCGCTGGCATAGAGCAGCGGAGCGACGCCGAGCACCATGGCCGCCGTAGTCATGAGGATCGGACGAAGGCGCACACGGGCCGCCTCCTGGATGGCCTCACGCTTGCTGACGCCGCGCTTCTCCTTCAGGTCGTTGGCGAACTCCACCATGAGAATGCCGTGCTTGGTGATCAGGCCCACCAGGGTGATCAAGCCCACCTGCGTGTAGATGTTGAGCGTGGCCAGCCCCACATTGAGGAAGATCATAGCCCCGAACACGGAGAGCGGCACCGACATCATGATGATGAAGGGGTCGCGGAAGCTCTCAAACTGCGCCGCCAGCACCAGATAGATCACGATGATGGCAAGGCCGAAGGCGAGCAGGATGGAGTTCCCCTCCTGCACCTCGAGGCGCGACTGGCCCGCGTAATCCTCGTAGAAGCCCTGGGGCATGACCTCCTGCGCAATAGAGCGCAGGGTCGCCAAGCCTTCCGAGGTGGTCACGCCAGGCAGAGGCAGCGCCGAGATGGTCGCAGCGTTCAGCTGGTTGAACTGCTCGATGGAGGCAGGGGCAGCGTCGGTCTCGATCTTCACGAGAGCCGACAGCGGCACCATGGAACCGTCCGACGCCCGCACGTAATACTGGCCGAGCAGTTCCGGATTCAGGCGGTCGGCCTGACGCACTTGGCTCACCACATCGTAGCTGCGGTTGTCCCGGTCGAACTTGGAGATCGGGGCGCCACCGACGAGCGCGCCGAGCGTGCTGCCGATCTGGCTCACCGGCACGCCCAGAGCCGCCGCGCGATCACGATCCACCGTGATGCGCGCACGCGGGGTCTCATAGGAGATCGAGTTCTGCACCACGATGAACTTGCCGGATTTCTGCGCGCGCTGGCGCACCTGCTCCGCCACCTCATAGGCTTGAGACGGATCACCGATGGTACGCAGCACGTACTGGATCGGCAGGCCGCCGCCGGCGCCCGGCAGGGACGGAGGCGCGAACACGAAGGCTTGGACGCCGCCGTTCTCGTTCAGGAGGTTCTGGATCTCCTGCTTGGTCTCGGGACCCTTCTTCTCGCGCTCGTCCCAGGGCTTGAGCTTGAAGCCCACGAAGCCGCCGCCGCCGCCGTCGATGCCGACGATGAGAAAGCTGGCGTCGATCTCCGGAATCTTCTCGCCGGCGCCCGTGAACTGCTTCGAGAATTCCTGCGTGTAATCGGCGGTTGCGTATTTCGGCGCGTTGACGAGGCCGAGATAAGCGCCCTGATCCTCTTCCGGCGCGAGCTCCGATGACGTCTTCGAGAACAGGAAGCCCGTGGTCGCGAGCAGCACCGCCACGATGGTGAGCGTGACCCAGCGATAATCGAGAGAGCCCTTCAGGCGGCGGCCGTACCAGTTCTCGAGCCTTG
The DNA here is from genome assembly GCA_035645515.1 of Microvirga sp. GTDB lineage: Bacteria > Pseudomonadota > Alphaproteobacteria > Rhizobiales > Beijerinckiaceae > Microvirga. The sequence goes on from DASQML010000042.1 coordinate 13,307, forward strand.
AGAAAGTGCGGTCAACGAAGCTCGCGAAGCGACCCTGGGCCGCATGGGGCTTCAGGAGCTTCGACGACATCATCGGCGAGAGCGTCACCGCGATGATGCCCGAGATGATCACCGAGCCGGCCAGGGTGAAGGCGAACTCCCGGAAGAGCGAACCGGTCAATCCCTGCGTGAAGCCGATGGGCGCATACACGGCAGCGAGCGTGATGGTCATCGACACGATGGGAAGGAAGATTTCCCTCATGCCCACGATGGCGGCCTCGACCGGTTTCAAGCCTTCCTCGATATGGCGGTGGATGTTCTCCAGCACCACGATGGCGTCGTCGACCACGAGGCCGATGGCGAGCACCATGGCCAGCAGGGTGAGAAGGTTGATCGAGTAACCCAGCACATAAAGGAAGAAGCACACGCCGATGAGCGAGAGCGGGATCGTGACGATCGGGATCAGCACCGAGCGGAAGGAGCCCAGGAACAGCAGGATCACGATCACGACGATGAGCGCAGCCTCACCGATGGTCTTGAACACCTCTTCGATGGAGGCCGAAATGAAGCTCGACGCATCATAGACGATCTGCACCGTCATGCCCTTGGGCAGGGTCGGACGGATATTATCGATCTCCTTGGTCACCTGAGCGGCGACCGTGAGCGGATTGGCGGACGGCGTCGGCGTGATGCCGATGAAGGTGCCCTCCTTGCCGTTGAAGCTCACCTTCACGTCGGTGCTCTTCGGGCCCAGCTCCACATCGGCCACGTCGCGCAGGCGCACCACTTGATCGCCGTTCGAGCGGATCGGCAGCGCGCCGAAGGTCTCCGGATTCTGCAGAGTCGTCTGCATCTGCAGCGAATAGGCGACATACTCGTTCTGTGTCTTGCCGGGTGCCGCGAGGAAGTTGTTGGCGCCGATGGCCTGCACCACGTCCCCGGCCGTCACGCCGCGCGCGGCGAGGCGCACGGGATCGATCCAGACACGCATGGCGAAATCGCGTCCGCCGAGGATTTCGGCGTTGCCGACACCTTCGAGGGTCGCAAAACGCGGCTGCACCACACGGGTGAGGAATTCCGAAACCTGCTCCGGGTTCATCTCCGTGCTGGCGAAGGTGATGTACATGAGGGCGAAGGTCTGACCCGTGCCCTTCACGATCACCGGATCCTCCGCCTCGGAGGGAAGCTGTGCGCGGATCTGCTGTACCTTGGAGGTCACCTCGGTCAGCGCCGCATTGGGATCTGTGTTCAGGCGCATGCGCACGGATACCGTGCTCACGCCGAGACGGCTCTGCGTGGTGACGTAATCGACGCCTTCCGCACTCGACACCGACTTGGCGATGGGCGTGCTGATGAAGCCCTGGATCAGGTCGGCACTCGCGCCCGTATAGGCCGTGGTGATCGTGATCGTGGTTTCCTCGACCTCAGGATACTGACGCACCTGAAGGCTCATCAGACCCTGCGCGCCGAGCAGCAGGATCAGGAGGCTCACCACCATCGACAGAACGGGGCGGCGAATGAAAAGCTCTGTGAAACTCATCGCGTTTGCTTGCCTATTGCCCGTTCGCGAGCTTGGTCGCGTCGAGCTTCGTCACATCAATGGTGTTGTCGATCTTGACCACCGACCCGGCCTGCAGCTTGTTCTGCCCCGAAGCGACAACCTGCTGGCCCGGCGTGATGCCTGAGAGAACTTCGATGGCCCCTCCGCGGCGACGGCCGGCCTTCACGAAGACCTGGCGCGCCACCTGCACCTGGTTGCCCGCCCGCTCTTCCTGCTCGATCGTGTACACGTAGTCGCCGTAGAGGCTGGTGATAACCGCCGTCTGTGGCACGGTGATGACGTCAGGCTGGGACGGCAGGATCACCTCGACGTGGAGGAACTGGCCAGGCAGGATGGCGCCGTCCTTGTTGTCCTCGACGATCGCCTGAACCGCCACGAGGCGAGTCTTGGGATCGACGCGCGGATCCTTGCCGATGATACGCCCCTTGAACGGCAGATCCGTCTCGGTCACGCCCACGCGCACTTCCTGGCCGAGCTTGACGTTGCCCGCCATCTGCTCCGGCACCGTGAAGTCCACCTTCATGGACTTCAGATCCTGGAAGCTCGCCACCACAGTGCCGGGCTGGATGTACTGACCCACATCGACCTGCGGAATGCCGATAACGCCGGAGAACGGCGCCTTGAGGGCCTTCTGATCGATGACGGCCTTCACGCGTGCTTCCTGAGCGCGGGACGTGGCGAGCTGCGCCTGGTTCTGCTCGAAGGTCGCCTCGGCAGTAATGCCGCGGGAGGCCAGGGCACGCGAGCGCTCGAAATTGGCTTCGGCGAGCTTCACCTGCGCCTGGACATTCGCGAGATCGGCCCGATCGACCGCATCGTCGAGCTGCACCAGCACGGTGCCCTGCGCCACGTTCTGGTTCGGCTTGAAGTTGATGTCCTTCACCACCCCGCCGACCTGCACGGCGAGTTCCACCCCGTTCGCCGCCTTGGCCGTACCGATGGCGTTGATGCTGGGCGTCCAGGTGCGGGCCTCCACCTTCGCAGCCGAAACCGTCTGCGGGGGCGGCTGCATGGTGGCGAAGAACTGGGTGATCATCTTGTCCCGGAAGATGTTGAACCCAACCAGTCCGGCACAGAGCAGGATCGCTAGAATAAAGACGAGACTGACAATAATGCGCCGTTTCATGGGCTACTTCCGAAGGTTACAGGCCCGCCGGGGGGCTACGAACTGCTGAGATGGAGGTGCGGCAATAGCTCAACTTGCCCTTGACGCCAATGCCGCGGCATCATTTATATACCGACCAGACGGTTCAGTTGCAAGAGTTGCCAATGTTGGAAAATGCCCGAGGCCGCAAGAGTTCCCGCGAGAAAATCCTCGACGCGGCTTCGGAGCTTGTTGCGGAAATCGGCGCGGGTCGGCTGACGCTCGATGCCGTGGCCGAAAGGGCAGGCCTGAGCAAAGGCGGTCTCCTCTACAATTTCCCGAGCAAGGATGCGCTGCTGCAGGCCATGATCCAGCGCATGATCGATCAGGTTTCCGCATCCAGGGAGGCCCTGCGCACGCAGATCGAACCGGGCCGCAACCTGGAGGCCCGCCTGACGGCCACGGCTCTTCTCAACATGTGCTGCGGCGGCAGGATGCAGCAGGTCGCCACCGGACTGATGGTTGCGACAGCCGAGAACCCGCGCCTTCTTGACCCCGTTCGATCAGTTATTGCCGAAACGTTGCAACGGATCAAGGAAGGGTCTGAGGATCTCGATGCCGCGCTCCTCGGCTGGCTTGCCGTCGAGGGCTTGAGCAATCTCGAGATGCATAATCTCAGCCCCTTCTCCGATCAGGATCGCGAACACATCGTGCAGGCGATCAACCGCCTCCTCACGAAAGGGATCGCGCCTTGAACGAGGCTCTACGCCATCCAGGATGGATCATTCAGAACCTCGTCCGTATGCTCGCCGAGACGCGGCGAGGGCCGTGACGCTGCCATCGGCTCACCGTTCATCACGATCGGCGAGCGAACCGAGGGAATCGTGCCGCCCTTCGCAGAAGCGGACGGAAGATCGATTCTCATGCCGCGCGCGGTGACCTGAGGATCGGCGAACACATCCTCGACCGTATTGATGGGACCTGCGGGCACACCCTGCTTTTCCAGCGCCGACAGCAAAGCCTCGCGTGTCGTCTGCAGCGTGAGTCTGGTCAGAATCGGCACGAGGTCTGTGCGGTTCCGCACACGGCTCGCATTGGTGGCGAAGCGCTCGTCCTGTGCGAGATCCGGCTGCCCGAGAACGGCAACGAAGCGCGAGAACTGGCCGTCATTGCCTACCGCCACGATCACGTGTCCGTCGGCCACCGGGAACACCTGGTAGGGCACGATGTTGGGATGCGCGTTGCCCATGCGGCGGGGAGACTTGCCCGAGGCGAGATAATTCATCGCCTGGTTGGCGAGCACGCTCGTCTGCACGTCGAGCAATGCCATGTCGAGATGCGCGCCCTCCCCCGTCTGATCGCGCCGGCGCAAGGCGGCGAGAATGCCCACCACCGAATAGACGCCGGTGAAGATATCGACGTAAGCCACGCCGATCTTCTGCGGCTCGCCGTCCGGATCGCCGGTGAGATCCATGATGCCTCCGAGGCCCTGGATCATGAAGTCGTAGCCCGCGCGCGCCGCATAGGGCCCGTTCTGCCCGAAGCCCGTAATGGAGCAATAGACGAGGCGCGGATTGATCTTCTTGAGATTCTCGTAATCGAGTCCGTACTTCTTGAGGCCGCCGACCTTGAAGTTCTCGATCACCACATCTGCATGCGCCGCGAGCCTGCGCACGAGCGCCTGCCCCTCCTCGCTTTCGAAATCGACCGCGATGGAGCGCTTGCCGCGGTTGCAGGAGTGAAAATACGCCGCCGAGAGATCCTCTCCGTCAGCTCCCTCGATGAAGGGCGGGCCCCAGCCGCGCGTGTCGTCGCCCGCGCCGGGCCGCTCAACCTTCACCACGTCCGCGCCGAGATCGGCGAGCATCTGGCCGACCCAGGGGCCGGCGAGGATGCGGGCGAGCTCAAGGACTTTGAGGCCTGCAAGCGGTTTCATGAATATCAATCCATCACAACATCGAGGCCGCGCTTCAGGCCGCTGAAGGAAGAGACGCGGCGAGCGGCAAGCAGCGTGCCGGCGACGTAAGGAGCCGCCGACGAGCCTGCATCGTGACGGATCACAAGGCGCTCGTTATCCGCGCCGAACACCGCCTCGCACGAGAGCACGAAGGATGGCATGCGCAGCGAATGAACCTGCACCGGCTCCTTCGCGCCCAGCGCACCGCCGCGCGTTTCGCGCACGCCGGTGAGTTCCTCGACCGGCTTCGAGGTTGCGGGCTGGCGCACCTCGCTCAGCAGTTCGGCGAGTTCACGCGCCGTGCCCGAGGGGGTGTCGGGCTTCTTCGCCGAGGCGTAGTCGATGACTTCCACATCCGGCACGTAGCGGGCGGCTTCAAGGGCGAAGCGGCGCAGGAGCGTGGCCGTGATCGAGAAGTTGCCGGCGGCGAGCACGCCACGTCCGGCTTTGAGCGCAACGGCATCGATCTCCGCATATTCTTCCGCCGAGAGACCCGATGTTCCCACGACCACATGGCGGCCATGGGCCAAGGCGGTCAGGACATGCGCCTTGACCGCATGGGGCTTGGTGTAGTCGATCACCACGTCGGACGGCGTCTTCAGCGCCTCTTCGAGCGTTCCGCTGATCGCCACGCCGAGTCGGGACAAGCCTGCGGCCTCACCGGCATCCTGGCCCGCAGCACTGCGGCTGACGGCGCCGGCAAGTTCGAGATCGTCGGCGGCGGCAATCGCCGCCACCAGGGCCTTGCCGACCCAACCCGTCGCTCCTGCGAGCGTGATGCGAAGAGGCATCGCCTGTTCCTTTCCTAGAAGAACGCCTGGAGGCCCGTCTGCGCACGGCCGAGGATGAGAGCGTGCACGTCGTGCGTTCCCTCGTAGGTGTTCACCGTCTCCAGGTTCTGCGCGTGGCGCATCACGTGATATTCTTCCTGGATGCCGTTGCCCCCGTGCATGTCGCGGGCGATACGCGCGATCTCGAGTGCCTTGCCGCAATTGTTGCGCTTCACGAGCGAGATCATCTCGGGCGCCATGCGGCCTTCATCGAAGAGACGGCCGACGCGAAGGGAGGCCTGGAGGCCCAATGTGATCTCGGTCATCATGTCGGCGAGCTTCTTCTGCACCAGCTGCGTGGCCGCCAACGGCTTGCCGAACTGCTTGCGGTCGAGCGTGTACTGGCGCGCCCGGTGCCAGCAATCCTCGGCCGCGCCCATCGCGCCCCAGGAGATGCCGTAGCGCGCGCGGTTCAAGCAGCCGAACGGACCTTTCAGTCCCGACACGTTCGGCAGAAGGGCATCCTCGCCTACCTCAACGCCGTCCATGACGATCTCGCCGGTAATGGAAGCGCGCAGCGAGAGCTTTCCGCCGATCTTCGGCGCCGAGAGGCCCTTCATGCCCTTTTCCAGCACGAAGCCGCGGATCTCGTTGTCATGCGCTTCCGACTTCGCCCACACCACGAACACGTCGGCGATGGGAGAGTTCGAGATCCACATCTTCGAGCCCTTCAGGCGATAGCCGCCGTCGATCTTCTCGGCACGGGTCTTCATGCCGGCGGGGTCGGAGCCCGCATCCGGCTCAGTGAGGCCGAAGCAGCCCACGAACTCGCCCGAGGCGAGCTTCGGCAGGTACTTCCGGCGCTGCTCCTCGGAGCCATAGGCATAGATCGGATACATCACCAGGGACGACTGTACGCTCATCATGGAGCGATAGCCGGAATCCACGCGCTCGACCTCGCGGGCGACGAGGCCGTAAGCGACGTAGGAGGCTCCGGCGCAGCCGTACTCCTCCGGGATGGTCACGCCGAGAAGGCCGAGCTCGCCCATCTCGTTGAAGATCTCGCGATCCGTGCGCTCCTCGCGATAGGCCTCGATCACCCGCGGCAGGAGCTTCTCCTGGGCATAGGCGCGGGCCGTGTCGCGGATCATGCGCTCGTCGTCGGTGAGCAGCTCGTCGAGGAGAAGCGGGTCGTCCCACTTGAGCTTCGCGAGTTCGTGTTTCGCACCGGCCATGATAAGCTTTCCTCTTCAGAGCGGCGCTGCAGCTTCATCCGGAGCGCCGGGTAAACCTGTTGAAATTTGCCGGAAAATCGCGCTGGACAGGGCCAATGTAAAGCGACATCTTCGCAGCAGGTTATTCGAAAACGGAATGAACTGGTGCTCCGTCGCGGCTTTCTGCCCAATATTGGCAATCTTCTCGCCTTCGAGGCCACGGCCCGGCACGGCAGCGTCTCCCGCGCGGCCGAGGAGCTGAACCTGACCCAGAGCGCCGTGTCGCGGCAGATCCAGCAGCTGGAGGATTCGCTTGGCGTCTCCCTCTTCAGCCGCTCCCGCCAGCGCGTGGTTCTGACCGATGTGGGCCGCCTCTATGCCTCGCAGGTGCGCAGCACTCTCGTCGAACTGTCCGATGCCACCCACCAGGCCATTGCGCTGTCCGGCACGAGCGGGGTTCTGAATCTGGCGACGCTGCCGACTTTCGGCACCCGCTGGCTCATTCCCCGCATGCCGCATTTCCTGAGCCGCCACCCGGATGCGACAGTGAATTTCGGCGTGCGCCTCGTGCCCTTCGATTTCGCCGCCGAGCCCTTCGATGCCGCGATCCATTTCGGCGAGCCGCACTGGCCCGGCGCGATCTGCGAGTTGCTGCGTCGGGAAGAGGCCGTGCCCGTGTGCAGCCCGGCCTATCGTGAGCGCGAGACCATCCGCTCGCCGGAAGACCTCGCCCGCGCGACCCTGCTGCAGCAGAGCACGCGTCCGACCGCCTGGGCCGAATGGTTTTCCAGCGTGAACGTGGATGCAGGCAATCCCATGCGCGGCCCGCGTTTCGAGCAGTTCGCCATGGTGGCGCAGGCAGCCGCCGCAGGTCTCGGCGTCGGCCTCATCCCGCATTTCCTGATCGCGGACGAACTCGCAGCGGGCCGTCTCGAGGTTCTCTTCCCGCAAAGCATCCTGAGCGTCGGCGCCTATTATCTCGTCTATCCCGAGCACAAGGCCGAGGCCCCCCTGGTGCGTTCCTTCCGCGACTGGATCCTCGCGGAATCCGGTCAGGGATAGATGCGCTTCGGTTTCAAGGTCCGCATGCTCAGGATGAAGGCGATCCAACCGCAGAGCGCAATGCAGCCAACCATCGACACGGAGGTTCCGTTGTAGAGCGCGCTGGTGAGCGCGATCATCACGGCGCCCGTGCTGAGCTGCAGCGTACCCATGAGCGCGGAGGCGGTTCCGGCAATCGGCCCATGCTCTTCGAGCGCCAGCACCGCCGTCGAGGGAATGACGTAGCCGAGGCAGCCGAAGGACAGGAACAGCAGGCCCCAGAGAACATAGGCATTGTCGATCCCGGCCCAGGTCAGGATGAACAGCAGGCTCACCAGCGCCACGAAACCGGAAATCGCGGTGCGCACCAGGCGCTCGGCGCCGAAGCGGCGCATGAGGATGCTGTTGAACTGCGCGCTGCCGATGAAGGCGATCGCGTTCGAGGCAAAGATCAGGCTGTAATGCGACGGCGAAAGCCCGTAATGCTCGATGAAGATCACGGACGAGCCGGCAAGATACGCAAAGAAGCTCGCCTGGCTGAAGCCGCCGGTGAAGGCGATGCCGAGAAAGTGGCGATCCTTGAGCAGACTCTTGTAGGTGGCGAAGGCCTGCCCGATTCCCCGCTGCCCCGCCTCCTCGGGCCGCGTTTCCGGCAGCAGAAAGAACAGCACGGCCATCCCGCCGAAACCGATCGCCGCAATGGCCCAGAAGATGAAGCGCCAGCTGAAGAATTCGGCGAGCGTGCTGCCGGCGAGCGGCGCCAGGATCGGCGAGACGCTGAACACCAGCATCGTGGTCGCCATCAGGCGCGCGGCCTCGTGGCCGGTATGCAGATCGCGAATGATCGCCCGCGGAATCACCATCGCCGCACAGGAACCGACGCCCTGCAGGAAGCGGAAGGCGATGAGCGTCTCCACATTCGGCGCAAAGCTGCAGCCGATGCTGCCGAGGATGAAGAGGGCAAGTCCCCCATAGAGCGGCGGCTTGCGGCCGAAACGATCCGAGAGCGGTCCATAGGCGAGCTGGCAGACGGCCACTGCCACGAAGAAGCTCATCAGGCTCATCTGCACGGCGCTGACGTCGACCCGAAGCTCGCGGGCGATCGCCGGGAAAGCCGGCAGGTACATGTCGATGGCGAAAGGTCCGATGGCGGACAGCATTCCAAGGACAAGCGCGTTGCGCAGAAAAGCGGATCTCATGGAAAAGGCTTTCCGAAATGGCTATTGGGCCCGCTCTCGTGAAGCGGGATTGCGGAAACGTCCGGCACGGCATGTCGGGCGATCGTGTCTGGAGAGCCTGGGCAGTGATCGGAACCCAGCGGCGAAGGACACAAACCTGCTTTTATGCCCCGGACGCCGCCCGTCAAGCGGAACCCGCAGGCTTTTACGGACAATAATCCGTCAAACGACCGGATGCTTACGCTTCATTAACTATGTTTGGCCATGTCTGGTTAAAGATTCACCGGATGCGCCAGCCCTTGAGAATGAGTCTCATCGGCGGGCCGTCCCGGCGGTCCGGCCGACCGCCAGAGTTTGCGCATGATGCTTTCCTCGCCCCACGACCGAACGGATCTCAGCGCATCTGCGCCCGAGACGCGTCGTGGCTCGGGGATTCGGGCCGGCGCCATCGCCCGGGCGATCGTTCTTGCCCTGCTGGCCGCAGCCTGCACGACCCGGTCCGAGCTGGGCTATGCAACGCTCATGAACGAGGTTCCCGCCACCCGGGCGATCATCGTGCCGCCCCCCGGAGGCCCCTCGATCGTGGCGGTCCTGCAGCGCAATTTCCGGAACGGCGTTTCCCAGGAAATCGCCCTGTCGACCGCCTCCCTGACCCCGGGCCAGAACGCCTTTTACGTGAGCCTTGCCAGCGGAACCTCGCCGCAATCCGAGATCGACGACGTTCTCAACCTGCCGCCTCTGACCCAGGACAGGATCCAGAAGGAGATGGAGGAGCGTCTGCCCGGCATCGAGATGCAGACGTCCCTCGTCTATGTGCAGAACAAATACGGGCCCTTCGGCTTCGCCACGGGCCGCTCCGCCAGCGGGGACGTGTGCCTCTATGCCTGGCAGAGGATCGAGCCCAACGAGCCGGCCATTCTCGTGCCGGGCGGCGTGATTTCGATCCGCCTGCGCCTGTGCGATGCCGCTGCGACCCAGGAACAGCTCCTGCGCAGCATGTACGGCTTCACCATTGCGGCCTATTACCTGTCCGGAGCATGGAACCCTTACGGGTCCCCGCCGCCGGCTCCGGCCCAGCTGGGGGAGATCGACGCCCCGATTTACCCGCTCGGCATGAACGGTGCTGCGGGCACCACCGTTGTTCGGGAGCGCCGAATCCGGGTGGAGAGCGCCTCTCCTTCCACGTCCCGCCTCATCGACAAGGACACTGTTCTTCCAGCGGCTCCTGCGCAACCGGTCGCGCCCGCTGACCGGGAACCTGCCGCCTCGCCGCAAACCGGCTATCCCATCGTTCCCCCGCCCTCGACTTCGCAGTAAAGCTAAATATCGCCCTACGTTATTAGATAACATAACAATAGACTATATTTACTAGCGCGACAAAAAATCCCAAACATCTGAGGCAAATATTGTATCGTCCCCAATAGACCTTTACTTCTCCTTGGCTTATGCGTGAAGCTCAACGCAGAATAATCTTAACAGAGAACTTTCGACGATGCGTAGGGGTGCACTCGTAGCCTTGTGGGCTGTCGCAGCGACGCTCGTCGTCCTGCTGGTCGCCCTTCCCATCAGCCTTCAGACTCATCTCGTCGCCGGCCTCGTGGTCGTGGCCTGCATGATCGTGCTGAAGTTCTTCCGCGCGCAGGGCGTCTGGCGGATCATCGCGCTTGCGCTCGGGACGGCGATCGTACTGCGCTACGTCTTCTGGCGCACCACCAGCACGATTCCTCCCATCACGGAAGTGGCGAACTTCATCCCGGCGATCCTGCTCTACGTTGCCGAGATGTACAGCGTGATGATGCTTTTCTTAAGCCTGTTCGTGGTGTCGAGCCCGCTGCCCTCGCGCAAGTCGCCCAGGGTCGACCCCGTGAACCTGCCGACCGTCGACGTTTTCGTTCCGAGCTACAACGAGGAGACGAGCCTTCTCGCCACCACCCTCGCGGCGGCGAAGGCCATGAACTATCCGGCGGACAAGTTCACGGTCTGGCTGCTCGACGACGGCGGAACGGACGAGAAGTGCAATTCGCCCAATCCGCAAACCGCCGAAGCGGCCCGCGCCCGCCGCGCCGAGCTTCAGAAGCTCTGCGCGGCTCTCGACGTCAGATACCTGACGCGCGCCCGCAACCTCAACGCCAAGGCCGGCAACCTCAACAACGGCCTCGATCACTCCACCGGCGATCTCATCGCCGTGTTCGATGCGGACCACGCCCCGGCGCGCAGCTTCCTGGAGGAAACGGTCGGCTTCTTCGCCGTGGACAAGAACCTGTTCCTCGTGCAGACGCCGCACTTCTTCATCAACCCCGATCCGCTCGAGCGCAACCTCGGCACGTTCCACACCATGCCGTCCGAGAACGAGATGTTCTACGGCGTTATCCAACGTGGCCTCGACAAGTGGGACGCGGCCTTCTTCTGCGGCTCCGCCGCAGTCCTTCGCCGCGAGGCGCTGCAGGAGACCAACGGCTTCAGCGGCCTGAGCATCACCGAAGACTGCGAGACCGCCCTCGAGCTCCACTCACGCGGCTGGAGCAGCGTGTATGTGGACAAGCCTCTGATCGCGGGCCTGCAGCCGGATACGTTCGCGAGCTTCATCGGCCAGCGTTCCCGCTGGGCACAGGGCATGATGCAGATCCTGCGCTTCAGCTTCCCGCCGCTGAAGCGCGGATTGAAGCTGTCGCAGCGCCTGGCCTACATGTCGAGCACGCTGTTCTGGCTGTTTCCGTTCTCGCGCTTCGCCTTCCTGCTCTCGCCGCTCTGTTATCTGTTCTTCTCGCTGGAGATCTTCACCGCGTCGGGCGGCGAGTTCCTGGCCTACACGTTCACCTACATGATGGTGAACTTCATGATGCAGAACTACCTCTATGGCCGCTACCGCTGGCCATGGATCTCGGATCTCTACGAGTACATCCAGACGATCTACCTGCTTCCAGCCGTCCTGTCGGTGATCGCCAATCCGAGGAAGCCCACCTTCAAGGTCACCGCCAAGGGCGAATCCATGCACGAGAGCCGGGTGTCTGAACTCGGCACGCCCTACTTCATCATCTTCGGCCTTCTGCTGCTCGGCGTGGTCGCCACCGGCGTTCGTGTGTGGCTCGAACCCTACAAGGCGGACCTCACGCTGGTCACGGGGGCCTGGAACCTGCTCAATCTCATGCTCGCAGGCTGCGCGCTGGGCGTGGTCTCCGAGCGCGCCTCACGCCGCCTGAGCCACCGCGTGCGCATGGACCGTCCCTGCCGCTTCGTGATCGGAAACGAGATCATTGAGGCTTCCGTGCGCGACATCTCCGTGGGCGGCGCGCGGCTGCATGTGTCGCCGTCCAACGAGGCCAGGCTCAAGAAGGGTGCGTTCGGAACCCTCGAATTCATGCCTCACGCCGATCTCCCCATGCAGGAAATGCCGGTCGAGATCCGGAAAGTGGGCATGGACGACAAGGGTCTGCTCCTGGGTTGCCGCTTCCTGATCGACAGCCCCGAACATCACAGGCTCGTAGCCGACCTCGTCTTTGCGGATGCGAGCCAGTGGAGCTCGTTCCAGAAGCGCCGCCACCAGGATATCGGGGTGCTGCGCGGAACACTCTGGTTCTTCATGGTCTCCGTCTATCAGACGGGACGGGGCCTTTCCTATTTCCTCGGGCTGCAGCGGATCGGCATGTCCAAGTCGCCGGTTCCCTCGGTTGCACCGGCGGTCAAGTAGAGGCGTGTCGTGAGGTCCCTTCTGATCCCCTTCCTCATCGCCTTCGAAATGCTGGGAATGCGCCTGGCGGCGGCGCAGGCTCCCTTCAACATGGGAGCCAACCCTTCCGCGCCACGGACGAGCGCGCCCTCGGCGCCGATGCCGCCTGCTCGGCAAGATTCAGCGCCGGCCGCTTTCGATCTGCGCGGCTCGCCGCCCGCCGCCCGCCCCGCGCCGTCATCCGGCGCATCGGAGCCTGCTGCCCCGGCGAACGCTGCAAAACCCTTCCAGATGTCTCCAGGCACCCCGGCGCCGAACAGCACCGCACCGAGCAGCGCCGCGCCGCGCTCCGCCCCCAAGCCCGTCGTGACCGCCGCACCGACGCGGCCTTCGGCTCCGCGCATCGAACGCCCGATCCTGCCGTTCGAGACCTTGCGCCTTGAAGGCGAAACCGATGCGCGCTCCTGGACCTTTCACCTCACCCAGGACGAGGCCTCGAGCGGCGCTTCGATTTCCGTCGGCTACAAGAACGCCGTCGTCGTGATGCCCGAAGCCTCGCGCCTCAGGATCGTGATCAACGGCGAAACCGTCGTCGACGCGGCCATTCAATCCCCCGAGGACTTCAAGCGGGTGACCGCGTCCATCCGGCCGGGCCTCCTGCGGGCGGGGTCGAACTTCATCCGCATGGAAGCCGTCCAGCGCCACCGGACGGATTGCACCATCAACGCCACTTACGAACTCTGGACCGACGTGGATTCGGCCTCCACCAAGCTCGTCTTCGCAGAAGGCGCGACCAAGACCCTGCGCAGCCTCGAGGACCTTCCCGCCATCGGCGTCGATGCTGCGGGCGCGACGACGATCCGCGTGGTTGCCCCCAAGGTCTATCGGCCGGAAATTCGCGACCGCCTGCTGCGCCTCGTGCAGTTGATCGCCCTGCGCGGACGTTATGCGCGTCCCGTGGTCCAGGTGGTCGAATCCGATCCGGGCCCCTCCCCCGTTGGAACGATCAAGGTGGTGATGGGGCTCGCCGGGGAACTGCGTGGCCTTCTGACCGGCGTGCCGGAGTCGGCTCTGGCGCAGCCCTTGACCATGGTGTTGCAGGAAGCGGGCTCCGTCGGCTCGACGCTCGTGGTGACGGGTCCCAACTGGAGCGACCTGGATGCCGCCATTGCCCTGATCGGCGCGCAGGCCGTGAACACCGCCCAGATCGAGCGCGGCGTGGTCGACACGGCGTCCTGGCACTGGCCTGAAGTGCCGACAGCGTTCGGACGCCACTCGTTCCGCTTTGCGGATCTGGGCATGTCCACCCAGGAATTCTCAGGCCGCCGTCTGAAGACCCAATTCATCCTCAATCTGCCGCCGGACTTCTACGCGACGGAATACGGCGAAGCCCTGCTCTATGTGGATGCCGCCTATACGGCTGCAGTCAAGCCGGGCAGCCACTTCGACGTCTTCGTCAACGGCAAGATCAGCACGCAGCTCGTGATCACGACCCAGGGCGATATCGTCAAGCGCCATGCGATCAGACTGCCGCTGAAGCACTTCAAGTCGGGCCTGAACACCGTCACCCTCGAAGTGGGCTTGCTGACGGACGCGGACGATCGATGCGCGCCGGGCGAGACTCTCTCCGAAGCCAACCGCTTCGTCCTCTTCGACACGAGCAGCCTCGACTTTCCGGATTTCGGGCGCATCGGGCGCGAGCCCGACCTGAGCGTGCTGAGTGCCGGGCATTTCCCGAAGGACGACGACGTGGCGGCAACGGTGGTGTTGGGCCGCCCCGATCCGCTCAACGTTTCGGCGGCAGGAACACTTCTGACCCGCATGGCGCGCAGCGCCGGAAAGCCCGTGCGCGCGGTCTTCGCGAATGCCGCATCGGCGGAAGACGAATCCGTGCTCTTCATCGGCGCCGTGGAGCAGATCCCCTCCGGTTTCCTGAACCGCGTCAGGGTTTCCGAGCACCTGCGCATGGTGTGGCCGGCTACACCTCTGCAGGCCGCCAATCCCTCGCAGCAGATCGCGAGCACGGACTTCACCATGACCGTGAAGCCGAACGCCATGGATCGCAGCGGCACGGCCTCCACCGACGAAGTGCGCAAGCGCTGGTCGGAATCGTTCAGGCGTCAGGGCATCATTCAGCAGACCATCGGCACCGTCCAGGACTGGATGGAGGAAACCTTCAGCCTGTCGGTCGCATCCCTTTCCCTGAAGAAGCGCATCGACAGTCCCTACGAGCCTCCGCAGCGCTCCACTCTTCTCATCGCCCAGAACCGGACTCCCGAATCCGGCGTCTGGACCCTTGTGACGGCCCGCACGGAAGAAGCTCTTGCCGCGGAGATGGCCCGCATGGCGGATCCGCTCCTGTGGTCGAACGTCTCCGGCCGCGCGGTCGCGCTCGACGCGCGCGATTCCAAGCTGCAGGTCGAGCCGATCCAGGATTACGCCTTCGTCCAGACGCAGCCCTTCGCGCTGTTGAACCTGCGCCTCGTTGCCGCCAACTGGATGTCGGCCAACATTCTCCAATATGCCCTTCTCATGGTGGCGTTCTGTCTGTTCCTCGGAGCGGTGACCTATCTGCTCCTGAGACGCCTGGGCCGTCCGTCGTAAGGGCCGTCGCATGAGGAGCTTCGCACAGCGTGCCTGGTTGACGATCTGGCTTGTCGCCGGATCGCTTGCTGCCGGCTCGTCCATGTCCTTGGCCCAGAACCTCTCCGTCCAGCCCCTGACCATCGTCGGCACTCTCCGGCCTGCGGAATGGGATGCCTATCGCTCCCGCTTCGTGGAGGACAACGGCCGCGTGGTCGACAATGCCAACGGCAGTATCAGCCACAGCGAAGGGCAAGGATACGGGCTGCTGCTGGCGCTCGCGGCCAACGACCGCCTGACGTTCGAGAAGATCTGGAGCTTCACCTTCACCGAGCTTCTGATCCGCGACGACGGCCTCGTCTCCTGGAAATGGGACCCGGCCGCCAAGCCCCGCGTTTCAGACCGCAACAATGCCACGGACGGCGACATCCTCATTGCCTACGCTCTCGCGAAGGCGGGCGCCGCCTGGAAGGAGCCGCGCTACACCAGCGCCGCGCAGAAGCTCGCGAAAGCCATCGGCCAGAACACCTTTGGCCGCGAAGGCAGCGCCGTCTTTCTTCTGCCGGGCGCCGAAGGCTTTGCCGCGGGCGAGCGCTCGGACGGGCCGGTGGTCAATCTCTCCTATTGGGTGTTCGAGGCCTTTCCGGTCCTGGCGGCCCTGGCCCCCGAATACGAATGGAACCGCGTCTGGCGCGAGGGCGTGACCCTGCTGCAGCAGGCCACCTCCGGCCGGGCTCGCCTCCCGGCGGACTGGATCTCGATCCGCAGCCGCATCCAGATCAAGCCCGCCGACGGCTTCCCTCCCGAATTCGGTTACAACTCCTTAAGGATACCTCTCTACCTTCTCAGGGCAGGGATGACCGATTTGGAGTGGTTGCGGGCGCTCAAGCAGCGCTGGTCTGCCGGGAATGAAGGGATCGCCGTCGTCAATGTCGTGACCGGGCTGCCTCGGGAGCGCCTGAACGACAAGGGCTATGCCATCATCTCTGCCGCCTTGGCCTGCGCACTGGACGGAACACCTGTTCCCGAGGCGCTGAAGACGTTTGAACCGCAGCTCTACTATCCGTCGACCCTGTACCTGATGACGAAGTCCTGGCTCGGTGAAAAACATCCGCAATGCGTCTAGCTAGCAGCGCCATAACGATTGCGGTCCTCGTGCTGGGCTTCGCGGCAATCGCGCAACAGGTGGGACCCGGGACAGACCAGACGCCCGCCGCGCCTTCTTCCGCTACGCCGACCAACCAGCAGCCCCAGGTCGACGAATCGGCTCTGCGCTATTTCGCATCCCAGGGCGATACGCGCCGTGTGAACGCGGAAATCGCCCGCCTGCGCGCGCTCTATCCCAACTGGACGCCGCCGAGCGACCTGTCCCAGCTCTCGTCCGGAACGGCGGTGGCCGTCGACCCCCTGATCGACCGGCTCTGGAACCTCTACAAGGAGGACCGAATCGCGGAGGTGCGCGCCGCCATTTCCGAGCGCCAGGCCCAAGATCCGAACTGGAAGCCGCCGGCGGAACTGACGACGGCCCTCGAGAACACGGAAGCGCGCCGCCGCCTCATCAACGCATCCGATTCCGGCCAATGGCGGACGGTGCTCTCGGTCGCCACCGACAATCCGAACCTTCTGACCTGCGTGAACGTGGACGTGCTCTGGCGCGTCGCCGAGGCTTTCGCCAAGACGGACCAGCTCAACCGCACGCGGGATGTCTACACCTATCTCCTCACCAACTGCGCCAACCCGGGAGAGCGCCTTGCTACCCTGCAGAAGGCGCTCGGCCTCCTTCCGGAGAACCAGGTGGCCGATCTCCTCCAGTTCGAGCGCAGGACCGGCGACGAGCCCGACAATTTCGATTCCATCCGTGAAGAGCTTGCGCGCCGCCGGGTGGAGCGAGCCTCGAACGACAGCACGATGACCGCATCGGCCGAGGATCTCGCCGTGGTCGAGCGGCTGGTCCGCAACTCGAACGAACCCGGCCCCGTGCTGGTCCTCGGCTGGTACAACTTCCACCACGGCAACCCTGCCCGGGCGCTCGAACTGTTCAAGACGGCTCTCGACCGCAATGGCGGCAACAAGGCTGCGGAGGGCTATGCCATGTCCCTGCGCGCCCTTGAGCGCCTCGAGGATTCGGAGGCCTTCGCCTACGAATGGCGCGACAAGGCGCCGGAAAACATGAAGGTCTATCTCGACGTGGCCACCGCCCTGCTGACGCAGGATCCTCCGCCGCGTCTCGAGGCCCGCGTCGTCTCGCGCATCGTGCCGGTGGTCACGAGCCAGCGCTTCCCTGACGGAGCCCAGGCGCTCGGTTGGTATGCCTACAACACGAGCCAGTTCGCCACGGCCCGCGACTGGTTCCGTCAGGCGCTGGCCTGGAAGGCCGACAACGAGCCTTCGGCCTATGGCCTCGCCCTGTCGACCCAGCGCCTGAACGACCGCGCCGGCTTCAATGCCATCGTCGCGCAATGGCGCAACCGCTCCGAGCGGATCGCCGATCTCGCGGATGGCACCACGCCGACCCGGACCAACCGGCGGCTCATCGCTCCCATCCAGACGACGCGCCCGGTGGAAGCGGTGCCGCAGGTCTCCATGCGCGCCGCTCCCGTGACGACCGTACCCTCGCGTGTGGTGGTCGAGCCCAGCGCCGTCGAGATGCAGCCCGCCGTGCGCAGCACCACGATCGGGACCCGCACGGGCGGGCGCCGTGGCTGCATCATGACCCGCAACGCCGAGGGCCTGGCTCCCGACGCCGCGCTCACCCTCGGCTGGTGCCTGATGGAGGCCAATCGTCCCCTGGAGGCCGTCAGCGCCTTCGATCAGGCGATCCGCAGAGGCAGCGGCCGCACCCGGGAAGAAGCGGCCTACGGCAAATCCCTCGCCTATCTGCGCAAGAACATGACGTCGGAAGCGGCAGTAGCCGCAGCCGAGACTCCGCAGACCGGTCAGCGCCGGGTCGAGCTCGGCGCCTCCATCCTCGCCCAGCGGGCGCTTGCCGCCTATCGCGACGGGCGTTACGTCGAGACGCTGCTCGCCTTGAGCGAGCGGGCCCGGATCGTGCCGGAGCAGAACGACCTCATGCTGATCCGCGGCTGGTCCTATTACAAGCTTGGTCGCTACAAGGATGCCGAGAAGGTGTTCCGGGCCGTTCAGCGGACCGGCTACTCGGATGAGGCCAATGTGGGCCTCAACGCCGTCCTGGAGGCCACCTCCTCGATCCGCCAATAGACGTTCGGCCTCGGCAGTCTTCGGAAGATCTGCAGGCTTATTCGCCTAAAGTCGAATATTTCCGGCGTACGTGGCCCCTTGGCTTTATCCGTCGGCCGGGGGCTGTGGATGAAAGGCACGCCAAGCCCACGCGAAGCCCGCAGAATCGCGAAAAGTTGAAAGGGTCGCGTTTTTGAAAAACTGCGCGGAAACGGCACGAAATGGTAAATTTCCTCTAAAAATTAGCCAAGGTTGCCGGGACAGATTGACATTATTGAGGCTTCGCACCTTAACTTCGTCACAGAACGGCCATGCAGGCCGTCTCAGAGGACCTATATAAATGAAGAAATCAGCCCTTTTCGCAGCGATCTGCGTTCCGGCTTTCCTGGCCGCAGCCCCGCTGGCCGCCAAAACCCTCGTGTACTGCTCGGAGGGCAGCCCGGAGAATTTCTATCCCGGCATCAACACCACCGGCACCTCGTTCGACGTGAACGAGCACATCTACGACAACATCGTGGATTTTGAGCGCGGCGGCACGAAGGTCGTTCCCGGCCTCGCCGAAAAGTGGGACATCTCGGCTGACGGCACGGTCTATACCTTCCACCTCCGCAAGAATGCCAAGTTCCACTCCAACAAGAACTTCACGCCGACCCGGAACCTGAATGCCGACGATATCGTGTTCATGTTCGAGCGTCAGTGGAAGGAAGAGCATCCTTATTTCAAGGTTACGAGCCCGAACCACTCCTACTTCACCGACATGGGGATGCCCAAGCTGCTGAAGTCGGTCGAGAAGGTCGATGATTACACCGTCAAGGTGACCCTGAACCAGCCTGAGGCTCCCTTCCTGTCGAACCTCGCCATGCAGTTCGCCGGCGTGCAGTCGAAGGAATATGCCGACGCCATGCTGAAGGCGGGCACTCCCGAGAAGATCGACCAAGAACCGATTGGTACCGGCCCGTTCTACCTCGTCCAATACCAGAAGGACGCCATCGTCCGCTTCAAGGCCTTCCCCGAGTACTGGGGCGGCAAGGCGCAGATCGACGATCTCGTGTTCTCCATCACCCCCGACGCCTCCGTCCGCTGGGCCAAGCTCCAGAAGGGCGAGTGCCACGTCATGCCGTATCCGAACCCGGCTGACCTCGAGGCCATGAAGAAGGATCCGAATATCACCGTCATGGAGCAGGCCGGCCTGAACGTGGGCTACCTCGCCTACCAGACCACGAAGAAGCCCTTCGACGACGTGCGCGTCCGCAAGGCCCTCAACATGGCCATGAACAAGAAGGCCATCGTCGACGCCGTGTTCCTCGGTTCCGGCATTCCCGCCAAAAACCCGATCCCGCCGTCCATGTGGTCGTACAACGACTCCGTGAAGGAAGACGAGTACAACCCCGAAGCCGCCAAGAAGCTCCTGGCGGAAGCTGGCTACCCCAACGGTTTCGAGACGGATCTGTGGGCCATGCCGGTTCAGCGTCCCTATAACCCGAACGCCCGCCGCATCGCCGAACTGATGCAGGCCGACCTCGCCAAGATCGGCGTGAAGGCCGAGATCAAGAGCTTCGAGTGGGGCGAGTACCGCAAGCGCGCTCAGGCCGGCGAGCATCAGATGGCTCAGCTGGGCTGGACGGGCGACAACGGCGACCCCGACAACTTCCTCCACACCCTGCTGGGCTGCGCTTCGGCGCAGAGCAATTCGGGCTCGAACATCGCCAAGTGGTGCCACAAGCCGTTCGACGATCTCGTGACGAAGGCGAAGGTCGTGACGAACCAGGCCGAGCGCACCAAGCTCTATGAAGAAGCTCAGAAGATCTTCAAGGAGCAGGCTCCGTGGTTCACGGTGGCCCACGCCGTGCAGCTGAAGCCGGTCCGCAAGGAAGTGGTTGACTTCAAGCTCTCGCCGTTCGGCCGCCACACCTTCTACGGCGTCGACATCAAGAGCAAGTAAGCCTATTCACTCAACCAACGGCGGAGCGGCTTCGTTAGGCCGCTCCGCCTTTTTACGTTCATACGATGCTCAGATTCATACTTACCCGCGTCAGCCTGATCATCCCGACCTTTATCGGGATCACGCTGCTTGCCTTCTTCCTGATCCGCCTTGTTCCAGGCGATCCGATCGAGACCCTTGCTGGCGAGCGCGGCATCGATCCCGCCCGCCACGAACAGCTTCGCAAGGAATACGGCTTCGACCAGCCGATCCTCGTGCAGTACGGCATCTATCTCGCCCGCGTCCTCCAGGGGGATCTGGGCAAGTCCATGATCACCCAGGAGCCCGTGCTGAACGAGTTTTCGGCGCTGTTTCCGGCGACCATCGAACTCGCCCTGTGCGCGATTCTCTTTGCTCTCATCATCGGCCTGCCTGCAGGAATCATCGCCGCCGTCCGGCGAAATTCCATTTTCGATCATGGCGTGATGGGCATATCGCTCGCCGGTTACTCCATGCCGATCTTCTGGTGGGGACTTATCCTTATCCTGCTCTTCTCGGTGCAGTTCGACCTGACGCCCGTCTCGGGCCGCATCGACGTGCTGTACTACATCGAGCCGATCACGGGTTTCCTGCTGATCGACACGCTGCTCTCCGATGAGCCCGAGGCCTTCTGGTCGGCGGTCCAGCACCTGATCCTGCCCACGATCGTGCTCGGCACGGTGCCGCTCGCCGTGATCGCCCGCATGACCCGCTCGGCCATGCTGGAGGTGCTGGGCGAGGATTACATCCGCACGGCCAAGGCCAAGGGGCTGTCGCGCTTCCGCATCATCGCGCTTCATGCCTTGCGCAATGCGCTGATTCCGGTCGTGACCGTGATCGGCCTGCAGGTCGGCGTGCTGTTTACCGGCGCGATTCTCACCGAGACGATCTTCTCCTGGCCCGGCGTGGGCAAATGGCTCATCGACGCCATCTTCCGCCGTGACTATCCCGTGCTTCAGGGCGGCGCCCTGCTGCTCGGCGTCGTCGTGATGAGCGTGAACCTTCTCGTCGACCTTGCCTACGGCCTCATCAATCCTCGCATCAGGCATACGCGATGACTACTGAAACCATGGAAGCTCCGGCCGTCGCAGTTGCGACGGCGACACCTCCCCATCCCCTCCGCGAGTTCTGGGGTTATTTCAGCGCCAATCACGGCGCTGTCGCCGGACTCGTGATCATTGTCGCCGTGGTGCTCGTCGCATTGCTGGCGCCCGTGATCGCTCCGCACGATCCGAACCTCACGAACACGGCCATCGCCCTCAAGCCCCCGTTCTGGCAGGAGGGCGGTTCGATCGCCTACCCGCTCGGCACGGATCCTATCGGACGCGACATCCTCTCCCGACTCATCTTCGGCGCGCAGCTATCGCTTCTCATCGGCATCGCCGTCGTGGCGCTCTCCATCGTCATGGGCACGGTGCTCGGCCTCGTCGCGGGCTTCTTCCGGGGCTTGACCGAGATCTTCATCATGCGCCTGATGGACATCATCCTCACGCTGCCGAGCCTTCTGCTCGCTATCGTCATCGTGGCGGTTCTGGGCCCCGGCCTCATGAACGCCATGCTCGCCGTGGCGCTCGTGATCCTGCCGCACTACGTGCGTCTTGCACGCGCCGCGGTGATCACTGAAACCTCCAAGGACTACGTGATGGCGGCCCGCGTGAGCGGCGCGGGCACGATGCGCCTGATGTTCAAGGAAGTGCTGCCGAACTGCACCGCGCCCCTCATCGTGCAGGGCTCTCTCGGCATTTCCACCGCAATCCTCGACGCGGCGGCTCTGGGCTTCCTCGGCCTCGGCGCGCAGCCGCCGTCGCCGGAATGGGGCACCATGCTGGCCGATGCCCGCGAGTTCGTGCTCCGCGCCTGGTGGGTCGTGACCTTCCCGGGCCTTGCGATTCTCATCACGGTGCTGGCCTTCAATCTTCTGGGCGACGGTCTTCGCGACGCCCTCGATCCCAAATTGAAGAGGTCCTGATCATGGCACTTCTTGAAATCGAGAACCTCGTCGTCGAATTTCAGACCACCTCCGGCATGTTCCGCGCGGTCGACGGCGTGTCGCTCAAGGTCCACGAGCGGGAAGTCCTGGCCATCGTGGGCGAGTCCGGCTCGGGCAAGTCCGTGTCGATGCTCGCCGTGATGGGCCTCCTGCCGTGGACGGCGAAGGTGACGGCCGACAAGATGACCTTCAACGGCCGCGATCTCCTCAAGCTGTCCGATTCCGAGCGTCGCAAGATCGTCGGCAAGGACATCGCGATGATCTTCCAGGAGCCGATCGCAAGCCTCAACCCTTGCTACACGGTCGGCTTCCAGATCGAGGAGGTCTTGCGCTTCCATCTTGGCCTTGGCCGGAAGGAGCGACGCGCGCGTGCCATCGAGCTTCTGACGGCGGTGGGCATCCCCAATCCCGCCGAGCGTCTGAACTCGTTCCCGCACCAGATGTCGGGCGGCCAGTGTCAGCGCGTGATGATCGCCATGGCCATCGCGTGCAACCCGAAGCTCCTGATCGCCGACGAGCCGACCACGGCGCTCGACGTGACGATCCAGAAGCAGATCCTCGACCTTCTCGTGAAACTTCAGGCCGATCACGGCATGGGAATGATCATGATCACCCATAACATGGGCGTGGTCGCAGAGACCGCCGACCGTGTGGTCGTTCAGTATAAAGGCCGCAAGATGGAAGAGGCGGACGTTCTGTCGTTGTTCGAGAATCCGCGCAGCAACTACACGAAGGCCCTTCTGGCCGCCTTGCCCGACAACGCGACGGGCGACCGGCTGCCCACCATCGCCGACTATTTCAAGGATGGAAGCGAGATCGCGGGAGCGGCTGTATCATGAGTGTTGTTCTTGAAGCCCGAAACATCGTCCGTGATTACCATATGCCCGGAAGCCTCTTCTCCAAGGGCCGGACCGTTCACGCCGTCAAAGGCGTGAGCTTCACGGTCGAGAAGGGCAGGACCCTTGCCATCGTCGGAGAAAGCGGCTGCGGCAAGTCCACGCTGGCGCGCATTCTCACGCTGATCGATCCTGCGACCTCCGGCGAGCTCTTCATCCGGGGGAAGAAGGTCGACATCACGAAGGGGGATCTCACGAAGGAGCTGCGGCGCGAAGTGCAGATCGTGTTCCAGAACCCCTATGGCTCGCTCAATCCGCGCCAGAAGATCGGTGATACGCTGACGGCGCCGCTGGTCATTCAAGGCAACGTGCCGGCGGACGAGCGCCGCGAACGGGCCATGACGATGCTGAAGAAGGTCGGCCTCAGCGAAGAGCACTATAATCGCTACCCGCACATGTTCTCCGGCGGTCAGCGCCAGCGCATCGCGATTGCCCGCGCCCTGATGCTCAACCCGAGCCTGCTCGTTCTGGACGAGCCCGTTTCGGCGTTGGACCTCTCGGTTCAGGCGCAGGTGCTCAACCTGCTCGCCGATCTGCAGGACGAGTTCAACCTCACCTACGTTTTCATCAGCCACGACCTGTCGGTGGTTCGCTACATCGCCGACGAGGTGATGGTGATGTATTTCGGCGAGGCGGTCGAATACGGCACCCGCGACGAAGTGTTCTCCGATCCCAAGCACGAGTACACCAAGACGCTCTTCGCAGCCACGCCGCGCGCGGATCCTGCGAGCATCCGGGCCCGACTGGCGCGCAAGAACGCGGCCTGACGGAACTCTAACAGCCATCTGGTGGGTGCGTAGCAGAACTCCAGATCCGCCGCGAACCCTCTCAACGTCATGGCCGGGCATGTCCCGGCCATACACGTCTTAAGGTTCTCAACCCTCATCCTGAGGAGCAGACGAAGTCTGCGTCTCGAAGGAGGCTCCAGAGCGCAGCGAACCATCCTTCGAGACGGCGCTGCGCGCCTCCTCAGGATGAGGCGAGAGTGTGTGACGATGACTCTTCGGCACAAGGCGCTGTGCTAGGATTTGTTCGCGCCGTCCGGGACGACGCCAGGATCAAGCCGGCAGCGGAAGGCGCTTTCCTGCCGCGTCGTTCGCGGCCTGACCGCTGGTCACGGTTTGCGGCAATTCGTCTTCGCCTGTTGCAACCTTCAGGCACCGCACGACCGCATCGCGTAGGGAAGAGACGTAGTAATCAGCGCCCAATGTCGCGCGCATCGACTCGCTTTTCAGAACCGCATCCTCTGCAGGCCAAAGGCCCACGAGAATGGGAGCCTTCGGCGCCTGCTTTCTCAGCCGGCGCAGAAGATAGCGCAGATGGGCGGGCGTGCCACTGATTTCCAGATAGCTGATGCAGATCATCTGCACGCCGGTCATGTCCAGATTGTAGATCGCCGTGCGCGACACCGCTTCGTGGGGCACGAGGCGGCTTCCGAGCTTATGCTTGTTCAACAGCTGCGCCAGCATCTCGGAGGCCGCCTCGTCGAGCGGACCTCGGCCTGCGATGCACATGACGGCGCCTTCCGCTCTCCAGGCTTCGGAGATCTCGCTTTCCTGGGGCATCTCGCCCACCACCGCAGGCTCCTTGATCGCAGGCTTCTCGCTTTGCGGAGAAGCAACAGGCTCGTCCTTCGTCTCCTGAGGCGCAGGCTCCACGTCGTCATGGCTGCCGAGATCCTGCACGAGGGCGTGGATCACATCCCGCACCTGATCGAGCTGGCGATGCGTGAGCACGCCGCGGGTGGCGTCGTTGGCCGCAAGCTGCAGACCTCTGAGAGCGACCTCGTCGTAATAGGATGTGAGCGAGCGCTCCTTCAAAAGAAGCTCCGCCGAATCCAGCGCCTCGTCGGGGTCGCCGGCGAGCATACGCTGATAGAGATTTTCCGCCGGAGTGAGCGCCGGCCTGTCGCCCAGGAGCACGTCGAGAAACTCGAGCCGCTCCACGTGCCGCCCGAGTACCACGAGGCAGAGGGTGAGCGGTGTCGCGAGGAGCAGGCCCACAGGCCCCCACAGCCAGGTCCAGAAGATCGCAGAGATCACAACGGCGAAGGGTGAGAGGCCGGTGCTCTGACCGTAGACGATAGGCTCGACCACATGGCCCATCAGAGGCTCGCCGATCACGAAGAGAGCGAGCGCCATGAGCGCCATGGACCATCCGGGATCGACGGCGGCAGCCAGCAGAATGGGAGGAGCGGCCGCCACGAAGGAGCCGATATAAGGCACGAAACGCATGAGCGCGGCAAAGACGCCCCACAAGGCAGGGCTGGGCACGCCGATGAGCCACAGGCCGATGCCGGCAATGAGGCCGAAACTCGCATTCAAGGCGAGCTGCGTGAGGAAGTAACGGCTCAAGCGCCGCGCGGCGTCGTCCATGGCGGCCGTGGTCCGGTGCAGGTCGCTTGAGCCGAACAGGCGGATCATGCGGTCGCGCAGGTCCTCCCGCTGCATGAGGATGAAGACAAGCACCACGAACACGATGCCTGTGGTGGTCAGCGGCTCGAGGAGCGGCATGAGCACATTGCGAGCGACCTGAGCAGGCGTCGGGTCTGGCTCATGCACCTCGACAGGCATGGGCTTCGGCTCATCGGGCGGAGGCGCAGCCGCACTGGAAGACGAAGGAGGGGCCCCTTCCTGCGGCTGCTCGCCGACGGCCTGATCGAAGCGTCGGCCGAAATCCTTGAGCATGTTGGGCAGCTTCCCGAGCGTGCCCTCGCGCAAAGAGCCGACCTTCCGCTCGATCGTGGTCTGATAACGCGGGATGTCGGAAGCCAGGCCTGCCACCTGAAAACCGATGAGACTGCCGAGGGAGACGATGATGCCCAGAGTCACGAGAACCGCGATGATGACGGAAGGCACCCGCCCCAGATGCCACTTGCGCATCACGTCCACGAAGGGAGCAAGCACGAAGGCTAGAAGGATGGCGAGGACGACGGGCAGGAAGACTTCCTTGCCCACATAGAGCGCCGCCAGCACGACCACGCAGACCGCCAAGGTAAGGAGGCCAGACAAGCCCGGAACCCCGGGCGGCTGAACTTCCGCCTCTGGAGGCGGCACGGGTTTGAGCGCAGAGGCCATCGAACTTCCAAGTCTCGGCGGGTCGGGAACATCCCGTCGGTCTGCAAACAACGTATTAACCCTGCAAAACGATCCTTGGCCGTTCGGGGAAGGTCCCCCTTGAGACCTTTTGCCATCTGGGACCGGAGCGTGTCCGTCCCCATCTCAAGAACATTCCAAGGCTTTACCCGGTCTCTTTCATCCCATGTCGCTCACGAGACGCAGCCTTCTGATCGGCGGCGCCCTTGCCGCCGCTTCCCCCGTTCACGCCCAACAGGATCGATCCTCAACCATGCGGCTCCAGGAAAAGCGCAACAGCTTCGCCAGCGGCGGCAGGACCATTGCCGTCGAGACCTTCGACATCGCCGGATCTTCTCCCCGCCCGGCCGTGCTCATGCTGCACGGAGCGGACGGCTTGAGCGCCAACACGCAATATCATGCAGGGGCACGCAACGTAGCTGCCGCCGGATACCAGGTGCACCTCGTCCATTATCTCGACCGCACGGACGAGAAGCGGGCCTCCTTCGCCACCCTGTTCCAGAACTTCATGCCCTGGATGAGCACGGTGCAGGATGCGCTCACCTTCGCGTCCGGTTATCCTGGAGCGGATGCGAGCCGCATCGGCATCGTCGGCATCTCCCTGGGAGCGGCGCTCGGCTTGGCGGTCTCCTCCACGGACCGGCGCGTGAAGACGCTTGTGACCTATTTCGGTCCCCTGCCCCAGGGAGCGATCGCCACCACCTCGCGCCTGCCGCCGACCCTGGTGCTGCACGGATCGGCCGATCCCATCGTGCCCGTGACCAACGCCTATGCGGTAGAAGCGCTGCTGCGCCAGCAGAATGTGCCCCATGAGGTGAAGGTCTATCCCGGCCAGGGCCACGGTTTCCGGGGTGCTGCGGAGCAGGACGCCACGCAGCGGGCGCTCGCCTTCCTGCGCCGGCATCTGGTGGGAGATGGCGCCTCGCCTCTTCCGGCTGGCGGCTGAGGCCGCTACAAAGCAATCACGCATCAATTCTGGAGCATGCCGGCAATGGCCTCGAGCGCGATCCTCTCAGGTAATCCCCTTCTCGCCACCTGGAACACCCCTTTCGGCCTCCCGCCCTTCGAGAGCATCACGCCAGACCATTACAGGCCCGCCTTCGACACGGCGCTTGCCCAACAGCAGGCAGAGATCGCAGCCATTGCGGAATGCGCCGAGGAGCCGAGCTTCGCCAATACCATCGAGGCGCTTGAGCGCAGCGGCGCCAGCCTCAAGCGCGTCGGAGGCGTGTTCTTCAATCTTGCCGGCTCGCACACCAACGACGCGATCCAGGCCGTCGAGCGCGAGATGGCGCCGGTCCTTGCCAAGCATCGCAACAGCATCTTCATGAACGAGGCGCTCTACAGGCGCGTGGCTGCGCTCTACGACAGCCGCGAGAGCCTTGGGCTGACCGCGGAGCAGGCGCGCGTGCTCGACCGCTACCACACCATCTTCGTGCGCGCAGGTGCGAGGCTCGCACCGGACGAGAAGAAGCGTCTCGCAGCCATCACGGAGCGGCTTGCCTCGCTCGGCACGCAGTTCTCGCAGAACGTGCTTGCCGACGAGAAGTCCTACCAGCTCGTGCTCGAAACGGAGGAGGACCTCGCAGGTCTCCCCTCCTTCCTGCGCGAGTCGGCTGCGCAGGCGGCCGAGGAGCGCGGGCTGAAGGGCCGATACGTGATCACCCTGTCGCGCTCCAGCATCGAGCCCTTCCTGCAATTCTCCAAGCGCCGCGATCTGCGCGAGCAGGCCTTCAAGGCCTGGGCCTTGCGTGGCGACAACAACAACGACACCGACAACAAGGCGATCATCGCTGAGATGGCTGCGCTCCGCGCCGAGCGCGCGAAGCTTCTGGGCTACGAGACCTTCGCCGATTTCAAGCTCTCCGACACCATGGCGAAGACGCCGGATGCGGTCCTGAAGCTTCTGAACGACGTCTGGGCGCCTGCCCGTGCCCGTGCCGAGGCCGAGCGCGACGATCTTCAGGCCCTGGCCCAGGCGCAGGGCGACAACATCGTGATCGAGCCCTGGGACTGGCGCTTCTATTCGGATCAGGTGCGCATGGCGCGCCACAATCTCGACGAAGCGACGATCAAGCCTTACTTCCAGCTCGACAGGATCATCGAGGCCGCCTTCGAGACCGCGCACCGTCTCTTCGGCCTGAGCTTCCGCGAGCTCAAGGACTTCCCGAAATACCATCCGGACATCCGCGCCTGGGAGGTGCTGGATGCGGGGGGCAACCACGTGGGGACCTTCATCGGCGACTATTTCGCGCGCCCGTCCAAGCGCAGCGGCGCATGGATGAGTGCCTTCCGCTCACAGGAAAAGCTGACCGGCGAGGTGCGCCCCATCATCGTGAACGTGATGAACTTCGCGAAGGGCGGCGCAGGGGAGCCGTCGCTGCTCAGCTTCGACGACGCGCGCACGCTCTTCCACGAATTCGGCCACGGCCTGCACGGCCTTCTCTCGAACGTGACCTATCCGCTGCTCGCGGGCACGGCGGTCTCGACAGATTTCGTGGAGCTTCCCTCGCAGCTTTACGAGCATTGGCTGTCGCAGCCCGAGATCCTTCGCCGCTATGCGACTCATTATCGGACGGGCGAGCCGATTCCGGAGGAGCTGCTCGAGCGCCTGATGGCCGCGCGCAACTTCAACCAGGGTTTCGCCACGGTGGAATATCTGGCCTCGGCTTTCGTCGATCTCGAACTGCATCGCCGCAGGGACGTGACGGATCTCGACGTCTCGGCCTTCGAGCAGGAGGTTCTGGGGAAGATCGGCATGCCGCGCGAGATCATCATGCGCCATCGCACGCCGCACTTCCTGCATGTCTTCTCGGGCGACGGCTATTCCTCGGGCTATTACAGCTATCTCTGGTCGGAGGTGCTGGATGCGGATGCCTTCCTGGCCTTCGAGGAGACGGGCGATGCCTTCGACAAGGACATGGCGGAGAAGCTGAAGCGCTTCATCTATTCCGCCGGCAACCTGCGCGATCCGGCCGAAGCCTACACGGCTTTCCGCGGTCGTCTGCCCACGGCGGATGCGCTGCTGGCCAAGCGCGGACTGGCGGCCTGATGGGAAAACGGCAGGCGTGAAAACGCCTGCTATACCAAAGTGGGAAGGCCCTGCTTGATCCGGCGTGACACACGGAAATGCAAGCGCACATTCCGCGGCACGCTTTTCGGCGGGACTACTTCGTTGGACTGAGGCTTCGGCGCGGCAGGGTTCGGTCGCAGAACGCTCAAGAGAAAGGCCAAACCCTTAGGATCCATCTCCAGGGCTTTGGCATCGAGCACGGGCATCGGGAGCATTCCCTTCATGATTGGTGTTTTTCTGGAAACGCAACGCCTGCAGGAAAAACGGCCAACATGTGGCAAAGTTCCCGTTAGCTTGAGAACCTCAGCTCGCTGACCTGCCTTGAAACCTGCCCCGGCTCGAGTATTGACGACGGAAAATGGGCATTATTGGGGCTGTCGGGAAACCGCTGCGGTTCCAGGCAGAGACCTGAATAGGGGTGATAATGCGCACCGTTGAGGCCTGGAACGGGAATTTTGATGAGGTGTCCGGCATAAAACTGCACGCCAGGTTCGGTGGTCCAGAGCTCCATGGTCAGGCCGTTCCGCATGGACATCAGAGTCGCCGCCTGACGGAGTACCCCATAAGGGCCACGCAACACGAAATTGGTATCGTAGATCGTGCGGTCCTGCATGAGTTCGGCTGCGCCGATCGCCCGGGCGACCGTGAAATCATAGGGAGTGCCCGCCACCCGCTTGATCTCGCCTGTCGGAATGAGGTCCGGGCGTGTCGGCGTGATGTAATCGGCAGCGATCATCAGGTGATGAGAGAGAATGTCCGCGCTGCCGTCGAGATTGAAATAGCCGTGCGTGGTGAGATTGACCGGCGTCGGCCTGTCGGCGACTGCGGTCAGTTCGATCCGCACCGTTGACGAGGGCAGCAGCGTATAGGTGCAGGTGGCGATCAGCCGACCTGGATAGCCCATGTCTCCGTCTTCGGAGACGAGGCTCAAGGTCACGCTGGACCCGGTCTGGTCGACGACGTTCCAGAGCCGCGTGCCGAAGCCCATGCTGCCGCCGTGGAGCTGGTTCGGCCCCTCGTTGGCATCGAGCTTGTAGGTCTTGCCGTCCAGCGTGAACTGCGCCCGGCCGATGCGGTTGGCATGCCGCCCCACCACGGCTCCGAAATAGGGCGAGTGGGCCACGTAATCCTCGATGGAGTTCAAGCCCAACAGGACGCCCTGCGGCCCGCTTCCCGTCGGCACGACGAGATCGCGGATCACGGCGCCCCAGGTGAGTACGCGCATCTCGATTCCGTCGGGACCGGTGAGCGTGATCTGCAGGACATCCTCGCCCTGGAGGGAGCCGAACCGTTCGATCGCCATGATCTCACCCCTGGAAGATGTTGGTCTTCAGGCCTCGGATACCGCCGGTCTCGACCTTGAAGAGATGGCCTGCCATGGGATCCACATGCGGATCGTGACCGATGGCAGCGGTGGTGACGTAGAGCGTGGTCAGGTCGGGCCCGCCGAAGGCGCATTTCGTCACCTGCGCGGTCGGAACCGGCACCGTGCGCTCCACGGATCCGTCGGGGGCAAAGCGCGTGATGCGCGAGCCGCCCCAATGGCACACCCACACATAACCCTCCGCATCCACGGCCATGCCGTCGGGATGCCCCCAGCCCTTCTCGAACTGAGCGAAGCGGCGATGCTCGCCGATCTGCCCGTCATTCGCATCGAAAGCGAAGATCGTGCCGTTCACCGTATCCGTGGCATAGAGCGTCTGCCCGTCATGGCTGAAGGCTGGACCGTTGGTAACGATGAAGCCTGAATGGAACTGACTCAGTTCCTTGCCGTCCCAGCGCCAGAAGGAGCCGGATTCGTCCGTCTCGTCATCGTGCATGGTGCCGAAATAGATCGCGCCGTCAGGACCGACATGGCCGTCGTTGATGCGGTTGCCGGGCAGATCCTTCTCCGGAGCAACGATCGGCTCGGCCTCGCGCGTCTTCAGGTTGAAGCGGGCAAGGCCCGACTTGAAGCCCGCCACCACCACGTTCGGATCCGGCGTCAAGGCGATGAAGCCGATACGCTCGGGCGCCTCGATGCGCGCATGCTCGTTGGTCTCAGGATGATAGCGCCACACGGCCGGATTCTTGATGTCGACCCAGAACAGGGTACCGGAGCGCTCGTCCCACACGGGTCCTTCGCCCAGGGTGCAGGCGCTCGCCACCGCCACGTGCGGCGTCTCGGAGTGAACGATCGGGTTGGTCATGATGTCCCCTTTTCAAATCAGCGGCCCGGCCATCGCGCATGCCGGTAACGGGCACGCGGCGGCCCGGTTCAATCAGGCCTGAGCTGCATCCGCAATTCGCTTGGCCAAGGTCACGAGGCTCAGATCCGAGCCTGCCGGCCCCATGATGGAGAGCCCAAAAGGCGCGCCGAGACGCGAGGCGAGCGGGATCGACACCTGCGGCAGGCCGGAAAGCACCGACAGGCAGAGCAGGTTCAGGGCGTTGTTGCGGTAATCGTTGAGGGCCTCGTCGCTCTCGGAGAGCAGCGGCGCCACATCGGGCATGGTGGGGAGGATCAGCACGGTGTCTTTGGAAAGCAGGGCATTGGCTCTTGCCCAGAAGGCGCTGCGAATCACCTGCGCCTCGGCCACCTGGACATCGGTGACCCCACGGGAGAATTCGAACCGGTCGGCCACGCCCGGTCCCAGAGGCGGGCGATAGCGCTCGATCATCGGACCGTCCACACCCCAGGCCTCCCGGCTCTGGATGTAGCGCATGGCCCAGTAGAGGGCGGTAAACCCATCGCTGGCGACGGTCACGTTCTCATAGGTGCCGAGCGTCGCCTCGACCTGGGCGACGGCGGGGGCCAGGGCCTCCCGCACGTCCGGGCTCAGGAGGCCGAAGGCATCCTTCGCCAGCAGAACCTTCGGGCGGGGCGACAGGGGGTTGCTGTCGGCCCCGAGGAGGACCTCGCCGACCCGCGCGAAGGTCGCCCCGTCACGGGTGAAATATCCGCAGGTGTCGAAGGAGGGCGCGAGGTCGTGGCAGAGCTCGAGGCTCACCCGGCCATGGGTGGGGCGGATGCCGAAAAGGCCGCAATGGCTGGCGGGCGCCCGCACCGAGCCGCCCGTGTCGGTACCCAGGGCGAAATCGCACAGGCCGTTGGAGACGGCCGCCGCCGAGCCCGAGGAGGAGCCGCCCGGAATTCGATCCGGCGCCCCGCCGTTCACCGGCGTGCCGAAATGGGCGTTCTTGCCGCTCATGGAAAAGGCGAGTTCGTCCGTGATCGTCTTGCCCACGAACCGCGCACCGGCGTCGAGGAGCCGCTGCACGGTCGGGGCGGTGCGGGTCTTGATGCCCGACATGGCCAGCATGTGGGGCGATCCGGCACTCGTCGGATAGCCCGCCACGTCGAAGAGGTCCTTGGCGGCGAAGGTCAGGCCCGCGAGCGGCCCGCTTGCGGCATGAGGCACGGCGACGGCGGGATAGGGCATGAAGGCGCGGGCGGGATCGGCATCGAGAAGCATGGGACCACCGGGCTGGGAGGGAACGCGGGCCGCGAATGTGTCATTCCTCCCCCGGAACAGGCAAGGTATGAATCGGTGAACCTCGGCAGTTTGGGCTTTCTTCGGGCGAGGATTGGCCCTACATCCACGCCGATCCTTGAAACAGGAACCGCATCATGACGAAGGCATCGACGACCCGCTGGCTGGCTCTGGGACTGGCGCTCGCGCTCTCCGGCCCTGCGGCGCAGGCCCAGCAGGCCCCGATCAAGATCGGCGAGCTCAATTCCTACGCCCGCTGGGCCGCCTTCACGGTGCCCTACCGCAGCGGCTGGCAGATGGCGCTCGACGAGATCAACGCCAAGGGCGGGGTGCTCGGCCGCAAGCTCGAGATCATCTCCCGGGACGACGGTGCCACCACGGGCGACGCCACCCGCGTGGCGGACGAGCTGGTGACCCGCGAAGGCGTGTCCCTGCTCTTCGGCTCGTTCCAGTCGAATGTGGGCGTCGCCATGGCGGATTACGCCAACCAGAAGAAGATCCTCTACATCGCCGCCGAGCCGCTCACCGATGCCATCACCATGGCGCAGGGCAACCGCTACACCTTCCGCATCCGCCCGAGCAACTTCATGCAGGTGGGCATGCTGGTGGACCAGGCGAAGGCTTCCGGAGCGAAGCGCTGGGCCATCGTCGCTCCGAACTACGAATACGGCCAGTCGGCCGCGGAAGTCTTCAAGCGCCTCATCAAGGAGCGCGTGCCCGGCGCCGAGATCGTGGCCGAGCAATATCCCGCGCTCGGCAAGATCGAGGCGGGCGCCACCGTCTCCGCGCTGGAGCAGGCCAAACCCGACGGCATCTTCAACGTGCTCTTCGGCCCCGACCTCACCCAGTTCGTCCGCGAGGGCAACACGCGCGGCCTTTTCGAGAAGGCAACG
Organism: Microvirga sp.; assembly: GCA_035645515.1. Classification (GTDB taxonomy): domain Bacteria; phylum Pseudomonadota; class Alphaproteobacteria; order Rhizobiales; family Beijerinckiaceae; genus Microvirga. Next base: position 46,919 of record DASQML010000042.1, read on the forward strand.
GTTCTCTCGCTTCTGACCGGCGAACCGGAATGGCTGCTGCCCCTGAAGGACGAGGTTCCGGAGGGCTGGACCGTGACGGGCTATCCTTGGGACGAGATCAAGGATCCCAAGCACAAGGCCTTCATCGACGCCTATCGCTCCAAGTTCAACGACACGCCGCGCCTCGGTTCGCTCCTCGGCTACATGGTGGTCCACATGATCCGCGACACCATCGAGCGCGCGGGCTCGACCGACACGGAAGCGCTCGTCAAGGCGCTGGAGGATGCGAAGTTCGACACCGTCATCGGTCCCGTCACCATGCGCGGCCTCGACAACCAGTCGACCATGGGAGCCTGGGTCGGCAAGCTCGTGCTCAAGGGCGCGAACGGCGGCATGAAGGACTGGACCTACAAGGACGGCACGAGCTTCATGCCGACGGAAGCCGAGGTGAAGGCGGTGCGAAAGGATTGATGGGGCTGGCGCTCCTTCACCCTCCCCTTGAGGGGGAGGGTCGGCCGTCAGGCCGGGGTGGGGTGGCACCACAACAGAAAAGCATCATGTCGAACATTGATCGCTTCAGACGTGAAAGAGCAAGACAGCTTCGCTTGAATGCCACTGAGCCCGAGCAGCGCCTCTGGCGTGCTCTGAAGAGTGTCCCCGTATTCGGCAGCCACTTCAGGCGGCAGGTGCCCATCGGCTCCTATGTTGCCGACTTTGCTTGCCTGAAAGCGCGCCTCATCATTGAGCTCGATGGTGGGCATCATTCAAAGGATGATGTCGCCGTCAAAGACGAACAGCGAACCCGATGGCTCAAGAGCGAAGGCTACCGCGTCATCCGTTTCTGGAATGCCGAACTGACCGAGAATTTACCCGGCGTTCTCGATACGATTTACAGGGCCTTGTATGGCTCGCCTCAATCGGAGGCCTTTGCGCTGTCCACCCCACCCCGCCCTAGCGGCCGCCCCTCCCCCTTAAGGGGAGGGTGAAACATGGATCCCTCCTTCCTCGCCCTTCAGGCTCTCAACGGGCTATCCAGCGCCTCGTCGCTCTTCATCACCGCCTGCGGCCTTACGCTCGTTTTCGGCGTCACGCGAATCGTGAACTTCGCGCACGGTTCGCTCTACATGATCGGCGCCTATACCGCCGCGACCCTCGTGCCGCGGCTGCTCGAACTCTCCTTCGGCCCCGTCACGTTCTGGGCCGGCATCGTCGCCTCCGCTGTCATCGTCGGGCTCATCGGCGTGCTGATCGAGGTGCTGCTTTTGCGCCGCATCTACGGCGCGCCGGAACTGTTTCAGCTGCTCGCCACCTTCGGCGTCGTGCTCGTGGTGCAGGATCTCACGATTCTGGTGTTCGGGCCCGAGGACATTCTCGGGCCCCGCGCGCCCGGATTGCGTGCGCCCGTCGAAATCTCCGGACGTCGTTTTCCGTCCTACGAACTCGTGCTGATCGCAGCCGGTCCCGTGGTGCTCGGGCTCGTGTGGCTGCTCCTGCGCAAGACGCGCTTCGGCGTCCTCGTGCGTGCGGCGACGCAGGACCGCGAGATGATCGCGGCTCTTGGCGTCAACCAGGCGCTGCTTTTTACCGGAACGCTCTTTCTCGGCGCCTTTCTCGCAGGACTTGGCGGCGCGCTGCAGATCCCGCGCGTCTCGGCCCATGCGGGCATGGATCTCTCCGTCATCGCCGAGGCCTTCGTCGTCACCGTTGTCGGCGGCATGGGCAGCGTGCCCGGCGCGTTCCTTGCCGCATTGATCATCGGGCAATTGCAGGCCTTCGGCATTCTCGTCTTCCCGAAGAGCACGCTCGTCGTGGTGTTCCTGCTCATGGCCGTCGTGCTCGCCGTCCGTCCTTACGGATTCTTCGGACGCCCCGAAGTAATCGGCGGTACGCATGCGGTGGGCATCGCAAGCCGCAAGCGCCCGCTCTATGCTCCCCTCGCAACCGTCGCCGTGATCGGCGGCCTTGCGAGCCTTCCGCTCATCGGCGATGCTTACGTGCTGAAGGTTGCCACGGAGATCCTGATCTTCGCGCTCTTCGCCTTCAGCCTGCAGCTTCTCATTGGCGTGAGCGGCATCGTGAGCTTCGGCCATGCCGCCTTCTTCGGCCTTGGAGCCTACGGCGCGGCGCTTGGCCTGAAATGGTTCGCGTTGCCGATGGAAGCAGCGCTCCCCGCAGGCGTTCTGCTCGCCGCGGCCGGCGCTCTGATCATCGGCGCCTTCGTGGTGCGGCTGTCGGGCATTTATCTTGCCATGATGACGCTTGCCGCGGCGCAGATCATCTATGCGGTCACTTTCCAATGGGTGGACGTGACCGGCGGCGACAACGGCATCGTCGGCGTGTGGCCTTCCCCGTGGGCTAACGGGCAGGTTCCCTATTACCTTTTCACGCTGGCGGTCACCGCCGCCGTGGTTCTCCTGCTCATGCGCATCATTGACGCTCCCTTCGGCTATGCGCTCCGCGCTGCGCGGGACTCGGAGATGCGCGCTGAAGCGATCGGCTTGAAGGTTCGCAGCCACCGCTGGCTTGCCTTCACCATCTCCGGCGCGGCGGCAGGCTTGGCGGGCGGCCTCTATGCGTTCTCCCGCGGCTCCGTCGATCCGACCCTGCTCGGCATTCCCACCTCCGTCGACGCCCTGACCATGCTGCTCATCGGCGGCATTCAAACGGTCACGGGCCCCCTCGTCGGCGCGGGCGTGCTGCATGCGCTGCGCGATCAGATCATGCCGCTCACATCGTTCTGGCGCCTGCTTCTGGGACTGAGCATCATTGCCATCGTGCTCATCTTCCCCCGCGGCCTCGTGGGCACCGTCCGCTCCTGGCGCGAGGAGCTGGCATGACGCTCCTCTCCGTTCAGCATGTGAGCAAGTCCTTCGGTGGCGTGGCGGCGGCGCGGGATGTGAGTTTTTCGCTCGAGCGGGGCGAGCTGCTCGCCATCATCGGCCCGAACGGCGCGGGCAAATCGACCGTCTTCAATATGGTCGGCGGGCAGCTGCGTCCCGATCACGGTTCGGTCCTGCTGGATGAGCAGAATATCACCGCGGCATCCCCGCAGAAGCGCTTTCGGCTCGGTGTGGGGCGCACCTTCCAGGTGGCGCAGACTTTTCTGTCGATGAGCGTGGCCGAGAACGTGCAGATGGCCCTTGTGAGCTGCAACCGCGAGAGCGCGTCCCTGTGGGCTCCTGCGCGCAACCGCTATCGCGACGAAGCCTTCGCGCTGCTGGAACAGGTCGGCATGGCGGATGCGGCGGACCAGCCCTGCTCTGCGCTGGCCTATGGCGACGTGAAGCGCGTGGAGCTCGCCATTGCCCTTGCCGGTCGGCCGAAGCTTCTGCTGATGGACGAGCCCACCGCGGGCATGGCGGCCCGCGAGCGAACGGACCTGATGGACCTGACCGCCCGGATCGCGGACGAGAAGGGCATCGGCGTTCTCTTCACCGAGCATGACATGGATGTGGTCTTCGGCCATGCGGAACGGGTGATCGTCCTCGTGCGCGGGCGGATCATCGCCGAGGGCTCGCCGGAGGAGATCCGCCAAAACGAGGAGGTGCGGCGCGCCTATCTCGGCGACGAGCATGCCCTGGACAGGCCGAAGGAGGTGAGCCCCCCATGAGCACCTCTTCGCTTCTCGAGATCTGGAATCTCACCGCCGCTTACGGTCGCGCCCAGGTGCTCTTCGGCCTCACCTTCGAACTCCGTGCGGGCGAAGTCCTCGCACTGGTGGGCCGCAACGGGGCGGGCAAGACCACGACCCTGAAGGCGATCATGGGCCTCGTGCCCGCGACTGCCCAGAAGGCCACCTTCAAGGGGCATTCCCTGGCGCGCCTGCCCACCTACAGGATCGCCCGCTTGGGCCTCGGCTACGTGCCCGAGGACCGGAGGATCTTCACGGACCTCACGGTGGAGGAGAACCTGGAAGCGGGCCGAAAGGCCGCAGGCCCGGGCCGCTCTCCCTGGACGCCCGAGCGGCTGTTCAAGCTCTTTCCCAACCTCGCCGAGATGCGGGGACGGCGCGGCAACCAGATGTCCGGCGGCGAGCAGCAGATGCTCGCCATCGCCCGCACCCTCATGGGCAATCCGGATGCGATCCTCCTGGACGAGCCCTCCGAGGGCATCGCCCCGGTCATCGTGCAGATGATGGCGGAGGCCACCCGGGCGATGAAGGCGGAGGGCGTCGCCGTGCTGCTCTCCGAGCAGAACTGGGCCTTTGCCGCCGGCATCAGCGACCGTGCCATTGTGATCGAGCGGGGCGAAATGCGCTTCCATGGCTCCATGGCCGAGCTGATGGCCGATGAGCACCTCAGGGCGGATACGCTCGGTGTCTAGAAAAGGCTTCGGTTAAGGAAACAAACGGGGCCGTTAAACCATTGACGCGCCGGGCTGAAAGGTCGATATGCAGCCCGAAGGCGCGGGCTCCCGCGCCGCTTCCCTGACTTCACGCGAAGGAATTCCCGCTTCATGGGCGTCATCCATGTGACCGACCGGGCCGGCCAGCGCCATACCCTCGAGGCCATCGAGGGCTGGCGGGTGATGGAGATCATCCGGGACTGGGGCCTTCCCATCGAAGGCCTGTGCGGCGGAGCCTGCGAATGCGCCACCTGTCACGTCTTCGTGGACGAGGCCTGGCTGGACAAGCTCTATCCTCCCACCGGGGAAGAGGAGGACCAGCTCGACACGGTGGTGACGAAGCCTAATTCCCGCCTCTCCTGCCAGATCATCTGGACCCCCGAACTCGACGGCCTGGAGGTCACCCTCGCCCCGACAGGCGGTTGATCCGCCCTCCTGCCGCATTGCCAAGATCCCGAGACCGTGCTTTCGAAGGCGGTCTCTCGAAGGAGCCTGTTCATGACCGACCATATCGAAACGGATGTCGTCATCATCGGTGCCGGGCCTGTAGGCCTGTTCGCCGTGTTCGAACTGGGACTCCTCGACATCAAATGTCATCTGGTCGACATCCTGCCGAAGGTCGGCGGCCAATGCGCCGAGCTCTATCCGGAAAAGCCGATCTACGACATTCCGGGCTTTCCGATGGTCACAGGCCAGGGGCTCGTCGACAACCTGATGGCGCAGATCGAGCCGTTCCATCCCACCTTCCATCTCAGCGAGATGGTGGAGAGCCTTGAATCCATCGGCACGCCCGAGGCGCCGCGCTTCCGCGTGAAGACCTCCGAGAACGGCACGACCTTCGAATGCAAGGCCGTGGTGATCGCGGCCGGCGGCGGCTCCTTCCAGCCCAAGAAGCCGCCCATCGACAATATCGAGGCCTATGAGGGCACGAGCGTCTTCTATGCGGTCCGCAAGATGGAGATGTTCCGCGACAAGAAGATTCTCATTGTCGGCGGCGGCGATTCCGCCCTCGACTGGACCGTGAACCTGCAGCCCATCGCCAAACGTCTCACCCTCCTCCACCGCCGCGACGCCTTCCGCGCCGCACCGCACACGGTGGAGAAGATGCGCTCCCTCGTCGCCGCCGGCGACATGGACCTGCATCTCGGCCAGGTCTCCGCCCTCAAGGGAAACAACCACGTGCTTCACGGCGCCGTGATCCGCAAGGACGACGGCTCCGAGTTCACGGTTGATTGCGACGTGATGCTGCCCTTCTTCGGGCTTACCATGAAGCTCGGCCCCATCGCCGATTGGGGCCTGAACCTTCATGAGAACCTGATCCCCGTCGATACGGAGAAGTTCGAGACCAACGTTCCCGGCATCTTCGCCATCGGCGACATCAACACCTATCCGGGCAAGCTCAAGCTCATCCTCTCCGGCTTCCATGAAGGCGCGCTGGCGGCCCAGAGGATCCACCGCTACGTCTATCCTGAGAAGAAGCTCCTGTTCCAATACACGACCTCCTCCACCAGCCTGCAGAAGAAGCTGGGCGTCGCGGCATAACTTTCTCATAGATGCCAACCTGATCCTGAGAAGGCGCTTCAGCGCCGTCTCGAAGGATGTTCCAGTGCGCTCTGGATCCTCCTTCGAGACGCCTGCTACGCAGGCTCCTCAGGATGAGGACTGAGATCATCAGACCGTGCTGACGGAGCCTTGAGGCGTCCGCCCCTTGCGAAGCGGGCCGGTTCCTGAAACTCTGTCGCCATGACGAACGAAACCGATCTCAGCCTCGGCCGCCGCGTGATGGCGATGATCGAGGACCTGGCCCAGCATACGGACGAGGCCGGGCGCCTGACGCGCCTTTATCTCTCGCCCGCCCACCGCGCCGCCGCCGCCAGGACGCTGGACTACATGCGCGAGGCGGGGCTCTCCGCCCATGTGGACGCCCTCGGCACGGTGGTGGGACGCCTGGACGGCGCCGATCCTTCCGCTCCCGCCCTTCTCATCGGATCCCATATCGACAGCGTGGTGGATGCGGGCCGCTACGACGGCAATCTCGGCGTCGTGCTCGGCATCGTGGTGATCGAGGCGCTGAGGACCGAGGGCATGGTGCCCTCCTGCCCCATCGAGATCGTGGCCTTCGGGGACGAGGAGAACGTCCGCTTCCCTACCAATCTCTCCACCTCCTATGCGCTGGCCGGCCGCTACGATCCCGCCTGGCTCGACGGCCGGGATGCCGATGGCGTCACGCTTCGCGATGCGCTGATCGCCTTCGGCGGCGATCCCGATGGCGTTGCGGCCCTCGCCCGCGATCCGGCGCGCTATCGCGGCTATCTCGAAGTGCATATCGAGCAAGGTCCTCAGCTCGAGGCGCGCAACCTTCCCGTCGGCATCGTTTCCGCCATCAACGGCATCACCCGCGCCCGGGCGCACGTGATCGGCGAAGCGGGCCATGCGGGCACCGTGCCGATGGCCATGCGCCGCGATGCGCTCGCGGCGGTGGCCGAGATGATCGGCATCGTGGAGCGCTCAGGCTCCACGCGCACGGATACGGTGGCGACGGTCGGCGTGGCGCAGGTGCAGCCCGGGGCCATCAATGTCATTCCCGTACGGGTCGATTTCACCCTCGATGCCCGCTCCCCCGACGATGCGGTGCGTCATGCCCTGGTGCAGGACATCGTGACCGAATGCGAAGCGGCGGCGGCGCGGCGCGGCGTATCCTTCAGCATCGAGCCTTTCATGGAATCGCCTGCCACGCCCATGGACCGGGGCTTGATGGCAGAGCTGGAGGAGGCGGTGAAAAGCATCGGCGTGGAGCCGGTGCGCCTGGCCTCCGGCGCCGGTCACGATGCGGTGGCGATGGCCAATCTCTGCCCCTCCGCCATGCTCTTCGTGCGCTGCAAGGGCGGAATCAGCCATAACCCGGCCGAGTCGATCACGGTCGAAGACGCGGACGCCGCGGCCCGCGTGTTGTTAGAAGCCGTCAGAAGGATTGTTGCGTGAACTTCCATCTCGAGCTTCTTGCGAAGCCGCATCACATCGTCCGCCAGATCATCAGCAACGGCCTCACCGATTTCAACCGCAGCACCCTCATGCCCGACTTGCGGATCCAGGATCTGGCCGTGGTGATCCGCGAGGTCGAATCCAAGACCGTTGTCGGCGGATTGTGGGCGCACACGAGCTGGGAATGGCTGACGATCGAGTTGATCTTCGTGCCGGAGAGCCTGCGCAAGCAGGGCATCGCGCGAAACCTCGTCGCGCTGGCGGAGGAAGAGGCCGTCAGGCGCGGCTGCCATTCGGCCTGGCTCGACACCCTCAATCCCGAAGCGCTCGCGCTGTACGAGCGCCTCGGCTACGAGCGTTTCGGCGAATTGAAGGATTTTCCCAAAGGCGGAAACCGCACCTTCCTGCAGAAAAGGCTCGTGGCTTAAGCCTGCCATTCATCGGAGAGAATGGCCCAGCGCTCATGGTCGCGCCATTCCCCGTTGATCTTGAGATAACGGGGCGAAAATCCCTCCTGGCGGAAGCCGAGACTCTTCACCAGGGCGCGGGAGGGCTCGTTGCCGGGCTGGATGTTGGCCTCGATGCGATGCAGGCCGAGTTCGGTGAAGGCGTGCGTCACCACGAGACCGACGGCTTCGCGCATCAGGCCACGCCCGTTCATGCCAGCCACCGCATAATAACCCATATACGTGCTTTGAAAGAAGCCGCGCACGATCTCGTTCAGATTGACGATGCCGACGATCCTGTTGCTCTCTCTTTCACGCGCGATGAAGCCAAATGATCTGTCGCCGTCGCAGCGCGCGAGATAGCCCTGGAAACTCGCGAGGTCGCGGCATGGCGAGACCCACGGCTCGTGCAGCGCGATGCTGGCGAGATTGGCGGAAACCAGTTCCGTGCCGTCACGGGCCTGAACGCGATCGATCGTAACGCGAGGCAACATAAGCTTCATCCCCGTTTCAGGAACCTTGGCATAAGCATCGAAGTTGTCGTCACTCTTTCCCAACGAAGGACTGGATCATGCGAGCTTTCATCATCCCTGCCATCGCTGTCGTGTTCGGCGCCGGTTTCCTTGCCTCTGCCTCGGATGCTCAAGCCCGTTTCAGCCCGCAGCGGATCGAAGCGCCATCCCTCGTCGACACCATTGCCTGCACGACACGCCATGTGCGCACGGTGCGTCCCAATGGACGCGTCGTTTATCGTACCGTCCGCCGCTGCGGCGTTCCCGCCTGGCAGCTCCGGGACCGGCGCTGCCGCGTCGTTCAGGAGCGTGTCTATCGTCCGAACGGCAGTGTGGTCGTGCGCAACGTGCGCCGCTGCCGCTGAGTCACAGACATTGCTCGTTGCAGGGGCTCGGATCATTCCGGGCCCTTTTCTATTCCAGGACCCCGATGGCGCTTTCCACCGCCTCCACCACGGCGCCGGAGCGCACGAGGTCGAGGGCCTGACGCATCTCGGTGGCATACCAGCGATCGCCGTCGAGCGCCGGGGGAATGACGGAACGAATGGCCTCCAGCGCCGCGCGCGAGCCTTTGCCGAGGGGATAATCCTTGGCGAGCGGCTCCACGAGGGTCAGCGCCTGCGCCGCCATCAGCAGCTCGCCTGCCACGATCTGCTCCACGTTCTCCACGATCGTGCGCGCCTTGCGGCCGCACCAGGTTGAATTGGAGATGTGATCTTCCGCGTTCGACTTGCCTGGGATGGAATCGACAGAGCCCGGCGTCGCTAGGCCGCGGTTCTCCATCACGAGCGCGGACATGGAGCATTGCACGGTGGCAAAGCCCGTGTTCAACCCGCGCTTGCCCGCAAGCAGATTGCGCGGCAGGCCGTAGGACATGGTGGGATCGATGAGGCGCGCGAGGCGCCGCTCCGAGATCGAACCGAGATCGGCTATGGCGATGGCAAGGAAATCCATGGCCTGCGCCATGTACTGCCCATGGAAATGTCCCCCGGAGATGGACACGTAGCCGCCTTGGCCGTCGTCGAAGATCAGCGGGTTGTCGGTGGCGGAGTTCATCTCCGTGCCGACAACCCGCTCCACATATTCCAGCGCCTCGACGGCAGGCCCGTGCACCTGCGGCGTGCAGCGGAGCGAATAGACGTCCTGCACGCGGGGAGAAGCGGGCGTGCCGGGCTGGCGCGGCTCGTCGGGGAAGACGACATTGCGCGCTTCTTGCGAGCAGCGCTTGGATCCTTCGAGGATGCGCAGGAGATTGCGCGCCACGCGCGCCTGGCCCGGATGGGGACGGGCCTTGTGCACCCGCGGATCGAAGGCCGCCAGTTCCCCGCGCATGGCTTCGAGGGACAGGCACATGGCAATGTCCGCATGCTTGAGGATGCGGCGCGCGTCGTGCGTGGCAAGGGCTGCGAGCGCCAGCGACGTGGTCGAGCCGTTGATGAGGGCTGATGCGTCCTTCGCGCCGAGTTCGAAATCGGGATCGAAGCCGGCAGCGACGATGGCCTCGCGGGCCGGCATGATCTGGCCCTGATAGACCATGTCGGCCTCTTCGAAGCCACAGACGGCACCGGCCATGTGGGCGAGCGGTGCGAGATCGCCGGACGCGCCCACCGACCCTTTCTGCGGGATCACCGGGTGCAGGCCGGCGTTGAGGAAGGCGAGCAGGCGTTCGACCAGCTCGACGCGCGGACCGGAATAGTTGGACGCGAAGGCATTGGCGCGCAGCAGCATCATGGCGCGGGTCACATCCTCCGGGAAAGGCTCGCCGACGCCGGTGGCGTGGGCATAGACCGTCTTGCGCTGGTAAGCCGCCATGTCGGCGATGAGCACGCGCTGGTCCTTGAACAGGCCGACGCCGGTGTTGAAGGCGTACATGAGGGGCGCATCGTCGTGCATCCAGGTGCGGTCGATATAGGCCCGTGTCGCCGCGATCCGCTCCCGCGCCTCGGGCGCAAGCTCGGCTTGCGCGAAGCGGCCCTGCGCATCCGGACGCGCCACGCGCACCACATCCTGTATCTGGAGCGTCGCTCCGTCGAGCTTGACCGTCATGGTGATCCCTCACGTTCTTATGAAAAGGGATAAAGGGGCAGCCTTGAACGCGCAACAGCCGTTCCGGGCACCCCGGAACGGCTGTTGCCAACACTGACCAGTACTTGAAGCATCGACCTCATCCTGAGGAGGTCACGAAGTGACCGTCTCGAAGGATGCTCCAGTGCTCTCTGGAGACACCTCGCCCTTCGAGACGCGAGCACGCTCGCTCCTCAGGGTGAGGCTCAGGGTCGTTTTCCCTCAGACGCGGCCCAGACGCTTGGTGGTCTGCGGGTCGAAGAGGTGGACGTTGGCCGGGTCGACGGACAGAGGCAACTTGCGGGTTTCGGCCGGAATCTGGCCCGTGGAGGCCTGCACCACGAATTCGGAGCCCGCAACCTTGCCGTGGAAGAGCTGGGTGGCGCCAAGCTCCTCGACGAAGTCCACGTCCATGGACAGGCTGCTGGAACCGGGCGCACTGCCCGCCTGCACGTCCTCCGGACGCAGGCCTACCTCGATGGCCGAGCCGGGGGTGAGGCCCTCGCGCATGTCCGTGACGAGGATGGTATGGCCGCCCACCGTCACGCGACCCGGGCCTTCCACCTGGCCCGGCAGAATGTTCATGGGCGGGGAACCGATGAAGGTCGCTACGAAGCGGGTCTCGGGACGGCGATAGACCTCGGCCGGGGATCCCACCTGCTCGATCTGGCCGCCCGACATCACCACGAGCTTGTCGGAGAGCGTCATGGCTTCGACCTGGTCGTGGGTCACGTAGATCGAGGTGACGCCAAGAGCCTTCTGCAGGCGCTTGATCTCCACGCGCATCTGCACGCGCAGCTTGGCGTCCAGGTTGGAGAGCGGCTCGTCGAACAGGAACACCTGGGGCTTGCGCACGATGGCGCGGCCCATGGCCACGCGCTGGCGCTGGCCGCCGGAGAGCGCGCGCGGCTTGCGGTCGAGGAACGGCTCGATGGCCAGGATGCGCGCGGCTTCCTTCACGCGCTTCTCGATCTCGTCCTTCGGCGTCTTCCGATTGCGAAGGCCGTAGGCCATGTTGTCGTAGACGCTCATATGCGGATAGAGCGCATAGTTCTGGAACACCATGGCGATATCGCGATCGGCGGGCTCCACCTGGTTCACCACGCGGTTGCCGATCTTGATCTCGCCGCCGGAGATCGTCTCCAGGCCTGCGATCATGCGGAGAAGGGTGGACTTGCCGCAGCCCGATGGGCCGACGAGCACGCAGAAAGAGCCGTCCTCGATGTCGAGAGACACGCCTTTTACGGCTTCCACATTGCCCGCATAGACCTTTCGCACCGTATCGAGCGTTACCCCTGCCATTGCTTATTCCTTTTCATGTCAGCCGGTGCCCTCAGAAGCCCCAGGCTGAGAATTCCGATATTCCTTGTGAGCCCCTCTGCACGGACAGAAGGGGCGACGCGCGTGTTCCGCGCGTCACTTTTCCGTTTCGACGAGACCCTTCACGAACAGCCGCTGCATGAAGATCACCACCAGCACCGGCGGCACCATCGCGAGCACGGCGGTCGTCATGGCGACGTTCCACTCGGTCAGCGCATCCGTAGTCGTGAGCATCATCTTGATGCCGATCACGATGGTCTGCATCGAGCTCTTCGTCGTGATCAGCAGCGGCCAGAGATACTGGTTCCAGCCGTAGATGAACTGGATCACGAAGAGAGCCGCGATCGTCGTCATGGAGAGGGGAAGCAGCGTGTCCTTGAAGAACCGGAACGCACCCGCGCCGTCGATCTTCGACGCTTCCAGCAACTCCTCCGGAATCGTCATGAAGAACTGCCGGAACAGCAGCGTGCCGGTGGCCGATGCGATGAGCGGCAGGATCAGGCCCGTATGGGTATCGAGCAGGCCTAGATCGGCGACGATCTTGTAGGTCGGGTAGATGCGCACTTCCACCGGAAGCATCAGCGTGATGAAGATGATCCAGAACGCAGTCTTGCGGAACGGGAACTTGAAGTAGACGATCGCGTAGGCCGTGAGGATCGAGATCAGGATCTTACCGACGGCGATGCCTATAGCCATGATCATGGAGTTGATCATCATGGCGCTGACCGGCTGGCGCGCATGCATGCCGCCGTAGAACAGGGTGCGCGAGTAGTTCTCGGCCGCATGAGGCCCTGGAACCAGAGGCATGTTGCCATTGATGATGGTGGCCGTGTCGAAGGTTGACGCCATCACGGCCAGATAGACCGGGAAAGCCACGACGAGGACGCCTATGGCCAGAGTCAGATAGGCCATGAAGTCTCTAAAGGGACGATTCTCGACCATCAGTACTGCACCTTGCGTTCGACATAGCGGAACTGGATGGCCGTGAGCGCGATCACGATGATCATGAGGATCACCGATTGCGCCGCCGAGCCGCCGAGATCGCCGCCCAGGCGCCCATCCGCATAAACCTTGTAGACGAGAGTCGTGGTCTGACCGGCAGGTCCGCCGCCTGTCACGGCATCGATGATGCCGAACGTATCGAAGAACACGTAGACGACGGTCACGACCAGCAGGAAGAAGGTGGTCGGCGATAGCAGGGGGAAAATGATCGTCCAGAACCGGCGAAGCGGCCCCGCGCCATCGATCGCGCCCGCCTCGATCACGCTCTTCGGGATCGCCTGAAGGCCGGCGAGGAAGAACAGGAAGTTGTAGCTGATCTGCTTCCAGGTGGCGGAGAGCACCAGAAGGATCATGGCATGAGTGCCGTTGAGCATCGGGTTCCAGTCGATTCCCGCCGCGCGGATGGGGCGCGCCAGCGTGCCGAGCGTCGGGTGGAACATGAAGATCCACAGCACGCCTGCAATGGCGGGAGCCACCGCATAGGGCCAGATCAGCAGGGTCTTGAAGGCATGGGCGCCGCGAATGTTCTTGTCGGCCTGGGTGGCGAGAAGCAGAGCGACGGAGAGCGAGAAGAAGGCCACCAGGGTGGAGAAGATCACGGTCGTGACCATCGCCCGGTAATATTCGGGCTGCTCGAACACCGCGGCATAGTTTTCGAAGCCCACGAACTCGGAGGCGAGACCGAAAGCGTCTTCGCGGAGGAAGGACTGCCAGATCGCCTGGGAGGCGGGCAGGTAGAAGAAGATGAGGGTGATGGCCATCTGCGGAACAATCAGCAGAAGCGGCAGCATCCACCCTGAAAAATGAGCTCGTTTTTCCATCGCGCTAACGTCGGTCCGGGGATGGTGCAGAGGACGGCATCGACCGGTCTGCGAGGTTTCTCATAAGATCATCCCGGGCAGCGTTCGCCGCCCGGGATGAAAGATCGGCCGGCCAGCGAGGCTTAGCGGACGGTGCGCTCGAACTGGCGCAGGATCTGGTTGCTGCGGGACACGGCAGCGTCGAGGGCGTCCTTGGCCGGCTTCTGACCAGCAAGGGCGGCTTCGATCTCTTCCGCGATCACGTCGCGGATCTGAACCATGTTGCCGAAGCGCAGACCGCGGGAGTTCTCGGTCGGCTCCTTGTTGGTCAGCTCCTTCAGGGCCGTCTCGAGGACCGGGTTCTTCTCATAGAAGCCGGAAGCCTTGGTCTTCTCGTAGGCTGCCTTCGTGATCGGGAGGTAGCCCGATTCCTGGTGCAGCTTGGCCTGGCGGTCGGTATCCGAGAGGAAGGCGAAGAACTTGGCGACGCCCTTGTACTCCTCAGCCTTCTTGCCGCCCATGACCCACAGGGAAGCGCCGCCGATGATGGAGTTCTGCGGAGCGCCCTGGACATCCGGGTAGTACGGCATCGGAACCGAGGTGAAGTCGAACTTCGCGTTGGCCTTCACGTTGCCGTAGAAGCCCGAGGAGGTAAGGAAGATCGCGCATTCGCCGGAGGTGAAGCGGCCTTCGCTCTTCGAATCGCGGCCCGAGTAGTCGTAGGTCTTGTCCTTCTGCAGGTCGATGAGGTTCTGCAGGTGCTTCACATGCACCGGCGAGTTGAACTTCATCTCCGTGTCGAAGCCGTCGAGGCCGTTGGCCTTAGTGGCCATCGGCAGGTTGTGCCAGGCGGAGAACTGCTCGATGTGAGCCCAGGACGCCCAGGCGTTCGAGAAGCCGCAGGTGTCGTGGCCGGCCGCCTTGAGCTTCTTGGCGGCGGCGAACACGTCAGGCCAGGTCTTCGGGATTTCGTTGACGCCGGCCTTCTTCAGCTCGTCCCTGTTGATCCACATGACCATCGAGGAGGAGTTGAAGGGGAAGGAGAGCATCTCGCCCTTCGCCGTGGAGTAGTAGCCAGTGATGGCGGGCAGATAGGCCTGCGGGTCGAACTTCTCGCCGGCTTCCTTCATCAGCTCATGGACCGGCTTCACGGCGCCCTTGGCGCCCATCATGGTCGCGGTGCCGACCTCGAAGACCTGCAGGATGTGGGGCGCGCCACCCGCCCGGAATGCGGCGATGCCGGCGTTCAGGGTGTCGGCGTACTGGCCCTTGTAGGTCGGAACGACCTTGTAGTCTTTCTGCGAGGCGTTGAACTCTTCCGCAAGGCGATTGACCACGTCGTTGTTGGCACCCGTCATGGCGTGCCACCACTGGATCTCCGTCTGAGCGAAGGCAGACGTGCTCGACACGAGGCCAAGGGCCAGAGCGCCGAGGAAGGACTTCTTCATCATAATCTTGTCTCTCCCATTCCATCCCCTCGGGGACGTTCTTGTCGTTCATCACCCCAGCACGAAACCTGGATGACGTTTTAATGACACATCCATGACAATCATAGCCGGCTCCAAAATGGAAGCCCCTTTCCTTGAAAAGACTTAACAACTGGGGATGGGAACAGGCCGGAAGCGCTCTTCGTTGACGGAGTGTCCATAGGTAAGAAGCCATGCCACACATGTTGACGGCCCTCTTCAGGGATCCCTCCCAAGCCCGCCAGGCGCTTCAGGCGCTCATGGAAACGGGAATTGCCCAGCACCGAATTGTCGCGGTCGGAAACCAGGATGCCCGCGAGATCTCCTCGATCTCGGGATTCCGTGCCCTCTCTGCCCGGGACGACTCCCTGGAATCCCTCCACGACCTGAACCTGCCGGACGACGACCGGCGCGTGTTCGAGAAGGGGCTGCACGACGGCTGCACGATGATCGCCGCCCGGGTCGATCAGGACGACATGGAAGAGGCGGCGCGGGTGCTCGAGATGTTCGAGCCTGTGGATCTCGACGGCAGCAGCCGGGAATGGCTGAAGGCGGAGGGCGGCGGGCGGGGTGCAGGTGCCGATCTCGGCATGCCCCTCGGCGCCGGCCTCACCGGAGGCGCTCAGGCGGGCCAGACCAACACCGGCTCGCTCCCTGGCATGGGCCAGATGGCGGAAGCCACGGACGATCTCGGCTCGGCGGATCTGCGCACGGGCGAGGGCCAGCCGAATGCCGGGGCGAGCACCACCACCGGAACGGGCGCGCGCCGCAGCGACGAGCGGGCGGACAGGGAAGGCGTGAACGAGCTTGCCGTCGCCTCCCAGCCGTCCGCGGACCAGCCCGGCCTGATGCAGCGGCACATGAACCGCGGCGGCCGGATCTGGGCCTATCGCACCTTCGATGAAGGCGCTGTCTAGAGAGCGTCGAACCGTACCCCCTCATCCTGAGGAGCCGCGTGGTGGCGTCTCGAAGGAGGATCCAGTGCACTCTGGGGACGCCTCGCCCTTCGAGACGCGAGCAAGCTCGCTCCTCAGGGTGAGGCTCAGGACAGTTCTGCTGGCAATGCCTCAGATCACGTTGCGCTCGAGCAGCGGACGGTTCGCCAGCACGCGCTCGTAGCCGAGTTCGGACAGGTCGAGGGTGCGGTAGCCGCCGTGAACGATCAGTTCCGACAGGCCGCGGCCGACAGCCGCCGCCTGCTGAAGCCCGTGGCCCGAGAAGCCGTTGCAGAGATAGAAATTCTCGATCCTGTCCGTCTTGCCGATGATGGCATTGTGATCGAGCAGGCTCATGTCGTAGGGGCCCGACCAGGCACGGCCCGGCTTGATGGCCTCGAATGCGGGAACGCGATGCGCGAGCGAAGGCCAGATGAATTCCTCGAAGAAGGAGAAGTCGATCTCCTGGCTTGCCGGATCGTCATCGTGCCAGTCGGGATCCACATCCGCTTCCGGCGACGCGCCGCAGATGAAATGCCCCTCGCCTTCGGGACGCACATAGGCCCCGGACGTGTCGATAAGCAGCGGCAGGTTCTCCACCGGCTCCCTGCAGGAGAAGGTGAACACGTAGCGCCGCTTCGCCTGCACCGGAATGGTGATGCCCGCCATTTCTGCGACAGCCCGGCCGCCCGAGCCCGCGCAGTTCACGAGCGCGCCGCAGGCGATGCGTGTGCCGTCCTTGAGGCGCACGGCGACCACGCGGTTGCCCTCCCGCTCGATCGCGGCCACTTCGCCCTTCACGTATTCGGCGCCGAGCGAGCGCGCCTTCTTGCGGAACGCCTGCAGCAGGCCCCAGCCGTCGAACCAGCCCTCGCCCGAACGGCCCCAGGTGCCGGCGGCGAGATCCTCCACGTTGAGCCAGGGGAAACGCTGTTTCAGCTCGTCCGGCTTGAGGAAGAGAATGTCCGCGCCTTCCGCCGCCTGCAGCGCCTGGTTCTCGCGCAGGATCTGTTCGCCGGCTTGCGTCGCGCAGTAGAGATAGCCGCCCTCCTTCAATCCGAGTTCCGGCCTGTCGCTGTCGACAGTGAGATAGTCGGCGATGTTGCGCAGGAAGTGGATGCCATAAAGCGAGATGCGGATGTTCACCGCGCTGGAATATTGCTGGCGGATCGATGCCGCCGACAGGGCGGAGGCCGACAGCTGATAGGTCGGGTCCTTCTCGATGACGACGACGCGCCCCTTGAACCCGGAATCCGCGAGGAGATGGTAGGCGGTGGAGGAGCCCATGACGGCGCCGCCCACGATCACGACATCGGCAAGGCTTGAGGCAGAAGAGGTCATCGTTCGAATTTCGTTGAGAGGATGATGGAGGATTGCGTGCGCTCCACGCCCTCCAGCGCGCCGATCTTGTCGATGGCGGCGTCGAGGGTCGGAACGTCTTCCGCCTCTACCACCGCCAGAAGATCAAAGACACCGGCAACGGAATGAAGCGCCCGCAACTCTGGCATGCGCTGCAGCGCCGTGGCAACGGCAGCGGAGGCTTTCGGCGCGACCACGATGGTGACATGCGCGCGCACCATGCGCCGGCTGACCTCTTCGGCCAGCCGCAACGTGTAGCCGACGATCACCCCGCGCCGCTCCAGGCTTTCCACCCGCGCCTGCACGGTGGTGCGGGAGAGCTTCAGCCGCCGGGCGGCCTCGGCGTGGCCGATGCGGGCATTCTCCCGCAGGAGGGCGATCAGGGCGCGATCCGTGGCATCCAGCATCACTATGACCAGTTCTGATGGCGATCTGCCGAAAACTACTCGGCTTTTCGTCAGCTTGTCTATGGCGCTCTGCAGGGCTTTGCCGTTTTCTCCCCGCATTATCCAGGGAGGTCTAAGCCTTATGAAATCCATTCTCGTCATCGGCGCCGGCAAGATCGGCTCCACCATCGTCGACATGCTCAACGAGACCGGCGACTACAAAGTGACCGTCGCCGACGCCTCGGAGGCCGCCCTCGCAGCCGTGGCCAAGGACGGCATCGCGACGATCCAGCTCGACTTCAATGACGCGGTGGCCCTGCAGAACGCCCTCAAGGGCCATTACGCCGTGCTCAGCGCAGCGCCCTATCACCTGACCGGCCATGTGGCCCAGGCGGCACGCCTCGCCGACGTGAACTATTTCGACCTTACCGAGGACGTCGCCACCACCCGCATGGTGAAGGAGCTCTCGGAGGGCGCCTCCACCGCCTTCATTCCGCAATGCGGCCTTGCCCCCGGCTTCATCTCCATCGTGGCGCACGACATCGCGAGCCGCTTCGACAAGCTCGACACCGTGCGCCTGCGCGTCGGCGCGCTGCCGCAATACCCCTCGAACGCCCTGTCCTACAACCTCACCTGGAGCACGGACGGCGTCATCAACGAGTATATCGAGCGCTGCGAAGCGGTGGTCGACGGCAAGCTGCGCGAAGTGCCCGCCATGGAAGAGCTGGAAGAGTTCTCCCTCGACGGCACGCGCTACGAGGCCTTCAACACCTCCGGCGGCCTCGGCACCCTCTGCGAGACGCTCGAAGGCAAGGTGCGCAACCTCAACTACAAGACCATCCGCTATCCGGGCCACTGCGCGCTGATGCGCGTGCTCCTCAACGACCTGCAGCTGCGCAACCGCCGCGAGGTTCTGAAGGACATTCTGGAGAACGCCGTTCCCGCCACCATGCAGGACATGGTCATCGTCTTCGTGACCGTGACCGGCGAGCGCGACGGCCGCTATGTGCAGGAAACCTATGCCCGCAGCATCTACGGCCAGAAGGTCGCAGGCACCCAGCGCACCGCCATCCAGGTGACCACGGCCGCCGGCATCTGCGCCATGCTCGACCTGCTGGCCGAGGGCAAGCTCCCGAAACAGGGTTTCGTCCGCCAGGAGGAGATCGATCTCGGCACGTTCCTCGCCAACCGCTTCGGCCGCGTCTACTCGGGCGCGCGCCTGGACGAGAGCCACGAGCCGGCCGCGAAGAACATTCGCCTCGACGCGGTTGCATGAGGATTTGGAACAGGCTCCCGACCGTTAACGAACGGGAGCCCGCCCGGCTTCTTTCCGAAATCGCATGATCCTATTCGGGAAAAGAAGTTCCCACATTTCCCGGTCATGCTTTAAGACGGTGGCCTGAAGGCCGCCGTCGTCTTTGTTTAAGAACGAGCGAAGGTGGCGGGCTCGAGGAAGGAGCCCGACCCCGTTTCCATGGGAGAATGAACATGTCCGCCCTGCCATCCGTTTCGACCTCATCCGCCAGCGTGGCGGAGGAAGCCCGCGCCATTCTTGCCCGTCTCGGCGTGCCGGACAGCGCTTTCGCCCCCACCGGCCGCGCCGCCGTTTCTCCCATCACGGGCGAGGTGATCGCCCATGTCCGCGAGACCACGCCGGACGAGGCCAAGGCCGCCGTCGGCCGCGCCGACGCCGCCTTCAAGGTCTGGCGCAGGGTCCCCGCTCCGAAGCGCGGCGAGTTCGTGCGCCTGCTCGGCGAGGAGCTGCGCGCCGCGAAGGACGATCTTGGCCGCCTCGTGACGCTTGAGGCCGGCAAGATCGTTTCCGAGGGACTCGGCGAGGTTCAGGAGATGATCGACATCTGCGATTTCGCGGTCGGCCTCTCCCGCCAGCTCTACGGTCTGACCATCGCCACCGAGCGCGCCGATCACCGCATGATGGAAACCTGGCATCCGCTGGGCGTCTGCGGCGTCATTTCGGCCTTCAACTTCCCGGTGGCCGTGTGGTCCTGGAACGCGGCTCTCGCCCTCGTCTGCGGCGACTCCGTGGTCTGGAAGCCTTCGGAAAAGACCCTGCTGACCGCTCTTGCCACCCATGCCATCGCGGAGCGAGCCGCCAAGCGCTTCGGGGGCGTGCCGGAGGGCCTCCTCGAGGTTCTCCTCGGCGGCCGCGAGATCGGCGAGATCCTGGTCGACGATCACCGCGTTCCGGTTCTCTCCGCCACCGGCTCCACCGCCATGGGCCGTCAGGTGGGCCCAAAGCTCGCCGCGCGGTTCGCCCGTGCGATCCTCGAGCTCGGCGGCAACAACGCCGCCATCGTCGCTCCCTCCGCCGATCTCGACCTCGCGCTGCGCGGCATCGCGTTCGCCGCGATGGGCACCGCGGGCCAGCGCTGCACCACGCTGCGCCGCCTTTTCGTCCATGACAGCGTCTACGACCAGCTCGTTCCGCGTCTCATCAAGGTCTATGGCAGCGCGAAGATCGGCGATCCCCGCGCCGAAGGCACGCTCATCGGCCCGCTGATCGACAAGGCCGCCTTCGAAGGGATGGAGCGCGCGCTCGACGAGGCTCGCAACGCCGGCGGCAAGGTGCATGGCGGCGGACGCTACACCGACGTGGCGGGCGACGGCTTCTATGTCCGTCCCGCCCTGGTCGAGATGCCGGAGCAGACCGGCCCCGTCCTGCGCGAGACCTTCGCGCCGATCCTGTACGTGATGCGCTACACGGATTTCGATCAGGTGATCGAGCAGCACAATGCCGTCGGCGCCGGCCTTTCCTCGTCGATCTTCACGCTCAACCTGCGCGAGGCCGAGACTTTCGTTTCTGCCGTGGGTTCGGATTGCGGCATCGCCAACGTGAATATCGGCCCCTCGGGCGCCGAGATCGGCGGTGCGTTCGGCGGCGAGAAGGAAACGGGCGGCGGACGCGAGTCCGGCTCGGATGCCTGGAAGGCCTATATGCGCCGCGCCACCAACACGATCAATTTCGGCACCTCGCTTCCACTCGCTCAGGGTGTGAAGTTCGACGTCGACGCCTGATCGTCCTGAAAGACCACGCGGAGGGCAGCGATGCCCTCCGTTTCCTTATTCACACTCTTTTGCATTCGTGAGCCCTCCATGACAGCGACCTCCCGCACCGGCGGCCAGATTCTTGTCGATCAGCTTCTCGTCCACGGAGTCGATCACATCTTCTGCGTTCCGGGCGAGAGTTATCTCGCGGCCCTGGATGCCCTGCACGACGCCGACATCAACGTCACGGTCTGCCGTCAGGAAGGCGGCGCCGCGATGATGGCGGAAGCCTATGGCAAGCTCACGGGCCAGCCCGGCATCTGCTTCGTGACCCGCGGCCCCGGTGCGACCAATGCCTCGCCCGGCATCCACATCGCCAAGCAGGACTCCACACCGATGATCCTCTTCGTCGGCCAGATCGAGCGCGGCATGCGCGAGCGCGAAGCCTTCCAGGAGCTCGATTACCGCGCGGCCTTCGGCCCTCTCGCCAAGTGGGCGACGGAAGTGGACGATCCGGCGCGCTTCCCCGAGATCATCTCCCGCGCTTTCCATGTGGCGACCTCGGGCCGCCCCGGCCCCGTCGTGATCGCCCTGCCGGAGGACGTGCTGACGGAGATGGCGGAAGTTGCCGATGCGCCGCGCTATCAAGTGATCGAGACACACCCCTCGCCCGCTCAGATGGCCGAGTTGCAGAAGCTGCTGCAGGAGGCGAAGAAGCCGGTGGCGCTGCTCGGCGGCAGCCGCTGGTCCGAGGAAGCGGTGCAGCGCTTCGTGCGCTTCGCCGAGCGATTCGATCTGCCGGTCGCCTGCACCTTCCGCCGCCAGATGCTCTTCCCCGCCGATCATGCGTCCTATATCGGCGATCTCGGCCTCGGCGTGAACCCGAAGCTGCTCGCGCGCATCAAGGAAGCCGATCTGATCCTGCTCGTCGGCGGCCGTCTCTCCGAGATCCCGAGCCAGGCCTATACGCTGCTCGACATCCCGGCGCCCCGGCAGAAGCTCGTGCACATCCATCCCGATTCCGGCGAGCTCGGACGCGTCTATTCACCGCATCTGGCCATCAACGCCTCGCCCGTCGCCTTCGCGGCGGCGCTCGAAGGCATGGACCCGCCGGCCAGCCTGCCGTGGAGCGAAGGCACGAAGACGGCGCATGCGGATTATGTGGCCTGGAGCAACCCCGCCGCGATCGAGCACGCGGGCAATCTGCAGATGGGTCAGGTGATGGCTCACCTACGCGAGGTGATGCCCGCCGACACGATCTACTGCAACGGCGCGGGCAACTTCGCCACCTGGGTTCACCGCTTCTGGCCCTTCCGTCATTACGGCACGCAGCTCGCCCCGACCTCGGGCTCCATGGGCTACGGCGTTCCGGCGGGTGTCGGCGCGAAGCGCATCAATCCCGACAGCACGGTCGTGGTATTCGCCGGCGACGGCGATTTCCTGATGAACGGGCAGGAATTCGCGACCGCGGTTCAATATGACCTCCCGATCCTCGTGATCCTCCTCGACAACGGCATGTACGGCACGATCCGCATGCATCAGGAGCGCGAGTATCCGGGCCGCGTCTCGGCCACGATGCTGAAGAACCCGGACTTCGCGGCCTACGCCAAGGCCTTCGGCGGCTATGGCGAGCGCGTGGAGACCACCGAGGAGTTCCCTGCGGCCCTCCAGCGGGCCCTGACCTCCGGCAAGCCCGCGATCCTGCACTGCATGCTGGACCCCGAGGCGATCACGCCCGCCATGTCCCTCTCCGCGATCCGGGAGAAGGCGCTGGCGAGCCGCGGCTGATTGACGACCTTCGCGAACGGCCTCTATAAGGAGGCCGTTCGACACCTGGAGCTTTGATGCGCAGAGAGACCGAGTCCCGGTAAAGCCCGCCACCTGACAGGCGGGCAGCGGCTGATGACGCAGCCGAATGCGCGCATACGCGCGCCTCTCTTACGGAATCAAAACAAAGCTCAAGGTTTTCCCGTGAATGTTTCACGCAATGGCCAGCGCGTGCTGCACGTGCTCGCTCAAGGCGGCCTCATTCGTCATCACAAGGACGAGAACGGTCGCATTTCCGAAATCGAATGCCTCACCCGCGAGGGATGGCTCATGTCTCTCTGCACGATGGACCTGTTCAAGGCGCTGCGGCAGAAGGGCTTGATCGCCTCCTCGAACGGAGGTCCCTACCGCATCACGCGGCAAGGTTTGCAAGCGGTGAGAAGCCGGCCCGACAACCGGTGAGCCGGCTTCTCAAGAACAGCGAAGGCGACTCACGCCGCCTTCGCCTCGTCGAGACGCTTCGCCACGAGCGTACGCAGCGAGCGCAGATCCTTCACGAAGGAGCGGATGCCCTCGGCGAGCTTCTCGGTCGCCATCGCATCCTCGTTGAGGGCGAAGCGGAAGGTCTTCTCGTCCATGCGCGGCAATGCCGGGACCTTCTCCACGCTCTCGGGCGAGAGCTTGCGCGGAAGGTCGCCTTCGGCCTTTGCCAGCTCGTCGAGGAGCGCGGGCGAGATGGTCAGGCGATCGCAGCCTGCGAGCGCTTCGATCTCGGCCGTATTGCGGAAGGACGCACCCATCACCACCGTCTTGATAC
>DASQML010000043.1:0-33345 GCA_035645515.1 Microvirga sp.
GGGGGAGCAGAACGGAGCACCGCCCCTGGTCAAGGATGTCCGCCGAGGGCGCAGAAGGAAGCAAGCGGCTGCCACAGCGCCTTTTCTCCGACTGTTCTAGATCTGGATCCCCGCCTACGCGGGGATGACGGCGGGAACGGGAATGGCAGCGCTGAGCAGGCACGACAGGCAGAGCGCGGGAATGGCGGTGAGATCCGTGCCCTCTCACGTCATCCCCGGCCTTGGGCCGGGGATCCACGTCTTGGACACGCAGCGGTTCCTTCATCAAAGCCCGAACGGATAGGTCTCCGGCATGCCTTTTCCGTGAGCATGGGTGAGTGGCCTGACGGCCCTGGTCTCGTCGAACCAGATGAAGGCGTCGAACTGCTCGGCCATGACAGCCTCGAAGTAATGGCTGTAGAGCTCCGTCTCCGGCCGGTAGACCACGCCGATGGCGCGTTCCAGGCGCGGGCGGGACAGGGCGTCCTTCAGATCGTCCTGAAAATTGTCCCGCCAGTCCGTGAGGAAGCACTTGAGCCCCGTGTCGCGGAAGATCCGCTCATGGCTGTCCGGCCGCGCCGGCACGACGGTCTTCACCTGCATGGGCTCGTCCCAATCGTCGGCGGCCGCCACCGTGCCCCGGTCGGTCCCGAAGCCGATGAGCACGGCCTCGCCTTGATAGGCCTTGCGGCAGAGCTCTCCGATGTTGAACTCCCCTTGCCAGCCCATGGCGGTCGCGGCGGCGTTTCCGATATGGGAGTTGTGCGCCCAGATCACCGCCTTGGCATTCTCGCGCCGCGCCAGCAGGCTCTGGAGCGTGTCGAACATGTGCCGGTCGCGCAGGTTCCAGGATTCCGTCGCGCCCTCGTACATGATCCGGTAGTAGTGCTCCGCCGCGTGGGCGATCTTGGCGTTCTGCACGGCGTCGAAGAAGGGCTCGCTGCCGTCGCTCTCAAGGTACTCCATGCGCTTGTCGAGAATATCCTGCAGCTGCTGCAGCAGCTTCTCGTCACAGGGTTTCTTCTGGCCTGTGACCACGGCACGGCCGTAACGGGCCGGATCGGATTGCCAGGGGCTCAGGCAGCCATAGCGCCCCCTCGCCTCCTTGGCGGCTTCCGGATCCACCTTGTCGAGGTAATCGAGCACGGAGCGGATGGAAGAGTTCAGGCTGTAGATATCGAGCCCGCGAAACTCCGCGCGCTCCTCCTCCGCCCGATCCCTGTTGTAGGCGCGCATCCAGTTGGCGAAATCGTAGACCTCGTCATTGCGCCACATCCAGGTGGGAAAACGCTCGAAGGCCACATCGTCTCCATCGGGAATAGGGCGGTGGCGAACATACGCGTCGATGCGCGCCGCGTCCGGCCAGTCGGCCTCCACGGCCACGATGTTGAAGCCGTGCTTCTCGATGAGGCGCCGCGTGATCGCCGCGCGGGCGCGATAGAACTCGGAGGTGCCGTGGGTCGCCTCGCCCAGCAGCACGACCTTGGCATCGGCGAACCGGTCGAACAGGGCGCCGAAGGCCTCCTGATCGTCCAGCGGGGGCAGCGGCTCGCCATGATCGCGCACAACGTCGATCGCCTCCTGGATCGAGGCTTCGTTCTCATTCTGCTTCCAGGAAAACCGGGCCATCGTCGCACCTCGGAGCGTGGAGGATTGTTTCTCCACTAACGACGGCTCATGACTCCTGTTCCTGCGAGGCTCAGGCCTGCGCCTGCACCATGGCGGCGAAGGCTTCCTCCGCCGCGATCACCGTTGCCATCTGCACCGTATGAGCGAAGCGGTAAGCCTCGCCGTAGATGGTCTCGTCGGGAAATTCCGTGATCAGCGTGAGCGGAGTCGGGTGGCGCTCCTGTGCCAGCAGGAGGCATGGCACGTCGTAGATCGTCTCATGCCAGGCCGCGCCGAAATGACGAACGTAGAGGTCAAGCTGACGCCGATTGAAATCCGCCAATCCGGGCACCGCCGAGAGGCCGCGCGTCACGGCCTCGATCAGGATCCGCGCCCTCTCGGCCCAGGACGGATGATACCGAAGGATGAGCATGAAGCCCTGCGGTAGCACCCACCGTTCGAAGGCGCGCGGCAGATAGCCGGTGAAGGGGCGCGTCCATTCATGCGCGGGATAACCGTGGAGGTTGATGTGCAGCTCAGCGCCCGACATCTCCAACGCCTGCCGTCTTGCGCCGATCTCGTAGACGGGCTCGTCGGGCCCGTATTCCACATCGCACCCGAGAGAGGTGTAGCGCGCGGCATGATGCATGTGGCGCGGGTTGCCCTCGCAGAGCCGCCCGTGCAGGGCATAGCCGTCCGGGTTCTCCATCGGGATGAAGGCGATGTGGGATTCCGGCTTCGCCAGCAGCCGGCGCACGGCGCGAAAGGCGCCGACGGGTCCGGAGGTCTCGTTGGCATGCTGCCCGCTGGTGATGAGCACGGCCGGACGAGCGCCGCTGCGGTAAAGGCCGCGCACGGGCCGCCCCTCCCGCGAGGCCGCCTCGAAATGCTCGCCCGGCAATGCGGACAATTCCTGCTCGATCTGCGCCAGACCCGGAGCGGCCTCGGCCTCTTCCAGATCCTGCATCGGCCTTGCCGGATTCTGCGGAGGCGTGAAGGCCTGCAAGGCGATCCGCACATGAGCGTCACCCTCGCCTGCACGGATATCCGGCACGATCCGGCCCGGCATCAGGCTGCGAGTGTCGAGGGGGCGGCCTGCCTGGTGATGGAACCATTCGAGAGCGGAGAAATAGAGATCCTCGTGCAGGGCCTCGCGGGTGCTGATCACTTCATCACCATAACCGAGATTCCGCTCGATTCCGGGAATCGTCACGTCGATGGCGATCGTTTCCGCATAGGGCTCCTGCAGCGGCCAGTCATGCGTCATGAGAGCGAACATGGCCGCGTGAAAAACCTGCTCGATCTCCGTGTCCAGCGGCTCGTCCCGATCCGCGGTGCCATCCGGCAGGTTCGTGGCCCTGAGCCAGCCGGTGCAGGCAAGATCGGCCTGCCCCAGATGATTGGAGCGCAGACGATTGGGTGCAAAGACGGAATGATCGACGATCCGCCCGTCACGATATGCGCATCGCACATCGTAGGTCAGACCGTCGTCGCCTTTCTCGAACACGATCTCCACACCCTCAAGCAGAGCCGGGAGCGGATAGGCCTCTGACAGGAAGCGAACGGGATCGGCATTCTCATGCACCGGATAGCGGATCCTGACATGCGTGAGGTCGCAGGTGTCGATCTCTTCGAGAAAGGCGTGAACGAGCGGCTTGTAGGCGCTGCGCAGGCGCGCCTCCACGCCTGCTTTCTTGAGCTGCTCCTCGGCGCTGCGGCGCGGTTCCTCATCCTCGAAGAGCCAGGCTTCGAGGGTGGCGCCTTGGTGATCGCCGCTGCCCCACTCGCGAAGGAGGCGGTCGAGCGTGCGCTCGAAGCGCCGATCGAGGAGAATCGTCATGCCGTCCGCTCACGCTGCGCCGCGAAGCGCGTCCGCCTCAAGCGCGACCCAGTGGCCGGGCTCCACCTCCCGCATGCGATGAATGAGCGGCTCCTGGCCGACCGGCCGCACCGGGCTCGGAATCTCTCCCTCGATGCGCATCGGGGCACGATGATGCTGCGGATCGGCAATCGGCACGGCGGAGAGCAGCTTGCGCGTATAGGAGTGCTGCGGGCTCTCGAAGATCGCCTGCCGGCTGCCCAGCTCGACGATCTGACCGAGATACATCACCGCCACGCGATGGCTGATTTTCTCCACCACGGCCATGTCGTGTGTGATGAAGAGATAGGACAGGCCGCGTCTTTCCTGCAGCTCCATGAGAAGGTTGACGATCTGCGCCTGGATCGACACGTCGAGGGCGGATACGGATTCATCCGCGATGATGAGCCTGGGATCGCTCGCGAGGGCCCGCGCGATGCAGATGCGCTGGCGCTGTCCGCCGGAGAATTCATGCGGATAGCGCTTGGCATGATGCGGCTGCAGACCGACCTGTTCCAGCAGCTCATGCACGCGCCGCTCGATGGCCTTGCGGTCCTTGATGAGACCATGAACCACGATGGGCTCGGCGACGCTGTAGCCCACCGTATGGCGCGGGTCGAGGGATGCGAAAGGATCCTGGAAGATATACTGGATGTCCTGCCGCAGCCGTCGGCGCTCCGCGGGGCTCATGGAGGCCATGTCGCGCCCCTCGAAGCGCACCGTGCCGCTCGTCGGCTCGACGAGCTGCTGCAAGGTCCGGCCGATGGTTGATTTGCCGGAACCGGATTCGCCCACCAGCGCCAGGGTCTCGCCGGGATAGATCTCGAAGCTCACCTCTTCCACCGCATGCACCCGGTGAGTCACGCGGCCGAAGAAGGATTTGCCAACGTCGAAGCGGGTGGTGAGCCTGTCCACCTGAAGCAGCGGCTTCGTGTAATCGGCCGTTCTCTGCTCGTGCACGTCGCCCACCTGTTTCGCCGCGCCGCCATCCAGCACCGTGACGGGCACGCGCTTCGGATAGGGCTGGCCCTTCAGGCTGCCGAGCCGCGGCACCGCCGACAGGAGCGCGCGGGTGTAGGGATGCTGCGGCGAGGCGAAGATCTCGTGCACGGGCGCCTGCTCCACCTTCGCGCCTTTCCACATCACCACCACGTCGTCGGCCATCTCGGCCACTACCCCCATGTCGTGGGTAATGAAGATGACCGCGGTGCCCATCTCGGCTTGCAGGTCGCGGATGATGTTGAGGATCTGCGCCTGGATCGTCACGTCGAGCGCGGTGGTCGGCTCGTCGGCGATGAGAAGCTTCGGGTTGCACGCGAGCGCCATGGCGATCATCACGCGCTGGCGCATGCCCCCGGACAGCTGGTGCGGATAGCGATCCAGCAACCTGTCCGCATCCGGAAGGCGCACCTTCTGCAGCAGCTCCCTCGCCCGCAGATGCGCCTCGCGCGCGGTCAATCCTTCGTGCAGGAGAAGCGCTTCCTCGATCTGATTGCCGATGGTGAAGACGGGATTGAGCGAGGTCATCGGCTCTTGGAAGATCATCGCAATGTCGTTGCCGCGGATCCGCCGCAGCTGATCGTCCGACGCCTTCGCGAGATCGATGGCCTCAGCCCCATCCCGGCGCAGCAGCACCTCTCCGCCGGTAATCCGCCCGCCGGAATAATCGGTCAAGCGCATGATCGCGAGAGACGTCACGGATTTTCCGGATCCGGACTCACCCACAACGGCCAGGGTCTTTCCGGGCTGAACGTCAAAGCTCACGTTCTCGACGGCGCGAAAGGCGTTTGGCCCTCTTCCGAATTCCACGGAAAGGTTGCGGACGGAGAGGAGCGGCTGGGACGAAGAGGGAGAGGCGTGTTCCGGCATCATGAACTCACTCTAAGACGCGCCAACCCTTGCGGGCTGGCGCTACGTTTCTATCGGATCACGCAACCCACTCGCCGCCGCGCATCAGCGGCTCGGCTTTGCCGTCTTGGGTGATGCCGTCCACGTCCACCTTGTCGGAGCCGATCATCCAGTCGATATGGATCAGGCTCTTGTTCGCACCGCGAGCGGCAAGTTCCTCCTCGCTCATGCTGCCGCCGTCGCGGATGCACTTGCTGTAGGCCTGACCCAGGGCGATATGGCTCGAGGCGTTCTCGTCGAACAGGGTGTTGAAGAACAGCAAGCCGCTCTGCGAAATCGGCGAGGAGAACGGCACGAGCGCCACCTCCCCGAGACGCCGCGCGCCTTCGTCCGTGTCCAGCACCTTCGCCAGCACGGCTTCGCCCGTCCTGGCCTTGGCCTCGACGATGCGGCCGTTCTCGAACTTCACCTGGATGTCCTGGATCAGCGTGCCGTTGTAGGACAGCGGCTTGGTGCTGGCGACGTATCCGTCCACGCGGTCCTTGTGCGGCGTGGTGAAGACTTCTTCCGTGGGAATATTGGCGTTGCAGACGACGCCGTTCTTCGCCCTGGTCGAGCCGCCGTTCCACTCATGCCCGTCCGCGAGCCCCACGCGCAGATCCGTGCCCGGGCCGCGGAAGTGAAGCGCGGCATAGTTCTTCCCGTTGAGCATGCGCGTGCGTGCCTGAAGGTCCGCATTATGCTTCTCCCAGGCTGCAATCGGATCGGGCGTGTCGACGCGGGAGGCGGAGAAGATCGCGTTCCAGAGCTTTGCGACCGCTACATCCTCGGGATCGTTCGGGAATACCGCCTTCGCCCAGGAGGGCGTCGCCGCGGACACGATGGTCCAGTTGATGTCGAATCCGGCGATCAGGTTGAGCGCCGGCATATAGGCCTTCGAGCGCGCGCGATTGGCGCGGGAAACCTTTTCCGGATCCTCCTTTGCGAGGAGCGACGGATCCTCGCCCACGATGGCAAGGCGTGCAGCACCGTTCCTGTAGGCCGCCGCCATGCCTTCGTAGAGCCACGCGGAGGCAACATCGAAGCCCTCGTCGCGGCCGTGGCGGTAGCGCATGAGGGTCGCCTCCTCGTCCGAGAAGAACGTGGTCACGAGGGAGGCTCCGGCCCTGTAGGCATGTTCCGTAATGCGGCGCACGAGGGCGAGGGCGTCGAGGGGAGCGGTAATGACGACCTCCTGGCCTTCCCTGAGGCCAAGGCCCACCCGAACCGCGACCTCCGCCAGGCGGTCGATCAGCTGGGCGTGGGATGAGGCATGGGACGGGCTGCGGAGCTGTTCGTTCATGATGCGATCTCTCGAAAGTCAAAGGTTGGTGGCAGGCTACACGCCTGAAGCTGAGGCGCAACCTCCAGGATGGAGACTCACATATTCGCCGCTCGCCCCGAGCCAAGGGCCTCCCGGTCGAAAGCGACGCTCTTGATGACGGCCTGAACCGCCAATCCCACCTCAAGGCCAAGCTGCTCCACGGATTTGCGCGTCACGCTCGCCACGATGCTCTCGCCGCCGCAATCGAGGGTCACATCCATGCTGGAGGCATCCACCTCCTCGATGGCCGTGATGGTGCCGGGAAGCACGTTCAAGGCGCTCAGGCCCTGCGGACGGCCCAGAGCGAGCATGATATCCCTCGCCCGCAGGCGCACGCGCACCGGAGCCCCCGGAGGAAGATCGAGACGGGATACGGTCAGCGTGCCGGCAGCGGCCTCAAGAACGGTCAGGCCATAATTGTCTTCGTGCCGAAGCACGCGCGTTTCGAGCAGCGCGCCAGCCTCGGCAAGCCCTGTCTGCGGAAAGAGCTTCGTATGCCGCACGATCTCGGAAGCAGGCCCCGACGCGCTGACCCGCCCGTTGTTCAGAACCACGATGGAGGTCGCGAGCCGTGCCACCTCGGGCACGGAATGGCTCACGAGAACGATCGGCACACCGGTCTCGTCCCGCAGGCGTTCGATGTAGGGGTAGATCTCCGCCTTCCTGCTCTCGTCGAGGGAAGCCAGGGGCTCGTCCATGAGGAGCAGGTGCGGATCCGCGAGAAGCGCGCGGCCGATGGCAACGCGCTGTCTTTCGCCGCCGGAGAGCGTCGCAGGCCAGCGGTTCAGGAGGTGCTCGATTCCCAGCATTTCGACGACCGCATCGACATTTGCTCTGCGCTCGTTCCTCGGCGTGAACCAGCGCCCGAAGAGCAGGTTCTGCCGCACGTTCAGATGCGGAAAGAGGCGTGCTTCCTGAAAGACGTATCCGATCCTGCGCCGGTAAGGCGGCACGAAGACGTCTTGCTCCGTATCGACGAGCGGACGCCCGTTTACGAGAACGCGTCCGGCGCTTGGACGAAGGAGCCCGCCGATGATGTTGACGAGCGTGGTCTTGCCGGAACCGGAGGGACCGAACAGCGCCGTCAGACGCCCGTTCGATTGGAAGCGCGCATCGAGCGTGAAATCGCCCTGTTCGTGATTGATGTCGATGTCGAGGATCATCAGGCGAGAAACCTCCGCCTGACGCGCCGCGCCATCCACTCGGACACCCAAAGCGCCGCAACGGAGATGAGCACGGACACGACGGTCAACCGCAATGCCCCGCCCTCTCCGCCCGGCACCTGCGTGAAGGTGTAGATGGCAGTGGGAAGGGTCTGCGTCTCGCCGGGGATGTTCGAGACGAAGGTGATGGTCGCGCCGAACTCGCCCATGGCTTTCGCGAAGGACAGGACCATCCCGGCGATGATGCCGGGCAGGATCAGGGGAAGCGTCACGAACAGGAAAACCCAGGCAGGATGCGCGCCCAGCGTGCCCGCCGCCTGTTCCAGCTTTCGATCCACCGTTTCGAGCGACAGGCGGATGGCGCGCACGAGCAAGGGAAAGCCCATGATGGCGCTAGCGAGCGCCGCACCCGTCCAGCGAAAGGACAGGACGAGGCCGAACTGCTCGGCGAGAAACGAACCAATGGGCCCACGCCGCCCGAAGCCGAGAAGCAGCGCATAGCCGACGACGACGGGGGGAAGCACCAGCGGCAGATGAACCAGCACGTCGAGCGCCTGCCGTCCCCAGAAGCGGCCGCGCTCCAGGACATAGGCAACGGCGACGCCGGGGATGAGGCTCGCACTCATGGCGACGAGCGCCACCTTGAGACTCAGGCGAACGGCCGTCCATTCTTCAGGCGACAACCAATCCGTCACGAGCCGGAACCTGCTGTGATGACGGTGAAGCCCTGCTTCTCGAAGAAGGGCTTGGCTCGAGCGGATTTCACAAAGCCGAGGAAGGATGCCGCGTCCGGATGGTTCGAATCCTTCGTCACGGCGATCGGATAGACGATGGGCGGATGCGTGTTCTCAGGGAAAGTCGCAAGAATCGTCACGTTCGGATCGGACACGGCATCCGTTCTGTAGACGATGCCGAGAGGCGCCTCGCCCCGTGAGACGAGGAACAGTGCGGCGCGCACGTTCTCCGTTTGGACGATCCTGTCCTTCACCCCGGCCCAAGCGCCGAGCTTTTCAAGCGCCGCCTTGCCGTATTTTCCGGCAGGCACCGCATCCACCTGCCCCATGGCGAGACGTCCGCCGCCGAGAAGCGGCGCGAGATCGAGGCCGGGCTGCAGAATAATCGGCGCGCGAGCATTCCCTGTTGCAATCAGAACGAGGCTGTTGCCGAGAAGATCAGCGCGCGTCTCCCGCCGGATCAGGTCTTTCGACGCAGCATAGTCCATCCACTCGCGATCGGCGGAGAGGAACAGGTCCGCAGGCGCACCTGCCTCGATCTGCCTGGCGAGGGCATTGCTGGCGGCATAGGAGATCACGGCCGTCCTGCCGGTCTCCCGCTGCCACGCGGAAGCCGCATCGTCGAGGGCGTTCTTGAGGCTTGCAGCGGCAAAGACCACGAGGTCCCCTGCCTGCGCGGGAAGGGCGAAGCATGCGAGAGGCAAGCCGAGGACGAGCGCCTTGATGAGATTTCGTCCACTTCCCGCTGCCATCAGCTTAATGTCCTTACCCGCTTTGCAACCCACCATCCTCATCCTGAGGAGGTCACGCAGTGACCGTCTCGAAGGAGGGTCCAGGGCTCGCTGGAGACGCCTCGCCCTTCGAGCCGCTTCGCTCCTCAGGGTGAGGCTACGGAAGAACTCGGCTACGCGGTCCAGCTGCTGAGACGAGCATCCTATCCGGTGCTGCCGACACTTCAAGCAGGGCTTCGCTTGGGGGCGGATCTCCTCCCCAGGGAGCGAACGAGGCGGTAGCCGAGGAGAACGGCCACGATGGCCGCATAGACCAGCGGCTCAGGCGGCCAGGATTTGACCACGAGGATGAAGTGAAGTGCTGCGCCGATGGCGGCGAGATAGACCAGCCGGTGCAACCGCGCCCAGGCCTGCCCGCCCAGACGGCGAATCGAAGCGTTGTTGGAGGTGAGCGCCAGCGGCACGAGAATGGCGAAGGTCGCCATGCCGATGGTGATGTAGGGCCGTTTCACGATGTCAGCCCCTATCGCCGCGAAATCGAGCCCCTGATCGAGCACCATATAAGTGACGAGGTGCAGAAGCGCGTAATAGAACGCGAGCAGCCCAATGGCACGGCGATAGCGCAGCAGGTTGATGGAGAAGAGCTGGCGCAGGGGCGTGACGGCAAGCGTTGCGATCAGGAACTTAAACGCCCATTCGCCGAGTTCCTGTTCGAGCACGCGCATGGGATCCGCGCCCAGCTGATCGGTGACGCCGGCATAGAACAGCCAGATTGCTGGGATGAAACCGACAAGATAGACAAGGATCTTCGGCACCTGAGGCAGCGCGAAACCCTTTTTCGCGCCCTGAACGGAAGCTCGGTGCACCATCAATAATACTTCCGCAGGTCCATGCCGTTATAAAGGCCCGCCACCTGTTCGGCATAGCCGTTGAACATGAGCGTGGGGCGTCTCTTCGCGAACAGCCCGCCCTCCCCGATCCGCCGCTCGGTGGCCTGGCTCCAGCGGGGATGATCCACGTTCGGATTCACGTTGGCATAGAAGCCGTATTCGCTGGGAGCCTGCTTGTTCCAAGCGGTCTCGGGCTGCTTTTCCACGAAGCTGATGCGGGTGATCGACTTGATGCCCTTGAAGCCGTACTTCCATGGAACGACGAGGCGGATCGGCGCGCCGTTCTGGTTCGGCAGCGTCTCACCATAGAGACCGACAGCCAGGATCGTGAGCGGATGCATGGCTTCATCGAGGCGAAGCCCCTCGCGATAGGGCCAATCCAAGACGGGAAACACCGAGCGCAGGCCCGACATTTCGCTG
Organism: Microvirga sp.; assembly: GCA_035645515.1. Taxonomy (GTDB): domain Bacteria; phylum Pseudomonadota; class Alphaproteobacteria; order Rhizobiales; family Beijerinckiaceae; genus Microvirga. The sequence continues at coordinate 10,595 of DASQML010000043.1, forward strand.
GGACGGTTGACGGTCTCGAAGGCCACGTATTTGGCGCTGCCGAGGGGCTCCACGCGCTTGATGAGATCGGCCAGGGGGAAGCCGATCCACGGGATCACCATCGACCAGCCTTCCACGCAGCGCATGCGGTAGATGCGTTCTTCAAGGGCGGACGCCTTGATCAGGTCTACGATCCCAATCTCCTGTGGCTTTCCGACCAGGCCGTCGATCTTCACCGTCCACGGCGCAGTCTTCAGCGTGCCGGCATTCTTGGCCGGGTCGCCCTTGTCGACGCCGAACTCGTAATAATTGTTGTAGCTCGTCACATCCTCGCGGCTCGTGAGCTTCTCATCCGTGGAAAAGGTGCTCTTCGCGGCTGACAGCGGAGCAGCCTCCACGCCGTCCGGTAAGGCCGCGGCCAAGGCGAGCCCGGCAGCGCCGGCCATCCATTGCCGCCGGTTGAGGTAGACCTCCCGAGGCGTGATCTCGGAGGCGGGGATATCGGAAGGGTGGCGGATCAACACGGCGGAACCTCGTTTCAAACCCTGGTTATAGAGGTACACCTAGGCAGACCGCCAGTGCCTTCACGTTTGCGTGTGCAGCCTCACACCGTGGCGACGCGCTTGCCGTGCTCGTCAAAGAGGTGGGCTTGGTGAGCAACCGGTTTCAGGGCCACAGCCTCGCCAGGCTTCAGAGCACAGCGCTCCCGCAGCACGACGGTCAGATGGCCGCCCTCTGATTTCAGGATCAAGGTGGTATCGGACCCGGTCGGCTCGATCACCGAAACCGTCGCCGGGATGGAGCCGGGCGTTCCGGTAGGCACGATCTGAAGATGTTCGGGGCGGATGCCGAAGGTCAGCTCGGCCCCCAGTTTCACCTGCGGCTTGACCTCCAGCGGCAAAGCCCCGCCAGTCGGCATGACAAGCCCTCCCGGCCCGAAGCGGCCCTCGATGAAGTTCATGGCCGGCGAGCCGATGAAACCTGCCACGAACAGATTGGCCGGGCGGTCGTAAAGCTCGAGCGGCGCGCCGATCTGCTCCACCACACCATCGTGCATTACCACGATCTTGTCGGCCATGGTCATGGCCTCGATCTGGTCGTGCGTCACGTAGATCGTCGTGGTCTTCAGCCGCTGATGCAGCTCCTTGATCTCGGCGCGCATCTGCACGCGCAGCTTGGCATCGAGGTTGGAGAGCGGCTCGTCGAACAGGAACACCTGCGGATCGCGCACGATGGCGCGGCCCATGGCGACGCGCTGGCGCTGACCGCCGGAAAGCTGACGCGGATAGCGGTCGAGGAGCGGAGTCAGGCCGAGCGAGCTTGCAGCCTCCGCCACGCGCTTCTTCTGCTCGGCCGCAGGGACACCCTTGAGCTTGAGCGAGAAGGCCATGTTCTCCGCCACCGTCATATGCGGATAGAGCGCGTAGGACTGGAACACCATGGCGATGTCGCGATCCTTGGGCGGCACGTCGTTGACCACGCGCGAGCCGATGCGGATATCGCCGCCGGAGATGTCCTCAAGTCCGGCGATCATCCGCAGCAAGGTCGACTTGCCGCAGCCCGAGGGGCCGACGAGAATGACGAATTCGCCATCCTGAATGTCGATGTTGACACCCTTGATGATCGAGACGGAGCCGAAGGACTTCCGGACGTCGCGGATCGAAACATGGGCCATTCTGTTCTCCTCAGGCGTGCCGGGCTTCTGCGGCCCGGACGAATGTCTTGGTGATCTCGCGCGGATTGGTGATCATCGTTCCCACCACCACCGAATGGGCGCCGCGCTTGAAGGCTTCGGCGGCGAGTTCGGGCGTGTCGAAGCGGCCTTCGGCGACAACCGGAATCGGGACTGCCGCGACCAGCGCTTCCAGCAGCTCCAGGTCAGGTCCCTTCCCTTTGCGCGCGGACGTCTCATCCGTGTAGCCGGAGAGCGTCGTCGCCACATAGGTTGCGCCGTAAGCATGCGCAGCCCTGCCCTCGTCCAGCGTGGCGATGTCCGCGAAAACTTCCTTGCCGAGTTCATCGCGGATTCGGGCGATCAGGCGCTCGACCGGCTCGCCATTTCGGAGGCGTGGCGTCGCATCGAGGCCGATGATGTCGGCGCCGGCTTTCGCGATGCGTTCGGCATCCTCGAAGCCCGGCGTGATATAGACCGGAAAACGGTCGTCCCATACCTTCGAGATGCCGATGATCGGGAGCGCCGTGACGGCGCGGATCGCCGCGATGTCCTCTACGCCGTTGGCGCGGATCCCTTTCGCGCCGCCGGCTTGCGCCGCACGGGCCATGGCGGACATGTAGACGGGGCCGTGCAGCGGGTTGTCCTCACGGGCCTGGCAGGAAACGACGAGAGCGCCCTTCGGGATCAGCATGTTATTTCACCGCTCCCGCCGTCATGCCCTGGATGAACTGGCGCGACAAGGCGATATAGAGCAACGTGATGGGAGCCGCCGCGATCGTGAGGCCCGCGAACAGCATGCCCCAATCGGTGGTGTACTCGCCCATGAAGGTGGTGAGGCCCTGCGGCAGGGTCTTGTATCGGTCGGTCTGGATGAAGACGAGCGGGAAGAAAAAGTCGTTCCAGATCGGCACGGCGTTCTGAATGGCGGCGATCGCCATGGGCGGACGCGCCAGCGGCAGCATGACCGACCACATGATGCGCGGCTCCGAGGCGCCGTCGATGCGCGCCGCGTCCTCCAGTTCAGACGGCAGGGAGCGGAGGAAGCCCGCCATGATGAAAACGGCGGACGGCAGGCCGATGGCCGTATAGGTGACGATGAGGCTCCAGCGGCTGTCGAGCAGGTTCAAGTCGCGCAGCAGGATGAAGAGCGGAATGACCGCGAGCTTCAACGGCAGCATCAGCCCTGCCAGGAAGAACAGCAGGATGAAGGTGTTGGTGCGCGACTCGTAGCGCGCCACCGCATAGCCCGCCATGGTGCCGAGCACGAGGATCAGCAGAATCGAGATGCCGGTGACGATGATCGAATTGAGGAAATAGGTCGGCATCGCGGTTTCGCCGAGCACCTTGGCGAAGTTCCCCACCTGCGTGAAATCGGGCAGCGCGAAGGGGTGCTCGAAGATCTCGCCCGTGGACTTGAAGGCGGAGAGCACCATCACCACGACCGGATAGAGCATGATGAAGGAATTCGCGATCAGGATCACCTGCGCCAGGAAGGCGAAGGAAATCGGCTGACGCGAAGCGGAGGTATTGGCCAGGGCGGTCAAAACTGGATCTCCCGACGGCGCAGCCACAGGGTGAGCATGGATGCGAAGACGACGATGAAGAGAAAGATGAGGGTGGCGAGCGCCGAGCCGAGACCGAAGTTCTGGATGCTCGCGCTCTGGTTGCCGAAGGCGGTGCGGTAGAACACGAGGCCGAGCACGTCGGTCGTGCCGAAGGGCGAGCCGTCGAGACCCACCATCACATAGGGAATCTCGAACCAGTTGAACGCGCCGATGAAGAGCAGCGTGAAGAGAATGGTGGTGCTCGGCGCCACCAGCGGCCACACGATGTTCTTGAGGAGCTGCCACTCGCTGGTGCCGTCGAGCCGCGCCGCCTCGATGATCTCGGAGGGGATGCGCTGCATCCCGGCGAGATAGACGAGGGTCGGGAAGCCGACGAAATGCCACGCATTGGCGAGGATGAGCGCACCCAGCGCGGTGGATGAATCGCCGAGCCAGGGCTTGGCCCAGGAATCGAGGCCAAGCGAATAGAGGGCCTGATTGATGATGCCGAAATTCGGATTGAGGAAGAGCTTCCACAGGAAGCCCACGATGATGGTGGACAGAACCACGGGCACGAACACGGCGACCCGGTGGAAGCGGAAGCCGAAGGGCTCCTTGTAGAGGAGCCAGGCGAGGAAGAACCCACCGCCGTTCTGGACGACCATGAGCGCGACGAGCGCGTAGACATTGTGCAGGAAGGCATTCCACACGGTCGGCGCCATGGTGGCCCCGAACAGCACTTCCTTGAAGTTTGCCAGCCCCACAAACTCGCCGCGCGCCAGCCCGCGCCATTCATAGAAAGCGTAGGCAAAGGCCGAGAGGATCGGATAGACCACGAACAGCGACATGAAGACGATGGGCGGAACGACGAGAAACGCCACCCAGCTGCGGTGCTTCCATGTGCGGGCCTGTTTGGGCGAGACGGGCATGAATGTGCAAACCTTGCGGATCGCCTCCCCTTGAGCCTCATCCTGAGGAGGTGCGTAGCACCGTCTCGAAGGACGAGGCGTCTCCAGTGCGCTCTGGATCATCCTTCGAGACGCCGCTGACGCGGCTCCTCAGGATGAGGTGGAGGGTTGCAGATTGTAGGAACGTGGCGGGCTTTCACCCGCCACTCTCGTTTCGAAGCCTTACTTCTGGAACGGCTTGTAGTAGGTTGCGATGCCCTTGTTGATCTCGGCAGCGGCCTGCTCTGGCGTCTGCTGGCCGGCGAGCATCTTCTGAACGTTCGACTGCAGCAGCACCGAGCCGCTCGGCTCGTTGTAGCGGAAGCGCACGAGCATCAGGTACGACATGGAGTTTTCGGCGAGCTTCGCCACCTCCTGCGTGATCGGATCCTCGATCTTGATGCCCTTGATCGGCGACAGGTTCTTCAGCGTGTTGGTGAAGGAGGTGCCGTACTCAGGCGTCGCGAGGTAGCGCACGAACTTGAGGGCTGCGTCCTTCTTCTCCGACTTCGCGTTCACTGCATAACCGCCGTCATAATAGGTGGCGATGAGCGCCTGATCGCCCGCCTTCAGGACCGGGGCCGGGAATACGCCGAGATCAAGGGTGGGGTTCTGGTTCTTGAAGTTTGCGACCTCGTAGGAACCGCCTGCGAACATGGCGGCGCGGCCCGCCACGAAGAGCTGCTGCGAGGACGGATAATCGACGCCGGAGAAGTTCGGCGAGAAGTATTGGCTCACGTCCTTGAGCTTGGCGAGGGCGTTGACGAAGCGTGGATCCGTGAAGTTCGCCTTACCCGAGATGATGTCGTCCTCGAACTGCTTGCCGAGCATGGACGACAGCAGGCCGCCGACGATGGTCTCGTTCTGCCATGCGGTGGCGGTGCCGTTGGCGAACGGCGTGATGTTCTTGGCCTTCAGGGCCTGGCACAGGGCTATCAGCTCGTCCCAGGTCTTCGGCGGATTCACGCCGTTATCCTTGAAGATCTTCTTGTTGTAGACCACGAGCTGCGCCTGCATGGCGAAAGGCACGGCATAGACCTTGCCGTCGGCGCGCAGCGTCTCGGCGGCGAGGGCAGCATCGGGGAAGTTCGCGAGCTCCGGCACGGTCTGCTTGTCGAGGGCGAGCAGATAACCGGGTGTCGCGATGGTCTCGAGGTTGCCGTAGGCGCGAACCTGGATCACGTCCGGACCGCGGCCGGCGGCGAGCGCGGTCGAGAGAATGGTCTGGTAGTTCTCGGGCGCATAGGTCTCGAACTTGATCGAGATGTTCGGCTCCTTCGCCTGAAACTTCTTGATGGCGTCCTGATAGAACGCCTTGTCTTCCTGGCGCCAGCTCCAGAAGGTCAGCTCGGTCTGCTGCGCCATCGCGGCGGTGCCGGAAAGCAGGAGGCTGCCGGCGGCAGCGCCCATCAGAATGCGTCGGGTGAGTTTCATTGTCGGTTCCCTCATTGTTGAAGTTCTTCCTCCCACCGGAGGGCATGCGTTCAAGCCGCTCTCCGGAATTCTCGTCAGCCGCCTGTCTCGGCTGCAATCACGAGCACTGTCGCATCATCGTGCATTTTGACACGCGGGTATGCTCCCGACAGGGAGTCGCCACGCTCCAGCGCCCGTAATTCCTCGATCAGTTCCTCTCCCCTGCCCTGCGCCAATGCGGCGTGAAGGGAGCCGTCCGTGTAAGCTGAAAAGACGTCGACCAGACGCATGAAGCCGTCGGTGGCCAGAACGATGACCTCACCCACCGGCACCTGGGCTTCGAAACGCAGTTCCTGCCCTGCCCAGGAATGGCATGGGCTCACGACCCAGTAACCGTCCGGCTGATTGAGCCTGGTGCGGTTGTCCAGGATCTGGCGCCTCACCGCCTCAGGGATCCGGCCCGGCTCGTGACCTCCGGCCCCAAGCGCCGCAAGGGTCTTTCTCTCGAAGGGCTTGGCGCGCTCGTCCGTCCAGCGCACGACCCCCTGCTCCGTCGGAACCAGCGCGACCACATCGCCGAGGAAGAAGCCCTCGACCCTCGCCCTTCCGTCGCTGACCTCCCGCACCTGGATCAGGCCGAGGCATGCGGAAGGGGCATGATGCACCTGGCGTCCCGGTAAATGGGCTGTGGCTGCCTGAAATTGATGCTCGATCTCGGATTCGAGCAGCCTCAGAATGTCCGCTCCAGGGCGATCCTCCCTCGCCAGCCGCTCAAGGGTTTCGACCATTGCGCCCGCGAGCCAAGCGGCGTCGCTGCCGCCCCCCGTCAGCTGCTCGGTGGACAGCCCCGTGGCGCCGTCGACGATCCAGGCGCAAGGCCCAAGCAGGCCCAGCCCGTCCTCATTGGTACGGGAGCCGCTCAGGGATTGCCGGTACAGAGACCGGAAAAAGGGGTCATGGTCAGTCAGGATCACCCTTAACTGGTCTCATATTGGTCGCTCCGTGTCCATACTGGTCTTAAGGGCTGTTCACACCCGTTGAGATCTAGAAGGGCAGCCCTGTGTAATTTTCGGCCAGGGCTCTGGAGGCGGCCTCGGACTCAACCAGATAGTCGAACTCCGTTCGCTGCATCCGGCGGCCGAAAGCATCCGTCTCCGGGAAGGTGTGCAGGATCGAGGTCATCCACCAGGAGAACCTCTCCGCCTTCCAGACCCGGGCGAGCACACGGGCCGAGTAGGCATCAATTCCCGCCGACGAGCGCTCCCGGTAGAACTCGGTCAGGACCTCTGCGAGAACACCCACATCGCTGGCGGCGAGGTTCAGCCCCTTGGCTCCGGTCGGGGGTACGATATGAGCGGCATCGCCCGCCAGGAACAGGCGGCCGAAGCGGAGAGGCTCGGCCACGAAGCTCCTCAGCGGGGCGATGGATTTTTCGATGGCTGGACCCGTGACGAGCTTTTCCGCGGTTTCCTTGTCCAGGCGTCGGCGCAGCTCGTCCCAGAACCTTTCGTCAGACCAGTCCTCCACCTTCTCGCCGGCGGGCACCTGCACGTAATAGCGGCTGCGGGTCGGCGAGCGCATGGAGCAGAGGGCGAAGCCGCGCGGGTGGTGTGCATAGACCAGCTCCTCCGCCACGGGCGGGCGGTCGACCAGCACGCCCAGCCAGCCGAAAGGATAGACGCGCTCGAAGGTGGTGAGTGCGCCGGCCGGCACGCTGGCCCGGCACACCCCGTGGAAGCCGTCGCATCCGGCAATGACATCGCAGGCGATTTCTTGCTGCGACCCATCCTTCACGAACCGCACCTTCGGCCTGTCGGTATCGAAATCGTGGATCGACACGTTATCCGCCTCGTAGATCGAGACGGCACCGCACGCCTCGCGCGCCTGCATGAGATCGCGGGTCACCTCGGTCTGGCCATAGACCGTGACGGTGCGCCCGATCAGCTCCCGGAAGTTGAACCGATGCTTGTCGCCATCGAAGCAGAACTCGACGCCGTCATGCACCAGCCCCTCGGCGTGCACGCGCCCGCCGACGCCCGCCTTCTCGAGAAGCTCGACGGTTCCCTGCTCCAGTACACCGGCACGGATGCGCCCCAGCACGTAATCCGGACTGCGGCGTTCGACGACGATCGCGTCGACACCCGCCTTATGCAGGAGCTGACCGAGCAGAAGCCCTGCGGGACCTGCGCCGATGATCGCCACCTGAGTGCGCATTGTCATGTCCTCCTGCTGGCGCGATGCGGCGCCTTCGTTCCTGTGCAAGTTCCTGCCTTTCCGCACCCGCGCTCCCGGAGCGAACCACAGCTCGCTTCGCGGCGTTCCTCCAGCAAGGGAGATGAGTGATGGCTGAAGACCGGAAAAATCCTGGCGACGAAGATTCACCCGGCACCGGGCAAACCGGTGAAAACATCTGCCCTGCCTGCAACGGCTCCGGCCGGCTGGACCAGAAGCCTTGTCCGGATTGCGGCGGAAGCGGCAGAGTGACTGTCATCGTGGGCGATGCCTAATGTGAAGAGCTTCTCGACGCCGAGAAACTCATGCTGCTGACGAGGGCCTGCGCCTTGCTCAATCCCGCTGCCGTCGCCACCGCCATTTGAGGCAAAACGATCCATTCCAACGTCCAGGCGGCGCCCGAGCGCTCGTTCTCGTGCACGAGCGCCTGATGGAGGGTGCCCAGCAACCCGGCATTGTAGCGCGCAAGCGTGACCAGCAATTCGGCCTGAACGGGATTGGACTTGTGCGGCATGGCGGATGAGCCACCACCCGAGGCGAGATGCACCTCGCCGACTTCGTTCTGCGCCATCAGCACCACGTCCTGCCCGATTTTGCCGAGCGTGCCGGACACGAGCGAGATGAAGGCTCCGAACTCACCGATCCGGTCGCGCTGAGAATGCCAGGACGGCCCATGGCCGAGCTCCAGGACCGTGGCCATGGCAGCGGCCACAGCGTCGCCACGGTCCTGCATCTCGCCGCGCGTGCCGATGGGGCCGCCGAGCTGAAGCACGAGAAGACGTGGTGCGAGGTCCCGGAGGCTCTCGGCATGACGCTCCAGCGGCTGGAGCCAGGTGCCGATCTTGTCGGAAGCGGTAAACGGCAGCGCCCTCTGCATCCGCGTATGCGCCATCAGCGCCACGGCGCCATCACGGGTCTGCAGATCGCGCAATGCGCCGATCAGAGCATCGATGCGCAGCCTGTAGATCTCGACGATGCGTTTCAGTCTCAGAACGAGGGCCGTATCGATGATGTCCTGGCTCGTCGCGCCCAGATGAACCGACTTGGCGTAGGGCTCCCCGACCGCGGTCCGCAACTGCTTGACGAAGGCCGGAACGATTACCCCATCCTGTGCCAGCCCTGCCCGCAACGCGCTCCAATCGGGACGGAAGCTGCGACAGGCCTCTGCAATCTTCCGTGCAGCATCCTTCTCGATCATGCCGATGTGAGCCTGCGCTCTGGCCAATGCGGCTTCCACATCGAGCATGGCCGAGAGTTCCGCCTCATGGGAGAAGAAGGCGCCGACCTCTTCGTCACCCACCAGGGACTGCAGCAAAGGATGCGAGAGCGCCTGCATGCCATGCTCCTTCAGACAGCTTCCAATGCGATGGCGATTCCCTGGCCGACGCCGACACACATGGTGGCAAGCGCCCGCTTCCTGCCCCTGAGCTTCAGCTCCAAGGCCGCCGTGCCGGTAATGCGCGCGCCCGACATGCCGAGGGGATGGCCCAGGGCAATCGCTCCGCCATTCGGATTGACGTGCTCCGCATCCTCAGGAATTCCGAGCTCCCGCAGCACTGCGATCCCCTGGCTCGCAAACGCCTCGTTCAGCTCCACCACGTCGAAATCCCCAGGCGTGAGGCCAAGCCGCGCGCACAGCTTCCGGGTCGCCGGAACCGGGCCGATGCCCATGATGCGCGGCGGCACCCCCGCCGCTGCTCCGCCGATCACCCGGGCGATGGGTTCGAGGCCATATCTGCGCACCGCCGCCTCCGAGGCGATAACGAGAGCAGCCGCCCCATCGTTCACGCCCGAGGCGTTGCCCGCCGTGACGGTGCCGTCCTTGCGGAACGGCGTCGGCAGCTTGGCGAGCTGCTCCAGGGTTGTGTCGCCGCGCGGATGCTCGTCCCTATCCACCACCACCGGATCGCCCTTACGGCGCGGGATCGTCACCGGCGCGATCTCCTGGGCGAAACGTCCCCTGGCCTGGGCCGCCGCCGCCTTCTGTTGCGAGCGCAGGGCGAAGGCATCCTGATCGGCACGTGAGACGCGATATTCCTCGGCCACGTTCTCGCCGGTCTCGGGCATGGAATCGACGCCGTACTGGCTCCTCATGAGCGGATTGATGAAGCGCCATCCGATGGTGGTGTCGTAAATTTCCGCGGTGCGCGAAAAGGCCGATTCAGCCTTGGGCATGACGAAGGGCGCGCGCGACATGGATTCGACGCCCCCCGCAATCATCAGCTCCGCCTCGCCAGCCCTGATGGCGCGGGCGGCAGCGATCACGGCATCCATGCCGGAGCCGCACAGGCGGTTCATGGTCGTGCCGGGCACGGAGCCGGGAAGGCCCGCCAGCAGCAGGGCCATGCGGGCCACATTGCGGTTGTCCTCGCCGGCTTGGTTGGCGCAGCCGAAGATCACGTCGTCGACGGCCTCGAAATCGAGACTGGCGTGCTGCTTCATGAGCGCCTTGAGGGGAACGGCCGCGAGGTCGTCCGCGCGCACGCTGGACAGGGCTCCGCCGTAGCGGCCGATGGGTGTGCGCAGATAGGCGCAGATATAGGCTTCCCGCATGATCAGCTCCCTTTCTTGCCGCCGTGGGCGCGCTCGGTTCTTGCCTGAAGCTCGCGCAGGGTGGTGAGTTCGAGTTCGGTGGGCGGCGGCGTCTCCTCGACATGATCGGAGAAGCGCACCTTCCAGCCGCAGGTTTCCTGCACCTGTTCCCGCGTGACGCCGGGATGCATGGACACGACCGTGAACTCCTTGGTCTCCGGATCGGGCTTCCAGAGTGCGAGGTCGGTGATGAGAAGCGTCGGTCCCTGAGTGGTGATGCCGAGACGCTGGCGATGATCGCCGCCGTTGCCATGGCCGAAGGAGGTGTAAAAGTCGATCTTCTCCACCATGCCGCGCGTGGCCTGCTTCATGGTGATGAAAACCTGCCTGCAGGAGGTTGCGATCTCGGGCGCGCCGCCGCCGCCCGGCAGACGCACCTTCGGTTTGCGGTAATCTCCGATCACGGTGGTGTTGATGTTGCCGAAGCGATCGAGCTGGGCCGCGCCCAGGAAGCCGATGGAAATCCGCCCGCCCTGCAGCCAGTATCGGAACATCTCGGGCACAGAGACGGTGGTGAGGGCCGTCTCGCACAATTCGCCGTCGCCGATGGAGAGCGGCAGCACATTCGGCGCGGTGCCGATGGTGCCGCTTTCGTAGATCAGGGTGATGTCGGGCGCATGGGTGAGCCGCGCCACATTGCAGGCCGCCGACGGCGCGCCGATGCCCACGAAGCACACGTCGTCATTGGACAAGGCGCGCGCCGCCGCAATGGTCATCATCTCATTGGGCGTGAAGTCGAGGTTCGTCATGATCACAGCCCTTTCACACGCTGGGCGAAGATCTCGGGACCCGTCTCGAGAACGTGGATCCTCATCCATTGCAGGAAGAGATCGCGGTCCGCTGACACCTTGTCCCATTCGAGATAGGCGGCATTGTCGCGCTCGTAATAGCCATGGGTGTAGGACGGATGCGCGCCTCCGGGCACGTGGGCGATGGCCGTGACTGTCCAATGCGGCAGCACGCACAGATTCGGATGCAGATCGTCGAAATCGTCCACGATTTCCTCCACCGTCACGACCGCGCGCCTGGAGGCCAGGACCGCCTCTTTCTGCACGCCGACGATGCCTTCGATCAGAACGTCGCCACGCCTGTTCGCCTTCTGCGCGTGGATGAAGGCCACATCGGGACGATGGGCAGGAACTGCGGCCAGCTCCTCACCCGTGAACGGACACGTGATGCTGCGGATTTCGGGATTCACCTCCCTCAAGCCTGCGCCGCGATAGCCGCGGAAGACCGCGCAGGGCAGACCGGCGGCTCCCGCCTCATAGGCATTGGCCATGGCCGCGTGGCTGTGCTCCACCGTCTCGATGGGACGCGGCCAGCCGTTCTCGATGGCATCGCGCATGCGGCGAAGCAAGCCCACGCCAGGATTGCCTGCATAAGAAAAAACGACTTTCTTGACGAGGCCCATGCCGATCATCTGGTCGTAGATGATGTCCGGCGTCATGCGGATCAGCGTCAGGTCCTTGCGACCCTGGCGGATCGCCTCATGGGCGGCCGCATGGGGAATGAGATGGGTGAACCCTTCGAAGGCAGCGACGTCTCCATCCTTGAGGTTGTCCCGGACGGCGTCGTGAAGAGTCTGGAATTTGGCCATGCTGCTCACAATCAGATATCGAAAAACACGGTTTCCTTCTCACCCTGCAGGTGGATGTCGAAGGTGTAGGTAGGAAGGCCGTTCTCCTCGCTGCGCGAGGCGATCAGGGTCGGCACCCTCACCTTGTGCTCGATGCGAGCGAGAACGGGGCATTCCGCATTGGCCTTTTCCTCATCGGCGAAATACATGCGGGTATGCAGGCCGATATTGATGCCCCGAGCCACGATCCAGAACGTGATGTGCGGCGCCATGAGACGGCCGTCTTTGTAAGGAACGCGCCCTGGCTTGATGGTCTCGAACTTGAACTCGCCCGTCGCGCCGTCCGTCGGCTGGCGTCCCCATCCGGTAAAGTGCGGATCGGCCTTGCCGCGCTTTTCCTGCGGACTGTTGTAGAGACCTTCCGCGTCCGCTTGCCAGATTTCGACGAGCGCATCCTTGAGCGGCGTTCCGCTGCCGTCGAAGATGCGCCCCTTCACGACGATGCGTTCACCCTTGGTCTCGGGCCCGACGAGGACGAGGCCGAGATCCTCGTTCCACACGCCGGTGATCTCGACCCAGTTCGGCGTCGCGCCGATATGGACATAAGGCCCTGCCGTTTGAGAGGGGGATTCCTTCAACCTGTCGAGCTTCTGAACCATCAGTTCCCCTCCATGCGGTTCTCGAACATGGTCGAGCGGCGCCCGCGCAGGACGATGTCGAACTTGTAGGCGAGGGCATCCATCGGCAGGGTGTTCTCCCGGTCGAGCGCCGCGATCAGCTGCTCGACGGCCCGCCTGTCGGGGATTGTCGAGACGATGGGACATTGCCAGATCATCGGATCGCCTTCGAAATACATCTGCGTGATGAGGCGTTGCGCGAAGGCGTGGCCGAAGATCGAGAAATGGATATGGGCCGGACGCCAGTCGTTGACGCCGTTCGGCCATGGATAGGCGCCAGGCTTGATGGTGCGGAACCAGTAGCGTCCCTCCTCGTCCGTGATCGCGCGACCGCAGCCGCCGAAATTGGGATCGAGAGGCGCAAGATAGGTTTCCTTCTTGTGCCGGTAGCGCCCGCCGGCATTCGCCTGCCAGAACTCCACGAGAGCGCCGGGTACAGGACGGGCGTTCTCGTCCAGCACGCGGCCATAGACGACGATGCGCTGACCGATGGGCTCGCCGGTCTTGTTGAAGTTTCGGATCAGGTCGTTATCGAGAGGACCGATCTTGTCGTGGCCGAACACCGGGCCCGTCATCTCCGAGATCGTATTGTCGAGGGAGAGCAGCGGGTATTGCGGCGAGCGCAGGATGGAGGTCTTGTATTGCGGCGTGAAAGCCGGCGGATGCCAGTTCCTGTCGCGCTGGTAGAATGACCCTTGGTCGGACACGGCTGCTCTCCTTGCAGACATCGTTGCGGTTGGCTTATCTAAGCCTTATCCATTTCCTCGTAAGCCCTTTTCACGATCTTGAAGGCATGATTGGCCGCCGGCACGCCCGCATAGACCGCGACGTGCAGGAGAGCCTCGCGAATGTCTTCCCTGGTTGCGCCGGTATTGCGCGTGGCGCGCACATGCATGGCCACCTCCTCGTCATGTCCCAGGGCCGCGAGCAGCGCGATGGTGACGATGGAGCGCTCGCGCTTCGTGAAATGCGGGCGCGACCATACCGAGCCCCAGGCCCCTTCGGTGATGAAGGTCTGGAAGTCGGCGTCGAATTCCGTCATCTGCGCGCTGGCATGGTCCACATGCGCATCGCCGAGCACCTGACGGCGCACCGCCATGCCTGCCTCGTAGCGCTCGCTCTTCTGATCGTCAGACAAGGCCGGCCTCCCGAAGATGTCGTTGGATCAGCTGTGTGAGAACAGCCGGCTTCTCGACGCACGGAATGTGGCCGCATCCGTCGATCAGCTCGAAACGCGCGCCTGGAATAAGTCCTGCGGTCCCCCGCACCAGATCAGGCGGCGTCGAGCCGTCCTGATCGCCTGCCACGCACAGGGTCGGCACGGCAATCATTCCCGCATCAGGCGTCAGGTCGGCATCCCGGATGGCGGCGCAGGTTCCCGCATAGCCGTGGGCGGGCGTGCGCACCAGCATGTTGCGCCAGCCGGACAGTTCGTCCTTCCGAGTCTCGCGGAAAGCCGGTGTGAACCAGCGCTGCAGAACGTTCTCGGCGATGGGTTCGATGCCGCCCCGCTCCACTGCTGCGATCCGCTCCGCCCAGAGCTCCGGCGTGCCGATCTTCGCCGCCGTGCAGCAGAGCACCAGAGCCTTCATACGCTGCGGCGCTCTCACAGCAGCACGCTGCGCGATCATGCCGCCGACGGACAACCCGACCAGAGCAGCGTTCTCGACATTGAGATGATCGAGCAGCGCGAAAAGATCGCTCGTATGGTCGTCGATCGTATAAGGCCCAGGCGGTGCATCGGAGAGGCCATGCCCCCGCTTGTCATAGACGACGACACGCAAGCGGTCAGCGAAGGCAGGCGCGACCTCCTGCCAGATGCGAAAATCGCTTCCAAGGGAATTGCTGAAGACGAGCGCAGGCGCATCAGGGGGGCCGATGACCTGATGGTGCAGAACGATGCCGTTTGCGCGAACGAATGCCATTCTCAACCTCAATGCAGCGAGCCGACGCCGATGTAATGCTCGATTAGAGCGTGATCGTCCCGCAGGGCCTGGCTCGCGCCCTGCCACACGATGCGGCCGCGTTCCAGGATCAGCACGGATTCGGCAAAAGCGAGAGCGCTCTCGAGGCGCTGCTCCACCAGCAGAACCGTCATCTCGCCGCTATCGGCCAGACGTGTGAAGGCCGCCATCAGCTCCTCGCAGATGACGGGAGCCAAGCCTTCGAGCGGCTCGTCCAGCAGCAGCAAGGAAGGTTTGCCCAGTATGGTTCGAGCCGTGGAGAGCATCTGCTGCTCGCCGCCGGACAATTGCCAGCCGAGATTGGCGCGCCGTTCATAGAGACGCGGGAACATGTCGTAGGCTTCCTGAATGACGCTGCGCGGACGTTCCTTGATGCCGACGATGAGATTTTCCTCGACCGTGAGAGAACGAAAGATGTCGCGCGTCTGCGGCACGAGGCCGACGCCCTGCCGGGCGCGCTCCGAACTCTTCAGGGACGAGAGATCCTTGCCGCCGACGATGATCTCGCCGCCATAGCGCCGGTTCAGCCCCATGAGGGTGGAGAGCAGCGTGGTCTTGCCCATGCCGTTGCGACCGAGGATCGAGAGCCGCGCGCCGGCGGGGACCGAGAAGGACAGATCCTCGAGCACGATGGTCGGGCCGTAGCCTGCACTGAGGTTGCGCACTTCAAGCGACGCTGCGGGCATGAGCATAGTTCCCTAGATAGGCCTCGCGCACTTTCGGATCGGCTGCGACCTCCGACGGCAAACCTTCGAAGATGATCTCGCCCGCAGCCAGCACCACCACACGCTTAGCGAAACGGAACACCAGGTCCATGTCGTGTTCGATCATGAGCACGGCAAGGCTCGACGGCAGGCGCTCCAATGCCTGCTCGATCCGCGGCGTATCGGCGGAAGGAACACCTGCGGCAGGCTCGTCGAGCAGCAGAACTTTCGGCCTCAGCGCAAGCGCGATGGCGATTTCCAGAAGGCGCTGCTGGCCATAGGCGATCTGTCCGACCCTGCGGCGGGCCACATCGGCCAGGCCCAACGTGCCGAGGATGTCGTGCACCTCGTCCGCAACGGCGGAATTGCCCCGGAACCGGCTCAGAATGCGGGAGGCCTTTCCTTCCCGTTGCAGCACGGTGAGGGTGACATGCTCCTCAGGCGTGAGTTCGGAGAAAAGCCGCGTGACCTGGAAGGTGCGCACCAGCCCTTTTCGCACACGCCGCACGGCACCGAGCTGCGTGACGTCTTCTCCGCCGAGGACCACCTGCCCTGCGCTGGGCTTGAGCTGGCCTGTGACCAGATTGACGAATGTCGTCTTCCCCGCCCCGTTCGGGCCGATGAGAGCGATCCGCTCTCCTGCTGTCATGGATAGGGAGATATTACGGCTTACGACTAGGCCGCCGAAGGATTTGGACAGGTCCTCGACCCGGAAGAGATCGCTCATGCTCTTCCTCCCTTCGATCCGGAGAGTCTCTCGACCAGGCTGCTCAAGCCGCCCGGCGCTGCCAGCACGACTGCGATCAGCAACGCTCCGACCATCGTCATCCAGTGGAACGGGTTGATGGCGGAAACCACATGCTCGAAGCTCATGAAGATCACGGTTCCGATCAGCGCACCATAGAGCGTGCCGAGGCCTCCGAGAACCAGCATCACAAGCGCGTTGGCCGAGAGCTCGAAGCTGACGCTGTCGAGGCCGACGACCTGCGTGGAGATGGCCGCCAGCGCACCGCCCATGCCCGCCACCGCACCGGAGATCACGAACATCTTCAGGAGCACAGGAAAGACGAACGCGCCCATGGCACGGATCCGCAAAGGATCCTGCTTGATGCCTCGGCAGAGCATGCCGAAAGGCGAAGACACCACGAACCTGAGCGCGACGAAGACGAGAAGCAGGAGAACGACGCCCATGATGTAGGCGGTTTTCCCCCACAGATCGAATTCGAAGATGCCGAAGAGCGGGCTCACCATCAATCCGGCGAGGCCATCGCTTCCCCCCGTAATGGCGGAGGCCTTGTTCGCTGCCTCGTGGAACAGCTGCACGATGGCGATGGAGAGAACGAGCTGGGCCAGCCCATGCGCGCGCAGCATGACGGCGCCCATGAGAAGACCCGCCGCGGCGCCGGCGACCGCACCGATGGCGATCAGCGTCATCGGCTCCGTGACGCCGTTCACGCAGGCGATCCCCGCCGCATAGGCGCCCGAGCCGAACAGGGCCGCCTGTCCGAGAGTGGCCACGCCGCAATAGCCGACGATGAGATCGATCGACAGCACCAGAAGAGCAATCGCGACGATCCGGGTGAGCAGCGCGAGATTGTCCGGGAACAGCCAGTAGCCCGCGGCTCCTGCCACGATGATCGCCACGATGCCGATTCCCTCGCGCAGCCAAGAGCGTCTCGTGGGATTGACTGCCGCCACCGTGCCCGCCTGAGTCAACGTCTGCATCTTACTGCGCCCTTCCGAAGAAGCCGCGGGGGAACAGGCAGACGATGAGGATCACCGCCGCATAGAAGAAGAAGTTTCCGAAATCGGGCATGAGATAGCGCCCCGTGGTATCCACCAGTCCGAGCACGAGGCATGCGATCACGGCGCCGGGAATGGAGCCCGCGCCGCCGACCGAAACGACGACGAGGAACATCACCATGTAGCGCAGGGCATAGTAGGGTTCGATGGGCAGGAACTCGGCGCCCACAACCCCGCCCAGCGCCGCAAGGCCGATCGCGATGGCGAAGCTGACGGCGTAGACCACCTGCGTGCGCACCCCCAGCGCATCGCTCATGGCCGCGTTGTCCACGGTCGCGCGCAGCTTGATGCCGAAGCTCGTCCGCTCGATGAGGTACCACAGTCCGCCAGCGACCGCCGCGCCGCAGGCGATCACGAAGAGCCGGTGCGCGGCAATGGTGCGGAAACCGAGATCCACCGGCTGGCTCAAGGCCTGGGGCAGCGGAATGGTCTTCAGCGTCGGGCCGAAGAAGTAGTTGGTGATGCCGATCACGCAGAAAGTAATGCCGATGGTCATCAGCACCTGGGTCAGCTCCGGGCTGCCATAGATGCGGCGATAGAGGAAACGCTCCAAGGGAATCGAGATGACGATGGTGCCGATGATGGACAGAAAGATCGCGACGGCATAGCCGAGACCGAGGTCGCGCGCCGCATAGGAGGCAATATAGCCCGCGATCATCGCGAAAGCGCCGTGAGCGAGATTGACGACTCGCATGAGCCCCATCGTCAAGGACAGGCCGATGCAGATGATGAACAGCACCATGCCGAAGGCCAGGGCATCGATTGCAATGCTGAAGATTGTCTGCATCTCGAGGTCCACTCACGCGCCCGTCGGGCCTGAAGAGGGAGAGGATGAGCGCAGACCCGCAATGGCTGCGCCCATCTTCAACTCATGCGGTCTTACTGCGTCGCGAGACCAGGATCCTTCTGGTTCGGGAAGGTCTGGATCTCCTTGTTGATGGCCTTGCCGTCGGAGCCCCTGGCAACTTCGCGCAGATAGATGTTCTGTGTGATGTGCCGCGTGTCGGGTTCGATGCGCACAGGTCCGCGCGGGCTCGTCCAGGACAGGCCCTTCACCGCGTCCACGGCCTTCTGGGCGTCCTGCTTGCCGTCCGTGGCTTCGATCATCTTGTAGATGACGTGCATGCCGTCATAGGCGCCCACCGCCGGGAACGAGAGCTGGTCCGCCGAACCGATGGCCTTGGTAGCCGCAGCCACGAACGTCTTGTTCTCCGGGCTGTCATGAGCCACCGAGTAGTGGAAGCTGGTCTTCAGCCCTTCCGCCGCCTCGCCGAGCGCCGGCAGATCGGATTCCTGCGTGAGATCGCCCGGCGCATAGAACTTGATGCCGGCCTTCTTGAGCCCGGTCTCGTTATACGCCTTCGTGAAGCCGAGAGTGGGCGGGCCGGAGGGAAGGAAGGCGAAGAGGCCGGTTGCACCGGAATCGCGCACGCGCTGCATGATCGGGCTGAAATCGGTGGTGTTCATCGGCATGCGGATCGACTCCACCACCTGTCCGCCGGCGGCCTCGAAGGCCTTCTTGAAGGCGTTCTCCGCATCGACGCCGGGGCCGTAATCGCTGACGATGGTGATGACCTTCTTCACGCCCTCGTCGACTGCAACCTTGCCGAGCGGCGTCGTCGTCTGCGCGGTCGTGAACGACGTGCGCACCACGAGAGGCGAGGTGTTCATGATGGCGGAGGTCGCCGCATTGAAGATGACGAGCGGCGTGTTGGCCTGAGCGAGCAGAGGCGTGATCGCCATGGCGTCCGGCGTGAAATAGACGCCGCCGAGATACTGCACCTTGTCCTTCACGACGAGTTCCTGCGCGAGCGCGCGGGACTGCGCGGGATTCGCAGCCGGAAGGTCGCGGTACACGACCTCGACCGTATGGCCCTTCACGGTCTTGCCGTTCAGCGCCATGTAGGCTTCGACGCCGGCCTGGAAGTTCTTGCCCTGCAGGGCGAACGGACCCGAAAACGGGCCGATGATGCCGACCTTGATGGTGTCGGCCTGTGCGGAGACGGAGCCCATCAGCAGCGCGCCGACGGCCGCACCCAGAACTCTCTTGCCTGTTGTCATCTTCGTTTCCTTCCCTCTGAGCCGACGGTTCTCTTCGTGCCGGACCGCGATCTCCAGTTCAGCAACCAACTTGTGCGCACTGCGAACATTGATTACCATATCGAACATGAAGGACGATTTCGGCGCATGGTGTCAAGGCTCCTTGTGTCGAACACTACACTCTTCGGAGAGCCGCATGCAGGCTGAAGGTGCTGACAATCCTGGCAGTGAGGATCGCGACTTCGTCGCCAGCCTCGAGAAAGGCCTTCTGGTCATCGAGGCCTTCGATGCCAGCCGGCCGCGCCTGACCCTGTCGGAGGTCGCCAAGATCACAGGCATCACCCGCGCGGCGGCGCGGCGCTACCTGCGCACCCTCACGCGCCTCAACTACGCGGATTTCGACGGACGATACTTCTCCTTGAGCCCCCGCATTCTCAGGCTTGGCTATGCCTACCTTTCCTCTACCGCCCTGCCCACGCGGCTCCAGCCCTTCCTGGAGCGGATCTCCGAGGAGACGGGCGAATCGAGCTCGGCGGCCGTGCGGGACGGGGACGATATCGTTTATATCGCCCGTTCCGCCACGCGCCGCATCATGTCCATCGGCTTGGGAGTCGGGAGCCGCCTGCCCGCCTATTGCACATCCCTGGGACGGGCCATCCTCGCCTTCCAGCCTCCGGAAACCATCGAGGCCTATCTCGCTCGCGTGCGCCTGGAGCCCCGGACGCCGAAGACGATCACCGACAAGGTTGCTTTGCGCGCCGTGCTGGAGGCCACGCGCCAACAAGGCTATGCCATCGTCAACGAGGAACTGGAATTCGGCCTGCGCTCCATCGCGGTGCCCCTGGTGCAGAAGAACGGTCAGGTGACCATCGCCCTCAACATCAGCGCCCAGGCAGCGCGTGTTCCGGCGTCGGAGATGGAGGAGCGCTTCCTCCCCTCCCTGAGATCCGCCAGCGAAGCGCTGCGCTATACGCTGTAAGCGACATCACACTTAAGCCTGAGTGATCGAAATGCCCGGATGCGCGTTAGCAGAAGGAGCAGACTCGCGCGATGAGGGACATGCCATGGTTACCCTGGAGATTGCCGGCAAGGCGGTTGCCGTGACCAATGCCGAGGAGGAGCAGGCCCAGGAGCTCTTTTTGAGCGAGAGCTTTAAAGATGACCTAAAGTCGTTTAAGAGCGAGGGCCGCTTCCTGTGGGACGGCTCAGCTGCCTTGACAACCAGACCGGCATCGGAAGACGAAATCGATGCCTTCTATGAGGTTCTGGACGAAGAGGACGAGGACGAGGTCGGGGACGACGAAGACTCAGGCGACATCAACATCGATGTCGTTTTCCTGGTGTCGATCGACGAAATAGACGACGGTGCTGCCTCTGGCTGATCACATTTATCGAAGCCTTCCAAAGGTTTCCTCCAACCGGTTCAGCCACTTCTCATGCCTTTTCCCAAGACCAATCCCAGCCTCGAGCGCGCACTCGCCGACAGAGGTTATAACGATCCCACCCCGGTCCAGGCCGCCGTTCTCGAACAGGACGCCCTCGACCGCGATCTTCTCGTCTCCGCCCAGACAGGCTCCGGCAAGACGGTTGCCTACGGCCTCGCCATGGCGTCCACCCTGCTCGGCTCTTCGGAACGCCTCGGCGCGCCGCGCGAGCCGCTGGCGCTCATCATCGCCCCCACCCGCGAGCTTGCGCTGCAGGTGAACCGCGAGCTGATCTGGCTCTACGGCCCGGCCGGAGCCCGCGTCGTCTCCTGCGTCGGCGGCATGGACGTGCGCCGCGAGCAGCGCGCGCTTGAGGACGGCTGCCACATCGTCGTGGGCACGCCCGGCCGCCTGCGCGACCATCTGGAACGCGGACGTCTCGACACCTCGAAGATGAAGGTGGTCGTGCTCGACGAAGCCGACGAGATGCTCGATCTCGGCTTCCGGGAGGATCTCGAGTTCATTCTCGATGCGACGCCGGAAGATCGCCGCACCCTGCTCTTCTCCGCAACGCTGCCGAAGAACATCGTGGCGCTCGCGCGCCGCTATCAGCGCGACGCGCACCGCATCGACACATTGGTCGAGAACCAGCCGCACGGCGACATCGAATATCGCGCCATCCGTTGCGCGCCGAACGAGGTTGAACTTGCGACCGTGAACGTGCTGCGCTTCTACGAAAGCCGCGGCGCGATGGTGTTCTGCCACACCCGCGAAGCGGTGCGCCACCTGCATGCGAGCCTTGTGGAGCGCGGCTTCGCGGCAGTGGCTCTTTCCGGCGAGCTCAGCCAGAGCGAGCGCAGCCATGCGCTTCAGGCCCTGCGCGACGGGCGCGCGCGGGTGTGCGTGGCCACCGATGTGGCCGCGCGCGGGATCGACCTGCCGGATCTCGGCCTCGTCATTCACGTCGATCTGCCGAACGATCACGAAACGCTCCTGCACCGCAGCGGCCGTACGGGACGTGCCGGACGCAAGGGCGTTTGCGTGATGCTCGTGCCCTATACCCGTCGCCGCAAGGCCGAGCGCCTCATCGACATGGCCCGCATCGACGTGGAATGGGCTGGCCCGCCGTCAGCCGAGGAGATCCGCACCCTCGACCGCGATCGCCTGATGCAGGACCCGATCTTCTCCGAAGAAATCACCGAAGAAGACCTCGCCATGGCCCGCGTGCTCATGGAGCAGAAATCCGCCGAGGAGATCGCCAACGCCTTGGTGCGTTTCCATCGCTCGCGACTGCCCGCGCCGGAGGAAGTGTTCGATCCGGGCGAGGATCGCGGGCCGCGTCAGCGCAAGGACAAGCGTGAACGTCAGGAAGACCGCTCTGGTGGGGGCAAAAGCTGGGGCCGCGGCGGCTCCGAGGATGGCGCCTACGGTTCCTCGGAAGACATGGTGTGGTTCCGCATGAGCGTCGGGCGCCGCAACAATGCGGACCCCCGCTGGCTCCTGCCGATCATTTGCCGCCTCGGCCACGTGACGAAGAAGGAGATCGGTTCGATCAAGATCTTCGACCGGGAATCGAAGTTCCAGATCGCCAAGTCCCACGCGCCGAAATTCGCCTCCGCTGTGCGTAAAACCAACGACGAGGACATCCGCATCGAGCCGGCGGATGCGCCGCATGGCGGCAAGGCCTCGGGCGAGAGATCGTCGGGCGCAAAGTCCTGGGACGGCCCCAAGAGCAAGGGCCCGAAGGAGAAAAGCCCGTTTTCCGAGCGCAGGGCTTTCAAGGACAAGGGCGAGTTCTCGGAGCGCAAAGGTCCTCGCGAGGCCAAGCGAAAGCATGACGACAAGGGTCCCGGCGCGCCCAAGGGTGCAAAGGATTACAAGCACCCGAAGGACAAGAAGCGCGCCGCCGACAAGCGCCGCTAGAACGAAGGGCCGGAGCGGAAAATCGCTCCGGCTTTTTTCATGTCCCCCTCTCGACGGATGAATGGCGAAGCTGCAAGCGACGCCGGTCCATTCTGAATTTTGCCTGCAGTTTCAGAGATGTAACACAATCCACTCTCTGGCTGGAGAGCAGACAGGGGGTGGCGGACAGGCTAGTGTCTGCTCACTAACCGTAGGGGCAAACAATGAAACCTGACATGGACCTGATCGGCGCACTCACCAGCTTTTCCGTGGGCACGC
>DASQML010000044.1:0-14916 GCA_035645515.1 Microvirga sp.
GGCATTCTGAAGGTGGACGGCCCGGAGAATGCCGCGATCTTCAAGGACTACAACCCGCAAAAGTCCGCCCAATCCACCAGCGGCCACTGATCCCACAGCACCCCAGCACAAAAAGGCCCGGAGCAATCCCGGGCCTTTTCCCTTGGCAAACCACACAATAATGCGCCTTGGCAGCGGTCGGGATCAGCATCGGCCAGGGGACGGACCGCGACGATCTCTGCGTTGCGGCGACGAGACACGGCCCTGCTATGGCGTCCTCCCCCACGGCTCGAAGGAAATTCCATGGTGCCTGCCCTGCATGACCGGCCTCTTCCGACAAAGGCTTCACCCGTCTCTGACTGGTGGGTCGCACCCTGCCTCGTCCGCGAGGGAGAGGGCTGATGGAAGCCGATTTGCAACGCATTGCCGCCAAGGATGAATCCACAGGGGTCAAGCCGTCCCAGCTATTGACCCGGATCCGTGCGGTCGTCGGCGCCCTGGATCTGGACTGCCGCTGCCGTGGCAAGGTCGATGCCGCGCTCGAACGGTTCGAGGCTCTCGAAAGCCGGCGCCAGCTCCGTGGCTTGGTTCTCGATGCCCGCCACCAGGCGGACCGTA
This sequence comes from Microvirga sp., assembly GCA_035645515.1. Taxonomy (GTDB): domain Bacteria; phylum Pseudomonadota; class Alphaproteobacteria; order Rhizobiales; family Beijerinckiaceae; genus Microvirga. The sequence continues at coordinate 598 of DASQML010000044.1, forward strand.
TCGCGGCTCTTCTCGAACTTATAGGCGAGCTCGACACCATCTCCATGGACGAGACGGATCTGAGCGTTTTCCGGGAAATCGCCCTCCTGTTCGAGGACATCAAAGCCGCGGCCGATCGAGGCGCCAGGGACATGATCAGTGCTGGCAGCCTGGAACGTCGGGGGCCGACCTCATCCTGACCCGGAGTGTCGTCGGCGGACGGCTGCTGCGCAGAGGCGCTCATCTCGGAAGGCAGCGGCGCTCATCGGACATCATCCAAGGATGATGACATGGCAGGCCCTGATCGTTCCCTCGTGGGGAAGGTTCCGGCCTTCGGCAATTCCCGACAAGGTTTGCTCCTGATCAAAGAACATTCTGCTCCAGAGGCGTATCTGTGACTGGTCTCACGGAGCAAGCCATGACCCGGTCCTCGTCGCAGATTCTGCCGCTCGATCCCGCCGTTCTCGATTGCCTTCGACAGGTGATGGATCCTGAGATCGGCCTCAGCGTGGTCGATCTCGGCCTCGTCTATCAGGCTGAACACGGCGATCAGGGGGTCACGGTGGCGCTCACCTTGACCACCCGGGCCTGTCCGCTCGGCGAGATGATCGTGGAGGAAGCCCGCGCTCTCCCGGAGCAAAGGTTTCCAGACGCGCCCCGCATCGCCATCGGTTTGGTGTGGAGCCCACCCTGGAGCCCCGACCGCATCACCTCGGCAGGATTGGAGCGTTTAGGCAGAGCTCGGCGGAAGGCCGCCTGATCGGCATTGGAAGCATGCATGCCCCGGCACCGGGGCTTCGTCGCCGCGGAAGCGCTCCCGGAAGCGGGTGCAGTGCCGGAAGAATGGATCCTATGGCCCACATGTCCACATTCCCCGCGCTACAGCCCGAGACCGCCGCCCCGCCTCCTGATGGTGCAAGACCCGGGATCGGGCTGAGGCTGGCGTTCCTGAGCCTCGGAGCCATCGCGCTGATGGCCGGCTGCTACGGAGCGCTAGAGCGGCTCGGATGGGTGCTGCCCGGAGGAGCCCGGCTCGCCGAACTGCACGGACCGTTGATGATCTCCGGGCTGTTCGGGACCCTCATCAGTCTGGAGCGCGCGGTCGCCCTGAGCTGGGGCTGGAGCTACGTCGCCCCGGCACTCGCCGGGCTCGGGACCCTCGCCCTGCTCGCTGGCGTGCCAATGGTCCTGGGTGCGGGCCTCTACGCAGCCGCGGCAGCGGTACTGGTCGGCGCATCGCTCGTCATCATGATCCAGCAGCCGGCCGTGTTCACCTCTGCCCTCCTGTTCGCCGCACTCGCTTGGCTCGCCGGGAACGTCCTCTGGCTCCTGGGCGGGTCGGTGCCCGACCTGGTAGGCTGGTGGCTGACCTTCCTGGTGCTGACCATTGCGGGCGAGCGCTTGGAACTCAGCCGCCTCCTGCCACGCCGACGCGGCGGCGTGGCGCTGTTCCTGTTCGCCGTCGGCCTGTTTCTTGCGGGTGCCCAGAACGGTTTGCCGACGCAGAACGGGGCTGTGCTCTACGGCCTCGCCCTCCTAGCCGTCACCGTCTGGCTCGCGCGGCACGACATCGCCTGGCTCAACATCCGCCGGACTGGGCAGACCCGCTTCATGGCCGTTTGCATGCTGGGTGGCTATGCATGGCTGGGACTGGCCGGAGCAAGCCTGATGATATGGCCTCCGGGGGCGAAAGCCTTCGGCTATGACGTGGCGCTGCACGCGGTCCTGATTGGTTTCGTTCTCTCGATGGTTTTCGGGCATGCCCTGATCATCCTTCCGGCAATCGCGCGGGCGCGGATACGTTACCATCGGGGCCTGTACGCCCCGCTTCTCCTGCTGCATGCCTCCGTGGCCCTGCGAATGGGCGCGGGGCTGGCCGGCTGGGATGCGGGTCGCCGGGGAAGCGGCCTCCTCACGCTCTTGGCCCTCGCGGGTTTCGTCGCCTGCCTTGCCGGCGACGCTGGGGGACGCACACTACGGACCGAACCCTCGCAAGCGGGGCAAAGCCATGATGATTGATCCGTTGGGACTGCGGCCTAGGTGCCGGAGCATGAGGGAGCGGGCGCGCATGGCGGGATCGTTCCCAGGAGCGGTCGCGGGGGTCGCAGCCCTCGTCCTGGTGCTCCACGTCGCCATGATGTGGTTTGGCGCAGGTTTGTCGCCAAACTCCAGCGTCGGAGGCGATCATGCCCTGGCGCATGCACACCATACTCGTCCTGCGGCGGATCAAAGCCAAAACAGGCATGATGGAGGGACCGGGCACGCTCTTCCGTGCTGCATTCTCGGCGTTTTTCCGGCCCTGCCTCCGCCACCTGCCGATCACGTGGCAATCACGTTGCCGGAGCAAGATGCCCAAGCGACGGCTTATGCCTTCAGCCCGGCGGCAGCAGTCCCACCGCCTCCAATCCTTCGTCCTGTCGGGGCGCGGGCGCCGCCCGTGAAGGGATGATCCGCTCACTCCCATCCACCATCATTTGACAGGATAAATCCATGACATCGTCTCTTTCACGCGGAGCACTTGCTGCCGCCCTCTTCATCCTTGCCGGCCCGGCTCTGGCCCACACAACCCTCGAGACGCAGCAGGCTGCGGTCGCCTCTACCTATAAGGCAATCCTGCGCGTCGGCCACGGCTGTGACGGCGCACCGACCCTGAAGCTGCGCGTGCGCATCCCGGAGGGCGTCATCAACATCAAGCCCATGCCCAAGCCGGGGTGGGAGATGGAGACCGTCAAGGCGGCCTACGGCAAGACCTATGATTACTACGGCACGCAGATGTCGGAGGGCGTTCGGGAGATCGTCTGGACGGGTAAGCTGCTCGACGAGCATTACGACGAATTCGTCTTCCGCGCCTACCTGACGGACAGCCTCAAGCCGGACGCGATGCTGTATTTCCCGGTCGTGCAGGAGTGCAGCGACGGCAAGGCGGACCGCTGGATCGAGATCCCGGCAGAGGGCAAGAGCGCGGACGACTACAAGTATCCGGCCCCGGGGCTCAAGCTCCTGCCGGCCAAGGCCACCCACTGACGAGGGAGCGGGAGCCTTCCTCTCCGGCGGCTCCCGCCAACCTGCGATGCGCCTTGTTCTCACGCTCCTTTGGCTGACGTTCGCGATCTTGGGTGGGGGCGGGCGCGCCCTTGCGCATGCGGCGCTGGTCGAGTCCCATCCCGCCGACGGCACCGTCGTGGAGCAGGCACCAGCCGCCGTCCGCCTTTACTTCAACGAGCCCGTCTCGCCCCTCGTCGTGAGCCTGACTGATGCCCGCGGCCAGGTGCATCGCGGCCTGCGGGCCGCCGCCCGCAACGAGGTGCTGGAGGTGACCATTCCCGGAGATCTTCCCCTGGGCAGCCATGTGCTGAGCTACCGGGTGACCTCAGGAGACGGCCACCCGATCGGCGGGTCCATCGTGTTCTCGGTCGGCACAGCGACGGGATCCGGCGCCAAGCCTGCCCCGGAGGGGAGCGATGCGGTCCGCCGCGGCATCTGGTTGGCGCGCGTTGCGCTGTACTTGGGACTGTTCGCAGGCGCAGGAGGTGTATTCTTCCAGGCATGGCTTGCGCCCAGCCTCAAGGCAGGCCGGACCGAGCGGCTCCTTGCGGCCTTCCTCGTGACCGGCATCCTCGCGGCCATGATGTCCCTGGGGCTCCAGGGCGCCGATGCCCTCGGAGAGACTCCCGCAACCCTCGGAACCGCGGCCGCGTGGGCGGCCGGATGGCGGACCTCGTTTGGACCGAGTGCGGTGATCGGCGCCACCGCCCTCCTCCTCGCTGGAGCGGGTCTGCGCGGATCCATGGGACGGCGGCGGGTATACAGCCTCGCCGCCATAGCCGGGGTCGGACTATCCCTGGCGTGGAGCGGCCATGCCAGCGCCGCCGCCCCGCAATGGCTGACGCGTCCGGCCGTGTTCCTCCATGCTGTCGGGATCGCCTACTGGGTCGGAGCCTTGATCCCCCTCGCCTTCGCGGTCCGGCAGGATTCCGTGCGAGCGCTTCCGGTTGTCCGCTGTTTCTCCACCTGGGCCATCGTCGCGGTTGCGGTTCTCACGCTCGCCGGACTCGTGCTCACCGTGGTTCAGGTCGAGGCTCCCGCAAACCTGACCGAAACCGAATACGGCTGTGTCCTGATCGTCAAGACACTCCTCGTCATCGCCCTCCTTGGCTTGGCCGCGCTGAACCGTTTGCGGCTGACTCCAGCCCTGGACACACCGGGAAGCACAGGCAGCATGTGGCTCGTCCGCTCCATCGGCGCCGAGATCATCCTGTCTGTTGCTATCCTGGGAGTGGTGGGGCTGTGGCGGCTCACCCCACCGCCGCGGGCCCTGGCTGCGGCTGCGGAGGCTGCCGCATCGGCGAGCGTCCACCTGCATTCGGGGCGGACCATGGCGCGGGTCACCCTCTCGCCAGGATGGGCTGGAGCGACCCGCGCGAGGATCGTCATTGCCTCAGGGCGTGCCGAACCGATCAGTCCGAAGGAGGTAACGCTCGTCCTGGCCAAGCCTGAGGCCGGGATCGAGCCCATCACCCGTCCGGCACGCCAGGATGGATCGGAGGGATGGCTGGTGGACGGCCTCGTCCTGCCGAAGGCCGGCGTCTGGCAGGCCAAGGTCGATATCCTTGTCGACGACTTCGAGAAGACCAGTCTCGACGGAAACATCAGCATCAGACCATGACCCCCATAGAGGACATCCCGAGCCGCGCCACCGCAACTGAACTGTGGCTATCGGCCAGGAAAGCCACAGCTCGAGAGATCGCCGCCGGTATTCCGTGTGAACAATGGTCGGCTATCGCATGGGAGGCGCGTACATGATCCCGCCCTTCGACCAGAGACGGTTCAGTCCGCGGTCGAGGGCGAGCCGTGTCTTGGGGCCAAGATTGCGGTCGAAAATCTCGCCGTAGTTGCCCACGCTCTTGATGATGGTGAAGGCCCAGTCCTTGGAGAGGCCCAACGCCGGGCCGAACTCGCCCTCCTGACCGAGGAGACGTCGCACGTCCGGATTTGTCGAGCTGCGCATGGTCTCCACATTGTCCTTCGTTACGCCGGCCTCTTCCGCATTGACAAGTGCGAACACGGTCCAGCGGACGATGTCGAACCATTGGTCATCGCCCTGACGCACCCATGGCCCCAACGGCTCCTTCGAGATGACCTCGGGTAGGATCACGTAATCGTCGGGATTGCTCAGCGCGAGCCGGCCTGCCGCAAGTGCCGAGATGTCAACGGTGTAGGCATCGCAGCGGCCTGCCTCGAAGGCCTTCAATGTCTCGTTGACTTCCTGGAAGGTTACGGTCTGGACCTTCATGTCGTTGGCGCGGAAATAATCCGCAGCGTTCAACTCATTCGTCGTGCCCTGCGAGATGCAAACGGAGGCACCACCCAATTGCCTCACCGAGGTGATCCCCGCGGACTTGCGCACCATGAAGCCTTGGCCGTCATAGTAGTTGACCGCCGTGAAGTTCAGGCCAAGCGCCGCATCGCGCTGCAGCGTCCACGTGGTGGTGCGGGACAGGACGTCGATCTCGCCGGCCTGAAGCGCCGTCAGTCGGTCCTTGCTCGAAAGCGGAACGAACTCGGTCTTGTTTGGGTCGCCAAGAACGGCTGCAGCAAGGGCGCGGCAGAAGTCGACGTCCAAGCCCGACCACACGCCTTTGGCATCGGGGATCGAGAACCCGGCCACGCCCTGACTGGCCCCGCATCGCAGGACACCACGCTCCTTTATCTTCTGAAGCGTTGTCGGTCCGCTCCCTTGTGCATGGAGCGGCGCGGCGAGGACCGCGGACATCATCGCGGTCGCGGCAGCAAACAGTGTCTTTCGCATGTTCAACCCTCTGGATGCCGCATTAGGTGTTCTCAGTCCCGCTGAGTGCGGCGAAGAAGCCAGCGAGATCCGTCATGATGTCGGCCTCATCCTCCAGACCGATGGAGAAGCGCAGGAGCGGCGCCTCCTTGTCCCAGCGCGTGGCCGTGCGCTGGCCGGACAGGTCGACGGGCGCGACAAGGCTGTTCGTCCCGCCCCAGCTCGCTCCGATCCTGAAGAGCTTTAGCCCGCCCAGGGCGGCATCGAGCCGGCCGGAGCATTCGGGCCGCAGGGAAACGCTGAAGACGCCGGCGGCCCCTGAAAAATCCCGCCTCCAGATCTCGTGCCCGGGAGCACTGGGCAGTGCGGGATGCCAGACTCGCGCGACACACGGCTGCCCATTCATCCAACGTGCGACCGATAGCCCGGCCGCGCCCTGATGTCGGAGCCGGACGGACAGGGTCTGCAAGCCCCGGAGCGCAAGGGAGCAGTCGTCGGGGGAGACACCGAGGCCGAAGGACCGGACAAGATTTCGGATGAAGCCCAGAATGGCTTCGTCCCTCGCTGAGACGCTGCCCAGCAGAAGATCCGAATGGCCGCCCATGTGTTTGGAAATGGCTTCGACCGAGATGTCGGCTCCGACCGCCAGTGGACGGAACAGCAGCGGAGTCGCCCAGGTGTTGTCGCAAGCAACCAAGGCTCCGTGGGCATGGGCGGCAGCGACGATGGCGGGCACGTCCTGCACCTCGAACGTTCCGGAACCGGGCGACTCCACCCACACCAGTCGTGTCGCCTGGGTAAAATGCCGGCTGATCTCTTGCCCGCTGAGCGGATCGTAGTATGTGGCGCTCACACCGATGGTCGTGAGGAAGCCATCCGCCAGGGTGCGAACCGGACCATAGACGGTATCCGGCAACAACAGATGATCGCCCGGCCGCAGCAATCCCAGCAGCACTGCCGCTGCCGCCGCCTGCCCCGAGGGCGCCAGGACCGTGCCAGAGGCGCCAGCCAGGGCCGAGATCTGCGCCTCCAGTGTGCGAGCCGTCGGCGTACCGTAAAGCCCGTAGCTGTAGGATTGCGGGCCGTTTTTATGCCTGTTGTGGAAAGCCTCGGCGGTTGGAAAAACGATGGTGGAAGCGCGCTCGATGGGAACCGTAAGGCTCTCGAAACCCTCGCGGCTCACCGGAGGCACGTGGACACAGAGGGTGGCTTCATTCATCGACGGGATCCCGGCATTCCGAACACTTGTCCAGGATAGGGAACCGTCTTCATCAGATCCAATGAGAAGGATCGGGAATTCTATGCTAAAACCTTATACATACGTCACGAGGCGGGGCATAGATCATGCAATTCAAGCAGGTGGAGGCCTTTCGCGCGGTCATGATCTGCGGCACGGCATCCCGGGCGGCTGAATTGCTCGGGGTGACGCAACCGGCGGTGAGCCGCTTGGTGGCAGAGCTGGAGCGAGGGACCGGACTGCATCTTTTCGAGAGGATTAGGGGACGGCTTGTCCCGACACCGGAGGCGCAACTGCTGTTCCGGGACGTGGAAGCCTCCTTCAAGGGGCTGGAGAGTCTGCGCGCCTCCGCCGCCCGCATCAGGGACTTCGGGTCCGGCGACATCAGGATCGCAAGCCTGTCCGCCCTCGGATCAACCTTGGTGCCGGTCGCAATTCGCCACTTTCTCAAGGCCCATCCGAAGGTGTCCGTAACCCTGCAGGTCCATGCCTCATCGACAGTGAGGGATCTCGTTGCAACCGGGGACGTCGACATTGGTTTGGCAGCGGACGAGATCGACGCGTCCGGTGTCGTTCATCAGGTCTTCGTTACGCCAAGGATCCTATGTGCGGTGCCGGCTGGCCACCGGCTCACGCAGCACGCGGTCATCGGGCCTGACGATCTGCACGGCGAGGCATTCATCGCCTTTGCGCCGGAGGACACGGTGCGGCGCGCCTTCACCGCCCTACTCAGCGCATCCGGCTCGCATCCGAGGATCGTCGTCGAGACGCCGTACTCCTCGACGGTAGCCGCGTTGGTGGCCCAAGACATCGGTATCGGTCTGGTCAATCCTTATTCGCTGAGCGACATCGATCCAACCAGAATCGTCCTCAAAGCGTTTGAGCCGGCTCTGCATGCACGGACCCTGCTTCTGCTGCCCCCCGACCGTCAGAAGTCGGGTCTCGTCCGCAGCTTCATCGAAGCACTCGTCACCGCACGCAACCGCTGGCGCTCGGGTCACGACATGCCTGCCTGAGATCGGTAGTCGCACATTCAGGGCGACGCAGCGCTCCTTTCTCGCAGCTCAGACCATCGAGTGTGCGATTGGGCCTTGACGCTTGCAACCATCGACGATGACAGAAGCCATCTCCGGAAGTGCCATGCCCACTCGGGCCGCCAGCGCTGCCCCGGCAGCACTCAGGTTGATCTGCTCACCGAGCCACAACTCGACGGTATCGCCATGGCTGTCGATGATGCAGGAGAGATCCTCCCGACGTTCGCGCTCCTTGAGACGTTTCATCCACATGCACCTGCTGGCGAAGCCTCGTTCTCGGCGAATGACGCGCTCCACTTAGGTGTGTTGGCATTCAGGGAAGAGCCGTCCGTTCAGCCGACGCCGGAATGGACTGGCCAACTGAGCGCCGGATTGCCTGAGCGTGAGCCACATCTGAAGGGAACCGGCTTAGGGACAACATGGCCAGATATTCCGTGCCCTTTAGCGGCTCCGCCCCTGCCGTTGTGATAGCTCGAGTTGCGCCTTGCGCACGGCGTCCGCCAAAGCCGCAGCTTGCGGCGTGTGCTCCGAGGTGCCTCGGAGCAGGCCGATCTTGCACATCGGAAGAAAAGGCAGGCCGCAATCGTCCCCGATCACCCGTTGATCGTCATTGATCACGCTGAGCGGGAGGACTGTCAGAGCAAGGCCAGTCTGGATGAGAGGAGCAATCGCAGCGTAGTTGTTCGATACCAGCAACATATGGACTTCGATGCCGCTCGCCTCCAATGCCTCCAGGGCCGCTCGTCGCCAAGCGCAGCTCGGTCCCGAAAGAGCAAGGGGCAAGGGACGGCGTTCCTCGACAGGACCCGCCCGCAGACCCGTCACCCACCTGAGGGGCTCCTCGGCCAGGAACTCGAGACCCTTGATGCGGTCACAATCCGTAACGACGGCGACGTCGATCTCCCCAAAAGAGACGCGCTGGGCCAATGCGACGCTCGTGTCGCAGATGACAGACACCTCAACAAGTGGGTGGTCACGGATGAATCCGTCGATGATCGCCGGCAGGAGCGGCGCTGCATAATCGTCCGGCATTCCCAAGGTGACCCGGCCGGTCAGACCGCTCGCCCGCAGATCGGCCATGGCATCGGCTTCGGCCTGAAGAATGCGACGAGCGTGATTGACGAGGCGCTCACCGTCCGGCGACAGCGTGGCACCGCGACCCTGTTTGACAAAAAGCGGACAGCCGAACCGCTCCTCCAACCGCCGCACGTGCATGGATACGGCGCTCTGAGTCTTGTTCACGCGCTCGGCTGCCCGTCGGAAGCTGCCCGTGTCGACGATAGCGAGGAAGGAACGGAGCTGGGCGGTATCGAGCATGGTGGCACTGATCCGGAAATGAGATTGGTATGATGATAATCATTCGTTGGACCGATCGAAAGCAGTGTCTCACGATGCTGATCAGTGGTCTGAAGGTCGGCCCGCCCTCGAGCAGATGCCGCCGGGGCCTGGCCTCAAGCAAAGGAGCAGCGATGGGACAGGATAGGGATCGTTGGCTGGGCTGTTTACTGATCGCGGGCTCGGCGCTCGCGTACAGCCTGTCCGGCTATTTCACGCGGCTGATCGAGCAGGATGTCTGGACCGTCCTCTTCTGGCGCGGCATGTTCGGGAGCCTGTTCATCGGAGCCTGGGTCGCCTCGCGGCACCGCTCGAATACCCTCGAAGCAATAAAGGCAATGGGATGGCCGGGCTTCTGGGTCACGCTGTTCTCGACGCTCGCGACAATCTGCTTCATCAGCGCACTCAAGTTGGCGCCTGTGGCCGAGGTGATGACGATCCATGCCGCGATCCCGTTCTTGACGGCCCTGCTGGCGGCCACGTTCGCCGGTGTGCGGGAAAGCTGGGTCAGTTGGGGGGCGAGCATCCTTGCCCTGAGCGGGGTTGCGATCATGGTTGATCCCAACGCCTCAGGCATTCACATCACAGGATATGTCTTCGCAGGTGTGATGGCGCTCTCGTATGCCGCAATGATGGTCATCATCCGGCAGCAGCGGCACGTCTCGATGCTACCCGCTGCTGCCCTTTCTGCGGGCTTGTGCGCGCTCATCGTGCTGCCTGCTGCCAGACCTCTCGTCGTGCCGGCCTCCGACCTGGTGCTCCTTTCCTTGTTCGGCACGATCCAATTCGGATTGGGCTTGCTGCTCATGACGATCGGAACGCGGATGATTTCGGCCACGAGCTCGGCGCTCATCGGCAGCCTGGAGAACCCGCTGGCTCCGATCTGGGTCTGGCTGGCCTTCAACGAGGTTCCCACCTTCGCCGCTTGGATCGGGGGCAGCCTTGTGATGGCTGCCGTCATCGGGGATGTCAGTGCGAAGGCTCTGCGGAGCCGGCGCGATCTGCAATCCTGCGATGCCGTAGCGCTCAAGAGTTGATGACCGGCCCGCGGACCGGTCACCACGGCGTCGTCCAGCCTGCTGAGTTGTCGCACACGATCGACCGGCTCCACCGACTGCGCAGAGACCGGCGCGCCGCTTGATGGCTCCAGCGCGTGCCAGTTATTCCGGGGCTTGCTCGCGCCCTTTCAACTTGCCGACGGGAACCTCGGAGAATCGCGCCTGTCGCGGCGCGAGCTCGTGCCCCTGTGACTGCGTGAGAAGACCGTAAAGATCGGGACGGCGGCCGCGGATCCAGCGCCGGCCTGTTGCGAGCGGCAGGAGGTCGAGATCGAGGTCCGCGACGACCAAAGCATCCGCCGCTTTCCAGGTTTCCGCGATGATGCGGCCGTAGCAGTCAATGATCATGGCATTGCCGGTGCGTACCTCCCCATCGTCCTCGCCGACGCCGTTGGCGAACAGCAGGAAATAACCGTTGTCGTGCGCGCGGGCCGGCAGCCAGCGCATCAGCCACTCGCGGCCCTTCGGACCGCGGAATTCTGCCTCGATGGCCTCCGGATCCCTGTGCCGGTTGTCCCAGAGGGCGGGATCGATCAATCCCATGGCCTGAGGGCTGCGCGAATGGCAGCCGCCGGTCTGGTGCGGCGCCATGACGATGTCGGCGCCGAGCAAGGCCGTGGCGCGTGCATTCTCGACGAGGTTATTGTCCCAGCAGATCAGCACGCCCACCTTCACGCCCCACGGCGTGTCGAACACCGTGTAGCTGTCGCCGCTTGCAATTTCGTCATGTTCGAAGGCGTGGAGCTTGCGGTGGCGGTGGACCTGACCGTCAGGCAGGCAGACCATGTAGGTGTTGAAGAGGCGGCCGTCCTCCGCACGCTCGATCAGCCCCGCGCCGATTGCCATGCCGTACCGGGCCGCGAGGTCCGAGACGGCTCGAGCGGATGGCCCCGACGGCACGGCTTCCGCGAGCGCCTGCAATTGCTCCCGGCCGAGATTGCGCACATGCCAGTATCCGGTGAGGCACATTTCCGGAAAGGCGAGGATCTTCACCCCCTGCTCGGCAGCCTCCCGGGCGAAGCGCTCCACCACCGACATGTTGTAGGTCTTGTCGTTGGCGCGATGGTGAAACTGAACCGTCCCGCATCGGATGGTTTTCATGGTCATCCCTGTTCTCCTTGTTGCCGACGGGGAATCGGTCGCGTGGCTGGCGCGGTGCAAAGGACTCTGCCGAATGGTCTGACGTTCCAATGGCAGATCTGCGATCTGGTCAAGGCTCATGTGCTTCAAGGCAGGATGAGACAGCGGATCTCTCGCCAGTTCCTCGCGCCATGATCCACCGTCTTCCTCCATCAGAATACGCCGAACGCGTCTGAGGTGCCTGAGGAGGGCTATTGGCGTTCGCACGAGGATGCCTCCAAAAGCTGAGACAGCCATCTCCCGTTCGCCCCGCTCACGCCAGGATGCCGGACAGGCCAAGATACAAGGCACTGGCAATGAGGAGAGCCGAAAGGCTGCGATTGAGCAGTCGAAGACGCGCCGGGCTGTCGACCCAGCCATGCATGACCGCTCCCGCAAGGGCCCAGAGGCCAATGGAGAGGTAGCAGATCAGAAAGTAAATCACGGCAAAGACGAAGAGGTGCATCCGATCACCATCCGCCGCATAGGCCCCTATCCCCGCGATCGAGGCAAGCCACGCCTTGGGATTGAGCCATTGCAGGAGGGCTCCCTCCAGGGCAGTCGGCGCCCCCTTCATCTCCTTTGCAGAAAGGGTACCGTCATCAATCGCCAACCCAACCGCCATGTAGACGAGGAACAGGACGCCGGCCCATCGGACGAACATGAGCAGTTGCGGAAGGCGGGCGATGAGTTCGTTCAGTCCGAAGCCGATCAGGATCAGCAGCAGGGTGAAGCCTGCGGTTGCCCCCGTGACGTAGCCGATGGTCGGGCGAAAGCTGTAGCGCATCCCGGATGAGAGCGCCACCACGTTGACGGGTCCGGGCGAGATGGAAGCGGCGAGGGAGAAAGCCGCCATCGACAGGAGGAGTGCTGACGTCATGGGTTTCCACAATCGTTCCATCGGCCCCGATGGGAGCCTGGGTCAGTAGCCGGGCGTCGGTCAGGCCGATTGATCATCGAGGCCTGCAACGAGGGCTGCGTCACAGCGGACGGCTTGCCTGCGCAGTGCCTTGAGAGGCGCATACTCAGGTGACGAGTACCAGGCTTTGGCCTGTTCGAGCGACGGGAACTCAATCACAACGAGGAAGTTCGGCGCCCACTCGCCCTCAGAGTGTTCGATGTTGCCGCTAAGGGCACGGTAGCGTCCGCCATAGGCTGCCGTGATGGGTGCCACGGCGGTCTTGTAGGCCTCCAGGGCTGCGGGATCGAGAATCTCACGGTTATCGAAAATGTAGAAGGCGCTCATGGCTTGCTGCTCCTGTCGATCATCGATTTCAGAGGATAGGGGCAATCCCGGTCGACAGAATAGACGTCCAATGCTAGCCAGTGTGTCCATCAGGATGGACAATGATGGACCTGAATGCCCTTGCAACCTTCGTGGAGGTGGTCACCTCGAATGGCTTCTCCGCTGCTGCCCGCCGGCTCGGAATGCCGCGTTCAACCGTGAGTCTGCGCATACGTTCCCTGGAGGACACGCTCGGGGTGAGATTGTTCAAGCGCTCCACCAGAACGGTCACTTTGACGGATGACGGACGCCGCCTGTTCGAGCAGGCGCAGGGCGCGCTCGGCACGTTACGGTCCATTGCACAGGAGTTTGAGGTTTCGCGTCAGGAACTGGCCGGCACCATCCGGTTCACCGCACCTGCAGACTTTCCGACGGCTCCCTTGGCGGAAGCGATCGCCGAGTTCCGGCGGCTCCACCCGCGCGTGGTCGTGGACGTCATCCTGACCAATGCAGTCCTCGACCTGGTGGCGCACGATGTCGACGTCGCGCTCCGGATCGGCTTGGACAACCCGACGGACATGGTCAGCCGTCGCGCCGCAGCATTCTCCTACGGCCTGTTTGTCAGCCCCGAGTGGCTTGAAGCGAATGACGCACCCACAAACCTGACCGAGCTTCAACCATTCATAGGGCCACCCCGTGCCGTTCGCGAGTTCCTGAGCCGCATCGTTTTCGGGGGAGAGCAGCTTCCCTCGCCCTCGATCGAAACGAACAATTATCAGATGATCCGCGATCTTGTTCTTGTCGGATCGGGTATCGGCGTCCTGCCATGCATTCTGTGCGATGCCGACATCCGAGCGGGGACATTGGTTCAAGTTCTGGCCAGGAAGATCCGAGCACCTGTGCAGATGTCTGTCGCGTTCCCGACGCGCAAGGACATAACTCCCCGGGTCCGGGCCTTTGCAGACCATCTCGTCAAGAACCTGATCGAGTCATCGCCCATGAACGGCTGACATCCCAGTTCGATTGGAGCCACCGAGCCTACTTCTGCAACGGCATCCCGGCTTCAACTCGGTCCCCTTCCTTGACATAGACGTCCACCACGCCGAAGCTGCGAGGATGAGAGCGTCGATGGTCATGATGCCGGTCTGCATGGCAATGAGGATGGTTGGCATGAATGCGCCATACTGCATGAGCAGCCAAGCGATATAGACCGGGAGGTTGAGCGCGCCGACCACGTTGAACAGGATGAAATCCCATTGATGGATCGCTTCGCCTAGGCGCAAACTCGGAGAAAATGGGTTCATCAGCGTAGGGTGCTTGCGGAACCAGATCCAGATCGCATCGCGCTCCCAGCGCAGACGCTGCTCGGCTCAGTACCAGCAGGAGCCGGTTCCGCCGAGGATAACATCGTCAAGCGCGAATGGCTGTGCAGTTGGGCGGAGCGCCCCTCTTCCTTCGACATGGTGGTCTATCTGCTGGACCTGGTGCGGGGCCGGTTTGAGGTGCCGGAGCTCCGGCGCGATGTGCTGCGCCTGTCCCAGGCC
>DASQML010000045.1:0-47878 GCA_035645515.1 Microvirga sp.
ATTGTGGTGGAGAGCAACAGCCAGTTTCAGATCTATCCGGCCACCGCCATGAGGGCCGAGGACACCATGGTGCTGGCGGAGATCATCGATCAGGCCATCGATGCCGAGGTCGAGCACACCCTGCCCATCCGGGCGCACACACAACCACGCTCAACCTCCCGCAATTGACCCCACACAGAGGTTTCATGAGCCACAAGTTTGCACTGGGCCAGCTGGTTCACCCTGCCGGAACACGCTTTGTCGATCGAACGGGTGGCGTTTACGAAATCATCCGCCTCATGCCGGAAGCAACCGATGGAGAGTTCGGCTACAGGATCCGCCACACCACGAGCGGCACTGAGCGTGCGGTCGGGGAATCCGAGATCCGGGCCGCTGCCGCAAAGCCGAGGCAGTTTCCGGCCGCCTGAGGCCATGCTGGCGAACGCCCGGCTTTCAGGTTTACCTTCCCGGCCACGGCATAATAAGAACACGACTCCTTCACCGTGGATCGAGCAGCCTTGCCACACATCAGATCGACCGGCGTCTATGGAGCGCCTCCGACAGAACTCGCGGAGCCGCCTCACGGCAGCATCCAGTTTTCGCCTCTCATCCCCGGTTCCGGAAAACTCGAAGACCAGGCGGAGGGCTCCTTGGCGGAGATGGTCGTCCAGGCTCCGCCCGGCACAGTCGAGCGCCGCTATACGACCGCGCTCACCCTCAAGGCTCTGGCGCCCGGCGGCGTCCTGACGGTTCTCGCACCCAAGGACAAGGGCGGCTCGCGCCTTGCCAGGGAGCTGAAGGGCTTCGGCTGCAGCCTGAGCGAAACGTCGCGCCGCCATTATCGCATCTGCACCTGCGGGCGGCCTGCCCAGCTTGCCGGGATCGAAGACGCCTTGGCCGAGGGTGCGCCGCGCTTCCACGAGGGACTCGGGCTCTGGACCCAGCCCGGCGTGTTCAGCTGGAACCGCCTGGATCCGGGCAGCGCACTTCTCGATCAGCACCTGCCTGTGCTCAGCGGCAAGGGTGCGGATTTCGGCTGCGGCGTCGGCATTCTGGCGCGCACCATTCTTCGCTCCCCGACCGTCACGCATCTGACCCTTATCGATATCGACCGCCGCGCGACCGAGATGACCGCCCGCAACATCGAGGATAAGCGGGCAGAGACTCTCTGGGCAGATGTTCGCAGCACACGGCTCGGGGGCCTCGACTTCGTGGTGATGAACCCACCGTTTCACGATGGCGGCACGGAAGATCAGAGCCTGGGCCAGAGCTTCATCCGCAAGGCCGCCGAAGCCTTGCGTCCTGGTGGCGTGCTTTGGCTCGTCGCCAACCGTCACCTGCCTTACGAGGGCGTGCTGAAGCCTCTCTTCAGGCGCGTGACGCTCCAAGCGGAAGTTGCCGGCTACAAGGTCTACGAGGCACAGAAATGAGCAAGGCTCCCATGCTCCGTCTCGACCGCCTGCTCGCCAATATGGGCTATGGCTCGCGCCGCGAGGTGCAGCAGCTCGTCCATGCCGGCCTCGTCACGCTCGATGGGGAGGTGATCGAGAATGCGGACGAGCGCATCGCCGTCACGCGCGATCTCTCTGAGCGCATGGTCGTTCGCGGCAAGCCGCTCGATCCGCCGCCCGGCCTTGCGCTGATGCTGCACAAGCCGCTTGGCGTTACCTGTTCACATAAGGAGGCGGGACCCCTCGTCTATGGGCTGCTGCCGGAGCGCTGGCGCCGTCGGGATCCGGCCATCTCCACCGTCGGTCGCCTCGACAAGGAGACCTCGGGCCTTCTCCTCATGACCGACGACGGCAGCCTGCTGCACCGGATCATCTCGCCCCGGGCGAATATCCCGAAGCGCTATCAGGTGACCCTCGACCGCCCCTTGCGCGGCGACGAGGCTGAAATCTTCGCTTCCGGTACCCTGATGCTCGAAGGCGAGGACAAGCCGCTCCTCCCGGCGGTCATGGAAACGCTTTCCGCGACGAGCGCCGCTCTCACCATCACGGAGGGGCGCTACCACCAGGTCCGCCGCATGTTCGCCGCGGTCGGCAACCACGTGACGGCCCTGCATCGCGACAGAATCGGCCATCTCATGCTCCCCGACGATCTGGAGCCCGGCCAGTTCAGGCTCCTGACCGAAGCCGATCTGGCCTTGATCCTGCCGCCGGCCAAGAGCGCCTGAGATTGATGCTCCTGAGGACTCTGCGGTCAGAGGTTGTCTTGAGAGCCCTGATCGGGTAGGGAAGAGAGCAGGCGAACCGCCATAAGCACCCGTAGCTCAGCTGGATAGAGCGTTGCCCTCCGAAGGCAAAGGTCACACGTTCGAATCGTGTCGGGTGCGCCATTCTTCTGCGCCGTAACTTTCGGGCACGAGGTTCCCTGCCGCTCCCCTAAAGAAACGAGCACCTTCGAAGTAGCCCGTAGGAGCCATACCGTAACGGCAACAAGTTGGCGGAAAAGGGTTTATGCTCTTCACTGTAGGAGCATGAAGATGCGTATTGTCGCCCTCGCCGTATTGAGCTTATGCAGCCTCTTGTCCGCGGGAGCTTCGGCTCAGGACTGGAACAGTCTCATGACCGCCGATCATGAAGCCCGGTGGAATGCCTGCTACAAGGAAACCAGGCTTATCCATCGCACCCGCAACATGTCCGAGCTGCAATACCGGGACATCGTCAAAGTGGCGCGCCGGGCGCACATGCAGAATTGCATGGCACGGTCCAATCCTCCCCGTCCGACAGCTATCCCCAACATTACCGAGAAGAAGCTTCCCGCTCAGATTGCAGGGTGGGCGGCCAACCCTTGAGGGCAATTGTGCAAGAGTTTCTTGAACAATTGCCACGGCAGGTTGCCAAAATCCATGTTACTATATTACTTTCATGGGCCGGATCTGCGCCGTCCTTTCGAAAGGGATGCCGTACTCTTCGGCCAAACGGCCTAGAAGATGTGGCCGACTAGGTTTGTTTCGCCTTTTGCTGCCATATGGCGGAACACGACAAGGGGGATCTATGAACTCGCTGGAGCAGCGTCGCGCCAGTCCACGCTCGCGCACTCTTCTTGAGGGGCACATCATCTACAACAATCGCCTCTCGCGAATGGAATGCACGGTGCGGGACCTTTCCGAGACCGGGGCGCGGATCGTGTTCGCTCAGCCTGTCAAAGTCCCTGCGGAATTCGAGCTGCAGATTCCGAAAAAGAAGATCGTCCGGCGGGCCCAGGTCATATGGTATGACGGCCAGCACCATGGCGTCATGTTTGTCGATAGGGCGCAGATTTCAATCAATGCTGCCCCGTTGCAGAGCGACGCCCAACTCCTGACGCAGGGTCAGGAAGCGTCGAGCGTGCCGGAGATTCTGGACGAGGCTCGCCACCGTATCGCGCGGCTTCTCGGCATTTCGGCCGATGTGATCCAGCTGAAGATCGAAATCGAGAAGTAGAGGCGGCCTCAAGCCGTCTTCAGCATCCATTCGTGGTCCGGATCGTTGTGGAACTTCCAGATCCGCTTCGGACCTGCCATCACGTTCAGGTAATAAAGCTCATAGCCGTGCGGCGCACCGACGGGATGATAGCCCTTCGGCACCAGCACCACGTCGCCATCGCTTGCGGCCAGCGTTTCGTCGAGGGAGCGGTCGTCCGTGTAGACCCGTTGCAGCGCAAAGCCGGTGGGCGGATTGAGCCGATGATAATAGGTCTCTTCCAGAAGCGACTCGTGGGGCAGCATGTCCCGGTCGTGCTTGTGAGGCGGGTAGCTCGACCAATGACCGGAGGGCGTGATGACTTCCACCACCAACAGGCTTTCTGCCGGCTCGGTCTCCGGCAGGATATTGCGGACGTGGCGCGTGTTGGTGCCCCTGCCGCGCGTTTCCTGCCCCACCTGATCGGGACGGATCACCCGCGCCGGCAGCTTGCCTTCCGCAGGTGCGGTGCAGACGGCGATCTCGCAATCGCTTTCCGCTCTCAGGGACCATTCGGAACGGGCGGGCGTATAGAAGGACCAGGGATCAGGCTCGAAGGGTGAGGCGCGCTCACCGATCAAACCTAAATCTTGGCTGCCCGCGCTCACCTGTGCGCGACCAGACAGCATCACGATGCAGGCCTCCCGGTCTCCCGTCTGCTGCCTCAGGGCCTGCCCGCTTCTGAGCTGGTAGACCTCGAAACCCACATAAGTCCAGCCGGCGGATTCCGGCGTAATTGCGTGGATGCGTCCCTGTTGATCGGGCGTCGACGGCTTGACGAGAAGCTTGGACATCGGATGCCTCCTTAGCGCAGCCCTGCTTCCTTCAGGAAGCGGGTGAGATTGGCGTAGCCCATCTTGGCATAGGTGAGCGGATGAGCCTTCTTGGGATCCTGCTCCGCCTCGATCACTACCCAGCCACTATATCCCGGCAACTCCTTGAACACGGAGACGAAGTCGACCATGCCGTCACCCGGCACCGTGTAAACGCCCTCGATGACGGAATCGAGGAAGCTCCAGCCTTCGGCTTTCGACCTCTCCATCACGGCCTTGCGCACGTCCTTCGTGTGCACGTGGCTGATGCGGCTGCTGTAGCGACGGGCCAGCGCTGCCGGGTTCGCGCCGCCCCAGGTGGCGTGGCCGGTGTCGAGCAGAAGATGAACCGCCTCGCCGGTGGAGCGCATGAAGGCATCGATGTCAGCCTCCGATTCGACGATAGTGCCCATGTGGTGGTGATAGACCAGGCGCACGCCTTCCTGGAGCGTGCGCTCGGCGACCTGCGTGATGCGGCGACCGAACTCGGACCAGTCACCGTCCTTCATCACGGGACGCTGTGAGAGCGGCTTGGAGCGGTCGCCATGGATGGCGTTCGAGGTCTCGGCGAAAACGAGCACGTTCGAACCCATGCTTTTGAGAAGATCGAGATGCGGGCGCAGCGCCTTCATCTCCGCATCGGCATCGCGTTTCAAGAGCTCGGCGGAGTACCAGCCGGAGACGCAAGCCATGTTGAACGGGGCGAGCGCCTTTTTTAGCCCCTCCGGCTCACGGGGGAACTTGTTGCCGAGTTCCATGCCCTCGAAGCCGGCTTCCTTGGCTTCGGCGAGGCACACTTCCAGCGGAGTCTCGCCGCCGAGCTCCGGCATGTCGTCGTTGGACCAGCCGATAGGGTTCGCCCCGATGCGGATCGTCATATTCTTGTTCCTCCCGTTCAAATCAGTCGCCCACGCGCTGCGCGGCGAGGGCAGTTTCGTAGTTCTTGCGCGCCGTGTTCACTTGGTCGCGCACGGAAACCTCAGGCACCGCTACATCCCACCAATGGCCGCCTTCATCGGTGGAGATCAGCGGATCGGTATCGATGACGATCACCGTGCTGCGATCGGCGCTGCGGGCCTTCTTGAGAGCATCCTCAAGCTCCGTGATACTCTTCACCTTCAGCGATTGCGCGCCAAGGCTCGCCGCATGGGCAGCGAAGTCGATGTCTGGCAAGGTCACATGGTTCGTGTGCTGCAGGAGGTTGTTGAAGCTCTCGCCACCGGTCGCACGCTGCAGGCGGTTGATGCAGCCGTAGCCTCGGTTGTCCAGCAGCACCACTGTGAGTTTTTGGCCGAGCATCACGGAGGTGGCGAGCTCCGAGTTCATCATGAGGTAGGAGCCGTCTCCCACCATCACGATCACCTCGCGCTTGGGATCGGCCATCTTCACGCCGAGACCGCCCGCAATCTCATAGCCCATGCAGGAATAGCCGTATTCCATATGGTAGCCCAGCGCTGCACTCGCCTTCCAGTGTTTGTGCAGTTCACCCGGCAGACCGCCTGCGGCGCAGACCACCACGTCGGTGGGCGAGGAGGTGCGTTGCACCGCGCCGATCACCTGTGCATCGGAGGGAAGCTCCGCATTGGTCGGATCGGTGAAGCGGGCCGACGATTCGAACCATCGGGTCTTTTCCTCACGCCCCTTAGAGACCCAGGCTTCCGGCGCCTTCCAGGTGCCGAGCGCATGGGTCAGTTCCTCAAGCCCTATGCGCGCGTCGGACACGAGCGGCAGCGCATTGTGCTTCGTCGCGTCGAAGGTCTGCACATTGAGGCCCACGATGCGGCGGGTCGGGTTCTTGAACAGGGCCCACGATCCGGTGGTAAAATCCTGCAGGCGCGTGCCCACGGCGATCACCACATCGGCTTCTTCGGCAAGCGCATTGGCAGCACCCGTCCCGGTAACGCCCACCGAGCCGAGATTCGCCTCATGGTCATGGGGGAGGCTCGACTTGCCGGCCTGCGTCTCGCCAACGAAAAGGCCGTGCCTGGCCGCAAACTCCGCCAGCACCGTTTCGGCACCGGAATAGAGCACGCCTCCGCCTGCGATGATGAAGGGTTTCTTCGCCTTGCGGATCAGGCTGGCAGCCTCGGCGAGTTCCGACACGTCCGGGCGGATGCGGCGCGGCGTCCAGACTTTTTCCGCAAAGAAGCTTTCCGGGTAATCGTAAGCCTCGGCCTGCGTATCCTGACAGAGCGCCAGCGTCACTGGTCCGCAATCGGCGGGATCGGTCAGAACGGCCATGGCGCGCTGAAGCGCGGGGATGATCTGCTCCGGACGGGAGATGCGATCGAAGTAGCGGGAGACGGGTCTGAAGCAATCGTTCGCCGAGACCGTCCCGTCTGAAAAGCTTTCGATCTGCTGCAATACCGGATCGGGCCTGCGGTTGGCGAAGACGTCGCCGGGCAGGAGCAGAACGGGCAGGCGGTTCACATGGGCGACGGCGGCGGCGGTCACCATGTTCGTCGCACCGGGGCCGATGGAAGTCGTACAGGCCATCATGCGGCGGCGGCGGGAGGCTTTCGCGTAGGCAATCGCCGCGTGGGCCATGCCCTGCTCGTTGTGTGCGCGAAAGGTCGGGAGCTTGTCGCGCACTCCATGAAGCGCCTCTCCCATGCCCGCCACATTGCCATGGCCGAAGATGGCCCAGACACCGCCGAAGAGCGGCAGGGTCTGTCCGTTGATCTCTGTCTTCTGCGCAGTGAGGAACCGGGCGATGGCTTGCGCCATGGTGAGGCGGATCGTGCTCATGGGCGTTTCTCTCAAAATGCGCCGAATGCGGGATCGGCAGCGTTCTCAGGTTTTGTTGCTCAGGAAAAGAGGGCGAGGCCGAGGAGCGGCTCCGCCCTTCGTCTTAGGCAGCCTTGGCTTGGCCGGACACGCGTTGCCAGGCATCGACGAGGCGCTGGAAGCGGAGCGCCATGTCGGTAATTGCTGCCTCGTCCGAAATCTCGCCTTTCAGCCAGCGGCGCGCGGCATCGTTGAAGATGGTGCGGCCGACCGCGAAGCCCTTCACTTGAGGCTCGGATGCAGCGGCGGCGAAAGCCGCTTCCAGCTCATCCTCCGGAGCTTCGAGGCCGAGCAGCACGATGCCACGGCAATACGGATCGTTCTTCGTGATCACCTCGCCGATAGCGCGCCATGCCGCCTTGTCCTGCTGCGGCTCGAGCTTCCACCAATCCGGCTTGATGCCTAGATCATAAAGGTGCTGCACGATGCCGGCGACCGTATCGGTCTTCAGCGGCCCATGCTTGCCGGCAATGATTTCGACCAGGAGCTCTCGGCCGATCCTGCGCGCGGCGTCGTGGATGCGCAGCAGTTCGCGCTCCTGGCGGGCTTTCACCTCCAGTGGATCGTCAGGATGGTAAAAGCAAAGGCATTTGATGGTGTGCCCGACGGGCCATTCCACGAGCTTTGCGCCGATGCTGCCGCCGCCTTCGAAATCGAGCGGGCGTGACCCGGGCAACTCGACGGGGCGGCCGATCCAGAACGGATGATCGGCGGCACGAAACAGGGCCTCGCGGCCATAGGTGCCGTCGATCAGCATGCCGAAACCCTGGCGGCCATTGGCCACGCGCGCTGCGGCCTCGACGGCCAGTACCTTGAAATCGGGAATCCGATCGAGGGAGGCCCCCACCTCCTTCGCCATCGCCTCCAGCTGCATGCGGTGGTCGATGGCGAGCGCCATGAGTGTGGCGGAGGAGGGACGGCGGGTCGTCGCCCAGTGAATGTGGTTGATGCTCTCGTCGAAACGCAGCGCCTTGTGGCGGCTGCCTTCCTTGAGGAAATGCTGCAACTCCGGAAATGTCGGGATTTCCGGCGAGCAGAGCAGGCGCGACACGGCGAAGGCGCCGCTTGCGTTGGCATAGGCGCAGCAGGTCTCGAGCTTCTCCC
The DNA here is from genome assembly GCA_035645515.1 of Microvirga sp. Lineage (GTDB taxonomy): Bacteria > Pseudomonadota > Alphaproteobacteria > Rhizobiales > Beijerinckiaceae > Microvirga. The sequence continues at coordinate 8,129 of DASQML010000045.1, forward strand.
CTCTCAGCCATCCGCGCAGGAAGCCGGAGAGGAATGCATCACCCGCGCCGAGCACGTTGTAGACCTCGACAGGAAAGCCGGGGCCTTTCACGCCCTCCTCAAGCGAGGCCGGAATGTCGCCGGGAAACACTACGCAGCCCATGGGGCCGCGCTTACAGACGATGGTTGCCTTCGAGATCGAGCGGATGGTGCGGATCGCCTGGAGCGTGTCTTCCGAACCGCCCGCGATGTGCAGTTCTTCTTCCGTGCCGACGATTAGATCGCAATCGACAAGAATGGGTTTCAGATGCTCCGTCACCGCATCCGAACGGACATAGCGCGACTCGCCCGCTCCATGACCGAGAAGGCCCCAGAGGTTGGGGCGATAATCCACGTCGAACACCACCTTGCGTCCATTCGCCTTGGCGATGCGGATCGCCTTCTTCTGCGCGGCGGCGGTGCTCTCGCGGGAGAAGTGCGTGCCCGTGACGACGATGGCACCAGCGGAGGCGACGAAGCTCTCGTCGATATCATCCTCGGTCAGCGCCATGTCGGCGCAGTTGTCACGATAGAAGATCAGTGGAAAGGAATTCTCGTCGCGCACGCCGAGAATCACGAGAGCGGTCAGGCGCTGCTTGTCCGTGCTGATGCCTTGCGTGGAGACGCCCTCGCGTTCCATCTGCTCGCGGATGAAGCGGCCCATGGCTTCGTCGCCGACACGTGTGATGAGGCCGGATTTCAGGCCGAGCCGCGCCGTGCCGATGGCGATGTTGGCCGGACAGCCGCCGACCGCTTTCGAGAAGGAGGCCATGTCCTCCAGCCGCCCGCCCACCTGCTGGCCGTAGAGATCGACGGAGGCGCGGCCAATGGTGACCACATCCAGGGCTGGCTTCATGCTATTCCTCCCGCTGCCGGTCTTGGCTGACCGCTAGGCCTCGTTCTAGCCTTGCAGTTATAGAATGTTTATTCTATTAGCATCTTATGCTGGAATATCAATTCCAAACTTGCCGATAGCCGGCAAACAACTCCGGGGGAAACATGATCAGGATCGCCGTTCTGGGCGCTGGCCGAATCGGCCGAATTCATGGGCGCAACGCCGCCAATCATCCCGACGCCCACCTCGTGGCGGTTGCCGATCCGCATGCTCCTTCCGCGCAGGAGCTGGCGGCGGCAACGGGGGCTGAGGTCGCCTCGTTGGATGAGATCGTCGAGCGCTCCGATGTGGACGCCATTCTCATCTGTACGCCGACCACAACCCACGCCGATCTCATCGAGCGCGGCGCGAAAGCCGGTAAGGCGGTGTTCTGCGAGAAGCCGGTGGATCTGTCGAGCGAGCGCATCGTGCGCTGCCTCGACGTGGTCGAGAAGGCCGGTACGCCGCTGATGATCGGCTTCAACCGCCGCTTCGATCCGAACTTCGCGAGCCTGCGCCGCCGTCTCGCCGATGGCGAAGTGGGCGATGTGGAACTCGTCACGATCCTCTCCCGGGATCCCGGCCCTCCGCCGGTGAGCTACATCAAGACGTCCGGCGGCCTGTTCCGGGACATGATGATCCACGATCTCGACATGGCGCGCTTCCTGCTGCTCGGGGACGAGCCGGTGGAGGTGCATGCGGTCGGCTCTTCGCTGGTCGATCCGGCCATCGGCGAGGCGGGCGACGTGGACACCGCTGCCGTCATGCTGAAGACGGCAAAGGGCAGGATCGTGCAGATCTCCAACTCCCGCCGCGCCACCTATGGCTACGACCAGCGCATCGAGGTGCACGGCTCGAAGGGCATGGTCCGCGCGGGCAATATCCACCGCACCACGGTGGAAGTGGCGAACGCCGCCGGCGTCACCGCCGATCCGGTGCAGGACTTCTTCCTGGAGCGTTATGCGGAAGCCTATCGCGACGAACTCACCGCGTTCCTCAACGCGATCCGGGACGGCAAGCCGTGCAACCCGACCGGGCGCGACGGCCTGATGGCCCAGCGCCTCGCCGATGCGGCCACCGAATCGGCGCAGACCGGAAAGCCGGTGCGGGTCTAGGAGAAAAGGGCGCCTAAGCGCCCTTTTTCATATGTCGAAGGGGATTGATTACCCTCCCGCCCGCTTCTCCGCCGTGCCGACGGCGAGCGCCATGGCGAGCGCGAACGATGCGGAAAGAGAGCGGAAGGCGCCGAAATCGGCCTCGGCCACCTCGAGCCACACATCCGCGCTCGACACCAGGGGGCTGAACGCGGAATCCGTGATCGCCACGACGGGGATGTTGCTGCGCGCGGCCGCGGCCGCGAGATCCGCAGTGACGGGCGCATAGGGCGTGAAGCTGATGGCGAGAACCGTATCGCGCGGCGTGGCGGTGGCCAGCTGCTCGGGCCCGAGCTGCGCCACGTGGTCGATCAGGATCGCCCGGACTCCGAGCTTGCCGAAAGCGTAGGCGCAATAGGCCGCGATCGGAAACACCCGGCGTGCGCCGAGCAGGTAGATCGTGTCGGCTTTCGCCAGGGTCTCGATGGCGCGGGAGAGCTCTTCAGGGCGCACCGAGTCGCGCATCTTCTCGAGGGAGATTGCAGCCGCATTGGCGAAGCCTTCGAGAAGCGAGGCCGCATGCATGTGGTCGCCCTCGATGTCGCGCAGGACGCGCAGGCGTTCGCGATAATCGGGAAAGCGCTCGCGCAGGCGGTTGCGGAAGATCTGCTGCAGGTGAGAGAAGCCGTCATAGCCCAAGCTCTTGGCAAAGCGCACGAGGGTCGAAGGCTGCACGCCCGCATGCTCGGCGATGCCGGCCACGGTGCCGAAGGCGACCTCCTCGGGATGCGCCATGGCGAAGGCCGCCAGCTGCTTGAGCCGTTTGGGCATCGTCTCGCGGCGGCTGACCAAGAGCGCGCGCAGGCCCTCGTAGTTCTCCGGCAATTCTCTGGCAGCTCCTGCCACGTCTCTGCTTTCCTCAGTCTCCATGCGTCTCTCTTGCACTCTCGTAAGGGGAGCTTGACACCGATCCACGGAGAATGGAATGAATATTCCACTCTATAAACAAAAAGGTTCTGGCGTTCCATCCATGTGAACGACCGGGGCGGCAGAGGAGACGCCATGGCAGCGGGTGATTCGCACCCTGAGCCCATCCGTTCATCCTCTGCAGACTCGTCACGGCTCAAGGCCGTCGCCTTCACCGCAACCGGACAGCCGGCTGCGGAACTCGCATAAGAACCCTTTTGGGAGGAAACAAATGAAATCACTCGTCACCGGTCTCGTCGCCGCAGCAGCGCTGACCGTCGCGGCCGTCGCACCCGCCGCAGCCCAGCAGGGCAGCCGCATCATCGTCGTCACCCACGGCCAGGCCAACGACCCGTTCTGGTCGGTGGTGAAGAACGGCGTCTCCGAGGCGGGCAAGGACATGAACGTCCAGGTCGATTACCGCGCGCCCGAAACCTTCGACATGGTGTCCATGAGCCAGCTCATCGACGCGGCCGTGAACCAGAAGCCGGCAGGCCTCGTGGTGTCGATCCCGGACGCCTCGGCGCTCTCCGCGTCGATCCAGAAGGCAGTCGCCGCCGGCATTCCGGTGATCTCCATGAACTCGGGCTCCGACGTGTCGAAGAAACTCGGCGCCATGCTCCATGTGGGCCAGGACGAGGTCGAGGCCGGGCGCATCGCCGGTGCGAAGCTCAAGGAGATGGGCGGCAAGGTCGGCCTGTGCGTGAACCAGGAAGTCGGCAACGTCTCGCTCGACCTGCGCTGCAAGGGCTTCACGGAAGGCTTCGGCGGCAAGGTGACGGTGCTGCCGGTCTCGAACGACCCGGCCGACATCCGCGCCAAGGTGAAGGCGGCGCTCGCTTCGGACGCTTCCGTCGACACGATCCTGGCGCTCGGCGCAGGCACGGCGGGCGAGCCGAGCGTGGCGGCTGTGAAGGACGCCGGCAAGACGGGCGCCGTTCGCGTGGCGACCTTCGACATGTCCGCAGGCTTCCTCAAATCCATCGCTGCGGGTGAGGCGGTCTTCGCCATCGACCAGCAGCAATACCTGCAGGGCTACCTGCCCGTGGCGTTCCTCGCGCTCAACGCGAAATACGGCCTGATGCCCGGCGGCAACGTGCCCTCCGGCCCGAACCTGATCACGAAGGAAAAGGCCAACCAGGTGATCGACCTGTCCGCGAAGGGCATTCGCTAAAGCCTTCGACCAAGCCCGCGGTCCTGACGGATCGCGGGCCTTTTCTTTTCATGTGATTGTTTTCAAGGGGAGGCGCTCATGGTGAACACCACTCAGCCCGCCACCGATCTGTCTCCGGCTCCCGCCATCAAAAAGATCCAGGACGAGCGCCTGAAAGAGGTTTCTGTTCTGACGAAGATCATGCGCCGCCCCGAACTCGGCGCGCTCGCCGGCTTGGTCCTGGTCACGATCTTCTTTCTCTCCACGGCCGATTCCTCGATGTTCACGCTCGCTGGCGTGATGAACATCCTCTCGCCCGCCGCCCAGCTCGGCATTCTCGCCATTGCGGCCGCGCTGCTCATGATCGGCGGCGAGTTCGATCTCTCCATCGGATCCATGGTGGCCTTCACGGGGCTCGTGTTCGGCGCCTTCGTCACGCTGAGCGGCCTGCCCCTGATCGTCGCGATTGCAGGGACCCTCGTGGTGGCAGCCATTCTCGGCGGCCTGAACGGGCAGCTCGTCATCCGCACGCGGCTTCCGTCCTTCATCGTCACGCTCGCTTTCCTCTTCATCCTGCGCGGCCTCTCGCTCGTGGGCCTCAAATGGGCGACCGGCGGCTCCACCCAGATGCGCGGCATCGGCGCGCAATCGAGCGAGGATTGGGTCCGCGAGATTTTCTCAGGCACCGCCCTCGAGAGCCTGTTCTCCTGGCTCGCGGCTCACGACCTCATCGCGAAATTTCCCAACGGCACGCCGACCGTCACCGGCGTTCCGGTCTCGATCCTCTGGTTCATCGGCTTCGCCCTGCTCGCCACCTGGATTCTGCTGCGCACCCGCGCCGGCAACTGGATTTTCGCGGCGGGCGGCGACCCCAATGCGGCGCGCAATTCCGGCGTTCCGGTGGACCGGGTGAAGACGGGGCTCTTCATGCTCACCGCCTGCGCCGCGGCGCTGGTGGCCATCCTCACCGTGCTCGATGCCGGCTCCACCGATGCCCGGCGCGGCTTCCAGAAGGAGTTCGAGGCCATCATCGCGGCGGTCATCGGCGGCTGCCTGCTCACCGGCGGCTACGGCTCGGCCATCGGCGCGTTCTTCGGCGCCATCATCTTCGGCATGGTCTCGATCGGGCTCACCTACACCCGCTTCGATTCGGACTGGTTCCAGGTGTTCTTAGGGGCCATGCTGCTGCTCGCCGTTCTCTTCAACAACTTCATCCGCCGCAAGGTGACGGGAGAGCGCTGATGGACACCCAAGCTCCGCTCATCGAGATCCGCAATCTCGTCAAGCATTTCGGCTCCGTCATCGCGCTCTCGGGCGTGTCGCTCTCGGTCCATCGCGGCGAGGTGATGTGCCTGCTCGGCGATAACGGCGCGGGCAAGTCGACGCTCATCAAGACGCTAGCCGGCGTTCACAAGCCCACATCCGGCGATTTCCTCGTGGAGGGGCAACCCGTTTCCTTCAACAGCCCGCGCGATGCGTTGGACGCGGGCATCGCCACGGTCTACCAGGATCTCGCGATGATCCCGCTCATGTCGGTGACGCGCAATTTCTTCATGGGGCGCGAGCCGGTGAAGGGCGTCTGGCCCTTCCGCCGCGTGGATTTCGATTATTGCGATGAGGTCACCCGGGAGGAGATGCACAAGATCGGCATCGACGTGCGCGATCCTCACCAGGCGGTGGGCACGCTGTCGGGTGGCGAGCGGCAATGCGTGGCGATTGCCCGGGCGGTCTATTTCGGGGCCAAGGTGCTGATCCTCGACGAGCCCACGTCGGCGCTTGGCGTCGCGCAGACCTCCATGGTGCTGAAATATATTCACCAGGTGCGGCAGAAGGGCTTGGGCGTGATCTTCATCACGCATAACGTGCGCCATGCCTATGCGGTGGGCGATCGCTTCACGGTGCTCAACCGCGGCAAGACGCTCGGCACCTACGCGAAATCCGACATTCAGATCGAGGAGCTGCAGAACCTCATGGCGGGCGGCAAGGAACTGCAGGCGGTGTCGGCGGAACTGGGTGGGATGGTCTAGGAATTCTCAGAGGCACCATCCTCATCCTGAGGAGCAGCCGTGAGGCCGCGTCTCGAAGGATGATTCTGCGAGTACTGGAGACGCCCTCGTCCTTCGAGACGGCCTGACGGCCTCCTCAGGATGAGGGCTGCGTTTCACTCATCACATCAAGGTTGGCGCATGAAAGCACTCAACATCGGTCTCATCGGCACCGGTTACATGGGCAAGTGCCATGCACTGGCCTGGAACGCGGTGGCATCCGTCTTCGGCGACGTGCCCCGGCCGCGTCTTGCGATGCTGGCGGAGTATTCTCAAGATCTGGCGGAGAGAAAAGCGCGCGAACTTGGCTTTGAGCGCACCACCGGCGATTGGCGCAGGCTCGTGAACGATCCCGACATCGACGTGGTGTCGATCACCACGCCTAATGCGTTTCACCCCGACATGGCGATTGCCGCCCTGGAGGCCGGAAAGCATATCTGGTGCGAAAAGCCCATGGCCACGAAGCTGGAGGACGCGGAGCGGATGCTGGCGGCGGCGCGTGCGTCCGGCAAAGTGGCGGCGCTCGGCTACAACTACATCCAGAACCCAGTCATGCGCCTGATCCGCCGGATTCTCGACGAGGGCCGGATCGGCGAAGTCAACCATGTGCGCCTCGAGATGGACGAGGACTTCATGGCAAATCCGGAAGATCTCTTCTACTGGAAGAGCGAAGCGTCGTCCGGCCATGGGGCGCTCGACGATTTCGGCGTCCATCCGTTGAGCCTGCTGCGCGTTCTCCTCGGCGGCGTGCGGCGCGTGTGCGGCCACATGGCGAAGCCTTATGCGGCCCGGCCCCTGCAGGGCGGCGGCCGCCGCGCCGTGGAAACCTACGACATTGCGACCGTGCTGATGGAGCTCGAAAACGGCGCTTCCGGCGTGCTCGCCGTCAATCGTTCCGCCTGGGGCCGCAAGGGCCGCATTGCGGTGCAGATCTTCGGGTCAAGGGGCACCGTCGTCTATGACCAGGAGCGCATGAACGAGGTGCAGCTCTACACGGTCGATGACGCGAAGGAGACGCAAGGCTTCCGCACCATCCTCACCGGGCCGCAGCATCCGCCCTACGACAGGTTCATTCCCGCGCCTGGCCACGGGCTCGGCTTCAACGACTTGAAGATCATCGAATGCCGCGAGCTGATGCGCCGCATCGCAGGCGAGAGCGCGCACCTCATCGAGTTCGAGGATGGCATCTCGATCGAGCGCACGGTCGACGCCATGGCGCGCAGTGCGCATGAGGGACGGTGGGTGGAGGTCAGCTAATGACAGGCGCAGCAACGCGCCTGAGCGATGCTTTCAGATGCTCGCCTGAATGGCCTTCTTGATCTCGCGAATACGCTTCTCGTCGCGCTTATAGAACGTCCACTGCTTGATTCTCTTCGTGCCGACAAGGCCGGCCTGAACAAGCACCTTCATATGCTCGCTCAGGGTGGGCTGACTGACGCCGAGTTTCTCCGCGATGAGAATTCCGCAAACTCCATCCTTGATCAGGTCACCGTCCACCTGCGGCGGAAAATGACTAAGCGGATCCTTGAGCCAGTCGAGGATCTGAAGGCGGCGCTCGTTGGCCAGGGCACGGAAAATATCGGCAGCGCTCATATTGGCAGTTTGCCAATTGACTAATTTGTGTCAAGGTGGAAACGGCCGACGTTCGGGGCTGTCTTGCCGCATTCGTGGAATTCTCCGATGAGATCTTATCCTTTCGTCACTGTCGACGTGTTCACAGATAGTCGCTTCGGCGGAAATCCCCTTGCGGTCTTTCCGGATGCGGAAGGTCTCTCGGACGCCGAGATGCAGGCCCTTGCCGCAGAGCTCAACCTGAGCGAGACGACATTCGTGCTGCCTCCGGACGATCCAGCCCATACAGCTCGGGTCCGAATCTTCAACCGCACCCATGAGATGCCGTTTGCGGGCCACCCGAATGTCGGCACCGGGTATGTTCTGGCGGGGATGGGACGTGATCGAGAGGGTGTGCTGCTGTTCGAGGAAATGGCAGGGCTCGTGGAAGTGAAGATCATCCGGAATGCGGAAGGCGGCCTCTCGGGAGCCGTCATCGCCGCGCCGCAGCCTTTATCCTTGGGGCTGACGCTCTCGCCTGACGAGATTGCAGCCTGCACGGGGCTTCATCCAGACGACGTGCTGATGGCGACGCATCGCCCTGTCGTGGCCTCGGTCGGCGTGGATTTCGTACTGGCGGAGGTGAGAGGGGACGTTTTGGCACGCGCGGTCCCTCATCCCGAGCGCTTCCGTCAGGTGGTCGAGGAACGGCCCGATCTGAAAGGACGATTCTCGCTGTTGATCTATGCTCATGACGCAGGGCGGATCCGTGCCCGCATGTTTGCACCCCTGGCAGGAACCTATGAGGATCCGGCAACGGGAAGCGCCAACGCTGCATTGGTGGCGCTGCTCCTCTCCGCGACCGACGATATCAGCCTCAGCAAGGACATTGTTCAGGGCGTGGAGATGAACAGGCCGAGCCTGCTGCACGTCGAAGCGCGGCGCACTGCTTCGGGTATCCGCTCGACGGTGCGCGGCGGATGCGTTCCGGTGCTTCGAGGCGAAGTTACCCTATGAAGGCTGGAGCCGGGGATCCTCCCCGACATGCCTAAGCGGCGTGGGCCCTCAGCACGTCGAGAAATGCATGGGCATAGCGGTCGAGCTTGGCCTGGCCGACGCCGTGGATTTCGCCGAAAGCGTACACGGTGGTGGGGCGCTTGGCCGCCATATCGATGAGGCTGCGATCGGAGAAGATCACGTAGGCCGGTACGCCCTCTTCCTTCGCAAGCCGCGTGCGTAGGGCCTTGAGATCGAGGAGCAGCGGATCGTCGGAGGGCACGATCGCTTCCGCTTCCATGCGCGCGCGCCTGCGGCGGCGGTCGGCGGGCTTCATGAGCACGTCGGAGCGAAGCTCGATGCGCTCCTGGCCTTTGAGCACTGCGACGCCCTTGTCGGTGAGCGTCCAGCGGCCGTATTCGGCAAGCTCCAGGCTCACCAGGCCCGCGGCATAGATCTGGCGCAGGAGCGAGCGCCATTCGGTCTTGGAGCGATCCTTGCCGACGCCGAAGGTCTTGAGTTTGTCATGGCCGAAACGGAGAACTGCATCCGTCTCGTCGCCTACGAGGATGCTGATGAGGTGCTCGGTGCCGAAGCGCTCGCCGGTGCGCACGATGGCTGAGAGAAGCTTCTGCGCCTCGATGGTGCCGTCGAAGGACATGACGCCTTCGATGCACAGGTCGCAATTGCCGCAGGGCTCGGTGGATTCGCCGAAATAGGCGAGCAGGGTCTGACGCCGGCAGCGCGGCGCTTCGCACAGAGCGACGAGCGCGTTGAGGCGCTGGAGTTCCACGCGCTTCTGCTCGTCCGAGGCCTCGCTCTGTTCGATCTGCAGGCGGCGCAGGCGCATGTCGTCGAGGCCGTAGAGGGTGAGCGTGTCGGCGGGCGCGCCGTCGCGGCCTGCGCGGCCGATCTCCTGGTAATAGGCCTCGATGGATTTCGGCAGGGCCGCGTGCGCCACGAAACGCACGTCGGGCTTGTCGATTCCCATGCCGAAGGCGACGGTGGCCACCATCACCACGCCGTCCTCCTGCAGGAAGATGTCCTGGTTCTTGGAGCGATCGCCTTGAGGCATGCCCGCGTGGTAGGGCAGGGCGCGATAGCCGGCCTGGCTCAAGGAATCCGCGAGCTTCTCCGTCGCATCGCGCGACGAGCAATAGACGATGCCGCTCTCGTGCCGGTGCTTGTCGAGGAAGGAGAAGAGCTGGCGCCGCGCATGCTCCTTCGCCTGCATGGCCAGGCGCAGGTTCGGGCGGTCGAATCCGTGGATGAAGAGGCGCGGCTCTTGCTCGAAGAGGCGATGCATGATGTCGCTGCGGGTCGCCACGTCGGCGGTGGCGGTGAGTGCGATGGTCTGCACGTTGCCGAGGCGGCGGCGCACCTCGCCGAGCATGGCGTATTCGGGACGGAAATCGTGGCCCCATTGCGAGACGCAATGCGCCTCGTCGATGGCGAGCAGGTTCACGCCGGAGCGGCCGAGCCATTCGGTGGTGCCGGTGTTCGCGAGCCGCTCGGGCGAGGCGTAGAGAATGCGCATGCGGCGGTCGCGCACCGCATCGACCACACGGCGGTTCTCCTCCGGATCGTTGGCGGAGTTGAGGCTGCCCGCCTCGATGCCGAAATGGCGAAGCGCCGCCACCTGGTCGCGCATGAGGGCGATGAGCGGCGAGACCACGACGGTCAGGCCTTCCCGGGCAAGGGTCGGCAGCTGGTAGCAGAGCGACTTGCCCGCGCCCGTCGGCATGACCGCGAGCACGTCCTCCCCCGCCAGGACGGCGCGCACGATCTCCTCCTGTCCTTCGCGGAAGGAGGGAAAGCCGAAGACGTCGTGGAGAATCTTGTGCGGGTCGATCACGTCTGCGGTGTGGCCGATGGCGGATTCGAGGTCAATGCGGCATCGGGAATCTTCAGGAAGGACAGCACACCCCTGGCCGCCGCGAGGCCCGTCGCGAAGGTGGCCTGGAGCAGGTAGCCGCCGGTCGGGGCCTCCCAGTCCAGCATCTCGCCCGCCGCGAAGACGCCGGGCATTCGTCTGAGCATGAGGGTTTCGTCGAGCTCGCTGAAAGGGATGCCGCCTGCGGTGGAAATGGCCCGGTCCAGCGGCTTCGTGCCGGTGAGCGTCAGGGGCGCGGCCTTGATGAGGCGGGCGAGGCCTTCGGGCCCGGATGGAAGCTGCGGCGCTGATTCGCGCAGGATGGCGATGCCGACGGGGTTCAGGCCCGCGGCCTTGCGCAGGAAGGTGGAGGCGGACTGGCCCCTGCGGGGGGCGCTCAGGCGCTGGATGAGAGCGTCGATGGACAGGTCGGGGCGTAAGTCGACGAGTAGGGTGGCGCTACCCCGCTCCTCGATGGCGTTCCGGAGGCGGGCGGAGAGGGCATAGACCGCGCCGCCTTCGATCCCGTCCGCGGTGACGATGGCCTCGCCCTTCGCCGTGACGCCTTCGAAGGCGAGCGCGATGCGCTTCAAGGGCTCGCCCGCGAAGCGGCCCCGCATCACCTCGGACCAGGGGAGGACGAAGCCCATATTGGCCGGGCGCAGGCGAGCGACGGCAATGCCCCTCGCTTCGAGGATCCCCGTCCAGGTACCGTCCGAGCCCAGCCTCGGCCAGCTCGCGCCCCCCAGCGCCAGGATCGTGGCGTCGGGTCTTGCGGTGACCGTCTGGCCCGCAGCATCGGCAAAGACCAGGGCGCCGTCCGAATCCCAGCCCTGCCAGGCGTGGCGCAGGGCGAACCGGACGCCCAGGCCCTCGAGCCGTGCGAGCCAGGCCCGCAGGAGGGGCGAGGCCTTGAAGGCCTTCGGGAACACGCGCCCGCTGGAGCCCACGAAGGTTTCCTGGCCCAAGCCCTCGCACCACGCCCTCAAATCCTCCGGGCGGAAGGCCTCGATGAGAGGCCGCAAGACCGGCTCGGCCTCGGCGTAGCGGGTGACGAAGCGATCGAAGGCTTCCGAATGGGTCAGGTTCAGGCCGCCCCGGCCTGCCATCAGGAACTTGCGCCCGACCGAGGGCATGCGGTCGTAGACCGTCACGCCAAGGCCGGCACGGGCCAGATGCTCCGCCGCCATCAGGCCTGCGGGACCGCCGCCGATGACGGCGACCTGAGGGGGAGAGGAGGGCGGGCACATGCGCTCAGCTGCCGCGGAAGGGCTCGAGGAGATGGTCTGGACCCTCACGCTGCAACATGGCATTCAGCGCGCCGGTCATGGCTTTTCCACATGACCGCCACGGGACATTTTTGCAAGAGGAGCGGTGTCTCAAGCCGCGTTCTGAGGGGAATACCGATGCGTGTTTGGTCGTTCTGTGCCCTGATCGCCCTGGCGCTGGCGGGCTGCGCCGGCGATGCGTCGCTCACCGGCGGGGACGTGGTTCTCGCCAGCTCCACCAAGGATGCGGCCGAGGCCGCGAGGCTGATTTCCGCCTACCGGGTCTCCAAGGGCCTGAGCCCGGTGACCGTGGACCCGAAGCTGAACGAAGCCGCCGAATACCAGGCGCGGGTGGTGGCGGCGGCAGGCCGCCTCAGCCACGGCAATTTCGGCGGCCGGATGAATCAGTTCGGCGTCATGGGCTATTCCGCCGAGAACCTCTCGGCCGGCGCGGACACGGTCGACGGCACCATCGCCCGCTGGAAGGCCTCGCCGGGCCACAACACCAATCTGCTGATGCCGCAGGCCCGCAGGATCGGCTTCGCCCGCGCGGACGCCAACAACCGCTATGGCAGCTACTGGGCCCTGGTGCTGGGACAGTAAGGCCGGAGACATCCAAACGCTGACGCAGCCTCACCCTGAGGAGCGCAGCGTCTCGAAGGGCGGGGCGTCTCCAGCGAGCCCTGGACCCTCCTTCGAGACGGTCACTTCGTGACCTCCTCAGGATAAGGGATCCGCGAAGCTCCCCGGAATCTGGGGGCACAAAGAAGGTCGGTCGCGCGTTAGAGGCAAGGTTTTCCTCTTTCGCGCACCCCGATGACCCATCCGCAGATGCTCTCCTTCGCCATCATCGCCGGGATGATGGCGCTCTTTGTCTGGGGACGTTTCCGCTACGATCTCGTCGCCGCCCTGTCGCTGCTGGCGGCGGTGCTCGTCGGCATCGTCCCGGCGGACAAGGCTTTTTCCGGGTTCAGCGACGACATCGTGATCATTGTTGCCAGCGCGCTTCTGGTCAGCGCGGCGGTGGCGAAATCGGGTGTCCTGGAGGCCGCCCTCAACCGGGTTGCGCCCTATCTGAACAGCGAGCAGGCCCAGGTCTTCGTGCTTGTCACCGCCGTCACGGTGCTCTCCGCCTTCGTGAAGAACATCGGCGCGCTCGCGATGATGATTCCCGTCGCGTTCCAGATCGCCCGGCGCACCAACACGCTGCCGTCGAGCTTTCTCATGCCCATGGCCTTCGGCTCGCTCCTGGGGGGCATCGTCACCCTGGTGGGCACCTCTCCCAACATTATCGTGTCGCGCATGAGAGAGGAGCTTCTGGGGCATCCCTTCGGCATGTTCGATTTCACGCCCGTGGGCATCGGCATCGCCCTCGCCGGCGTGGCGTTTCTCACCTTCGGCTATCGCCTGCTGCCGCAAGGCCGCAAGGGCGCAGCCTCCCTGGACGAGGCGCTCAACATCAAGGACTACATCACCGAAGCGCGGGTCATCCCCGAATCCGAGGTGGTGGGGCAGACAGTGGCGGACCTCCACACGCTCGCCCATGGCCAGGTGAAGGTCGCCGCCCTCATCCGCAACGAGACGCGCAGCTCCAGCCCGCTGCCGGACATGATGATCCGCGAGAACGACGTGCTCATGCTCGAGGGCGAACCCGACGCCCTCGAAAGCGCCGTGGCCCGGGCCGGCCTCAAGCTCTCCCGCGAGCATCACCAACCGGAAATGGAGGAGGCGACGGACGAGATCGGCGTGATCGAGGCCATTGTCGGCCCCAATTCCGCGCTCGCCGGCCTGTCGGCTGAGCGTATCGGTCTCTACGAGCGGTTCGGCGTGAACCTGATCGCGGTGAGCCGCAGCGGCGAACGTTTCAAGGAGCGCCTGCGCACCATCACCCTGCGTCCGGGCGACGTGCTCGTGCTCCAGGGCAACCTGAAAAAGCTCCCCGATACGTTGCGCGACCTCGGCTGCCTTCCCTTGGCCGAACGCGAAATCCGCCTGGGAAGCGCGCGCCGGAGCTTCGTGCCGATCGCCATTCTCGCCGTCACGATGGTGCTGGTCGCGTTCAACGTGCTGCCTGTCTCCATCGCCTTCTTCGGGGCGGGCGTGCTGCTCGTTCTCTTCGGCTCGCTCACCCTGCGCGAGGCTTACGAGACCATCGAGTGGCCCATCATCGTCATGCTCGGCGCCCTCATCCCGGTCAGCGAATCCATCCGCACCACGGGAGGCACGGACCTGATCGCGGGCTGGCTGTCCTCCGCCGCGCACATGCTGCCGCCCACCGGCGCGCTCGTGCTCATCATGGTGGCCGCCATGGCGGTGACTCCGTTCCTCAACAACGCGGCGACCGTGCTCGTGATGGCGCCGATCGCCGCGAGCTTCGCCAAGCAGCTCGGATTCAGGCCGGATGCGTTCCTGATGGCGGTGGCCATCGGCGCGGCCTGCGATTTCCTCACGCCCATCGGTCACCAGTGCAACACCCTGGTGATGGGCCCGGGCGGCTATCGCTTCGGCGATTACTGGCGGCTGGGCCTGCCGCTCTCGATCATCGTGGTCCTGGTGGGAACGCCGCTGATCATGATTTTCTGGCCTCTAAGGTGAGGCGCGTTCAGCGCAGGAGTGCGGTCAGCAGAAGCGTGGTGCCGGCGGCGGAGGACGCCACCGCGATGAGCATGGACCAGCAATGCAGGCGGTCCCGCTGCGCCTGGTTGAGCAGGGGACGGATACGCGAATCGGAGCGTCCGAAGATGAAGCTGGTGTTGCGGTCCGGGCCGTGAACATGCGGCATGACGCAGAAGCTCGAACGCGCTTGGGCCCGTGGCTGCCCATAGCTGGCGTGCCCGGCGCTGTAGGACGGATGGTGAGAGCTCTGCGGGTTCATGCTGGAGGCTTCCAGAGACGTGTGCGGCCTCTAACCTCGCTGCCAGGGGTGAACGAGCGGTAAAGGTCCGGAACAACCCACAAGTTTCGTAAATCAAAGGTTTCCGCGCCCGGTGAAGACCGCGAAGGCTCGGTCGTGAAGCGCGGTGCTTTTCCCGCTGCGGGTGAGCGCGGGGATGGTTCGACCGGGGAGCGATGAATCCCGTTCTCTCGACGTCATCCCCGGCTTTGTGCCGGGAATCCACCCCTTTTGGCGCTGCGGATCCCAAGATGTGGATGGCCGGATCAGGTCCGGCCATGACGAACACGGGCTGGATGAAGTGCAAGCCTCGTTCCGCCGTCATCCCCGCCTGCGCGGGGATGACGGGGAGCATGGTCCTGCCCGAATTTTCCGGCCGGTGAGGGCCGCTGATGGAAACCATCACAGAAATCGGGTCGCGGAGTATCCCGTCCCGTGGCATCAGGTGTCCTGCCATTCGGGACGGATCCATGACTCAAGCGCCTATTCAAAAAACAATCGCGGCTTCCGATTGGGCCCTGCTCGGCCTGCTCTCGGTCATCTGGGGCGGTTCGTTCCTGTTCGTCGGTGTGGCGGTGAAGGAACTGCCGCCGCTCGTCATCGTGGCGCTGCGGGTGTCCCTGGCGGCGCTCGCGCTGCAGATCGTGCTGCGCGTCATGGGGCTTTCTCTGCCGCGCGAGCGCAGGGCCTGGGCTGCCTTCTTCGGCATGGGCATTCTCAACAACGTGATTCCCTTCAGCCTCATCGTGTGGGGGCAGAGCCACATCGCAAGCGGGCTTGCCTCGATCCTCAACGCCACCACGCCGCTTTTTACGGTGATCGTCGCGCATTATCTCACCGCAGACGAGAAGCTGACGGGATCGCGGCTCGGCGGCGTTCTCGTCGGCTTCGTCGGCGTGGCCGTGATGATCGGCTTCGCGGCGCTGACCTCGCTCAATACCAACGTTCTCGCTCAACTCGCCGTTTTGGGAGCCGCCTTGTCCTACGGTTTCTCAGGGGTGTTCGGACGCCGCTTCAAGACGCTCGGCATTCCGCCCCTGGTGGCCGCTGCCGGACAGGTCACCGCATCGAGCTGCATGCTCCTGCCCGTGAGTTTCATCGTCGACAGGCCATGGACGCTGGCGATGCCCAGCACCGCAGCCGTCCTGTCGATCGTTGCGCTGGCCCTCGTTTCCACGGCCTTCGCCTATCTCATCTTCTTCCGCCTGCTGGCGCGGGCGGGCGCGACCAATGTGGGGCTCGTGACCTTTCTCATTCCCGTCAGCGCCATTCTCTTCGGCGTTCTGATCCTCGGCGAGACCTTGGAATGGCGGCACATGGCCGGCATGGCGCTGATCGCGGCAGGGCTGATGCTGATCGACGGACGGCCTGCCGCTGCATTGGGCGGGTATTTCAAGGCGAACGCAAAAATCGAGCCGCGCGCTGCTCCTCGCCGTTGATCGGGGGTGTTCCCACGCTTCCCCGTCATCCCCGCGAAGGCGGGGATCCATAACCGCGACGTTTCGAGGAAGGTGCAGCCTCCTCCGCTTGCACCATCCTGCACCGTCGGCGGTTATGGATCCCGGGCTCAGCCTTCGGCTGCCCCGGGATGACGGTGGGGGTCGCAGAGGCGAAGCGCTGCGCCTGATTTAGACAACACAACAGTCAAACCACGTCATGGCCGGACTTGATCCGGCCATCCCCGTCTTGGGAACTGAAGCGCCGGAAGACGTGGATCCCCGGGACAAGCCCGGGGATGACGAGCAAACAAGATTCGTCGCTCACCCAGTCGTTCGACCCCCACCCCTCCCCGCAAGGGGGAGGGAACATGCGCCCGACTTGATGAGACAGATTCTGAGGGCAATGGTCCTGTCCCGCCCGTGCAAGAGACGAGAGGCACTCAACGGGAGGCAGCCGGCTCCGCGCGAAAATGGTTGAACATCATGTCCGGCGCGCTGGTATTGTGGCGCGAGGGTACGAGGCGACCCAGCCAGGCGTCCGTCGCCGTGGCGTCGCGGAAGTTCATGATCATCTCCTCGCGCCAGGAGCGGGCCTTTTCCTCGCGCACCGCGATGCGCGCCACATCCGCGTTGAACTCGGTCACGTACATGGAGCGAAGCGTCGCGAAGGGCGTGCCTGAGATCGGCTGGTCGAAGGTCACGTCGAGGGTCATGCGCTCCTCGTTGAGGTTCACAACCGTTACATAGGCCCTGCCGCCCTTCGCGAGGGTGAGCGTGAAGCGCATGGTCTTCGGATCGAAGGCCACGTCCGTCAAATTCGCCACCGGGCGCTGGTCGAACTCGATGGGGCCGACGATGAAGGACGAGCCATAGGCCGTCCACTCCAGATGCTGCGGCGGAAGCGGCTTGATGCGCCAATAGCCGTCGCCCGGATACAGGGCGATCACCTCTTCGGCCTTGCCTTTGTGCTTCTTCAGCAATTGCATCAGGTGGATGTTGCGCGAGACCTTATCGCCGATGGTCACGGTGGTGTTGCTCGGGCGCCAGAACTCGCTGAAGGACAGGCCCATGATCCGGAGCTGATCGTCCTCGTAGAGCGTGTGCATCACCGGATGGGGCTTCGCGGAGGTCGCCTCCGAAATGTCCTCGCAGGCGGTCCAGTCGGGCTCCCAGCGGTCCTGGCGGAGGCTGCCCATATAGGCCGGATGCACGGCCTCGATGCGGAAGTTCTTCACCGCGGGAGAGGCGAAGTTGATGGCCACGTTGTCCTTCTCGGCGCAGAGCACCGGCTCGCTCGTATTCGTGACCCGAACGGCCAGGCCGTCGAGGGTGGCGGCGTGCGTTGCCGCCGCAAAGCCGAGGACGCCGAGAGCGACAAGCCGGGAAAGGAGCGCGCGAGCCATCGAAACCGTCTTTCGTAAGCTGGATGTGGCGCACAGATAGCCCGGCTTCCCCGCCCCGTCGAGCGGGCCTGTTGATAGGGCATGGCACCCATCCCATCTTGGGGATTAGGGTTCCCTGTCGGCCTGTGATAAGGTGCCCCCCACATGGCAAGCGCGGCTTTAACAGAGCCGATGCGCCCTTGATCCCCATCTCGAAAAGGGCCTCCCTAGAGTTCATCGATGATGCGCCTGACCTTGAGCCTGTCCGACGATCCCGCCACGACTTCGGTCGAGCGGGCGATCATGGAGTTCCGCAGCGCCCGTCCCGTCGTGATCGACGGGGCCGAGGGCAGCGCGCTCGTGCTCGGCGTGGAGGACCTGGACGAGGCCCGCGGCGCCGAAATAGAGGCTGCGGCCGGGGGCCGGGCTCATCTCGTCCTCCCGGCGGCGCGCCTGCGCCGCCTCGGGCTCGAGCGCCATACGCCTGGCCGCGTGGCTCTGCCCGTGGTGGAGCGGGAGCGGATCGAAGCCTTGGCTCTCAAGCTCGACGGCCGCATCGATGCACCGGTGCGTCCCATCGATGGCCTCGACGAGGAGGCGCTGGAGCTCGCCCGCCTCTCCCTGGTGCTGCCCGCCGTGATCGTGGTGCCTCTTGCGGGCGACATCGAGGTCGATTCGGCCCTGGTGCGCGTCTCCGGTGCCGCCATCCGCGACTACCGCCGCGCGAGGGCGGCGGACCTGTCCCTCGTGAGCCGCGCTCCGGTGCCGCTCGAGGGTGCGCCGACGAGCGAGTTCGTGGTATTCCGCGGCGGCGAGGGTCTGCGCGATCAGGTGGCGATCCTCGTGGGCAAGCCCGACCTCGCGAAGCCCGTGACCGTGCGGCTTCATTCCGCCTGCCTGACGGGGGATCTCTTCGGCAGCCTCAAATGCGATTGCGGCGACCAGCTGCGCGAGACCGTGCGCTTCATGGCGCAGAACGAGGGCGGCATCCTGCTCTATCTCGATCAGGAAGGGCGCGGAAACGGCATCGCCAACAAGATCCGCGCCTACAAGCTCCAGTCGCAGGGCTACGATACTTATGCGGCCGACGAGGTTCTCGGCTTCGAGGCGGACCAGCGCCGCTTCGACTTCGCGGCCGTGATGCTCAAGAAGCTCGGCGTGAGCGCGGTGCGTCTGATGACCAACAACCCGGACAAGATCCGCGCTCTGTCCGAAGCGGGTCTGCAGGTGATCTCCGATCATCGCGTGCTCGGCCGTCCGACGGCGGAGAACGTGAGCTACCTCGCCGCCAAGCGCGACCGCGCCGGCCATTACATCGACCTGGAAGGTCTGCTCGCCTGCTCCAACAAGGATTGAGCCTCTCGCATGCCAGGTTTGCGCCCAGCGCAAGCCTTATGCCGCAATCCCGCAAGCTTCCAGCTGTTCCCCCGATGGGATGACCGTTGCGGCATGATGCAGGTCTGGCCCGCGATCCTCGTCTGCGGCGTGTCCTCCGCCATTCCGCAGTTCCTGATTTCGAACTACGTCAATCCGTGGATCGTCGACATCGGTGCGTCCCTCATCTGCATGGCCTGTCTGGTCGGCTTCATGCGGATCTGGCGTCCGAAGGAGCTCTGGACATCGCCGGCCCTGCGCACGCGCGACGATTCCGCCGCGACCCTCGCGCGTCCCTCAACCGCCAACATCATGCCGCAGGCCCCTTCATGGGCTTCTCGCCCAGGCGGCTCATCACCGCCTGGTTCGAGACGATCTGGGTGCTGCACTAGGCCGAACTGACGCGCGGCGTTCATGCAGACCGGCTTTCGAGAGGGCGCGTGCGCCCGGCCTTGTCGCGAGGCCGTCGGCTTCGTTCATCTGGCCAGGCGAGCAGCCCGGCGAAAGCCTGAGCGTCAGCGCGCCGTCATTCCACCGTCGACACGGTAGTTCACACCCGTCAGCCACGCCCCGCGATCGGACGCGAGCATCGCGACAACCTCCGCGATATCGTCGGGCACGCCCAGGCGGCCGAGCGGGACCCACTGAAGCCACTCGTCGCCGGAAATTCCTGGAAACGTCTTGCGCAATTCGTCGGCGCTCGGCGTCGAGACAGGGCCGGGCGTCACGACGTTCACGCGAATGCCGCTGGGGGCAAGTTCCACGGCAAGGGTGCGCGAGTAGGCGTCGAGCGCCGCCTTTGCGGCGCCGTAATGCGCCGTCGGACCGAACGGCATCGTCGCTGCCGTCGACGAGATGTTTATGACGGAGGCGGCCTTCGAGGCGCGAAGCGCAGGGAGAACCGCGTTCGTAAGGCGCACGGCCGCGAGAAGGTTGAGCGCGAAGGTGTCTTGCCACTCCTCGGCGGGGATCGAGGCGGAGCCTTCCGGAAACACGCGCGAACCGCCTGCATTGTTCACGAGAATGTCGAGACCGCCGAGCGCCGCCAGCGCCTCCGAGGCGATCGCCTTTACGCCCTCACTCGTGCGCACGTCGCCCGCGATGAACGTCGCCGCTGCCGGTGTGACGTCGCTGCGCGAGCGCGCCGCCACCGCAACCTGGGCGCCCCCATCGAGAAGGCGCTGCGCGATGGCGGCGCCGATGCCGCGCGAGCCTCCGGTGACGAGGGCACGGCGACCGCTGAATTCCTTCGAGAGATCGAGCTTGCTGGACATGATGATCCTTTCGTCGAGAACGATCGGGCCCGGATGGCTTCGCTTCGTCCAGGGTTCGCAACCCCTGATGCTGGGTTAACCGGGTCAGTGATCCGTTTATATGGAGCACTGCTCCGCTTGTCAAGGAGCCGGCATGTTTCGCTGCGCGCCAATCGTCGGTCGGTGGCCGATCATCCGCGACCATGGAGCGATGAGGGGACCGCCATGTGGGAGGAGCGCCGTTGCTGCGCATCTTCGAAGCCGGCACCTCGTGGCCTTCGGAAGGACACGCTGCTCGATCGCCCTCACCGTGCCGGCCGGCCCATCTGTATCCTTCGTCGCCAGCGCGTGATAAGGAATGGAGCGCTGCTCCATATAAGCAGAGCATAACGCCGATTGCCGAAAAGAGCCGATGCGAGCCGACGCCAGAAAGAACTACAGCCATATCCTCGCGGTCGCCCATGACGTCATCAACGAGCACGGCGCGGATGCATCCCTGCGCGACATCGCTCGCCGAGCCGATGTGGGACTGGGCACGCTGTACCGTCACTTCCCGACGCGGGAGGCGCTGCTCGAGGCATTGCTCCGCGCGAACCTCGACGAATTGACGCAAAAGGCAGGCGAGCTCGAGACATCGAGTTCGCCTGACGAAGCTCTCGTGTCCTGGTTTCGCGACGCCGTGGCATTCACCCATCGGTATAGCGGCGTCGTCGCTTTGATGGCGGCTGCAATGGCGGATCCGGATTCTGCTCTTCATGCCTCGTGCACTGCCGTGCGTTCCGCAGGTGCGAGGCTCCTGCTCCGGGCCCAGGCCGAGGGAATGGCGCGAGGCGATGTCGATGGGGCCGATCTGCTCGCCCTTGTCGCGGCGCTCGCGTGGCTCAGCGACCAACCTTCGTTCGCCCCGCGCGCCGGTCGTCTCATTGACGTCATCGCCAGTGCGATCCTGACGGAACGCTCGGGCAGCGATGGGAAAGAGGCATGATGGAGCGCCGCGCCGATCCGCTCGGCACCGGCTGCGGACATCCACACGGTGGTTCAGCCTGCCTCGATGAGGGGCCGCACGCTGATGAGCCCATGACCTAAAAACAACGCCGCCGGATGACCTCCGGCGGCGTTTGCATTTCAAGCGCTGCGCCTAGCGCGCAGGCATTCCGGTTTCGATGATCTTCGCCCAGAGCGACACGCCGTAGGGCGCGGCTGCGTCGTTGAAGTCGTAGGCCGGGTGATGCACGCCTGCCGTATCGCCGTTGCCGACAAAGATGTAGGCGCCCGGGCGCTTTTCCAGCATGTAGGAGAAATCCTCCGCGCCCATCTCCGGCGGGAAATCGGTCGCGACGGCGTTCTCCCCCACGAGGTTTTTCGCGACGGCGGCAACGAAGTCGGTCTTCTCCGCATCGTTCACCGTGACGGGATAGCCGCGGTTGTATTCGATCTCCGCCGTCGCGCCAAAGGCCGCGCAGGTATTCTCGACGATGGTGCGAATGCGCGTCTCGGCCAGATCGCGGACGCTCGCCGAGAGCGTGCGCACGGTGCCGAGGAGGGTCGCCGTCTGGGGGATCACGTTGAATGCTTCGCCCGCATTGACGGCGCAGACGGAGACCACCACCGATTCCAGAGGATCGACGCTGCGGGACGCGACCGTCTGCAGCGTCGTGATCACATGCGCCGCCGTGACGATGGGATCGATGCATTGATGGGGATAGGCCGCGTGGCCGCCCTTGCCCTTGACCGTGATCCGGAAACGATCGGCCGCGGCCATCACCGGACCTTTTCGCATGGCGAACTGACCGACCGGCACCCCCGGCCAATTGTGCATGCCGTAGACCTCCTGGATGCCGAAGCGCTCCATGAGGCCGTCCTTCACCATCGCGGCGCCGCCACCGCCGCCTTCCTCCGCCGGCTGGAAGATCATGACGGCAGTGCCGTCGAAGTTGCGCGTCTCGGCAAGATACTTCGCCGCGCCCAAAAGCATCGCCGTGTGTCCGTCATGGCCGCAGGCATGCATCTTGCCCGGCACCTTGGACTTGTAGGGCACATCGGTGGCTTCCAGGATCGGCAGCGCATCCATGTCCGCACGAAGGCCGATCACTTTGCCCGACGTGTTCGTGCGCCCCCGGATGACGCCGACCACGCCCGTGCGGCCGATGCCCGTCACCACCTCGTCGCAGCCGAACTCCTTCAGCTTCTCGGCCACGATCCCCGCCGTGCGATGCACGTCGTATCCGAGTTCCGGGTTCTCGTGGAAATCCCGGCGCCAGGCAGTGACCTCGTCGGCCAGATCGGCAACGCGATTGATGATGGGCATGGGACATCCTCTGCATGAATCAACATGCTGCCACCGAAACAGAGGTGGGAGGCGCAGGTCAATGCTCGAAACGGCAGGACAGGTCAGCGCAGGCGGCGCAACATCGCCTTCGGCCGCTTCGTGCGGAACTGGCCGCGTTCGACAGCCACGAAGACCAGCACCAGTACGACCAGCGCGGTGAACCACCAGACCTGGGCGGTGCCGATGCCGCAGGCGCCGAGAGCAAAAGCGGAGCCGAAGGACGCCATGATGCCGGGCCCGAGGATGGGGCGGGTGCTTCCTGCGTTGAAAGCAGCCTGGGAGAGAAGGATCGCGCCGGAGGCCGCGCCCACCATGCCGAGTTCGTACCAGATCTCGAACAGGAGGCTGAACGGTGCGGCCGGGGGCACGAGGCCGAACATGCGCCCGCGCCAGGAGGTCTCCAGCCCGTGGCCGGTCACGAGGCGCAGCGGTTCCTTGAGAATGAGCGCCTGCCAGGCATCGAGGCTCGCAACGATGGAGGAGGGGGAGCCCAGGATGCTGCCGGCAAGCGGCTTGAGCAGGAAGGGCAGGGCTGGGGCCGCCAGCAGGAGCACCGCCATGAGGAGGCCCACGAGGCGGCTGCCGGTTCTCGCGCTGACTGCGGTCAGCGCGAAGACGACCCCGCCGACGGCAAGGCCGATGAGGGGCAGAACGTCCGCCGTGAGAAAAGCGCCCAGGGCGACGGCGAGGGCGAGCGCCACGGCCTCCAGGTTGCGCCCGCGGGAATGGAGCCAGGTGACGGCCGGCCAGAGCAGGAGGACGAGGACGACCATGCCGCGCTCCACCCCCAGCCCATCGGGCTCGAGCCGTCCCTGCTCACGCAACAGCATGGAAATGGCGATCAGGGCGGCCAGTCCGACGCCGACGGGAAGCAGATACAGGTTCGCCGAGCGCATCCGCTCCGGCAGGGCGAGGTACCCGGCGACAGCCATCAGGCCCATGGCGACAATGTTGAGGAGGCGTTCCGACGCCTGCGGCACGAAAGGGGTCCAGACCAGCGAAAGGGCGGCCCAGAGCACCAGAACGAGACCGGCCACTCCCGCCCGGGAGGACACGAAGCCGACGGCCCTCTGCCACGGATTCTTGGCCGTCCCGTCGAGAAACGCCGCCAGGACGATCAGGGCCACGGCCAGGGGGGCCATCACCACCAGTGCGCGGCGGGTGAAGAGCGCAGCCGGCGGGATCGCGAAAAGAAGGATCGCAAAGCCGAGGCGCCGCAGCACGGCCGCGGCGTCAGCGGAGGGATTGGCCGTGGGAAGAGCGGAACGGACCATGCGGGCGAACAACCGTCGATTGAGCCATCAGAGATGGGCTACGCTAATGGACGAGTGCTGCAAAAGCTGTAGGTGCCGTGCAACACATGGCGAAGCTTTGAGGTCTGTGTTGGCTCTTTCTCGTGGAAGGAGGGTAGGCGGGGGAGCGGTTGAGCGCTTCAACACGATCCTTCTCCGTCATCCCCGGGCTTGTCCCGGGGATCCACGTCTTTCTGGCTCAGGGCTCCGAAGACGTAGATGGCCGGGGCAAGCCCGGCCATGACGAGAACCATCCCTTACCCCTTCTGTCCGCGCAGGAAGTTGATGATGCCGGAAAAATCGTCGGCGTCGTGGCCTGCGCCACTGAAGAGGGCGTAAAGCTGCGCCGCCTCGGCGCCGAGCGGGGTCGATGCGCCGGAAGCAAGCGCTGCTTCCTGGGCGAGCTTGAGATCCTTCAGCATCAGGGCCGCCGCGAAGCCCGGCTTGTAGCCGTTGTTGGCGGGCGAGGTCGGCACCGGACCCGGCACGGGGCAGTAGGTAGTGAGCGACCAGCACTGGCCCGACGACGTGGAGGCCACATCGAACAGGGCCTGATGGGAGAGACCGAGCTTTTCGCCGAGCACGAAGGCTTCCGCCACGCCGATCATCGAGATGCCGAGGATCATGTTGTTGCAGATCTTCGCCGCCTGTCCCGCGCCGGCCTCGCCGCAATGGACCACCTTCTTGCCCATCTTCGAGAGGATGGGCTCGGCACGGTCGAAGGCCTCCTTCGCGCCGCCTGCCATGAAGGTGAGCGTCGCACCCTTCGCGCCGCCGACGCCGCCGGAGACCGGTGCATCGAGACTCGTCAGGTTTCTCTCCTGCTCGCGCGCCATGGCGTGCGCCTTGCGCGCGCTCTCCACGTCGATGGTGGAGCAGTCGATGAGAAGCGCGCCTTCCTTGACGGAGGGCAGGATGTCGGTCCAGACCGAGAGCACATGCTTGCCGGCGGGCAGCATGGTGATCACCACCTCCGCGTCGCGCACCGCATCGACCGTGGAGCCTGCGACGCTCACCCCGTCGTTGCGGGCCTGATCGCAGGATGCAGGAGACAGATCGAAGCCGGTGACGGCGTGGCCCGCCTTGACGAGATTGGCCGCCATGGGGCCGCCCATGTTGCCGAGGCCGATGAAGGCGATATTGGTCATGTGTGTCCTCCCGTTTTGTCGTGTGTCGATGATGTCAAGAGCCACACGGCGCCTCCCGCCATGACGGCGGCGCTCACGCCATGCAGCAGCAGATTGATGAAGGCGTCCGATCCACGCGCAGAAGCGACGATGACGAGATCGCCGATCGGGATCACGAGCGTCGCGGCAAGGATCAGCCCGAGACTGCGCCGGGTCGCCGTGAAGGACAGGATCAGCAGGTAAAGACCGAAAGCGAGATCGCGCAGGCCGATGGCGGGGAGATAGCCGAAGCCCTCTCCTTCAGGAGCGGCCAATCCGAAAAGAGAGGCACCAGCCTGTGGCGCCAAAAGGAAAACAAGGCCCAGGCCGATGAAGGCAAGACTCAAGAAGCGCACGAACCATGTGCTCGGCGCCTTGTTGGGAAGTCCTCGCGTGTCCTCTGAGTTCCTCATGGCTGGCGTGCCCTCCAGAGGGCGCCGGCCAGTCCAAAGCCGTAGAACCATAGCATGAGGGAGCCGAACACCTTGTCCAGGGAAGGGTTCAGGTCAGGAAAGAACACGGCGAAGTGCGATCCGACGGCTGCCATGATCAGCATGCCCGGAACGGCGGCGAGCGCCATGACGCTCGCCGCTTTCTGAGCGGGCGCGTTCAGCAGGCGGTGAATCCACAGGCCGAAAGCCAAGCCGAATACCGCTCCCGCAACGAAGTTGATCTGGAAGGGCCTGCGCCCTTCCAGGAAGAACCAAGGTCCTGCAAACAGGAAAAGAGCAAAGATCGCGGCGGCGATGGCGAAGCCGAGACCGGTCGCCCTCCAGGTCATCGATTGCCGCGTCCCACCAGATCGCGCGCCACGATGAGGCGCATGATCTCGTTGGTGCCTTCGAGAATCTGGTGCACGCGCAGGTCCCGCACGATCTTCTCGATGCCGTAATCAGCGAGATAGCCGTAGCCGCCATGGAGCTGGAGCGCGGCATTGGCCACCTCGAAGCCCGTGTCGGTCGCGATGCGCTTGGCCATGGCGCAGAGCTTCGTGGCGTCGAGCGCTTTCGCGTCGAGCGCGGAGGCTGCGCGCCACAGGAAGGTGCGTGCCGCTTCGAGTTCGGTCGCCATGTCCGCGAGCTTGAACTGCAGCGCCTGGAAATCGGCGATGCGCTTGCCGAAGGCTTTGCGGTCGTTCGTGTAGGCGAGCGCCTTGTCCAATGCCGCCTGCGCGCCGCCGAGGGAGCACGCGCCGATGTTGAGGCGTCCGCCGTCGAGGCCCGACATGGCGATCTTGAAGCCCATGCCCTCGTCCGCGAGACGGTTCGCCACGGGCACGCGCACGTCCTCGAAGATCACGGCGGCGGTGGGCTGCGCATTCCAGCCCATCTTCTTCTCCTGCGCGCCGAAGGACACGCCTTTCATGCTCTTCTCGATGATGAGGGTCGAGATCCCGGAAGGTCCTTCCTCGCCCGTGCGCACCATGGTGACATAGATGTCGGAAGTGCCCGCGCCCGAGATGAACTGCTTCACGCCGTTGACGACGTAATGGTCGCCGTCGCGCACCGCGCGCGTCTTCAGCGCTGCCGCGTCGGAGCCCGAGCCCGGCTCGGTGAGGCAGTAGCTGCCGATGAGCTCCATGGTGCACAAGGACGGGAGATAGCGGCTCCGCTGCTCCTCCGATCCGTAGCGGTCGATCATCCAGGCGACCATGTTGTGGATGGACAGAAACGCCGAGATGGCGGGGCAGCCCGTGGCGAGCGCCTCGAAGATGAGGGCGGCGTCGAGCCGCGTCATGCCCGATCCGCCCACATCGTCGCGGGTGTAGATCCCGGCCATGCCAAGGCTTGCCGCCTCGCGCAGGACATCCACGGGAAAATGCTTCTTCTCGTCCCATTCAAGGGCGTGGGGCGCGAGGTTGTCCGCGGCGAAGGCAAGGGCCATGTCCCGGACGGCGATCTGGTCTTCGGTCAAAGAGAACTGTGTCATGGCTCTAAATCGTCACGAGAGGGGTGCTTCGTGCACCCCGACTTTGGATTGAGAGACAAAATGGCCGGGAGCGAGGTCCCGGCCATGCCGATCGTTCTTACTTCATCGTCGGAATGGAGAATTCCGCGCCTTCCTTGATGCCGGACGGCCAGCGGGAGGTGACGGTCTTCGTCTTGGTGTAGAAGCGCACCGCGTCGGGGCCGTGCTGGTTGAGATCGCCGAAGCCGGAAGCCTTCCAGCCGCCGAAGGTGTAGTAGGCGAGCGGAACCGGGATGGGGACGTTGATGCCCACCATGCCCACGTTCACCCTGGAGGCGAAGTCGCGCGCCGCGTCGCCGTCGCGGGTGTAGATCGCAACACCGTTGCCGTATTCGTGATCCGACGGCAGGGCGAGGGCCTCGTCGTAGTTCTTCGCGCGAACGACGGAGAGCACGGGGCCGAAGATCTCTTCCTTGTAGATGCGCATGTTGGTCTTCACATCGTCGAAGAGGCAGCCGCCCATGTAGAAGCCGTTCTCGTAGCCCTGCATCTTGAAGTTACGGCCGTCGACCACGAGCTTTGCGCCTTCCTGCACGCCGATATCGACGTAGGAGCGCACCTTTTCCATATGCGCTTTCGTGACCATCGGGCCGAAATCGGCGGACGGATCGGTGGAGGGACCCACCTTCAGGCTTTCCACGCGCGGGATCAGCCGCTCCATCAGCGCGTCGGCGGTGGCCTTGCCCACCGGCACCGCAACCGAGATCGCCATGCAGCGCTCGCCCGCCGAGCCGTAGCCTGCGCCGATGAGTGCGTCCGCCGCCTGATCGAGATCGGCATCGGGCATGATGATCATGTGGTTCTTCGCGCCGCCGAAGCACTGGGCGCGCTTGCCGCTGGCAGTAGCGCGGGAATAGACGTACTGCGCGATCGGCGAAGAGCCGACGAAGCCCACGGCCTTGATGTCCGGATCGTCGAGGATCGCGTCCACCGCTTCCTTGTCGCCGTTGACCACGTTGAGGATGCCGGCGGGAAGGCCTGCCTCGATCATCAGCTCGGCGAGGCGCATCGGCACGCCCGGATCGCGCTCCGAGGGCTTCAGGATGAAGGCGTTGCCGCAGGCGATGGCGGGAGCGAACTTCCACATCGGGATCATGGCGGGGAAGTTGAACGGCGTGATGCCGGCGACCACGCCGAGCGGCTGGCGGATCGAGTACATGTCGATGCCGGGGCCGGCGCCTTCCGTGAACTCGCCCTTGAGGAGATGCGGAATGCCGCAGGCGAATTCCACCACCTCGACGCCGCGCTGGATGTCGCCCTTGGCATCCGGAATGGTCTTGCCGTGCTCGCGGGCGAGGAGCTCTGCGAGGGAATCGGTTTCCTTGGCGATGAGCTCGAGGAACTTCATCATCACGCGGGCGCGGCGCTGCGGGTTGGTGGCGGCCCAGGCGGGCTGCGCGGCCTTGGCGTTTTCGACGGCCTGGCGCAGCTCCTCCCGGGACGCCAGCGCGACGCGGCCGATCACCTCGCCGGTCATGGGCTGGAAGAATTCGGTGGTGCGGCCCGACTTGCCCGGAACCTGCTTTCCACCGATGAAATGTCCGACTTCGCGCATGGCGTTTCTCTCCTGATTTTAGGTGCCCTGTTCTAGCATTGTCGAAACTGCACGACTATGGGCGAAGGTGAGGCTTCCGTTGTGCAAAAATCCCATCGTGCTAAAGCTCTCGGGATGAGCGCTTTCGATTGGGACGATCTCCGCTTCTTCCTCGCCGTGGCCCGGGCGGGCCGCCTCACGGTCGCCGCCCGCCGTCTGGAGGCGGATCATACCACGGTTTCCCGGCGCATCTCGTCCCTTGAAAAGGCGCTCAAGGCCAAGCTCTTCGAACGAAAGCCGCAGGGCTATACGCTGACCGAGCAGGGCGAGCGTCTCCTGGCGAAGGCCGAAAGCATGGAAAGCCAGGCCCTTGCCGTGGCGAGCGAGGTCGGCGGCTCCGATCTTGCACTGTCCGGCACCGTGCGCGTGGGCGCGCCTGACGGGCTCGGCACCTATTTCCTCGCCGCCGAGCTCGGCACGCTCGCGGAGCGGCATCCCGATCTCACTATCCAGCTCGTGGCGCTTCCGCGCACCTTCTCGCTCTCCAAGCGCGAGGCCGATATCGCGGTCACCGTTGAGCCGCCGACGGAAGGGCGCCTCGTCTCGCGCAAGCTCACCGATTACCGCCTGCGGATGTACGCCTCGGATGGCTACATCGACCGGCATGGGCTTCCCGCCGTCCCTGAGGATCTCTCAGGCCGGCTCCTCGTCACCTATGTGGCGGACCTCATCTACAGCCCGGCCCTCGAATATTTCTCCGGGCTCGAGAAATATGGCCCCCGCCGGTACGAATGCGCCAGCGTGGTGGCCCAGCTCGAAGCGGTGAGGGCCGGGGTCGGCATCGGCATCCTGCACGATTACGCCGCCCGGCACTATCCGGAGCTGAAGGTGGTGCTGCCGGAGATCTCCTTCACCCGCACCTACTGGATCGTCACCCACGCGGACGTGCGCAACCTTCACCGCATTGCGGAGGTCCACGCCTTCATGCTGGAACGGGTGAGGGCCAATCGCGCGTTGTTCATGTGACGACTTCGCCCTTCACGGCGGGGCTCTAAACGCTTAAGTCTGGCCCGAAGGAACCTCACGGAGACCCGAATGCCCTCCAAGCTCGATCAGTTGCGCGCCATGACGGTGGTCGTCGCCGATACCGGCGATCTCGAAGCGGTGCGCCGCCTGAAGCCTCAGGACTGCACCACCAACCCGACCCTGCTGCTGAAAGCCGCCGAGACCCCGGCCTATGGCCATCTCGTCGAGGAGGCGCTGGCCTGGGGCCACAGGCAGGGCGGCTCCCGCGAGGGCGTCGTGGCCGCAATCTGCGACCGTCTCGCCGTGGCCTTCGGCGCGGAACTCGCCGGCATCGTGCCGGGCCGCGTGTCGACGGAGGTGGATGCGGACCTCTCCTTCGATACCGAGGCAACCGTCGCCAAGGCGCGCGCCATCATCAAGGCCTATGAGGAGCGCGGCATCGGGCGCGAGCGCATCCTGATCAAGATCGCCTCCACCTGGGAGGGCATCCGTGCGGCTGAAGTTCTCCAGAAGGAGGGCATCGACTGCAATCTCACCCTTCTCTTCGCACAAGCCCAGGCGCAGGCCTGCGCCGAAGCGGGCGTGTTCCTCATTTCGCCCTTCGTCGGCCGTATCCTTGACTGGCACGTGAAGAATGGCGGCGGCCCCTATACCGGCGAGACCGATCCGGGCGTGCTCTCCGTGCGCAGCATCTACGCTTCCTACAAGGCGCAGGGCATCAAGACCGTGGTGATGGGCGCATCCTTCCGCAATACGGCTGAGATCGAGGCGCTCGCCGGCTGCGACCGCCTCACCATCTCGCCGGCACTCCTCGACGAGTTGGCGAAGGCCGAAGGCGAGCTGCCGCGCAAGCTTTCGCCCGACAGCGTCGAAAAGATCGCTCCCCTGCCGCGCATGGACGAAAAGACCTTCCGTTTCGCGCTGAACGAGGATGCGATGGCGACGGAGAAGCTGTCTGAAGGCATCCGTTCCTTCGTGAAGGATCTTCGCTCCCTGCGTACGCTCGTGGCAAAGCGTCTGGAGGAGAAGGAGGCGGCCTGACGCCGCCTCCCACTTTTTCATATTGAAGCCGGCTCAACGGTTGTCGGGCCGGCTTCTCACCGCCTGCAATCCCTGCCGCGTGATGCGGTAGGGGCCGCCGTTTGTTGAGGCGATCAGCCCTTTCTGGCGCAAGGCCTTGAACAGGTCGAGGGTGCAGAGTGACAGGAGCCACCCCTCGCGGGTGAGACATTCGATGTCGGAGATGCGGCCGTTCTCGTCCTTGTAGTGACGGATGACGCCGCCTTGCGCGAGCACGTGGAGCACGCGCTGCCCATTGCGTGAAACGTTCACGGGGATAACCTGAAGCTTTTGTGGTGTCGGAGAGTGCGCGCACGTGCGCGTCCGGCTGATCTTGATCAGCCGCTGCCCGCCCTGATTCCAGGCGGGCCTTACCGGGTCTCGGTCTCTCCGCGCATAAAAGCTCCAAAAGGAAACGGCGGCGTTATAAGCGCCGTCGGGTCGGGCCGTCAATACTGCACAGGTTGCTCCGAGCGTCATCCCGGACGAAGCGCAGCGGAGATCCGGGATCGTTGGACGAGTGGAGTGCCAATTCCCTCCCCCTTGCGGGGGGGGGCAGGGGTGGGGGTAGTTCGACCGGGTGAGCCGTTGATGGAGATGGAGCTGTAGCAGCCCTCATGTATTCTGAATGGCACGCAGCGTTCCGACTTTGCGACCCCCACCCGGCCGCTGCGCGGCGCACCCTCCCCGCAAGGGGGAGGGAAGCCCACGCCACATCCTGCTCGCGATCCCGGATCGATTTCGCCGTCCGGGATGACGTGCGTGGTAACTCGCCCTACTTCTTCTCCGCCAACGCCTTCTCGCGGATAGCCGAAAGCGACATGGACGGTGTGATCGCCTCGGGATCGAGGATGCAGTGCAGGATCGCGGGCTTGCTGGAGGTCAGCGCGCGCTGAAGGGCGGCAGGAAATTCCTCCGTGGTCTCCACACGCTCGCCATAGCCGCCGAAGGCCTTGGCGTAGGCGGCGAAATCCGGATTCTTCAGTTCTGTGGCCGAAACACGGCCCGGATATTCGCGCTCCTGGTGCATGCGGATCGTGCCGTACATGCCATTGTCGAGCAGGATCACGAGGATCGGCAGGTCGTATTGCACGGCGGTCGCGAATTCCTGGCCGTTCATCAGGAAGTCGCCGTCGCCCGCGAACACCACCACCGTGCTGTCAGGCTGCACGCGCTTCGCGCCGACGGCAGCCGGAACGCCGTAGCCCATGGAGCCGGAGGTCGGCGCGAGCTGGGTGCCGTAGTGCCGGAAGGGCCAGAAGCGATGCACCCAGGTGGCGAAGTTGCCTGCGCCATTGCAGTAGATCGTGTCGGAGGGCATCACCTCGCGCAGATGCGCCATCACTTCGCCCATCTGGAGCGCGCCGGGAACGCGGATCTGCGCCGGATTGCTCCAGGCGAGATAATCCGCATGCGCGGTCCTGGTGCTCTCGCTCCAGGGGAGCGACGCGGGCGGATTCACGCCTTCGAGCGCGGCCGTGAAGGCGATGGGCGAGGCGTTGATGGCAAGATGCGGGGAATACACGCGGCCCAGTTCGCTCGGATCCGGATGGATGTGCACGAGCTTTTGCTGTGGCGCCGGGATGTCGAGGAGCGTGTAGGCTTGGCTCGGCACTTCGGAGAGGCGGCCGCCCACGAGCAGGATGAGATCGGCTTCCTTGATGCGCGCGAGAAGCTTCGGATTCACGCCGAGGCCGAGATCGCCGATGTAGGACGCATGGTCGGCAGGAAAGAGCATCTGGCGGCGGAAGGTGCAGGCGACCGGCAGTTCGAAGCGTTCGGCAAACCGCACGAAACGCTGCACCGCTTCTTCCGACCAGCGGCTGCCGCCGAGGAGCGCAACCGGCTTCTTCGCACCCTGCAGGAGCTTTTCGAGTTCCGCAACCTGGTCAGCGGAAGGATGGCTCTCGATCACCTGATAACGCGGCGCATCGGCAACCGCTGCCATCTCGGTGAGCACGTCTTCCGGCAGCGCGATCACGACGGGACCGGGACGGCCCGAGGTGGCGACGTGGAAGGCGCGGGAAATGATTTCAGGGAAGCGGGCCGGATCGTCCACTTCCGTCGCCCATTTGGCGAGGGGGCCGAAGGCGGCGCGGTAATCGAGTTCCTGGAAGGCTTCGCGCTCCCGCATGCCGCGCTCGATCTGGCCGACGAAGAGGATCATCGGCGTCGAATCCTGCTTGGCGATGTGAATGCCGGGGGAAGCATTCGTCGCGCCGGGACCGCGGGTGACGAAGCAGATGCCGGGGCGGCCCGTGAGCTTGCCGTAGGCCTCCGCCATCATCGCCGCGCCGCCTTCCTGGCGGCAGACGGTGACGTTGATGTTCGCGTCATGCAGCGCATCCAGGGCCGCGAGGTAACTCTCGCCCGGAACGCAGAAGATGTGATCGACTCCATGGACGAGAAGCTGATCGACAAGAATCTGGCCGCCGGTGCGGGAGGTCGCTGTCATGGAAGGCTCGCGATGTAAGAGAGAGTGGTCAGAAAAAACGGAGGGCAGTGCTGCTGCCCTCCGTGTTGCTTCTCAAGACGATCAGGCGTCTACGTCGAACTTCACGCCCTGGGCGAGCGGAAGCGTGTTGCCGTAATTGATCGTGTTGGTGGCCCGGCGCATGTAGGCCTTCCAGGAATCGGAGCCGGACTCGCGTCCGCCGCCGGTTTCCTTCTCGCCGCCGAACGCGCCGCCGATCTCCGCGCCCGAGGGGCCGATATTGACGTTGGCGATGCCGCAATCCGAGCCCGTCGCCGAGATGAAGGCCTCGGCCTCGCGCATGTTGAGCGTGAAGATCGAGGAGGAGAGGCCCGCGCCGACCGCGTTGTGCTGCTCGATCACCTGATCGAAATCGGTGTAGCGCATCACGTAGAGGATCGGAGCGAAGGTCTCGCGCAGGACGGGGCCGGTCTGGCTCGGCATCTCCACGAGGGCGGGACGGACATAGAAGCCGTCGCCCGCCACATCGGTGTAGCGTCCGCCGCCATGCACCTTGCCGCCGGCATTGCGCGCCTCGTCGAGGGCGCGTTCCATGCCCTCGAACGCCGCCTTGTCGATCAGCGGGCCGACGAGCGTGCCTTGCTCGCGCGGATCGCCGATCTTCACGCTGCCATAGACCTTCACGAGACGCGGAACGAGCTGGTCGTAGACGCTGTCGTGCACGAAGAGACGGCGAAGCGTGGTGCAGCGCTGACCGGCGGTGCCCATGGCCGCGAAGGCGATGCCGCGGAGCGCCAGATCGAGATCGGCGGAGGGGGCAACGATGGCTGCGTTGTTGCCGCCGAGCTCGAGGATCGCGCGGGCAAAGCGCGCTGCGAGCTTCGGGCCGACCTGACGGCCCATGGCAGTGGAGCCGGTGGCGGAGAGGATCGGCACGCGGTGATCTTCCACCAGGATCTCGCCGATTTCGCGGCCGCCGAGGATCACCTCGCAGAGGCCTTCCGGCACGCCGCCGAAGCGCTTGGCGGCGCGCTCGACGATGGCATGGGTGGCGAGCGCGGTGAGCAGGGTCTTCTCGGAGGGCTTCCACACCACGCTGTCGCCGCACACCAGGGCGAGCGCCGCATTCCACGACCACACGGCCACGGGGAAGTTGAAGGCGGAGATCACGCCGCAGACACCGAGCGGATGCCAGGTTTCCATCATGCGGTGGTCGGCGCGCTCGGTGGCGATGGTGAGGCCGTAGAGCTGGCGGGAGAGGCCGACCGCGAAATCGCAGATGTCGATCATCTCCTGAACCTCGCCGAGGCCCTCGGAGACGATCTTGCCGGCCTCCAGCGTCACGAGACGGCCGAGATCGTCCTTGGCGGCGCGCAGCTCCTCGCCGAGCAGGCGGATGAACTCGCCGCGCCTGGGAGCGGGGATCTTGCGCCAAGCCCTGAAGGCCGCATCGGCGCGGCCGATCGCGGCCTTGGCCTCGTCCGGAGTGGTCTCGCGCACATGAGCGATCACCTCGCCGGTGATCGGGGAGGTGGCGGGGCGGCCCGTGGAGGCGAAAGCGCTGTCCGGCACGCCGAGACGGGCAAGAATGGCGCGGGCTTCGTCCGCCACGCTGGCGGAGGAGGTCGAAACGGATGGCAGGGCGGACATGGTCATTCTCCCATGGAAACGGGGCATAAGGCTCCCTTCGAGGAGCTCGCCACCTTCGTGCATTCTAAAAACAAGACGACGGCAGCCTTTATGGCCACCGTCTTAAAGCATGTTCGGGAAATGTGGGAACTGCTTTTCCCGAATAGGATCATGCGATTTCGGAAAGAAGCCGGGCAGGCTCCTGCCTGCGGGAGGCAGGAACCTGTTCCAAATCGTCATGCTCAAGTCGTTATGCAACGGCGTCGAGGCGGATGTTCTTCACCGCCGGCTCGTGGCCCTTGTCCAGGCGCACGCCCGCATAGACACGGCCGAAGCGGTTGGCGAGGAACGAGTCGAGGTCGATCTCCTCCTGCCGGACGAAGCCTTTGTTCGGCAGCTTGCCCTCGACCAGGAGGTCGAGCATGGCGCAGATGCCGGCGGCGGTGGTCACCTGGATCGCCGTGCGCTGCACGCCCGCGACCTTCTGGCCATAGATGGAGCGGGCATAGGTTTCCTGCACGTAGCGGCCGCCGCGCTCGCCGGTCACGGTCACGAAGACGATGACCATGTCCTGCATGGTGGCGGGAACTGCGTTCTCCAGGATGTCCTTCAGGACCTCGCGGCGGTTGCGCAGCTGCAGGTCGTTGAGGAGCACGCGCATCAGGGCGCAATGGCCCGGATAGCGGATGGTCTTGTAGTTGAGGTTGCGCACCTTGCCTTCGAGGGTCTCGCAGAGCGTGCCGAGGCCGCCCGAGGTGTTGAAGGCCTCGTAGCGGGTGCCGTCGAGGGAGAACTCTTCCAGCTCTTCCATGGCGGGCACTTCGCGTAAGCGACCATCGACCACCGCCTCGCAGCGCTCGATGTACTCGTTGATGACGCCGTCCGTGCTCCAGGTGAGATTGTAGGAGAGGGCGTTCGAAGGATATTGCGGCAGCGCGCCGACCCGCAGGCGCACGGTGTCGAGCTTGTCGAAGCGGCTGGCGATGTCGTGCGCCACGATGGAGATGAACCCTGGGGCCAGACCGCACTGGGGAATGAAGGCCGTGCTGGCGCCTTCCGACAGCTCCTTCACCATGCGGGTGGTGGCGACGTCTTCGGTCAGGTCGAAATAGTTCACCTCGGCAATGCGGGCGGCCTGGGCCACGTGGCCGGTCAGGTGATAGGGGGCGGCACTCAGGACCGCATAGCGGCCCTTCAGGGCGTTCTGCAGGGCCACCGCGTCATTGAAGTCGAGCTGGATCGTCTTGATGCCGTTCTTGCCCACCGCCGAGAGCGCCTCGGCGGAGGCGTCGGCGACGGTGACCTCGTAATCGCCGGTCTCGTTGAGCATGTCGACAATCGTGGAGCCGATCTTGCCGGCGCCGATGACGAGAATGGGTTTCATCTGATGCATCTCCCTGTGATCCGGTAAGAAGAAGGCAAAGGTCTGCAAAGCGCCATAGACAAACCGACGGGAAGCCGATTACTTGTCGGCGAATCGCCGTTAAGATTGGTCAAAATGATGCTCGATGCGACGGATCGTGCCTTGATCGCGCTTCTGCGCGAAAACGCCCGGATCGGCCATGCGGAAGCCGCCCGGCGCCTCAAGCTCTCCCGGACGACCGTGCAGGCGCGGGTGGAGAGCCTGGAGCGGCGCGGGGTGATCGTCGGGTATACCCTGAGGCTGGCCGAAGAGGTCAGCCGCCGCATGGTGCGCGCGCATGTCACCATCGTCGTCGCGCCAAAAGCCTCCGCCGCCGTTGCCACGGCGCTGCAGCGCATGCCAGAGTTGCGGGCGCTTCATTCCGTTGCCGGTGTCTTCGATCTCCTGGCAGTGGTAGAGGCGGAAGACGTTCCCACCCTCGACGCTGCCATCGACAAGATCGGTGCGCTGGAGGGCGTGGAGCGCACGCAATCCTCCATCATCCTCTCAACGAAATTCGAACGATGACTTCTTCAGCTTCAAGTGCAGCCGATGTCGTGATTGTGGGCGGCGCCGTCATGGGCTCCTCCACCGCTTACCATCTCCTCGCCGATTCCGGCTTCAAGGGGCGTGTCGTCGTCATCGAGAAGGATCCGACCTATCAGCTCTCGGCCTCTGCCCTCTCTGCGGCCTCGATCCGCCAGCAATATTCGAGCGCCGTGAACATTCGCATCTCTCTTTATGGAATCCATTTCCTACGCAACATCGCCGAATATCTCACCGTCGACGGCGATACGCCCGAGATCGGATTGAGGGAGGGCGGCTATCTCTATTGCGCATCGGAGGCGGGGGAGCCGATCCTGCGGGAGAGCCAGGCGCTTCAGGCCGCGGAAGGCGCAGACATCCTCTTCCTGAAGCCCGGCGAGCTGAAACAGCGTTTCCCCTGGCTCAACGTGGAGGATCTTGCGGCGGGCACCTGGGGACGCTCCGGCGAAGGCTGGTTCGACGGCTGGGGGCTGCTGCAGGCGTTTCGCAGGAAGGCCCGCTCGCTCGGTGCCGAATATGTGAAGGGCGAGGTGGCCGAGGTGGAGCGTGACGGCAATCGTGTCGCCGCCGTGCGCCTCAAGGACGGAACCCGCATCGCCTGCGGCGCGCTCATCAACTGCGCGGGCTCGGGCGGCAGGGCGCTCGCCGAGATGGCGGGCATCTCCATTCCGGTTCAGGCCAAGCGCCGCTACGTGTTCACCTTCTCCTGCAGGGAGCCGGTGGAGAACTGCCCACTGCTCATCGACACCTCGGGTGCCTATGTGCGCCCCGAAGGCGAGGGCAACTTCATCTGCGGGGCCTCGCCGGAGGCGGATGCCGATCCCGATTGGTCGGACGACGATCCGGCAAGCCAGGAGATCGATTTCTCCTTCTTCGAGGAGTTCGTCTGGCCGGCACTCGCGCACCGCGTTCCGGCGTTCGAAGCCATCAAGCCGGGCCGTGCCTGGTCGGGGCCGTACGACATGAGCCTCCTCGATCACAACGCCATCATCGGCAGGGTGGCAGAGGTGGAGAACTTCTATCTCTGCAACGGCTTCTCGGGCCATGGCCTGCAGCAGGCGGCGGCCGTCGGCCGTGGTCTATCGGAGCTGATCATCCATGGCGGCTACCGCACGCTCGATCTCTCCGAGCTCGGCTACGAGCGTGTCCTGGCGAACCGCCCGCTCCTCGAACGGAACGTGATCTAAACCGAGCCCTCGTCGGAAGTGCGATAGGCCCAGACCCGGCCGCCGCGATTCATATGCCGGTGCATCAGCCCGGGCTGGTCCGGGGAAGGCTGGGAGGGGGCGGCGAGTTCGTTCACGCCCTCCCTGTCCGCGCGCTCGTCGCTGCGGCGCGCACCCGTCCCCGTGGTGGTCTGCGCGCCGGCATTCGGCTGGCCCGCCTCGTCCGACCGCAGGTCGGCGGAGCCGAGATCGTCCGCTCCCTCCGCCATCAGGCCCATGCCGGGAAGCGAGCCCGTATTGGTCTGGCCGGCCTGCGAGCCGCCGGTCACCCCTGCGCCCAAAGGCGCGCCGGGATCCGCGGTCGCGCTCTGCCCTGCATCGGCCTTGAGCCATTCCCGGCTGCTGCCGTCGATGTCCACCGGATCGAACATGTCCAGCACCCGAGCTGCATCCTCCATGTCATCCTGATCCACACGGGCGGCGATCATCGTGCAGCCATTGCGCAGGCCTCGCTCGAAGATGCGCACGTCATCCTGCGGCAAGTTCAGGTCGCGCAGGGCCTCCAGAGAGTCGTTCCTGGCGGACAGGGCGCGAAATCCCGAGATGGAGGAGATTTCCCGGGCATCCTCCGTGCCGACGGCGACGATCCGGTGCTGGGCGATGCCCATTTCCATAAGGGCCTGAAGGGCCTGGCGGGCCCGGGCGGGATCCCTGAACAGGGCTGTGATCATCTGAGGCATGTGCTTCTTCCGTTAGGTCAATTTCTCAACGAAGAGCGCTTCCGCCCTGTTCCCATCCCCAGTCGTTAAGTCTTTTCAATGAAAAGGGCTTCCATTTTGAAGCCGGCTATGATTGTCATGGTTGTGTCATTAAAGCGTCATCCGGCTTTCGTGCAGGGATGGTGAACGACAATAACATCCCCGAGGGGGATGATATGGGAGAGACTAGTATGATGAAAAAATCCCTTCTCGGCGCCCTGGCCTTCGGTCTCGCGGCGAGCACTTCCGCTTTCGCTCAGACGGAGATCCACTGGTGGCACGCCATGACGGGTGCCAACAACGAGGTCGTGAACCGTCTGGCCGAAGAATTCAATAACTCGCAGAAGGACTACAAGGTCGTCGTCAGCTACAAGGGTCAGTATGCCGACACCTTGAACGCCGGTATCGCAGCGTTCCGCGCCGGCAACGCTCCGCACATCCTGCAGGTCTTCGAAGTCGGTACCGCCACCATGATGGGCGCGAAGGGCGCGATCAAGCCTGTCTACCAGCTGATGGCCGAAGCCGGCGAGAAGTTCGATCCCAACGCGTATCTGCCCGCGATCACCGGCTATTACTCCACGGCGAAGGGCGAGATGCTCTCCTTCCCGTTCAACTCCTCCTCCATGGTCATGTGGATCAACAGGGACGAGCTGAAGAAGGCGGGCGTCAACGAGATTCCGAAGACCTGGCCTGACGTGTTCGAGGCTGCCAAGAAGCTGAAGGCTGCCGGCCACGACACCTGCGGCTTCTCGAATGCCTGGGCCAGCTGGGCTCACATCGAGCAGTTCTCGGCCTGGCACAACGTGCCGATGGCCACCAAGGCCAACGGTCTCGACGGTTTCGACACGGAGATGAAGTTCAACTCTCCGCTGCACGTGAAGCACCTGCAGAATCTTGTCAATCTCCAGAAGGACAAGACCTACGACTACTCAGGCCGCGACAGCCGCTCCGAGGGGCGTTTCACGTCGGGTGAATGCGGGATCTTCCTGACCTCGTCGGGCTTCTACGGCAACGTCAAGGCGAATGCGAAGTTTGACTTCACCTCCGCCCCGATGCCGTACTATCCGGACGCGCAGGGCGCCCCGCAGAACTCGATCATCGGCGGCGCTTCCCTGTGGGTGATGGGCGGCAAGACGCCTCAGGAGTACAAGGGCGTCGCGAAGTTCTTCGCGTTCCTGTCGGACACCGATCGTCAGGCGAAGCTGCACCAGGAATCGGGCTACCTCCCGATCACCAAGGCGGCCTACGAGAAGACCAAGGCG
>DASQML010000046.1:0-1880 GCA_035645515.1 Microvirga sp.
CAACCACTCGGACCTCGGTATCGCGTGAGTCCCGGCGGAATAACCGCTGAAATCAAGCGGCATGCTAGTCCCAGCTACGGTCACCGTTCGCCACACAGGCGCAAGCGAAAGAAATACTCCGATGGCCGGAGCTCCAAGCGACAGCACTGTGCCCACAGTCCCGCGGAAATCTGCAATGAGGTCCGTTTGCGTGGGTGGCATGCCCCAACTAGCTATCCAACTCGATGCGGTAGCCAACTCCTGCAGGTCTACCCTTAAGGCCGTGCCTCGACCATCGACTCCAGCGACCGCCTGACAACTCGACGTATAAGCCGCCGGCGAGCCAAGGGAAGTCGCAGGTATTAGAGCGGTTCTCGACCGTTATGAATCGTTGAGGGATTCCCGCCGGGCATGATTTCTGATTCAGAATCCGTGCTGGTGAGGGAGGCCGGCGCGGATGGGCCAACCACTATCGATGGATTTGCGCAGGCGGCTTCTGGCGGCGATTGATGATGGGATGAGTTGCCGTTCGGCAGCGGCCCGGTTTGGCGTAGCGCCCTCGACAGCGATCCGCTGGCTTACGCAGCGGCGCGAGACCGGCAGCTTTGCTCCCAAGCCTCAGGGTGGCG
Organism: Microvirga sp.; assembly: GCA_035645515.1. GTDB lineage: Bacteria > Pseudomonadota > Alphaproteobacteria > Rhizobiales > Beijerinckiaceae > Microvirga. The sequence continues at coordinate 609 of DASQML010000046.1, forward strand.
ACATGCGCTCGCGGCAGGTCGAGGAGCGGCGGGCGGACATCCTCGCGGTGTGGGAGGCGCGCAAGGACATCTCGTTGAAAGAACTGCGCCTGGCGCTGATCGAGGTTGGTCTGAACGTCTCTGTGGCTGGGCTTCACCGCTTCTTCGTTCGTCACGGCATGACGCGCAAAAAAAGACTGGGCATGCCATCGAGCAGAACCGCTTCGATGTCCTGAGCCAGCGGCACGCCTGGTTCGACGGCCAGCTCGACCTTGATCCCGAGCGGCTCGTGTTCATCGACGAGACCTGGACCGCCACCAACATGACCCGCAGCCATGGCCGCTGTGTGAGAGGTGAGCGCCTGCGGATGGGCTTCCCGCACGGCCACCGCAAGACCACCACGCTGGTTGCCGGGCTACGCATGACCGGAATGGTCGCACCGATGGTGCTGGATGGCCCGATCAACGGCGACTGGTTCGAAGCCTATGTCACTCAGGTTCTCGTGCCCGAACTGCGGCCCGGCGACGTTGTCATCATGGATAACCTGTCGAGCCACAAACGTACCTCGGTGCGCGAACGGATCGAAGCGGCTGGCGCAACCTTGCGCTTCCTCCCGCCCTACAGTCCAGACTTCAATCCGATCGAGAAGGCCTTCTCGCGCCTCAAGGCCATGCTCAGAAAAATCGGTGAGCGGACAGTGAACGGCCTATGGGACCTGATCGGCAGGCTCGTCGATATGTTCCAGCCCCGCGAATGCGCCAACTACTTCAGCTCGTGCGGCTATGATCCAGACTGATCGCAAACCGCTCTAGCTGAAGGCCGGCTAACCGTGCTGCAGCGGCGATATCGATGATTGGATGGTGACCTGAACCGGTTGAGACTGGAAGCTCTGAGGCGTCCACATAGAAAGGGCTGGTTCCCCAATCCGCCGTGAAAGCATTCACCAATGCCTGAGCAGCAGAAATCCCGACGTGTTTCTTCGCCGTCGGTGCGCGGTATTGATCTGGCACTACCTGGAAAATAGGCGTGATGGATTGCTTTAGTGCAGGGGGCACTTGAGCAACGCCGCGCCGCTCACCTTGCTTCCATCGCAAAATGGGCACGTACCGCGTAGGCATTTACCTCTCCTGTGGCACTCTGTCGAGGCGAGCGCTAATGGAGAAGAAATAGAGGGTCAAGACGACGCCGATCCGTAACGGAGACAATCCCCGATTAAAGCGCGCAATAGAAGAGAGGCTACAAACTTAAGGCGTAAGCGAGACACTGCATGTATCTCTCATCCAACCTCCCCAG
>DASQML010000047.1:0-41489 GCA_035645515.1 Microvirga sp.
TCCTGCGGCAGGTCTCGCACGCCTGTCTGTGGGAGGCCGCCCGCTGCAAGACGCGGTGTCCGCCTAAAAGAACCGTGCGCGAGGAGCCGTCGGGTTCTTCACATCGACACACACGAGCCGGACGCCTCCTCGCGCCCTCCCTCGATCAGCACACCTCGCGCCACTCACGCCGCGAGGATGCACGCGCTTGCCCGCTTGGATCGTTGGCCGCTTGGCTCTTTGACAGCAGAGATATTCGAACCACAGAGACGGCTCCGGACGGGGCCGCAGGGCATATCGCCTTCCGCGACGCTGCCTCGGGTCATTCCGGGATGCGAAGAACGGGGAAGAGGATTCCCCGCCGCAAGTGACGATCCGGAGGGTTTCAGGCCCAGGCGCGTTCGGAAAGTTTCTTCTCGAAGCTGTCGATGGTGGCGGCCTTTTCCAGGGTCAGGCCGATGCCGTCGAGGCCATTGAGCATGCAGTGCTTCTTGAACGGATCGATGTCGAAGGTGATCTTGCCGCCGTCGGGGCCCCGGATTTCCTGGTTTTCCAGATCGACGGTGAGCGTGGCGTTCGCGCCGCGGCTGGCATCGTCGAAGAGCTTCTCGAGCTCCTCCGGAGAGACCTTGATCGGCAGGATGCCGTTCTGGAAGCAGTTGTTGTAGAAGATGTCGGCGAAGCTCGTGGAGATCACGCAGCGGATGCCGAAATCGAGCAGCGCCCAGGGAGCGTGCTCGCGGGACGAGCCGCAGCCGAAATTGTCGCCGGCGATCAAAATCTTGGCGTTACGGTAGGCGGGCTGGTTGAGCACGAAATCCGGGTTCTCCGAACCGTCCTCGCGATAGCGCATCTCCGAGAAGAGACCCTTGCCGAGACCCGTGCGCTTGATGGTCTTCAGGTACTGCTTGGGGATGATCATATCGGTGTCGATATTGATGATCCGCAGCGGCGCCGCGACGCTTTCCAGCACAGTAAACTTGTCCATGGTCTCAAAACTTCCTACAGCCGGTCCGGGGCCATTGTGAAATGCCTCATATCAAAGGCTTCCCGAAAGGACCAGCCTCACCATGGTCACGCCGGGCAAGATTTTTTCGTTCAGCAGGCTCTTCACGCAACCTTATGAGGCTATAGAGCCGCCGCCTCGATGGCTTCCATGTCTTCGTCCGAGAGGCCGAAATGGTGGCCGATCTCGTGGACGAGCACATGGGTGACGAGGGCGCCCAAGCTCTCCTCATGCTCGGCCCAGTAATCGAGGATGGGGCGGCGGTAGAGCCAGACCATGTTGGGGAACTGGCCCGTCTGCATCATCGCGCCCCCTTGGGCGAGGCCTATGCCGCGAAACAGTCCGAGCAGATCGAACGGCGTCTCGCAGCCCATGGCCGCCATGGTCTCCTCGTCCGGAAAGTCCTCAATGCGGATGACGAGGCCCTCGCACAGCGCACGGAATTCCGCAGGCAGGCGAGCGTAGGATTCCTCGGCGAGCGCTTCGATATCGGCAAGCGAGGGAGCATGAAGAGAGGCCCAGTCGGTCATGAGGTCAGAGGATGCCAAGCTGGACCAGAAGCCACAAGCCGAGAATCACGACGCCGACGAGCGACAGCGCGCGTCCGATGCGTCTTCCCCAAAGCTCGATGGGATCGTTGTCGTCCGGGCCCATCGCATCGCGGGCGGCGAAATGGTCCTGCGCCTGCCGGCTCATGCGGGCGAGCGCCGAGGAGCCGACGGATTCGCTGTCGCGCCGCACCCGCTCCAGGGCCTCGCGCGATTCGCGCTCGCGCTCCTGCTCGTTCATGAAAAGGCTCCTCACGCATCGACTGCTCTCAACCATAAGCCGGGTCGCGGCCTCAAGCCAACGGAACGCCTTGGCGGCTGACCCGTTGACACCCCCGAATAGGCAAATCGAAGTGAGGCAGCAATGCGTAAGATTCTTGGTGTTCTGGCTCTGGCCGGACTGACGGTTGTGGGTGCAGGCGCAGCATCCGCTCAGGGCTTGGGCGTGCGGATCGGCCCGAACGGCGTTCGGATCGAAGAAGATCGTCCGGCTTATCGCGAGCGCATCATCGAGCGCCGCGTCGTGCGTCCTGTCCGCGCCCGAACCGTATGTCACACGGAATATCGTGAGCGCGTCCGTCCCAATGGCGTCGTGGTGCGCCGCCCGGTGGAAGTCTGCCGCCGCGAGGTGGGCGAACGCAGGGTCTACGTGGACTGAACGCCCGAGCCCATAAGCCATAACAAAGGCGACGTCTCGCGTGAGACGCCGCCTTTCCTTTTGCTCTCGACGGGATCGATCAGCCGAAGGTGCGGATGTCGACGAACCGGCCCGCGATTGCCGCCGCCGCCGCCATGGCGGGCGAGACGAGGTGCGTGCGGCCCTTGAAACCCTGGCGGCCCTCGAAGTTGCGGTTCGAGGTGGAGGCGCAGCGCTCGCCGGGAGCCAGACGATCCGCGTTCATGGCCAGGCACATGGAGCAGCCGGGTTCGCGCCAGTCGAAGCCGGCGGCCTTGAAGATCTTGTCGAGACCTTCCGCCTCCGCCTGCATCTTCACGATGCCGGAGCCGGGGACGATCATGGCGTTGACGCGCTCATGGACGCGTTTGCCCTCGACCACCTTCGCCACGGCGCGCAGGTCTTCGATGCGGCCGTTGGTGCAGGAGCCGATGAACACGCGGTCGAGCTCGATATCGGTGATCTTCGTGCCCGGCTTGAGGCCCATGTATTCCAGCGCGCGCCACTTGGAAAGGCGCTTGTTCTCGTCCTGGATGTCGTCCGGATTCGGAACAACGCCGGCCACCGAGATCACGTCCTCGGGGCTCGTGCCCCAGGTGACGATGGGCGGCAGATTGGCAGCGTCGAGCTTGATTTCCTTGTCGAAGAACGCGCCCTCGTCGGTGCGCAGGGAATCCCAGTAGCGCACGGCCGCGTCCCAGGCCTCGCCCTTCGGGGCCTTGGGGCGATCCTTCAGATAGGCGTAGGTCTTCTCGTCGGGGGCGACCATGCCTGCGCGGGCGCCGCCCTCGATGGACATGTTGCACACCGTCATGCGGCCTTCCATCGACAGTGAACGGATGGCCTCGCCCGCATACTCGATCACGTGACCGGTGCCGCCTGCCGTGCCGATCTCGCCGATGATGGCAAGGATGATGTCCTTCGCCGTGACGCCGGCGGGCAGCTGCCCGTCCACGGTCACGCGCATGTTCTTCGCCTTCTTCTGGATCAGGGTCTGGGTGGCGAGCACGTGCTCGACCTCCGACGTGCCGATGCCGTGGGCGAGCGAGCCGAAGGCGCCGTGAGTCGAGGTGTGACTGTCGCCGCACACGATGGTCATGCCCGGCAGGGTGAAGCCCTGCTCCGGGCCCACCACGTGGACGATGCCCTGGCGGGTGTCGAGCTCGTTGTAGTACTCGACGCCGAAATCCCTCGCATTCTGGGCGAGCGTTTCAACTTGCGTGGCGGATTCCGGATCTTCGATCCCGTGCGAGCGGTCGGTGGTGGGAACATTGTGGTCGACCACGGCGAGGGTCTTGTGCGGCTGGCGCACCTTGCGTCCGGCCACGCGCAGGCCCTCGAACGCCTGAGGCGAGGTCACTTCATGAACCAGGTGGCGATCGATGTAGAGAAGGCACGTCCCGTCATCCTGCTGATCGACGACGTGGTCGTCCCAGATCTTGTCATAGAGGGTGCGGGCTTTGGCCATAGGTGTCTTCCAACAGTGAAAAGGTCTTCGGTCGTTTTCTAACGGCACCCGCGGAGCAAGAAAAGGTGGTCCGAGCGCGCAGGGCTTTGAAAGGATCGCATAGCTCATCGCCCGGAATGCGCAATAAAATTCTTTGCGAACGGGTATCAGCAAGGCTTGTCGCCATAAACAAAAAGCGCGGCCTTAAGACCGCGCTTTTCGAAACGGGAATGTCTGACGCGCCTTACTCGGCGGCTTCAGGGGTCTCGCGGCGATCGGCGCGCTCGGCGATACGGGCCGACTTACCGCGGCGGTCGCGCAGGTAGTACAGCTTGGCGCGACGGACGGCGCCGCGGCGCACGACCTTGATGGAGTCGACGTTCGGCGAGTAGAGGGGGAACACGCGCTCGACGCCCTCGCCGTAGGAAATCTTGCGGACCGTGAAGCTCTCCTGGAGGCCGCCGCCGGAACGGGCGATGCAGACGCCTTCATAGGCCTGCACGCGGGTGCGCTCGCCTTCCTTGACCTTCACGTTGACGATCACGGTATCGCCGGGCTGGAAGTCCGGAATCGTCTTGGCGAGCTTGGCAATCTGCTCCTGCTCGAGCTGCTGGATGATGTTCATGTCTTACTCCTGCCGTTGCATGGTCTTGAAGCAAGCCTCAAGCCAGCGGGATTTCGGCGTCCTGTTTTAAGTTGAGGCCGCGCCTATACAGGAGTTTCGGCGGGTTGTCGATGGGGATTTGCCCCCCGCGCTCAACCGATGGGCGGGAGCCGGCGCTTGACGGGGGAGGTCTTGACGATGGAGGTGCTCGTCTGGGCGCGCTGGGCGATGCGCTCGAGGATCGGATCGAGCTCCTCGATGGAGCGCAGGAGGTAGCGGGCCACATAGCAATCCTCGCCCGTGACCTTGTCGCATTCCACCACCTCGGGGCTTTCCACCAGGAGCTTTTCGACCGCGTGGAGCTGGCCCGGCAGCGGCCGGATGCGCACGATGGCAGTGAGCGTATAACCCAGCGCTTTCGGATCAATCTCGACCCGGTAACCCTTCACCACCCCGTCCTCCTCCAGGCGGCGCAAACGCTCGGCCACGCTGGGAGCCGAGAGGCCGACGCTCCGGGCGAGCTCAGCCGTCGGCAGGCGGGCGTTGTCCGCGAGGAGCGCGATCAGCGCCTGATCGATCTCGTCGAGGATGGAACTTTTGTTTTTAAGGCTTTTCGCGGGAAGCGCCATCGTTTCCTCAACCATAAAAGGTATTTTGCCTTCGAACCGTAAGATACGCTGCTTCCTTCCAGAGGTAAAGTTCTGCCGTGGTCAGGAGGGAAGACAATGAAGACATCATCAAGCCTGTCAGGGCGGCTGGAAATGATTGCCGCCATGGCGCTGTCCGGCACCATCGGCTTCTTCGTCGTGGAATCCGAACAGAGCGTCTGGAACGTGGTGTTCTTCCGCTGCCTCTTCGGCGCAATAGGCCTGTTCGTCTATTGCGCCGCCAGGGGCCTGCTGCGGCCCTGGCGCTTCACGGCCCAGACCCTGACGCTCTCGCTCCTGGCAGGTGCCGCCATCGTCCTGAACTGGGTGCTGCTCTTCTCGTCCTACAGCCATGCGTCGATTTCAGTCGCAACCGCCGTGTACAACACGCAGCCCTTCTTCCTCATTCTCCTTGGCGCGTTCCTGTTCGGCGAGCGCCCGACCGCCGACATGCTGGGTTTCGTGGTGCTTGCCTTCATCGGACTTCTGCTGGTGAGCCAGATCGATGCAGGAGGTCTCGATCTCACGGGCGAATACATGACAGGGCTGCTGCAGGCCCTGGGAGCAGCCCTGCTCTATGCGGCGGCGACCGTGATCATCAAACGGCTGAAAGGTTTCTCGCCGCACCTGATTGCCCTCGTGCAGGCGATCCTCGGCACGCTGATGCTTCTGCCGCTCGTCGACTTTTCCCATCTGCCCGTGAACGCGTCGCAATGGCAATGCCTGGTGGTGCTCGGCGTGGTGCACACCTGCATCATGTACATTCTCCTGTACTCGGCCCTGCAGAAGCTGCCGACGACGGTGATTGCCGTGCTCTCCTTCACCTATCCTGTGGTCGCCATTCTCGTCGATCACCTGGCCTTCGGCCGCACGCTCTCCCTTCACCAGTGGAGCGGCATTCTGCTGATCCTGATCGGCAGCGCAGGCGTGAACCTGAAATGGCAGCTGGGGGTGAACCGCTTCATGGGTCGGACAGCCATCGAGCGCGGCTGATGCAGCATGAAGGATCGCCTGCGGGGATCCCATGGGTGACGCGTTCAGCGCCGTTATCGGCACTCGCGGTGGGGACATGGTGCCGATCCAGGGCGCATGTCCATGCACTCGGATCCTATGCCCTGCCGATCGAGCTGTTCGAAAGAAAGGTCCAGAGAGCACAGGAGGCGCCCTGCCCTTCGAGGCAGCCTTTCAGGCCTCCTCAGGATGAGACTCAGGTCGGTGTGCGAGACGCTCGACGTCGCGGCGAGGAGAACCCTTACCGCTCCAGCAGATCGGGCCGCCGCTCGCGCGTGATCCGCTCCGATTCTTCCCGCCGCCAGCGCTCGATGGCGGCATGGTTGCCGGAGAGGAGGACGTCCGGAATCGGGCGGCCCTCCCATTCGCGGGGGCGCGTGTAATGCGGGTATTCGAGGCGATTCGACTCGAAGCTCTCCTCGGTGCCGGAAGCCTCCTTGCCCATGACGCCGGGAAGAAGCCGCACGCAGGCATCGAGCACGATCATCGCCGCCATCTCGCCCCCGGAGAGCACGTAGTCACCGATGGATACCTCCTGCAGACCGCGCGCCTCGATCACGCGTTCGTCCACGCCCTCGAAGCGTCCGCAGACGATGACCACGCCCGGACCGGCCGCAAGATCGCGGACGTAGCTTTGGGTCAGCGGCTTGCCGCGCGGGCTCATGAGCAGCTTCGGGCGCGGATCGTCAGGCGTCACGGCGGTATCGATGGCATTGGCCAGAACATCGCAGCGGATCACCATGCCGGGACCGCCGCCGGCAGGCGTGTCGTCGACCGCGCGGTGGCGGCCAAGGCCGTGATCGCGGATGTTCTTGGTTTCCAACGACCACACCCCGCGCGCGAGCGCATCGCCCGAGAGAGACAGCCCGAGCGGGCCCGGAAACATTTCAGGGTAGAGCGTGAGGATGGTGGCGGAAAAGCTCACGCGCGGTCCTCGCCTGGTTCAGGTTTTCCAACCTCGAAGAAATCCTCCGGCAGGGTCGCGATCACGCGCTTTCCGGCGATGTCGACGACGGGCACGAAGGCCTTCGTGAAAGGCAGGAGCGCGGTCGGGCCCTTCTGGATGGGCGCAATTTCGAGAAGATCGCCGCCGCCGTAATTCGGCACGGCAACAATGGTGCCGATGGTCTCGCCCGCTTCGTTCTGAACGGTCAGGCCGATCAGGTCCGCGAGCAAGAACTCATCCTCGTCATCGGGCGGCGGGAGCCTGTCGCGCTCCACATGGAGTTGCACGCGGTTGAGCGCTTCCGCGGCTTCGCGCGTGGTCACGCCATCGACGATGGCGATGAGAAGATCGGGTGCGCTGCCGGGCGCTGGGCGGACGGTCTTGAGGGAATAGGTTCTGCCGTTCGTGCCGATGAGCGGCTTGTAATCGGCAATCGCCCGCGGATCGCCGGTATGGGATTTCAGCCGCACCTCGCCTTTGAGGCCGTGGGCGCGGCCGAACTCGCCCACAAGGACGAGATCGTTTCGCGCGAGTGACGACAGGTTCTCTCCCCCCTTGTGGGAGAGAGATGGAGAGGGGGGTGTATGCGCGACCTCGGATCGGTTGGCGCCGGCACCCCCACCCCTGCCCCTCCCCGACGCAAGCCGGGTGTTCCCGGCTTGCGTATCCTTTGACGGATCCTGGGAGAGGGAAGAAGAGGCGGAGCGCTGGTTGAAGCGCTCCTTCTTCGTCATGGCGTTTACGCAGCCTCGCCTTCGCCGGCAGCAGCGGCGGCAGCCTTGGCCTCGGCGCGCTCCTGGGCCTTCTTGCCCGGAACGGCCTTCTGCGGGTTGTTGCGGGCCGGACGCTTCAGGAGGCCGGCGGCGTCGAGAAAGCGCAGGACGCGGTCGGTCGGCTGGGCGCCCTTGGCGAGCCAGGACTTGATCTTCTCGATCTCGAGAACGACGCGGCCGGCGTCATCCTTCGGCTTCATCGGGTCGTAGGTGCCGACCTTCTCGATGAAGCGGCCATCGCGCGGAGAGCGCGAGTCGGCCACGACGATGCGGTAGTAGGGACGCTTCTTCGCACCCGCACGGGTGAGACGGATCTTCAGGGACATGGGTAACTCCTTCTAGTGTCCTGTGATCAAACTCTTCCTCGTCATCCCCGCGGAGGCGGGGATCCATAACCGCTGACGGCGCCGGGTCTGGAACCGGCAGTGGTTATGGATTCCGGGTTCCGCTTCGCGGCTCCGGAACGACAATGAACGCAAAACTTCACTTCTTCTTCCCGAACGGAAAGCCGCCGATTCCCGGAAGCCCCGGAATCTTCGGCGCACCGAGACCTGGCAGGCCCGGGACACCCTTCGGCATGGGCGGAAGGCCGCCGGCGCCACCAGGGAAATCGGGGAGCTTGCCGCCCATCTGCTTCTGCAGCGCCTCGATCTGTTCCGGCGTCGGCTGGGGCATGCCGCCACCACCAATGCCGAACATCTTTCCGAGTGCGCCCGCCATGCCCTTGGCCTTGCCGCCGCCCATCATCTTCATGACGTCGGCCATCTGGCGGTGCATTTTCAGCAGCTTGTTGATGTCCTCGACCTTCGTGCCGGAGCCTGCCGCGATGCGCTTCTTGCGGGAGGCCTTCAGGATGTCCGGGTTGCGGCGCTCGGCAGGCGTCATGGAATCGATGATGGCGCACTGACGCTTGATGACCTTGTCGTCGATGTTCGCGTTCTCGAGCTGCGACTTCATCTTGGCGACGCCGGGCAGCATGCCCATGAGGCCGCCGAGGCCGCCGAGCTTTTCCATCTGGGACAGCTGGTCGCGCAGGTCTTCCAGATCAAACTTGCCCTTGCGCATCTTCTCGGCCATGCGCTGGGCTTTTTCCGCATCGAAATTCTCGGCCGCCTTCTCCACAAGGGAGACGATGTCGCCCATGCCGAGGATGCGGTTGGCGACGCGCGAGGGATGGAATTCCTCCAGCGCATCCACCTTTTCGCCCGTGCCGATGAGCTTGATCGGCTTCCCGGTGACGGCGCGCATGGAGAGCGCGGCGCCGCCGCGTGCATCGCCGTCCATGCGGGTCAGAACGATGCCGGTGACGCCGAGGCGCTGGTCGAAGGCGCGCGCGGTGTTGACCGCGTCCTGGCCGGTGAGCGCGTCGGCGACGAGCAGGACTTCGTGCGGGTTGGTGGCGGCGCGCACGTCGGCGGCTTCCACCATCAGCGCCTCGTCCACGGTCACGCGGCCTGCGGTGTCGAGCATCACCACGTCGTAGCCGCCCAGACGCGCGGCCTCCATGGCGCGCTGGGCGATCTGCACCGCCGACTGGCCCGCCACGATGGGAAGCGTATCCACGCCCACCTGCTTTCCGAGAACGGCGAGCTGCTCCATCGCGGCCGGACGGCGCGTATCGAGGGAGGCCATGAGAACCTTGCGGTTCTCGCGGTCGGTGAGGCGCTTGGCGATCTTGGCGGTGGTGGTGGTCTTGCCGGAACCCTGCAAACCGACCATGAGGATGCCGACGGGCGGAACCGCATTGAGGCTGATCACCTCCGCATCCGCGCCCAGCATCTCCACGAGCTGGTCGTGGACGATCTTCACCACCTGCTGGCCGGGAGAGACCGACTTGATGACCTCGGCGCCGACCGCGCGGGCGCGCACCTTGTCCGTGAAGGAGCGCACGACCTCAAGCGCCACATCGGCCTCGAGCAGGGCGCGGCGGACTTCGCGAAGGGCGGCGTTCACGTCCTCTTCCGTCAGCGCGCCGCGGCGCGTCAGCGAGCTGAGGATGTTGGATAGCTTATCGGAAAGGCCTTCGAACATGTTCACTCAATTCCTTTTGCAATGAGTGGTACATCGCGATCCGCGATGGCCTTTTCAAAGTGACTGATGGCCGCCTCGAACTTGTCGCGGCAGCCAGGGTTGCAGAAGCCGACCACTTCGCCGCGATAGAGGGTGAGCGAGTCCGCTGCGATCGGCTGTCCCGACCACGGGCAGGTCTCGTTGACCGCGTCCTCGATGCGCAATGTTGTGTCGGCCATCGCCTCGTCCACTTCGTCCCAAGATGCCTTCGCAGCCTCATCCTGAGGAGGACCGGCAGGTCCGTCTCGAAGGACGAGGCGTCTCCAGCGCCCGCTGGACCCTCCTTCGAGACGCCGCTTCGCGGCTCCTCAGGATGAGGGTCGTGCTCATCGAGAAGACCCAAAGAGAAACGCGCCCGAGGGCGCATCGCGCTGTCGGACGTTGACCTCCAGCCTCTCGGGCTGGTCGGCGGCTCAAAGGGGCTCGCTCTACAGATTTGCGGTCAGGCGATAGAGGAAAGGGGGGAAAGAGTCAAGAAATGACCCGAAAAGCCCGAGCTTTCCGGGTCTTGCCGGACAATTCATCGATCCCCATGCTAAAGCCTCCCCTTTCCCGAAAAGGTCCCGATGAACCGCCGCAACCTGCTGAAAGCCCTGAGCGTCCCTGCCCTCGCCGCCACCGGTATCTTTGGCTGGATGACGGCCGCCCGCGGGACGAACCGCTATTACCAAGGTCCTGTGACCGACCATTTCGACGGGGTGCGGTTCTTTTCGCCGGGCCAGCCGCAGGACAAGGGCTTTGGCGAATTGCTGCGCTGGCAGCTCGGCGGCGGCCGCAAGGACTGGCCCGAGAATTTCCCGAGCCCTTTTCGGGACAAACCCCCAGCCCAGGTCTCGGGCCTGCGCTCTGTGCTCATCGGCCACGCTTCCTTCCTGATCCAGGTGGCAGGGCTCAACATCCTCGTCGATCCGGTCTTTTCCGAGCGGGCGAGCCCGGTGTCTTTCTCGGGTCCGAAGCGGGTGAACCCGCCCGGCATCGCCTTCGAGGATCTGCCGCAGATCCATGCGGTGCTGATCACGCACAACCATTACGACCATCTCGACACCGAGACCTTGGGGAGGCTCTGGCAGCGGCATCGCCCCAGGGTCGTTGCGCCGCTCGGCAACGATGCCGTCATCAACGCCGAGCATCCGGAAATCCCCGTCGAGACCCGCGACTGGGGCGGCGCGGTCGATCTAGGAAACGGTGTCACCGTGCATCTGGAGCCCGCCTATCACTGGTCCGCGCGCGGCATTAACGACCGGCGCATGGCGCTCTGGTGCGCCTTCGTGCTCACGACCCCGCAAGGCACGATCTATCACATCGGCGACACGGGCTTCGGCGACGGCAAGATTTTTCATGACGTTCGCGAGCGCTACGGCAAGATCCGCCTCGCGCACCTGCCCATTGGGGCTTACGAGCCGCGCTGGTTCATGGAGCCGCAGCACATGAACCCGGAGGATGCGGTGAAGGTGTTCCAGATCATCTCGCCGGATCAAGCGCTCGGACACCATTGGGGCACGTTCCGCCTCACCAACGAGGGTGTCGAGGAGCCGCCGGCCGATCTGGCCAAGGCACTTCAAGCGGAAGAGATCCCGGAGGCCCGGTTCAGGCCTCTGCGGCCAGGCGAAGCGTGGATGCGGTCAGCGTAAGAACCGGCTCCGGGAGATCGCTCGGCCGGTCCACCAGGCAGGCCGCGCCTGCCTCGAGCAGTTCCTGACGGGATCCGTAGCCCCAGGTGACGCCGATGGGCGCGATGCCGTTGGTTCGCGCGCCGATGGCGTCATGCTCCCGGTCGCCGATCATGACGGCTTCGGAGGGGCTGAAGCGCTCCTGATCGAGAATGTGCCGGATCAGGTCGCCCTTGTCGGCGTTGCGATTGTCGAGTTCGGAGCCGTAAACCTCCTGAAAGAATTCGGACAGGCCGAAATGCGCGATGATCCGCCTGGCGAAGACATGAGGCTTGGAGGTCGCGACAAAGAGACGGACCTGCGCGTTCCGCAGAGCCTCCAGGACGGCCGGAATGCCCGGATAAACCTCGTTTTCGAACAGTCCGACATCGCTGAAGCGCTCGCGATAGAGCCGCACCGCCTCCGGAGCATCGTCCGGGGCTCCGAGGAGCTTGGTGAAGCCTGCGAGCAGGGGCGGCCCGATCATCCAGGTCAACGCATCCGCTTCCGGAACAGGGCGGTCCATCCTTTCGAGGGCGTACTGGATGCAGCGGGTAATGCCGGTCCTTGGGTCAGTCAGGGTCCCGTCGAGGTCGAAAAGAGCGATCATGCCTGGGCCGGGACTCACTTGGGCTGAACGTAGATGTTCACCTCGAAATTGGTGTCCTGCGAATCCGTGAAGTCGCTTACGTATTCCTCGATAAAGGTGTCCTTGGCGACGATCTCCTTGATGTCGAGATAGGCGGTGATCGTCTCGTAGGTGCCGTCGATCTCGTCATAGGCATCCTTGTGCACGAAGCGGAACGCCTTGCCCTCCGGCGTCCTGCCGAACCTGATCTCGGGCGTCAGCTCGGTCTTGCCCTCCGGCGCCTGGGCAATCGGGATCATGGCCTCGAACTTGAAGCCGTCGTCGTCCGTGTCGACGAAGATCGCGATCGGACGGCCCGTGGGCGCAATTCCTGCCTTCTTCAGCTCGCCGTCGAGCTTGGCGACCGCATTCTTCAGGCTGTTGAAGGCTTCGTCCCAGGTGCTCGTGCCGGAGAGCATCACCGTGGGCTTTGCGGTCAGCACGCCTTCCTCCACGCCGGTGGGGTCGCTCGGGTTCGGAAAGAGCGTGGTGCGCGCCGCCTGCTGGGCCGGAGCAGGTGCCGGTCCGGCGGGAGCCTGGGTCGGCGACGGCTGTGCCGTCGCGGGCTGCTGAGGCTGGACGGGGGTTTCAGGTGCGGGAGCAGATGCAGCTGGTGCAGAGGTCGAGGGGGGCGGCGTGCTGGAGGCTGGAGCTTGGGCGGCAGGAGCCGGAGCAGCCTGCACAGGGCTCGCAGGAGCGGAGGCTGACGGAATCGGATCGGCCGGAGGCGGACTTGCGGCCGGGGGGGTCTGAGCCAGGGCCACACTTGAGCAGAGGGCCGTCACAAGAACGAAATGGAAGGGGCGCAGCCGCATAGGAGAGTGCCTTAAGCCTCGAATCACGAAGAAATGACAAGCCGGAGCATAGGGGGGTTTTGGTCCGGTCGCGAGGTGCCTCACGCATTCCCCTGGTGGACGGATCGAAGCAGGAGCAAGCACCCTCTCGCGATTTCCCAAGTTTTGAGCCATATACGGCGCATGAGCCCCTCGACGAGCCCCCTTGCGAACCACCGCTTCCTGAAGATGAACGGTCTCGGCAACGAGATCACCGTGCTGGACCTGCGCGGCTCCTCCCATGTGGTGAGCCCAGCCGAGGCCCGGGCCATCGCGGCCGATCCGCGCTCCCGCTTCGATCAGCTGATGGTGCTGCACGACCCTGTTTCTCCGGGCACTGATACCTTCATGCGCATCTACAACACGGACGGCTCGGAATCAGGCGCCTGCGGCAACGGCACCCGCTGCGTCGCCTGGGCGATGCTGAGCGATCCCATCATGAGCCGTCCCGCCTATGAGGGTCTGGTGCTCGAAACCAAGGCCGGTCTTTTGCCGGTCACCCGCGTATCCGACACGGTCTTCACCGTGGACATGGGCGCGCCGCGCCTGAGCTGGAGCGAGATCCCCCTGCGCGATCCCTATCCGGACACCCGCGCCATTGCGGTCGACACGCGGCTTCCGGAGCACCCCGAGCTGCAGAGCCCGTCGGCGGTCGGCATGGGCAACCCGCATGCGATCTTCTGGGTAAAGGACGCGAGCGCCTATGACCTCGCCGCTCTCGGCCCTCGCTTGGAACACGATCCGGCTTTTCCCGAGCGCGCGAACATCTCCCTCGCCGAGGTCGTGAGCCCTGACCACATCGTCCTTCGCGTCTGGGAACGCGGAGTAGGCGCAACCCTTGCCTGCGGCTCTGCGGCCTGCGCCACGCTCGTTGCGGCAGCGCGCAAGGGCCTGACGGGGCGCAAGGCCACCCTCTCGCTGCCCGGCGGCGATCTCGTGATCGAATGGCGCGAGAGCGACGACCACGTGCTCATGACCGGCGAGACGCAGCTGGAGCACGAGGGCTTCTTCCCCCCTGCCCTCTTCGCAGGAGCCGCCTGATGAGCGTCGAGGTCGTCACCTTCGGCTGCCGCCTCAACACCTACGAATCGGAGGCCATGCAGCGCCACGCGGAAGCCGCGGGGCTCGGCGACGTTGTTGTCGTGAATACCTGCGCGGTTACGGCAGAGGCGTCCCGTCAGGCACGCCAGTCGATCCGCAAGATCGCGAGAGAGAAGCCCGGTGCTCGCATCATCGTGACGGGCTGCGCCGCTCAAGTTGAACCGGAAACCTTCGCGTCGATGCCCGAGGTTGCCCAAGTCATCGGCAACCACGAGAAGATGAAGGCCGAGACCTGGAGCGCAATGCGCGATTTCGGCGTCGGCGCATCGGAAAAGGTTCTCGTCAACGACATCATGGCGGTGAAGGAAACCGCCGTGCACCTCATCGACGGCATGCGCGGACGCACGCGCGCCTTCGTGCAGGTGCAGAACGGCTGCGACCACCGCTGCACCTTCTGCATCATTCCCTACGGCCGGGGCAATTCCCGCTCGGTGCCCATGGGCGCGGTGGTAAGCCAAGTGCGCACCCTCGTGGAGCACGGCTCCCGCGAAGTGGTCCTCACCGGCGTCGACATCACGAGCTACGGCAAGGATCTGCCCGGCGAGCCGAAGCTCGGAACGCTGGTGAAGAGCCTGCTGCGCCATGTGCCGGAACTGGAGCGCCTTCGCATCTCCTCCATCGACTCGGTTGAAGCGGATGACGATCTTTTGGATGCCATCGCCAACGAGAGCCGCCTGATGCCGCATCTGCATCTCTCTCTGCAGGCGGGCGATGACATGATCCTCAAGCGCATGAAGCGCCGCCACTTGCGCAACGACGCGATCGCCTTCTGCGAGCAGGTGAAGCGCCTTCGCCCCGACATGGTGTTCGGCGCCGACATCATCGCGGGCTTCCCGACGGAAACGGACGAGATGTTCTCGCGCTCCCTCGACATCGTGGACGCATGCGGCCTCACCCATCTTCACGTCTTTCCCTTCTCGCCCCGTCCCGGCACTCCCGCTGCGCGCATGCCTCAAGTTCCGCGAGACATCGTCAAGGACCGGGCGCGCAGACTTCGCGAAAAGGGCGAAGCCGCTTTGCTGAAGCATCTCGGCGAAGAGGTGGGCGCGAAGCGCAACGTGCTGATCGAGACCAACCAGCTCGGTCGCACGGAAGGCTTTACGCTGGTGCGCTTTAACGGGGAGGTGACGCCCGGCGAAATCGTACCGGTCACCATTGCGGGTCACGACGGCAAGGAATTGCTGGCGGCGTGAGCGCCTTGGCCATGGACTAGGCCATGTAGTGGAGAACTCCGTCCGGCCATGGCGCGAAGCCATAGTCCCGGACACGGGAGACGATCTCCTTTCGGGACGGCATGGCCTTCTGTTCGGACGCCTGACGGAGAGCCGTCGCTCGGTCCAGGGCAGGACCCGCAATGAGGTCGACCAGGCGTCGGTTCGCGCGGCTCCTGCGGGCGAGGATCAGATCCCACTCCGCCCGGTCCATGTCCCTCTCGGCCATGATGTCGTTGAGGGTCGATTCGACCAGGATCGAGCGGGCCGTGTTGCGGGGGTTGACTTCGTCGATTGCTCCCATGAGTTCTGCAGTCAGTCGGTTCAGCAAGGTCGTCGTTCCCTGAGCCACCATCATGCACATCACATAGCTCGCCATCGGGACATCAAGCTGCAGCGCGGATCGATACGCCTCCCTGAATCCGTAAAGATCACAGGCGATCTCATGCCAGCCGGTGCTGAGCCAATAATCCAGTTCGCTGCGGATTTGAGCCGAGGCGTCAGTCGTCTCGACACCGGGATACTGGATGCGCCATTTCTCCTCGACCCTGTCGATGGCGGAGAGAGCCGATTGTTCGAGATAGGAACGCTGCCTGGGAGAAGGGGCAGTTGGCCTTTGCTCCAGGACATGGGCGAAGTGCATCATCTCATGAGCGATGACCGCATGGCTTGCGATCAGCAGGCGAAGGGCGATCTCCTGCGTGCCGAACTCGCGGGGCGCGATCCAGCTGGGAGACTGCACGACCTCAAGCTCCATGAGCGCCCGGTAATTGCCCGATCTGATGCACGCATGGAAGAGCAGGCGTTCGATGAACTTGCGCGCCTTCGTGGACGAGATCGGATTGAATTTGGGCAGCGTGAGGAGCAGGAGGAATTCGAGCGCCTCGAGATAGGCTTGGTCCATAAACAGGAGCCCGGCGAACTGACTGTCCGTACTCTCGCGGATTTCGCACTCGGCAGATGCCGAATGCGCCACCACGAGATCGATGTCGACCGCCGCGTGAAGGCGACCGACGGGGACGGGCGTGTCCGACTTGAGGATCCTGACGAGCTCGACATAGCGCGGGTTGGGCGCCGCGACAGAATAGAAGCGCGCCGTTCTAAGCCCCAGAAGAGGGTTGGCCAGGGAAAGCTTCATCGAAGGATTCGCGGATGTCGGCGACCAGTCGATTCAGGTCGTCTTCAGATGAAATCGTATACTTGATTCCACTGAACATGACCGTCGGAGGCCTCATGTCTCCTGTCCCATTCAGCAGTTTCGCAAAGCCTCCGCGAAGGGCGCTGACGAACAGCTTCAGCGCGTCGTAGGTCAAGGACCCGACGAGGCCGATCGCGATCTGAACCCCCAGCTCTTCAGCGGATAGGCCCGTGGCCTTTTCGCGAACGAGCCTGCTTTCTGCGCCCGGCAGGTTCTGGAACAGAGCCACGTGGCTTTCGTCCGGAAGAGAGATGAGGAATGTCGGATGGGTGAAATTGGATGTCATCTTGATGCAAGGAGGGAAGGACCGGCTTGAGACGACCCTCAAGCCTTCAGGGAAAGTGCCTCTCTTAGCATCGAGCCACTCTCGATGCGAGCGGCAACTTCCGTTACGTCATCAGACGTCACCGCAGGCATCCACGAGCTTGCGCATATGCTCAGGCACCGGTGCCTCCACAATGATCGGATCCTTTTTCGGATAGAGCGGCACCGTGATGCTGCGGGCATGGAGATGCAGGCCGGGACCATGAAAGCGTGGGGCGGTGCCATAGATGGGATCGCCCAGGATCGGAAAGTTCATGGCAGCGCAATGGACGCGCAGCTGATGGGTCCGGCCCGTGACGGGGCGCAGTTCGAGAAGCGTGAGTCCTTCCGCACGCCCCAGCACCCGCCATTTCGTCAAGGAGGGCTGCCCTTTCGGATCCACCTTCATCCACCAGCCCCGATCCGGCGATTTGGGCGCGAGGGGTAGATCGATCTCACCCTCGTCCCCATCCGGTCCGCCCTCAACCACCGCCCAGTAGACCTTGTCGACCTCGTTCCTGCGGAACAATTCGTTGAGGCGCGCGATGGCCTTGGGATGGCGGCCCAGGACGAGACAGCCGGACGTGTCCTTGTCGAGGCGGTGCGCCGCTTCGGGACGGCGCGGCAGGCCGAAGCGCAGGGCATCGAGGTGGTGAAACAGGGTCTCGCCACCTTTCGGACCGGGATGCACCGGCAGGCCGGCAGGCTTGTCGATCACGAGCATCAGGGCATCGCGATACAGCAAACGATTGACTATCTCTTCCGCATTCATGATGCCTCGGCTAGAGCATCGGACCCGAAAGTGAAACCCACTTTTGGGACTCATTCGATGCTTACGCTTTGAAATGGCGCGTCACCCCTCGGGTCCGCACGATGCGCTTTCGAGGCACAGGCACTAGATCAAGCACCAGCATTTACGAGGCAAAGCGCAGCATGGCCGAGAACAAGCCCGGATTCCTCTCCCGCCTTTTCGGGCGCAAGGCCGAGAGCCAGCCCGAGCCTACGCCGCAGACACCGCAGGCCGGCGGCGCGCCGGAAACCATGCCCTCCCCGCCCACCACGGGGGCGGACGACCTCACGGCCGCTCCTCCAACCGTCACGACCGCCTCTCCCGACACCCCCGAGGAGAACAAGACGGCGCCCGAACTCGCCGGGGCCGATCTCCAGCCTGTCGAAACCGTGGATCCGGAGGGCGGCAACCCGAAGGAGCCGATCCCGCGCATCGAGACGCAGGACGGGGGGCAGCCGCGTCCCGATGTGGCCGAGGCGGACAAGCCTGTCCCATCGGCTTTCGTGGCTTCGCCTGTTCCCGATTCCAAGCCAGTTGCGGAGGAAAAGCGGGGCTGGTGGCAGCGCCTGACCGAGGGCATGCGCCGCACCTCCTCGTCCCTGTCGGAGAGCGTTACGGGGCTCTTCACCAAGCGCAAGCTGGACGATGCCACCCTGCAGGACCTGGAAGACGCCCTGATCCAAGCCGATCTCGGCGTGCCCACCGCCATGCGCATCACGGAGGCGATTTCGGCCGGGCGTTACAACAAGGAGATCTCGCCGCAGGAGGTGAAGGCGATTCTCGCAAGCGAAGTCGAGAAGACCCTCCAGCCTGTGGCCCAGGCGCTCGCCATCGACCGCACCAAGAAACCCTTCGTCATTCTCATGGTCGGCGTGAACGGTGCGGGAAAGACCACCACCATCGGCAAGCTTTCCCAAAAATTCCGGCAACAGGGTCTGAAGGTGATGCTTGCCGCCGGCGATACCTTCCGCGCTGCGGCAATCGAACAACTTAAGGTGTGGGGCGAGCGGGTGGGCGCGCCGGTTCTCGCCCGCGAGCAGGGCGCGGATGCAGCGGGCTTGGCTTATGATGCTCTGCAGGAAGCCAAGGCGAACGGCAGCGATGTGCTGCTCATCGACACGGCGGGCCGGCTGCAGAACAAGGCCGGCCTCATGGCGGAGCTCGAAAAGATCGTACGCGTGATCAGGAAATTCGACGGGAGCGCGCCCCATGCCACCCTTCTCGTGCTCGATGCCACCGTCGGCCAGAACGCGGTGAGCCAGGTGGAGCTGTTCCAGAAGGCGGCAGGCGTGACCGGCCTCGTGATGACCAAGCTCGACGGCACGGCGCGGGGCGGTATCCTGGTGGCGCTCGCGGCCAAGTTCGGACTGCCTGTCCACTTCATCGGCGTCGGCGAGGGCGTAGAAGACCTGGAGCCCTTCACCGCAGGGGATTTCGCCAAAGCCATTGCCGGGTTAGAGACGACCGCATGACCGACGAAAAGATGACTGGCGAAAAACGCCTTCCTCCCCTTCTCAAGCTCGCCCTCGAAATGGGGCCGCTGGCCCTGTTCTTCATCGCCAATGCCTATGCGGACCGGTTCGGCTTTGCGGAGAGCCAGCGCATCTTCGTGGCAACCGCGCTGTTCATCGGCGCGACCCTGGTGGCGCTCGGCGCTTCCTATGCGCTCCTGCGCAAGCTGCCGATCATGCCGCTGGTCTCCGGCGTCGTGGTGGTGGTGTTCGGCGGCCTGACGCTCTTCCTGCAGGACGAGACCTTCATCAAGCTCAAGCCCACCATCGTGAACGCGATGTTCGGCGTAATCCTTCTCGGCGGCTTCTATTTCCGCAAGCCCCTGCTCCAGATCGTTCTCGACAGCGTGTTCGAACTCGACGAGGAGGGCTGGCGCAAGCTGACGTTGCGCTGGGCGCTCTTCTTCTTCGCGCTCGCCGCCATCAACGAGATCGTCTGGCGCACGCAGACCACGGATTTCTGGGTCAGCTTCAAGGTCTTCGGCATCATGCCGCTGACCATCGCCTTCGCCCTCGCGCAGACACCGCTCATCCTGCGCCATGAGGTGAAGAAGCCGGAAGAGGCTTAAGCTGGCCGCATCAGCACCACATTGCGGGTGACGCCGGGCAGGGGCTCGTGCGCCACCTCAATCCAAAGATCGTCCTCGCCCGCCTCCCGCACCGTTTCCGACGACGCCAGCAGATCACAGCTTGTGCTCTTCGTGGCCTGCTCGATGCGCGAGGCGATGTTGACCGCCTCCCCGACCACGGTGAATTCGAGGCGGCTTTCGTCTCCCACCACGCCGCAGAACACCTCGCCGGTATGGATGCCGATGCCGACGCGCACCGGCGGGTCGAACTGCCGTTTCACGTTCCATCGCTCGATCAGGCGAAGCAGCGTTCGCCCGCAGGCGAGCGCGCGCTTTGCATCGTCGTCCCCCGCGCCGGGCACGCCGAAGAGAATGAGCGCGCCGTCGCCCGTGAACTTGTCGATGACGCCCCCGTGGCGGCTTGCGGCGCGCAGCACCCGGCGGCGGAACGAGGTGATGAAGACGGCAAGCTGCCCCGGATCCATGGTCTCGCCGAAAGTGGTGGAGGCGCGCATATCGATGAAGAGCACGGTCACGCGGGCGCGCCGCCCCTGCCTTAAGGACGCGAAGGCCTGCTCGGTCAGCACGGGCGCGAGTTCGCGCGGCAGGTAACGGGTGAGATTGACCCGCAAGGTGGTCTCGCGCACCGCCCGCTCCAGCAGCACGCGGCCCTGGCGCGCCACGAGGATGAGGATCAGCGCCAGCGACAGGATCATGGCGAGGCGCACCAGATTGGCCTGTTCGGAAAACACGCCGCTGATCTGCGAGAGATCCTCGCGCCGCTCGGCCGGGCTCAAGGTGTCGCCGCCGAAGGCCAGCAGCGACAGGCCGGCTACGTAGATCAGCGCCATCATGGCCTGGAGGCGCGGCTGGTAGTGAATGGCCACGGCGGCAAGCGTGATGGGCACCACCCACACGACAGGAAAGACTGCGAAAAGGCTGCCGGGAATGCCGAGGCCCCAATGGCTGTAGGCGAGGTTTCCGAGGATCAGCAGCGCGTCGATGACCGCCGTGAACACAGGCAGCCGGTCGACCGCAATGCGCTTGGAGGCGAGCCAGGCGCTCATCCAGCCCGAGATGCCGAAGAGCGCCAACGTCACTTCCGCCGCGGCGATCTGCTTGACCGCCATCGGGTTCACGAGATCGACGCCATGGCTCACGAGCAGCACGGTGATCAGCAGGATGCCCGCCACCGCCACGCGCACCATCCCCGCCCGCTGGAGCGCCCCCGTGTCCGCCTCGCGGATCAGGCGCGTGGCGGCATCGCTGGAGCCCCGCGATCTCCGCCGATTGCGGAGGAAGGCCCAGGCGGAGCGGATGCGGGAGGAATGGTCCACGGGGTTCTTTTCGGATGGTCTTGAGTTTATCAACGACGAAGGCCTGACCGGCAGCTTTGCTCGCCCATTCGGGCCAAAGCGTGCCTTTCTGAAGGAATAAATGGCTCATGACCGCGACCCCTCAAGCCATCGTGATCTACGTGGATGCCGATGCCTGCCCGGTGAAGAACGAGGTCTACAAGGTCGCCGAGCGCCACCGTGTGAAGGTCTTCGTGGTGGCGAATGCGTTTCTCGCGGTGCCGCAGAGCCCGCTGGTCGAACGCGTGGTGGTCAACTCCGGTTTCGATGCGGCCGATGACTGGATCGCGGAACGGGCGCAGCGCGGATCCATCGTGATCACCGCCGACATCCCCCTGGCCCATCGCTGCGTCAGTGCGGGCGCGGACGTGATCGGCCCCACGGGCAAGCCGTTCACGGAAGCCTCCATCGGCATGGCGCTCGCCACGCGCAACCTCATGGAGGACCTGCGCGCCATGGGCGACGTGACCGGCGGGCCCAAACCGTTCTCGCAAAAGGACCGCTCGGCGTTCCTCTCGGCGCTCGATGTGGCGGTCAACCGCCTCAAGCGCGCGGGATTTGGCGAAGCTTCTCTTTGAAGGTTGCCAGATTTTCCGGCGTCAGGGGTCCGATATGCTTGTGCCGGATCAGGCCGTCCGGGCCGACGATGAAGGTTTCCGGCACGCCGTAGACGCCCCAGTCGATGGAGGCGCGGCCGTTCGGGTCCACGCCGACGGCGGCATAGGGATTGCCGAGGGCGCCGAGGAAGCGGCGGGCGTTGTCGGGATTGTCCTTCTGGTTGATGCCGACGAGCCGGACCGAGGGGTCCTTCGCCAGCTCCACCAGCAGCGGGTGCTCCTGTCGGCAGGGGGCGCACCAGGAGGCGAAGACGTTGACGATGGTGACGCGGCCCTTCAGGTCCTCGTTGGAGAAGCCTGGCACAGGCTTCCCAGCGGCGGTGAGGCCATCGAGCGGTGCGAGCCTGAAGACGGGCACCGGCTTGTCGAGGAGCACCGAGGGAAGCTCCGCCGGATTGCGGCCTGATGTGAGCTGCACGAGGAACAGGCCTGCCAATGCCACGAAGACGAGAACGGGCAGGATGAAGATCAGCCGCGAACGCAATGCATTTGCCTCAGCCACGGCGCGACCTCCGGCCGATCCCGCGGGATTCGAGCTCGGCCAATGCGCGCACCTGCGCGCGATGGTCGATCACTGCGCGCAAGACGAGACCCGCAATCACGAGCGCCGTGAGAATGTAGGAAAAGGCGATGAAGAAGGTATGCGTCATCAGGCGGCCTGTGCATCGAGGCGCTCGGCCTCGAGAATCGTCAGCGTGCGCACGCGGCGGCGCAGGATTTCCGTGCGGATGCCGGACAGGTGCAGCGCGACGCCGATGAGGGTGAAGGCCAGCGCCATCACGAGCAGCGGCACGAGCATGGAACTGTGGATCGTCGGCCCGCCGAGGCGGAACACGGAGGCCGGCTGGTGCAGGGTGTTCCACCAATCGACGGAGAACTTCACGATCGGTACGTTCACCGCGCCGACAAGGGTCAGGATCGACACGGCGCGCGCGGCGCGGTTCGGCTCCTCGATGGCGCGCCAGAGCGCAAGGATGCCGAGATAGATGAGCAGCATCACCAGCATGGAGGTGAGCCGCGCATCCCATTGCCAATAGGTGCCCCACATGGGCTTGCCCCAGAGCGAACCGGTGACGAGGCAGATGAGCGTGAACGCCGCGCCGATGGGCGCCGCCGCCTTCTGCGACACATCCGCCAGGGGATGACGCCACACGAGGGTGCCCAGGGCGGAGCTTGCCATGATCATGTAGAAGAACAGGGACAGCCAGGCCGCCGGGACGTGGATGTACATGATCTTCACCGTTTCGCCCTGCTGGTAATCGGCGGGCGCGACGAACCAGACCATGTAGAGCCCGGCACCGAGCAGCAGTGCGGCCAGGCCCGCGACCCAGGGCAGCAGGGTGCCGCTGAGGCTCATGAAGCGGGTGGGATTGGCAAGCTCACGGATCATACGCACGATGTAGCGGCCCTTGCGCGCGCCTGCAACGAGGCGGATCTCACGCTGAATAACGATTTCGCCAGGATCGGCGTTCTTTAGCGGTTAAAGACGCGCTCCGCACTCCGGGATTGTCCGTAAGCCCAGCTTAGATCTTGCCTTTCAAACGCCACGGGAAGGGCTATTCTTCTCGCATCTTTGTTGCGGAGCGAGCCATGCGTCTTCCGGCCTTCATCCTTTTGGCCCTCGGCCTCTCCGGGACCGTCCATGCGCAAGAGATTTCGCTTCGTCTGCCCGTTGCCTGCGAGGTCGGGCGCAGCTGCTTCATTCAGCACTACGTGGATCACGACCCGACGCCGGAAGCGCGCGACCATGAGTGCGGGACGCTCACGTATGACGGGCATGACGGCATCGACATCCGCTTGCCGACCACCGCGGCCATGAAGGCGGGCGTCGATGTGACGGCGGCGGCCGATGGTCAGGTTCTGCGCACCCGCGACGGCATGGAGGATGTTTCCATCACGGGCCGGGGCCGCGAATCCGTCGAGAACACGGAATGCGGCAACGGCGCTCTCATCGACCATGGAAACGGCTGGCAGACCCAATACTGCCACATGGCCAAGGGCAGCCTTCGCGTGAAACCGGGCGACAGGATCAAGGCGGGGGACAGGATCGGGCGCGTCGGCCTGTCCGGCATGAGCGAGTTTCCGCACCTGCACTTCACGGTTCGCAAGGACGGCCAGGTGGTCGATCCGTTCACCTCCGGGCCCGCGACCCAGGCCTGTGGGGCGACGCCGAAGGCCCCGCTCTGGGAGCCGTCCACGCTGCGCTCGCTCGGCTATGAGGCGGGCAGCGTGCTGAACAAGGGCTTCGCCCCTGGGCCGGTGAGCATGGAAGCCATCGAATCGGGCGCGGCGGAGCAGAACATCCCGACCACCGCTTCCCCTGCCCTCGTGGCCTATGTGCGCGCCATCGGCCTCAAAGGCGGCGACGTCCAGACGCTCACCCTGTTCGATACGGACGGAAAGCCGGTGGCCCTGAACAAGGCCCCGCCGCTCGACCGCAACAAGGCGCAGTGGATGATGTTCGCAGGCTTCAGGTCCCCGTCGGGCGGCTTCCGGCCCGGGCTCTATCGAGCGATCTACCGCGTGGAACGCGACGGCAAGCCTGCCATCGAGCAGGCTTTCGGGATCAGCTTGAGGCCTTGACGGTTCCGCCCTCGTCGTTCGCGGGCGGGGTGCACAGGCTCAAGCAAGCCGATACGCCTCGATCTCCTCGAAGCCGTGAGCGCGATAAAGACGCGCGGCTCCCGAGGGGTTGTCCGCATGCACCTTCAGCTCCACGAAAGGAGCGCCCCTCTCCCTGAAAGTGCGGAAGGTTTCGAGCAGCAGCGCGGAGCCCAATCCCCGCCGACGATAGGCCGGATCGACTGCGAGATCCTTGATGAAGGCGCTTGTCCAGCATTGCGCGATGCCGACGAGGTCGCCCCGCCCGTTCACCGCGATGAGGCAGAGCGCCGGGTCGTATTCCGCATCATCACGCAGGCTCGTCCACCAGATGGGGAAAGGCTCCACGTAGCCGCCGCCCTGCGCATAGGCTCTGACGAGAAGCGCATGGACCTTCTGCGCATGCTCGTGAGGCATGAAAGGCACAAGGCAGGTGCCTTGCGGCCTAGCGGGGGACGGCGAGGGCTGGCTCAAGGCGCGGCGCATGCGAAGAACAAGGCGGTCGGGCATGAGCTACTCCCCGGACCGCAGCGCCGCCGCTGCCCCTATCGTGCCGACGACGGCAGCGATGAGCGACAGCGCCACGAGAACGAGGAACGGGGTCGCGAATGGCACCGTGCCGCCCACAGCCGCATTCGCCGCCGAGACCCCGAAGATCAGGGTCGGGATCATGAAAGGCAGCACCAGGATCGCAAGAATCAGCCCGCCACGCCGCAGGGATGCGGTGAGCGCCGCGCCCACCGCGCCGATAAAGGTGAGCGCGGGCGTGCCTACGAGAAGCGTCGCCACCATGGCGAACATGCCCTCGGGCGAGAGCGCCACCAGCAGGCCGAAGAGGGGCGCGGCGACGGCGAGCGGCAGTCCGGTGGTGAGCCAATAGGCCACGACCTTGGCGAGCACGATGAGCTCCAGGGGCGCGGGCGAGAGGCGCAGCAGCTCGAGGGAGCCGTCCTCCTGATCCGCCTGGAACAGGCGGTCGAGACCGATCAGCGTCGCGAGCAGGGCGGCGATCCAGAGAATCGCCGGGCCGATCCGCGACAGGAGGTTGAGGTCGGGGCCGAGCGCAAAAGGAATCAGCGTGACGATCATCAGGAAGAAGATGAGCCCCATCACGCCTGAGCCGCCGACGCGGGCGGCGAGTTTCAGATCGCGGATCAGGAGGGCATGGAAGGAGCGGATCACGGTGCGCTCCCTTCCGGAGCAACGGGCCGACGCTCGATCCTGATTTCCTTCGGCTGGGAGAGAAACAGGGGCGAATGGGTGGTGGCGGCGATCAGGCCGCCCTTTGCCCGGTGATTCTCCAACAACCGGCGCAGGGTTTCCTGGGAGGCGGCATCCAGGGCCGAGGTCGGCTCGTCGAGGAGCCAGAGGGGACGATGGGCTACGAGCAGGCGGGCGAGAGCCACCCGGTGCCGCTGCCCCGCCGAGAGATAGCCCACCGGCAGGCGCGCCGCATGGGCCAAACCCACGGCCTCCAAGGCTTCACGGGCGGAAAAAGCCGGGTTTCCGAGAAAATCCCTGGCGAAGTCCAGGTTCTCCTGAGCGGTCAGCGCGCTTTTGAGCGCGTCCCGGTGGCCGACATAATGGAGGCTCTCGGGCAATGTGCGCTCGCCCTCGCCTTCCCAGAGGATCCGGCCGCCCGTGGGGGTGAGCCGCCCGGCCAGGAGCTCCAGCAGGGTGGATTTGCCCGCCCCGTTACGGCCGGTGATCACGAGAGCCTCACCGGATTGGAGAGTGAACGACACCCCCTCGAAGATCCGGCGGCCGCCCCGCTCGCAGGCCAGATCGTTAACGCTCAGCCGCAAACCTTGCCCCAAACCCGGACCCCTGCCCTCTTTGCACCCCAGAACCGTTCTAAACCGTGTAGCGGGATGGTTGGAAATGATCTATAGCACCCTTGGCTGCGCCGCGCGCCAAGGCGTCCAATCCGCCTCGCGCGCTTTTCCCCTGTCCGGGCGCTCCCGGAGCGGCGCGCGCTTTTCGCGCTTTCGGCCGAACAAACTGTTCGTTCGTAACCCAATGCACGCGAGGATTCGCCGTGACGCTCAACAACAGCTTCAATGCCCGCCAAACCCTGACAGTGGGCGAAAAGACCTATACCTATTACTCCCTCGTCGAGGCCGAGAAGAACGGCCTGGCCGGGATCTCGAAGCTGCCCTTCTCCATGAAGGTGCTGCTCGAGAACCTGCTCCGCTACGAGGATGGCCGTACGGTCACCAAGGCCGATATCGAGGCCGTGGCCGCCTGGCTCAACAACAAGGGCAAGGACGAGAAGGAAATCGCCTATCGTCCGGCCCGCGTCCTGATGCAGGACTTCACCGGCGTTCCGGCGGTGGTGGACCTCGCAGCCATGCGCGACGCCATGAAGAATCTCGGCGGCGATCCGCGCAAGATCAACCCGCTGGTGCCCGTCGACCTCGTGATCGACCACTCGGTGATCGTGGACGAGTTCGGCACGCCGAGGGCCTTCGACCGCAACGTGGAGCTGGAATACCAGCGCAACGGCGAGCGCTACCGCTTCCTCAAGTGGGGCCAGACCGCCTTCGAGAATTTCTCGGTGGTTCCTCCCGGCACCGGCATCTGCCATCAGGTGAACCTGGAATTCCTGTCCCAGACCGTGTGGACCCGCAGGGACACGGCCACGGGTGAGGAGACCGCCTATCCGGACACCCTGGTGGGCACCGATTCGCACACCACCATGGTCAACGGCCTCGCCGTTCTCGGCTGGGGCGTCGGCGGCATCGAGGCGGAAGCCGCCATGCTCGGCCAGCCGGTCTCCATGCTCATTCCCGAGGTGATCGGCTTCAAGCTCACCGGCAAGCTGAAGGAAGGCGTGACCGCCACCGACCTGGTGCTCACCGTCACCCAGATGCTTCGCAGGAAGGGCGTGGTCGGCAAGTTCGTGGAATTCTACGGCCCCGGCCTCAACGACATGTCGGTGGCGGACCGCTCCACCATCGGCAACATGGCGCCCGAATACGGTGCGACCTGCGGCTTCTTCCCGATCGACCAGAAGACCGTCGATTATCTGCGCACCACCAGCCGTACGGACGAGCGCGTGGCCCTCGTCGAGGCCTATGCCAAGGCGCAGGGGATGTGGCGCACCGCCGAGACGCCGGATCCGGTTTTCACCGACACCCTCGAGCTCGACCTCGGCGACGTGGTTCCCTCCCTCGCCGGCCCCAAGCGCCCGCAGGACCGCGTGACCCTCGACACCTCCAAGACCGAATTCCTCGGCGCGATGGAGAAGGAGTTCCGCAAGGCTGGTGAAATCGGCAAGCGCGTGAAGGTGGAGAACGCCAATTTCGATCTCGGCCACGGCGACGTGGTGATCGCGGCGATCACCTCCTGCACCAACACCTCGAACCCGAGCGTGATGATCGGCGCAGGCCTTCTCGCCCGCAACGCGGTGAAGAAGGGCCTCAAGTCCAAGCCGTGGGTGAAGACCTCGCTGGCGCCCGGATCGCAGATCGTCGAGGAATACTTCAAGAAGGCGGACCTTCAGAAGGACCTCGACGCGCTGGGCTTCAACCTCGTCGGCTTCGGCTGCACCACCTGCATCGGCAACTCGGGCCCGCTGCCGGAGAACGTGTCGAAGGCGATCAACGACAACGATCTCGTGGCCGTGTCGGTGCTCTCGGGCAACCGCAACTTCGAAGGCCGCGTGAACCCGGACGTGCGCGCGAACTACCTCGCCTCGCCTCCGCTGGTGGTGGCTTACGCTCTCGCCGGTTCCATGCTGGTGGACCTCACCAAGGACCCGCTCGGCACAGGCTCGGACGGACAGCCGGTGTACCTGAAGGACATCTGGCCGTCCTCGGCCGAGGTGCAGGACTTCATCGACCGCACGATCACGAGCGAGCTGTTCAAGACCCGCTACGCCGACGTGTTCTCGGGCGACGCCAACTGGAAGAAGGTGACCTTCGAGCCGGGGCTCACCTACGAGTGGGACATGGGTTCCACCTATGTGCAGAACCCGCCTTACTTCGAGGGCATGACCAAGGAGCCGAAGCCGGTCACGGACATCGTGAACGCACGCATCCTCGGCCTCTTCCAGGATTCGATCACCACCGACCACATCTCGCCTGCCGGCAACATCCGCGCCGCTTCCCCGGCCGGCAAGTACCTGCAGGAGCGCCAGGTCGCGGTCGCCGACTTCAACCAGTACGGCACCCGCCGCGGCAACCATGAGGTCATGATGCGCGGCACCTTCGCCAACATCCGCATCAAGAACCAGATGGTGAAGGACGAAAGCGGCAATGTGGTCGAAGGCGGCTACACCATCCACCACCCGTCCGGCGAGCGGATGTTCATCTACGACGCCGCCATGCGCTACAAGGACGAGGGTGTTCCGCTCGTCGTTCTCGCAGGCAAGGAATACGGCACCGGCTCGTCCCGCGACTGGGCGGCCAAGGGCACGAACCTGCTCGGCGTACGCGCTGTCATCGCCGAGAGCTTCGAGCGCATTCACCGCTCGAACCTGGTCGGCATGGGCGTGGCTCCCTTCGTGTTCCAGGGCGACACCTCCTGGGCCAGCTTAGGCCTGAAGGGCGACGAGACCATCACCATCAAGGGCCTGGCCGGCGACCTGAAGCCGCGTCAGATCATGGACATGGAAATCACCTCCGCCGACGGTTCGGTGAAGCGCGTTCCCGTGCTCTGCCGCATCGATACCCTTGAGGAGGTCGAGTACTTCCGCAACGGCGGCATCCTGCACTACGTCCTGCGTCAGCTCGCGGCGTAAGCCAAAAACAAGAGCGCCCGCTCTTCACGAGAAGAGCGGGCGCTTTCAGCATCAGCCGGTCAACTCCGAAGATCAGAAGAAGGCGAACCTTTCCGAACGATGGCCGCCCCGGATGTTGGCAGGCTGTTTGGATCGACGACCTGCCTGAAGGCGTCGGCGGGCACGTTGAATTCGCCTGCGGATCATCTGGCTGTCATGCATAATAAAGCGTCCGTCCGACAGCACGGCCACGCATGGATTGATCTGATCGTTGTCATTCGTCGTCAGGAGGAACTCGCTGCCGCGTCTGGATCCGTCGGCGTTGAAGATCTGGGCGCGGATGGAACCCTCGCCGGTGTCGAGACCGTGGTTCTTCTCCTGTTATAAAGTTGCTACGATCGATTTGGATCAAGCTGCGACTTTGAGCTCCCTCTTTGGCGGCACTTCCCGCGGGAGAATCTTCTTTCTTGCCGCGTCCGAAATGGCAAACGTCCCCGCAAGCTTGAGCTTGCGTCACTTTGCCCAGCGTCTTGAAAGCATACTGCCTTTATAAAGCCGCGCTTTCGAGACAGCCGGGCTCGTTGCGTTTAAATTCTGTTAACCCTTTTTCAGCGAAACTCCATTCATCAATTGCGGACTACCATAAACATTATGAGCGACCTTCTCGTCAGTATCCGCCACGCCAAGCCCGATGATGCCCCGGCGCTCTCGAAGGTCTTCGATGCCGCTTGGCGCGAGGCCTATCTCGGCATCATCCCCGGCGTGACGCTCGACAGGATGTTCGCCCGGCGCGGGGAGCGCTGGTGGCGCTCCACCGTCACCCGGGGGCGTCCGCTGGTGGTGCTCGATATCGGCCAGGGAATCGCAGGCTATGCCTCCTACGGCCGCTGCCGGGACCGGTCGCTGCCGGCGGATGGGGAGGTCGACGAGATCTATCTCCTGCCGGAATACCAGGGCATCGGGCTGGGGCGCCGCCTGTTCAAGGCGGTTCTGAACGACCTGCGCCATGCGGACATGCCGCGCGTGGTGGTCTGGGCGCTGGCCGAGAACGAGCGGGCCTGCGCCTTTTATGAGGGCCTCGGCGGCCGCAGCGTCGCCCGGGTGGAGGAGCGCATCGGCGGAACCCCCCTTGCCAAAGTTGCCTATCTCTTTCGCTGAAAACTGCTTTTTGGTTCTTGTTGCCGCGGCTGTCTCCGGCTAGGAAGCCCGACAGCCTTCACAGGAGCGGCGCCCACGACTTGCTGGCCGCGCCGTGCCAAGTGGCTTCTTTTTGCTGCATTGATGGGTGAAACAGTGTCGTCTTCACTCAGGCAATGCCTCAAGCCTTGTTCCGGAGAACAGCTCTATGCGCCTTGATGCGATCCCGACTGGAAAGAACCCGCCGGAGGACGTGAACGTCGTCATCGAAGTGCCGCTCGGCGGCGAGCCCATCAAATACGAGATGGACAAGGAATCGGGTGCTCTCTTCGTCGACCGCTTCCTCTATACCGCCATGCGGTATCCCGGAAATTACGGCTTCATCCCCCATACCCTGTCGGGCGACGGCGATCCCTGCGACGTGCTGATCGCCAACACCCGCGCCATTGCCCCTGGCGCCGTCATGAACGTGCGTCCTGTCGGCGTGCTGGTGATGGAGGATGACGGCGGCCAGGACGAGAAGATCATCGCCGTTCCCTCGAGCAAGCTCACCCAGCGCTACGACCGGGTGCAGAACTACAAGGACCTGCCCGAGATCACCCTCAAGCAGATCGAGCACTTCTTCGAGCACTACAAGGATCTCGAGCCCGGCAAATGGGCCAAGATCATTCGCTGGGGCGACGCCGAGGAAGCCCGCCGCCTGATCATGGAAGGCGTCGAGCGCGCCAAGAAGAAATAAGTCCCCTTCGAACGAAAGAGGCCGGACTTTCCCCCGGTCTATTCGCTTTCAAAGCCCGGCTCATCGGAGAGCCGGGCTTTTCCTTATGGTATCCTTATCAGTAGATGATGAAGTCGTAGTACTTCAGGGCAAGGTTCTTGCCGATATTCGCGAACTGGATCGCCTTGGCCGCACCGCTTCCATCCGGATCATAGAACAGTGCACCCGCCGTCTTGTGATAGAGGATCCTGTCGTCGGCCTGCTTGAAGGAGGTGCCCACCACAAAGGCGCCAGCTTTGAGAGGTCCCTTGGCAATCTTGGAGAACGCAGCCTGGGACAACTTGATCGTGTCGTAGGTGGGGTTGAAATCGTCGATGTAGTCCAAGTTCGTGCTCACGTTCGGCCTCACGTCGAACACAAAAATGTCGGACCCAACGCCGCCATAGAGCGAATCCTTGCCGTTTCCTCCATAGAGGACATCGTTGCCGTCCCCACCAAATATCAGGTCGTTCCCATTGCCGCCATAGAGCAAATCGTTGCCGGTATCGACCAGAGCCGTGCCTTCAGTTCCATCGCCGCCGATGACGTAATCGTTGCCGTCTTCACCATAGAGCCGGTCGTTGCCTTTGCGGCCGAAAACCTGATCGTTGCCGCCTCGCGCATAAACGGCATCGTCGCCGAATTCGCCGATGGCCTTCTCGCCAGCATTGGTGCCGTAACGAGTGACAGCCGTTGTCTCATCGATGTCGTTGGTGATGGTGATGTACACATCCCTTGTGGCGGTGCCGACCATGGTGCCGTCGCTGAGATTCTTGATGTTGTCGGTCGCCGTGATCGTGAGTTTGTAGGAGAACGAGACCCCATTGGCGAGGGCCTCGAAGTTCAGCAGGGCTCCATTCTTGACCCGGATGGTTCTGCCGTCCGCATCGAGCTTGAACAGATCATTGTCCTGCAGGGTATAGGTCAGGGCGTCGCCATCGACGTCCGTGGCGGCAAGCGTGGCGACTGCCGTGTCCGTGGGAGCATTCTCCTTGATGCCGCCGCCGCTGATCCAGGTGCCGGACGCCATCGTCATGCTCAAATTCGCCGGAGCGGCGGAATTGTTGAGCGCATAGAGAACGTCGTCGCTGGCAAGGGTGTCGTTGCCGAGGAACTTCAGCACACGGATGCCCTTCAGCGTGTCGACGCCGCCTGCACCAGCGATGGTGCTGTCAGGATCAGCCGGGTTCTTGTGCTTGACCGTGAATACGGTGTCCTCGACCCCAGTGAGAGTGCCGCTGATGATGTAGTCTTCCTTGGAACCCGCAAACACGGCCATGTCGTTGCCGGCACCACCTTCCAGGCTGTCGTCGCCGTCGCCGCCCCACAGGGTGTCGTTGGCGTTGCCGCCGAGAAGCGAGTCGTTGCCGGTCCCGCCCTTGAGGCTGTCGTTGCCGTCACCACCGTCGAGGGTGTCGTTGCCGCCGCGGCCGTCAAGGACGTCGTTGCCGAACCCGCCGTAGAGCTTGTTGCCGACGCCATCGCTGCCGCTGATCGTATCGGCGCCGTTGCCGCCCTGAACGTTCTCAATATTCCTCAGGACGTCGATCCCATAGTTCAGCGTGCCCTGGGCCACCGTGATACTCAGGTCCACCTGCACGGACGCACTGCCGTAGGTGACGGTATCCACGCCGTCGCCCCCGTCGATCGTGTCATTGCCGAGGCCGCCCTCCAGCGTATCGCTGCCGAGGCCGCCATCGAGGGAATTGTCGCCGGTGCTGCCGATGATGGAATCGTTGTGTGCGCTGCCGACGATGTTCTCGATGTCAATCAATATATCGCTGTCGTGGCCGCCGCCGATATATTGCTGGGTTGTTGTCCTCAGGTCGACGGTAACGCCTCTCCCGGTGCTGTCGGCGGTGGCATCGGAGTAATCCATCGTGTCGACGCCGGCTCCGCCATCAATGGTGTCGTTTCCCGCGCCGCCGGAGAAGGTTTCCGCGCCTGAGCTGCCATAGGCCCTGTCGGCGCCGGTGCCGAGCACGATCTTCCCGGTCACGCTGCCGCCGGCGCCGTCATAGATGTCGTCGCCCGCGCCGAGATCGACGGCGATTCCCCCGACAGTGGTGGTGCGAATGATGCCGGTATTCACCACCCGATCACTGCCGGTGCTGCCCACGATGGCCTTGTTGGTGGTGCTGATCATGCCGGAGTTGAACACCTCGAGCCGGCCGGTGGCGGTCATCTTGATGCCTGTGTCGCCCAGGATGGAGCCCTGGTTCAGGACCTGTCCGTCCGCGTTGCCGGAAAAGTTGACGGCTGCGCCCGTGGTGCCCCAGATCAGACCGCCGGTGTTGAACAGCCGATTCACGCCGCCTGCGGTGCTGGCCCCTGCAAACTCGATGCCGTCGCCGTTCCCACGGATCATCACACCGGGAGTAACGGTGATGTCCTGAATGCCGGTAGCCCGGATCGCGTCCGCACCAGCTGTCGCGTTGTCCATGGTCAGCCCGACGAACGCAGTTCCGCCTTCCAGTGTGACGCTGCCGTCTGCGTTGAAGGTAGGAGGATGTGACGGATCGAAATTATAGTCGGTCATGAGCGTCTTCCGTGAGTGCATGAAATCCCGAGGCTATTGATACGTTATTTCATACTCTGCGGGAAGAGCTGTGACTGCATATTTTCGCCACACCTTTGCAGTTTTGCCGTTTTTGGGGTGCTGAGCACCGGCAAGCACAAGAAGAGGCTGCCCCCTCCGGAGTGGAAGGGCAGTCAAAGAGACCCTGACCCGGTGGTTTCGCTGAAGCTGCCGTAGAGATTCGGTGGGGAGAGTACTGGCTTCTTCTCAGAGAGCCTCGCCTCTCAGGAGGCGGGGCATCGTCGAGCGGCTCAGGCCCGCCGCCTCGCGGATGAAGAAGCGCTTCAGGCCCGGGATCCGGTCGACGATGCCCAAGCCAAGATCGCGGATCAAGCGCACCGGCAGGAGATCGTTCGAGAAGAGCCGGTTCAGGCCGTCCGTCACGATACCCATGGCAGTGATGTCGGCCCGGCGGGCGCGCTCGTATTGCATGAGCACGTCGGCGCTGCCCGGATCCTGGCCCAACCGCATGGCGTCGGTGATGATTTCCGCCAAAGCCGCCACGTCGTGCAGGCCGAGATTGAGGCCCTGGCCCGCGATGGGATGGATGAGATGAGCGGCATCCCCCAACAGCGCCAGCCGGTCGGCCACGAAGGAGCGTGCCACGCCGAAGGCCAGAGGAAAGGCTTGCGGCTTGGTCTCGAATGCGATCCTGCCGAGCTGGAGGCCGAAGCGCTTCTCGAGTTCCGCCAGAAGGTCTTCCGGATGGGCTTCGAGCAGAACCGGCACGTTCTCGCTGCGCTCGCTCCACACGATGGAGGAGCGGTGCTGCACCGACCCGTCAGGGCGGATCGCGTCCTTCAGGGGCAGGATGGCGAAGGGGCCGGCCGGCAGGAAATGCTCCACCGCCCGGCCCTCGTGATCGCGCTCGTGGGAGATCGTCGCGACGATGCCGGACTGATTGTAGGGCCAGTAGATCCAGCCGATCCCCGCCTGCTCCCGCAGGCGCGAGCGGGCTCCGTCGGCGGCGACGAGCAGGGCCGCGGAAATCGTCTCGCCGCCCGTCAGGGTCACATCGGTACGCACACTCTGCGTGGAAAAGCCTTTGACGCCCTCGGGCCGCAGGTTCACGCCGGCTTCCCGGCACGCCTCGAGCAGGAGCGCCGTGAGATCGCCGGAGGTCACCATATGGGCAAATGGCTCGCCTTCCACGGCGCCCTCGAAGGTGAGATAGGTGGGACGCACCGGATCCTGCAGGCTCGAATCGGTGATCACCATGTCGAGGACGGGCTGGGCCTTGTCGGCCATCGGATCCCATACGCCAAGGGCCTGGAACATCCGGCGGGCCGCGGCGGCGATGGCATAGGAGCGCCGGTCCCCATGGGGGTCGCGGGTGAGCGCCGGGTCGCACATCACCACATCGACCCCATCCCCAAGGGCGCGCTTGAGGGCGAGGGACAGGGACAACCCGGCCAATCCGCCGCCCGCGATGACGATGCGCGGCCGTTCCATGCCCGTTGCTGCACCCATGGCCTTCTCCCTCGAGGCAATCCTGATCGAACCCTATACGTTGGGTGTCAGCGATCCATTGGCCAGCGTCAAGCTTGACGTTCGTGCGTTGCTCGCCGATGGATGACGCTTCTCTTGCGCAGCGTCTTGTTTCAGAGCATCAAAACGGCTGCCACAGTCTTTGCCGTCGCACGATGGTTATCGGAAAAGTGGTGTCCCCCTTTTCCGCATCATGCTTGAGAGGATGACCGATCCATGTCCCGCGCCGTGACAGACCTGCTTTCCATTCTCGACCTCGAACAGCTCGAAGTGAACCTGTTTCGCGGCCAGAGCCCGAAGAGCGGCTGGCAGCGGGTGTTCGGCGGCCAGGTGATCGGCCAGTCCCTGGTGGCCGCCACCCGAACTGTGGACGGGCGCCACCCTCACTCGCTTCACTGCTACTTCATGCTGCCCGGCGATCCCAAGGTGCCGATCATCTACGACGTGGACCGCATCCGGGACGGCAGGAGCTTCGCCACCCGCCGCGTGGTGGCGACCCAGCACGGCCAGGCGATCTTCGCCATGTCGGCCTCGTTCCAAGTGGACGAGGGCGGCTTCTCCCATCAGGCCGAGATGCCGAAGGTGCCCGGGCCCGACGAGCTTCCCTCCGAGGAGGAGGTGAAAGGCGGCCTGCTGCTCAAGATGCCTGAGCCCATGCGCACCTATTACGAGCGCGAGCGTCCCTTGGAAATCCGCCCGGTGGAAATCCAGCGCTATACCTCCCGCGAGCCCGGCGAGCCGCGTTTCCATGTGTGGATCAAGACCACGGGCCGCCTGCCCGACGATCCGGCGATCCATCAATGCGTGCTGGCTTATGCCTCGGACATGACGCTCCTCGACTCGTCGCTCATTCCACACGGCCGCACGGTGTTCGACCCGACGATCCAGGCGGCGAGCCTCGATCATGCCATGTGGTTCCACCGCCCGTTCCGGGCGGACGAATGGCTGCTTTACGCGCAGGATACCCCCAACGCCTCCGGCGCCCGCGGCTTTTCGCGCGGCCTGATCTTCAAGCAGGACGGCACTCTCGTCGCTTCGGTCGCCCAGGAAGGGTTGATCCGCGACCGCTCTGCCTAAGAAGACGCCTGCCTACGAATTAAGCAAACAGGCCGTTTTCTGGCCGTTCGACCCTTGCCCATGAAAGAGGCAGGAACGCTGCCCCCTGCCTGAGCAGGGTTGGCATGATCCTTGCATATCCCCTGCCGACACCTGCCTGAGGGGCGGGTTCAATCGGAAACTTTTGGCCCGAGCTCCGGGTCAGCGTCTCAAAAGGGGGCAAGACCCATGAAAATCGTGATGGCGGTCATCAAGCCGTTCAAGCTGGAGGAGGTGCGCGACGCGCTCACAGCCCTCGGCGTGCACGGCCTCACCGTGACCGAGGTGAAGGGATATGGCCGGCAGAAAGGCCATACGGAAATCTATCGCGGCGCTGAATATGCCGTGAGCTTCCTGCCGAAGCTCAAGATCGAGGTGGCAGTGGCATCCGACCTGGTGCCGAAGGTGATCGACGCGATCACGGCCGCCGCCCGCACGGGCCAGATCGGCGACGGCAAGATCTTCGTCACGCCCATCGAAAAAGCGGTCCGCATCCGCACCGGCGAGACCGATTCCGACGCCCTGTAATTTCCCATCCCATTGGTTTTCCGGAGTTCCGATCCGATGAAGTTCCGTTTTGTCTTTCCCGCCCTCGGCGCGCTCGCTTTGAGCGTTGCTGCTCTTGAACCCGCCCTTGCGCAGGACGCAGCCGCTGCGGCTCCCACCGTCAACAAGGGCGACACCACCTGGATGCTCGTCTCGACGATCCTCGTGATCCTCATGACGATCCCAGGCCTCGCCCTGTTCTATGGCGGCCTCGTGCGCACCAAGAACATGCTCTCCGTGCTCATGCAGGTCTTCGCGGTGTTCAGCCTCGTGGCCATTCTCTGGGTCGTTTACGGCTACTCGCTCGCCTTCACCTCAGGCGGCGAAGGCACGCTCGGCGCCATCATCGGCGGCTTCTCGAAAGCCTTCCTCGCCGGCGTGACCGGGGAATCCACCGCCGACACCTTCACCAAGGGAGTCGCGATTCCGGAATTCACCTTCATCGCCTTCCAGCTGACGTTTGCTGCCATCACGCCTGCCCTGATCGTCGGCGCCTTCGCCGAGCGCATCAAGTTCTCGGCCGTGATGCTCTTCACGGCCCTCTGGGTGACCTTCATCTACCTGCCGATCGCGCACATGGTCTGGTTCTCGGAAGGCTATCTCTTCAGCCTTGGCGCCCTCGACTTCGCTGGTGGCACCGTGGTGCACATCAATTCCGGTGTGGCCGGACTCGTGGGAGCCCTCCTCGTCGGCAAGCGCATCGGCTACGGCCGCGACCTGATGGCGCCGCACTCCCTCACCCTCACCTTCGTCGGCGCCTGCCTGCTTTGGGTCGGCTGGTTCGGCTTCAACGCGGGCTCCAACCTCGAGGCCACCGGCGGCGCGGCTCTTGCGCTGCTGAACACCATCCTCGCTCCGGCGGCTGCCGGCCTTTCCTGGATGGCCGTCGAGGCGATCGGCAAGGGCAAGGCTTCGCTGCTCGGCATCGCGTCCGGCGCCGTCGCGGGCCTCGTCGCCATCACGCCGGCCGCCGGTCTCGCCGGTCCGATGGGCTCCATCGTGCTGGGCCTTGCCGCAGGCGCGGTCTGCTATTTCGCCGTCACCGCTGTAAAGAACGCGCTGGGCTATGACGACGCGCTCGACGTGTTCGGCATCCACGGCGTGGGCGGCATTCTCGGCGCCATCGGCACTGCCATCGTCGCGGCTCCGTCCCTGGGCGGGTACGGCGTCGGCGAGTACAGCATCTCCGGCCAGCTCGCCACGCAGGTGATCGCGGTCGCCATCACCCTGGTGTGGACCGGCATCGGCTCCGTGGTGCTCTTCAAGATCGTGGATCTGGTCACGGGCCTGCGCGTCACGCAGGATGCGGAGCGCGAAGGCCTCGACCTCGCGGCTCACGGCGAGCGCGCCTACAACTACTGAGCATCGCAATCTGTGTCGCGCAGCAGGTTGCGGTGCGACACGGCAACAAAGCCTTCCAGAGGCTTGAAAAGAAAAGCCCCAGCCTAAGAGGCCGGGGCTTTTCTTGTTGAGGGACCTCTTTGGTATTCAAGCCCTCTGTCGTCATCCCCGCGCAGGCGGGGATCCAGAACCGATGACGGTTCTTTGTCTTGCGCTGTCGGTGTTTATGGATTCCGGGCTCGGCTACGCCGCCCCGGAATGACAGCGGGAGAGATGAAAAGCTCTCACCCGTTCTTGATCAGCTGCTTCAGTTTCGAACGCCGGATCTCGGCCGTCTCCTGGAAGTTCGACGTGCCGTAGAAGTCGCCCTTGCCGTCCATCAGGAAGATCGTGGCGGAGTGGTCCATGGTGTAGCCGGAATCGGTGGGCACCTTGCGGTAATAGATCTTGTAGGCCTTCGCGACGGCCGCGATCTCCTCGTCCATTCCGGTGAGGCCCACGATGCGCGGATCGAAGGACGAGAGATAGCTCTTCATCAGCTCCGGCGTGTCCTGGGCGGGATCGACGGTGATGAAGGCCACGCGCAACTTATCCGCATCCGATCCCAGTGACGCGAGATCCTGCGTGAGATCGTAGAGCGTCGTCGGACAGACCTCGGGGCAATGGGTGAAGCCGAAGAACACGACGAAGGGCTTGCCTTTGAGATCCGTATCCGAAAACGGCTTGCCCTCGTGCGAGGTCAGGCGGAACGGCCCGCCGATCGGCACGCGTCCCGCGCTCTGCTGCTGTTGCGGCTGCAGGAGGAACAGGGCCGTGGCGAGCAGAATGCCGAGACCGGCGAGAAACACCAGGAGCGGCATGAGAAGCGAACGTTTGAAAGCCATGGTTCAAATTCCTCTCAATGCTTGTGCTCGCCGGCGGCGGGAGCGCCGCCCATGCCGCGCACGATGTATTCGACACTCACCGTTCCGGCTTTCTCGAAGACGAGCGTGCCCTTCACGGTCTGGCCCTCCTTCAGCGGCTCCTTCAGATCCATGAACATGAGATGGTAGCCGCCGGGCTTCAATTCGACCGTTGCGCCGGGCTTGATCTCGAGCCCGCCCTGCACGGGTTTCATACGCATGATGTCGCCGTCCATCGCCATTTCGTGCACCTCAACCCGCGACGCGCCGGGAAACGAGCCGCCGATCAGACGGTCCGTCTCCTGTCCGCGATTGGTGATGCGCAGATAGCCGCCGCCTACCCTCGCGCCGCCCGGCGTCGCGCGTGACCAGGGCTGATCGATGGTGAGTGCGCCCACCTTCTGCGCGGCCGCCACGATCTTCACCCCCGGCGCGGGAGAGGCAAGCTTGTGAGGATCCTCTCCGGCGGAGGGCACCTGAGTCCATTCCGCGGTGCCTTTCTCGCATTCCTGCACCACCGGGAAGTAAACCATCGCGTCCGGCTGGAACGCGTTGGTGAAACGCGCCTGGAACACGAACTCGTCGTAAAAGGCATCGTCGAGCGAGCCGGTCCAGACGATGTCGGTGACGCCCTCGGAGACGGTCTCGCCATGGACCTGATAGGCGCGCACATAGGCGCCTTTTGTGGTTTCGAGCCTCCAGCCGGGCTTCGGCATCGGCTTGATGGCCACGACGCCTTCGGGAATGCGCACGCGCACCTTCAGCGTGGGCTGGCCATCGCAGCCGTGTGGGACGCGTAAAATCGCCTTGTAGGTGGAGTTCGGACTGGCCTGCGCCGTCTCGAAGGAGACGTGGGCGACAGCAGGCGCGGAAACGGCAGTGAAAGCGGCAGCA
Organism: Microvirga sp.; assembly: GCA_035645515.1. Classification (GTDB taxonomy): domain Bacteria; phylum Pseudomonadota; class Alphaproteobacteria; order Rhizobiales; family Beijerinckiaceae; genus Microvirga. The sequence continues at coordinate 39,535 of DASQML010000047.1, forward strand.
ATGAGCGCACCGCAAAAGCGAGACGTGAGCATGAGGATGTCCTGTAGGATTGCGCGATTGAAGAAAAAGCAATCAGGCAAGGCGCGGGGGTGCGCGCGATCCGACAGGAAGAACACTCGAGAAAAGACGTGGAATCACGGCGGCGGCCGGCTCGCGCACCGCGAGCGTCACAGGTGCGGGATGCGCGATGGATGCCGCTTCAGGAACCGGGCCGCCTGCCGCCGAGGGGTTGTGGCAGCTCAGCGTGCAGCACAGCCCCTCATGGGCTGTGGCCGGATCGTGGCCGGGACGGGTCTCGCCGTCCTGGAGGCAGAGAATACCCTGGTTCCCCGCCATGTCCGCTGCCTGGGCCGCGCCGCCGAGGGAGACCAGAATCGTCTGCAGCACGAGCGCATAGGCCATCAGCGCCGTGAGAACGGCGCGCCTGAAAGGGGCGATGGTGTCCTTGCGCATCATGGCCGGGACACTCCTCCTTTCGGTCTCTCCCGTCAACTGCGGAGAAGACCCGACACGGTTAATAGCCCCTTAACCCGCCCCTCCTAAACTCCCGGCATGTTCGTCTGTCCTTCTCCGTTTTTCAGAGTGGTTTGATGCGTACGGCACGCCGTTCCTCCTCTTCCGCCTATGACGGCGTTTTCAGCGCCTTGCGGGCCTTCATCGCCCGCCGGACGCAGGAATTGACCGGTCTGTGCCTCGTTGCCGTGGCCGGTGCGGTGGCGGTGGCGCTCGCCACCTGGTCGGTAGACGATCCGAGCCTCAACAACGCCACCGATCTGCCCGTCCACAACATGCTCGGCTGGCCCGGCGCCATCGTCGCGGATCTGCTGATGCAGATCCTGGGCCTTGGCGCCATCGCCGCCGTCCTGCCCCTGGCGCTCTGGGGCTGGCGCCTCATGAAATCAGGCGAGCTCGGCCGCCTGCAGCTGCGATTCGTCCTCTGGGTTCTGGGCGCCGGCGCCGCCACGGCGCTGGCGAGCGCCATGCCCGCCACCGATCGCTGGCCACTTCCGACAGGCCTCGGCGGCGTCGCAGGCGATGCGATCCTCACCGGCGCGAAGGCCGTCACGGGTCTGTCCAACGGGTCGGCCAGCGCGGTTCTCGGCGTCCTCTTCGCCGGCATCGCGATCCTGAGCCTCACCGCCGCCTGCGGCATCAGCCCGAACGAGGAGCGCCATTACGACGAGCCGGATGAGGACGAGCTTCCGCGTCCGGTGAAGCGCCGCCAGATCGCCGACCTCGATGATCCCGACGACATCGGCCATGACGAACCCGGCTGGGGCATCGTGTCCCTCGGCGCCCTCGCCCATGGCCTGATGAGCCTTCGCGCCGCCGCGCGCCGCTGGAGCGAGAAGCGCCAGGCATCGGCGGAGGACGGAGAGGACGAGGCCGCTCCACGGCCCCGGCGCTCGGCTCGCGATGGTACCATGCGCCGCGAACCCGTCCTCGACGGGCCTGTGGCCCGTCCCGCGCGGCCTGCGCCCTCACCGGCTTACGACGGGGAAGACGATTCCTATGACGACGAGCCCGTACCGCAGGCCGTGCCCCGCGCCGCCATGCGGCCCGAGCCCGTCTCGGCCCGGGTCGGGCCTGTGCCCACCGCGCCGAAGCCCGGAAAGCGCATGGCCCGCGAGGCGCAGCCCTCGCTTCTCGACGAGGAGAAATATCAGCTGCCGCAGCTGAGCCTGCTCGCGGAACCCAAGAAATCCTCGACTCCCCTGATCTCGCCCGAGGCGCTGGAACAGAACGCCAGTCTGCTCGAAGGCACGCTGGAGGATTTCGGCGTGCGCGGCGCGATCACGAAGGTGAGCCCCGGCCCTGTCGTGACGTTGTATGAGCTTGAGCCTGCGCCGGGAACGAAGTCGTCGCGGGTGATCTCGCTGGCCGACGACATCGCCCGCTCCATGAGCGCGGTCTCGGCCCGCGTGGCCGTGGTCCAGGGCCGCAACGCCATCGGC
>DASQML010000048.1:0-6772 GCA_035645515.1 Microvirga sp.
GGCGAGATGATCAAGAAGCAGACGCAGACCTACAACCGGTCGCGTCAGGCGATGATCACCAAGGAACTGATCGAAATCATTTCGGGCGCCGAGGCGCTCTGACGAATCCGAGAGGAGCCTCACATGGCTAACACCGCTACCACCGCCGGAAAGGCGACCGGCCACATCACCCAGGTCATCGGCGCCGTTGTCGACGTGCAGTTCGACGGCCATCTGCCGGAGATCCTGAACGCTCTCGAGACCACCAACCAGGGCAACCGCCTGGTGCTCGAGGTCGCTCAGCAGCTCGGCGAGAACACCGTGCGCTGCATTGCCATGGACACCTCCGAAGGCCTCGTGCGTGGACAGCCGGTCACCGATACCGGCGCCCCGATTTCGGTGCCGGTCGGCGCCGGCACCCTCGGCCGCATCATGAACGTCATCGGCGAGCCGGTGGACGAAGCCGGCCCGATCGTCGGCGAAGCCCAACGCGCCATCCACCAGCCGGCTCCGTCCTACGCCGAGCAGTCCACCGAGGGTCAGATCCTCGTGACGGGCATCAAGGTCGTCGACCTGCTCGCTCCCTATGCAAAGGGCGGTAAGATCGGCCTCTTCGGCGGCGCAGGCGTCGGCAAGACCGTGCTCATCATGGAGCTCATCAACAACGTCGCGAAGGCCCACGGCGGCTACTCCGTGTTCGCCGGCGTCGGCGAGCGCACCCGTGAGGGCAACGATCTCTATCACGAGATGATCGAGTCCCGCGTGAACGTGAATCCGGCCGAGAACAACGGTTCGGCTGCCGGCTCCAAGTGCGCTCTCGTGTACGGCCAGATGAACGAGCCCCCGGGCGCCCGCGCCCGCGTTGCTCTGACGGGCCTGACCGTTGCCGAACACTTCCGCGACCAGGGCCAGGACGTGCTGTTCTTCGTGGACAACATCTTCCGCTTCACCCAGGCGGGTTCCGAGGTGTCGGCGCTCCTCGGCCGTATTCCTTCGGCCGTGGGCTACCAGCCAACGCTCGCCACCGACATGGGCGCCCTGCAGGAGCGCATCACCACCACCACCAAGGGCTCGATCACCTCGGTGCAGGCGATCTACGTGCCCGCCGACGACCTGACCGACCCTGCTCCGGCGACCTCGTTCGCCCACCTCGACGCCACGACCGTGCTGTCGCGCTCGATCGCGGAAAAGGGCATCTACCCGGCCGTGGATCCGCTCGACTCGACCTCGCGCATGCTCTCCGCCTCCATCGTCGGCGAAGAGCACTACAATGTCGCCCGTCAGGTCCAGCAGGTGCTGCAGCGCTACAAGGCGCTCCAGGACATCATCGCGATCTTGGGCATGGACGAGCTCTCGGAAGAGGACAAGCTCACCGTGGCCCGCGCCCGCAAGATCGAGCGCTTCCTGTCACAGCCGTTCCACGTGGCGGAAGTGTTCACCGGTTCGCCCGGCAAGCTCGTCGCGCTTGAAGACACCATCAAGGGCTTCAAGGGTCTCGTGAACGGCGACTACGATCACCTCCCCGAGGCTGCCTTCTACATGGTCGGCACCATCGAGGAAGCCGTCGAGAAGGCCCAGCGCCTCGCGGCTGAAGCTGCCTAAACCGAAAATCGGCATTGTCCCGAGGCGTGCCCGCACGCCTCGGGACTGCTTTATGAAAAGCCTGTCTCCAACGATCCCGGACCGCTCCTTGCGAGCGGACGGTTGACGAGAAGCTCAGATGGCCACCTTCAATTTCGAACTCGTCTCCCCCGAGCGCGTGCTGTTCTCAGGCTCCGTCGATGCGGTTGTCTTGCCTGCGACCGAAGGCGACATGACGGTTCTTGCCGGCCATGCGCCGACGATGACGACGCTCAAGACCGGCTTCCTCGTCATCACGAGCAACCCGGGCAACGGCTCGCGGGTTCTGGTGCGCGGCGGTTTCGCCGACATCAACCAGAACGGCCTGACCGTCCTCGCCGAGCGCGCCCTTCCTGCCGAAGAGCTGACGCAGGAGATCCTGGACAAGGAAATCCTCCAGGCCGAGATGGCCTATGACGCCACCAATGATCCGGCTGCGAAACACGCGGCGGAATCAGCCATCGCGCAGCTGCGCGAGGCCAAAGAGGCACTGAACTACTGATCTGAAACAACCCGGCCCCGAGCCGGGTTTTTCTTTTCATGGCGAAGCCCGCACCTCTCATCGTCACCCTCGCGCTGGACGAGCGCTCCTTTGCGTTCTTCGACGAACAGAGGCGGCGCTATTTCCCGCCTGAGCGGAACTTCATTCCGGCGCACCTGACCCTGTTTCACCATCTGCCCGGCGAGCAGGTTTCGATGATCCAAGACGTCATCGAGGAAAGGTGCGTTGCACAGCCTTGCTTCCGGCTTGATGTGACGGGCCTGCGCTCTCTCGGGCGCGGTGTCGCGTATGTCCTCCAATCCGCCGAACTGGCCGATCTTCGAGGCAGCCTCGCTTTGCAATGGGCGCAGTGGCTCACACTGCAGGATCGTCAAAAGCATCAGCCCCACGTGACGGTGCAGAACAACGTCGACCCGCAGACAGCGCGAGCGCTGCTGCAGGAACTGTCGGAAACCTTCGTGTCCTTCCAGGCCACGGCCATCGGCCTGGATCTCTGGTGGTATCGCGGCGGACCTTGGGAGCAGGTTCGGCGATTTTCGTTTCGCTGAAAACGATGCCGCCCGCACTCACATGGCGGGCCGTGTTCCGGCCCTCCATGTCTCAAGCTCCTGAAGGCATGGATGCCCGGCACAAAGCCGGGCACGACATGGGATGGGCTACTCGCCCATGGCGATCAGATTCGCATTGCCGCCGGCAGCCGCGGTGTTGATCGTCACCGTCTGCTCGGTGGCAAAGCGCAGGAGATAATGCGGGCCCCCAGCCTTCGGACCGGTGCCGGACAGGCCATGTCCGCCAAAAGGCTGCACGCCGACCACGGCGCCGATCATGTTGCGGTTCACGTAGACGTTGCCGACGGAAAGCGCCTCGACGATCCGGTTGACCGTGGCATCGATGCGTGAGTGCACGCCGAGCGTGAGGCCGTAGCCGGTGCCCTCGATGGCCTGGATCATGTCTTCGAGCTTGTCCGCCTTGTAGCGCACCACGTGCAGCACGGGCCCGAAGACCTCCTGCGCCAGATCGTGCGGCCTGTTGAGTTCGAAGATATGCGGCGCGACATAGGTGCCTGTGCCGGGCGCATGGCCGGCGTAATGCACCTTGGCCTGACGCTTCATGGACTCGATGTGCGCATCGAGCTTGTCCTTCGCCTCGCGGTCGATGACCGGGCCGATATGGGTCGAGACGTCGCGCGGGTCGCCGAGCTTCAGCTCGCGCGCGTTGCCCGCGATCATCTCGATCATGCGGTCGGCGACATCCTCCTGCACGCAGAGAAGACGCAGAGCCGAGCAGCGCTGACCGGCGGAGCGGAAGGCCGACATCACCACGTCGTCCGCCACCTGTTCGGGCAGCGCCGTCGCATCGACGATCATCGCGTTGATCCCACCCGTCTCCGCGATCAGCGGAACGATGGCGGCGTCCTTGTTCGCAAGCGTGCGGTTGATGATGCGCGCCACTTCCGTGGAGCCTGTGAAGACGACGCCGGCCACATCTTTATGCTCGACGAGACGGGCGCCCACACGGCCGTCGCCCGGCACGAGGTGAAGCGCAGTCTTGTTCACGCCGGCCTCATGCAGAATGCGAACTGCCATATCTGCGATCAGAGGCGTCTGCTCGGCAGGCTTGGCGACGACGGTGTTGCCGGCCATCAGGGCGGCGCTCACCTGCCCGAGGAAGATCGCCAGCGGGAAGTTCCAGGGCGAGATTGCCACGAACACGCCGCGACCGCGCAGGCGCAGCACGTTGCTCTCACCGGTCGGACCCGGCATCGGCTCGCCCGAACCGAAGAGTGTGCGGCCCTGCACTGCGTAGTAGCGGCAGAAATCGACCGCCTCGCGGACTTCGGACAGCGCATCGTCGAGGGTCTTGCCTGCTTCCGCCTGCAACAGATGCAGCAGCGCGCCGCGGCGCTCCTCCATGAGGTCGGCAGCGCGTTCGAGCGCCTTCGCGCGGGTCTCCGCATCCGTGCGGCTCCATGCCCTGAAGCCTGCCCGTGCGCAGGCCATGGCGCGGTCCACCACGTCTGTGCTTGCTTCCGTCACCTGACCGACCACCGTGCTGCCGTCGATGGGGCTGACGACCGGGCGCGTCTCTCCGGAAGCCGCCTTGCCGTCGAGAAGCGGATCGGCGCGATAGGTCTGTGCGGCGGCCCGCTTGATGTCAGCGAGAAGCGCTTCGAGAGAGGCCTGGTGACCGAACTCGACGCCTTTCGAGTTCCTGCGTTCGGAACCATAAAGATCGCGCGGCAGCGGGAGCTTCGGATGACGCGCCTGATCGGCGGAGACGATGATGTCCGCGGGGCGCTTGAGCAGGGCCTGCACGGGAACGTTGGGATCGGCCGCCACCGACACGAAGGAGGAATTCGCGCCGTTCTCGAGCAGGCGACGCACGAGATAGGCGAGGAGATCGCGATGGCCGCCGACCGGCGCATAGGCGCGGCAGGCCAGGCCCGGATTGTCTTCGAGCAGGCGTGCATAGAGCGCCTCGCCCATGCCGTGCAGGCGCTGAAACTCGTAGCCCTCCGTGCCGCCCGCGCGCTCGATGATGGAGGCGACGGTGAGTGCGTTGTGAGTGGCGAATTGCGGATAGATGCGTGGGCGAAGCGCCAGCATCTTCTCGGCGCAGGCCATGTAATGCAGGTCCGTCATCGCCTTGCGGGTGAAGACCGGATAATCGTCGAGCCCGCGCTCCTGCGCGCGCTTCACTTCCGTATCCCAGTACGCGCCCTTTACGAGGCGCACCATCATCTGCCGATCGTATTTCTCAGCCATCGCCGCGATGGCATCGATCACGGAGCCGGCGCGCTTCTGATAGGCCTGGATGGCGAGACCGAAACCCTTCCAATCGGCAAGAGACGGATCCGCGATCACGGCCTCGATCACCTCGAGCGAGAGTTCGAGGCGGTCGGCTTCTTCTGCATCGACGGTGAAGTTGAGATCGTAGGACTTGGCCTTCTGAGCCAGTGCGATGACGAGCGGCACGAGCTCGCGCATCACCCGTTCGCGGCTCGTGGCCTCGTAACGCGGATGAAGCGCGGAGAGCTTCACCGAAATGCCTGGGCGATTCGGCAGCGGCTCGTTTCCGGCGGAGCGGCCGATGGCGTCGATGGCGGCGGCATACGAGTCGTAGTAGCGGCGCGCGTCCTCAGCGGTACGGGCGCCTTCGCCCAGCATGTCGAAGGAATAGCGGTAGATCCGGCCCTTGGCGGAGCCCGCGCGCTTCAAGGCGTCCTCGATCGTCTGGCCCAGCACGAAGTGGTTGCCCATCACGCGCATGGCTTGCCGCGTGGCGGTGCGCACCGCCGGCAGGCCGATGCGCTTGGTGAGCTGGCCCAGAATGCTCTCCGGCGTTTCGCCGGGCTGGATCACGCGGGCTGTGATGCCGAGCGCCCAGGCGGAAGCCGACACGAGGAACGCATCGGACTTCGCCTCATGGCTGGCGAAATCAGCCTGGCCGAGCTTGTCCTCGATGAGCCTGTCGGCGGTGGCGGCGTCCGGCACGCGCAGCAGGGCTTCGGCCAGCACCATCAGGGCGAGACCCTCCTTGGTGGAGAGCGCATATTCCCGCAGCATCTCCTCCACGCCGCCGAGGCCACCGCCCTTGGCGCGGATCGCCTCGATCAGGCGGGCGGCGCGCTCGTCGACACGGCGTTCGCGCTCGGGAGAGAGGCGGGAACTCACCAGAAGGCGGGCGGCAATGGCCTTGTCGTCCTCGGCGAAAGGCGGGTTGAACGGCAGGGCGGCGCTGGACATCTGGGGCATGGGATTCCTCTGGGGATTTTCCGGGAATATACGGGCTCTCATGCCGTGTTTCGATGGCAATATTGGGCTCTCCGCCTTAAAATCGGCGGCACAAGTTCGATGAAGGCGCGAAAATGACGGAGCTCGACCGTACCGATCGGAAGATCCTGAAGTTCCTCCAGCAGGATGGGCGCATCTCCACCGTGGACCTTGCGGAAAAGGTCGGGCTCTCCCCGACCTCCACCAGCGACCGGGTGAAGCGCCTGCAGCGGGAGGGCTTCATTGCGGGCTTCGGCGCACGGCTCGATCCACACCGGCTCGGTCTCGAGCTTCTGGTCTTTGTGGAGGTTTCCCTCGACAAGACGACGCCGGATGTCTTCGAGAAATTCGCGGAGGCCGTGAAGCGCGCGCCCGAGGTCCTCGAATGCCACATGGTGGCGGGCGGGTTCGATTATCTGGTGAAGACACGCGTCGCCGACATGACCGCCTACCGTCACTTTCTCGGCGAGATCCTGCTCGCGCTGCCGGGCGTCAAGGAAACCCGTACCTATGCGGTCATGGAGGAAGTCAAAAGCGACGGAATGCTGCCGGTTTGAAAACTCCAGGCCGCCGTCAACGGTTTAGAAAGTGCGCGAGTTTTCTCATGGCTGGCGGAGGCGAGAGCCCGTCGCCATGGCCTGCCGAGGATCCTCTTCCCAGTCCTGGCGGAGGAGCGGGAATGCACAGGGTATTCTGTCAAAGAGCCAAGCGGCCAAAGATCCAAGCGGGCGAGCGTCATCGTCCCCGCGGCGTGAGTGCCCGAGGGTGTGAGATCGAGGGAGGGCGCGAGGAGGCGTCCGGCTCGTGTGTGTCGATGTGAAGAACCCGACGGCTCCTCGCGCACGGTTCTTTTAGGCGGACACCGCGTCTTGCAGCGGGCGGCCTCCCACAGACAGGC
>DASQML010000049.1:0-13842 GCA_035645515.1 Microvirga sp.
CCGCAGGACCGTTCCCCGCCCCGTCACTGCGACGCCTCGCGAGCGCGCCCCTCGTCGGACCGGGATGAATGCAACATAGTTCAGACGGGAGCACCTGTCAAGAACAAAGGTGGAACATCACCCCGCCAGCCTCCGCCGCTCATCGTACCCTCTGCTGGTCCTGCGATCCTCTCACCGTCATCCCCGCGCAGGCGGGGATCCAGATCTAGAACAGTCGGAGAAAAGGCGCTGCGGAAGCCGCCCGCTTCCTTCTGCACCCTCAGTGGTTATGGATCCCCGCCTGCGCGGGGATGACAAGCGCCTTTGCTCCTCAGCGCTCCGCTCATCAAGGTCCAGTGCGGTTGTCCCTCCACCTGTGGGGAGGGACCACGGGGGTGAGCGATAGCCGATGAAGGTCAGGCGCCGGCACCCCCACCTCCATCTCCTCCCCACAAAGGGGGAGGAGGGTTCCAGCGCTCCATGAATCAACGTTGGGCAAGCCGGAGGCCCGGGCGAGGAGAGTGTCTGCGCGGGACGAGCCTCACTCTCCAACCGTCGTGGTTCTGGATCCCCGCCTGCGCGGGGATGACAGGGAAGGTGCGGGTGCCTCGTTCTGCGAACGATCCCGGGTTCTGCTCCGCAGCCCCGGGATGTCGCGTGAGGGAGGATCCAACCTCAGCTCCAAGCAGCTTGCATTGACATTGGAGCGCTCAGCCCTCATATGAGCAGCACGGCGTCAGCGCTCGACCACGAGCCGCTTGAGCGGGACTGCGTGACGGAAATTCGCTTCGAGGCGAAAGCCCGGTCCCCTTCTTCAATCGCTTGACCCATACGACGGCCCCATCACGCGGGCTGTTGCCTTGAGAGCCCTGAAGCGCCTTGAGCATTCAAGCCGAACCTGCTTTGCGGCTCACCGCATCCGTTCGAAAGACGATATCACCTTGACACTCTTCACCGATTTTGGATTGGCCCAGCCGATCCTGAAGGCCTTGTCTGCCGAGGGTTATGAGAAGCCCACGCCCATCCAGGCCCAGACCATTCCCTATGCCATGGAAGGCCGCGACGTCTGCGGCATCGCCCAGACCGGCACCGGCAAGACGGCGGCCTTCGCGCTGCCGATCCTGCACCGCCTCAACGCGAACCCGAAGCCGCGCAAGCCGAAAAGCCCGCGCGTCCTCGTGCTCAGCCCGACCCGCGAACTTTCCGGACAGATCGCCGACAGCTTCAAGGCCTATGGCCGCAACCTGAGGCTCACCACCGAGGTGGTGTTCGGCGGCGTCACCATCTCCCGCCAGGAGAAGGCGCTCGCTCAGGGCGTCGACGTGCTCGTCGCCACGCCGGGCCGCCTGATCGACCTCGTTGACCGCAGGTCGCTCTTTCTGCGCGACATCGAGATCCTCGTCCTCGACGAGGCCGACCAGATGCTCGACCTCGGCTTCATCCACGCGCTGAAGCGCATCGTGACCCTGCTGCCGAAGGAGCGTCAGAGCCTGTTCTTCTCGGCCACCATGCCGAAGACGATCTCGACTCTCGCCGATTCGTTCCTGCGCGATCCGGCGCATGTGGCGGTGACGCCTGTCGCCACCACCGCCGAGCGTGTGGAGCAGAGCGTGATCTTCGTGCCCACGAACCGCAAGCAGGTGCTGCTTGAGACGCTCCTGCGCGATCCGTCCGTCGAGCGCGTGCTCGTCTTCACCCGCACCAAGCACGGCGCGGACAAGGTGGTGCGCGGCCTCGACAAGGCAGGCATCGCAGGCGCCGCCATTCACGGCAACAAGTCCCAGCCGCAGCGCGAGCGCGCTTTGGCGGGCTTCCGCGACGGCTCCTGCCGGGTCCTCGTTGCGACTGATATCGCCGCGCGCGGCATCGACGTGGAAGGCGTGACCCACGTCATCAACTACGATCTGCCGAACGTGCCGGAGTCTTACGTCCACCGCATCGGCCGCACCGCGCGCGCCGGCGCGACCGGCCTTGCGATCTCGTTCTGCAACGACGAGGAAAAGGCGTATCTGAAGGACATCGAGAAGCTGACGCGCCTGAAGGTGCCGGTCATGCCGTTGCCGGAAGGATTGCCCGCTGCTCCCGCCGCGTCCGAGAGCGGCGAGCGTCGCGAGCCGCAGCGCGGCCGTCCGGCTCCGCATGCGCGCGGCCATAAGGGCCATGGCCAGCCTCGCCAAGCGGATCCGAATGCCGACAAGGGACCCAAGCGTCGCCGTCGCGGCGGTAAGCCGGGAGGCGCTCAGCCGCAGGCCGGACACGCTGCGCCGAACCAGCAGCGTCCCGCTCAAGGGCAGAAGCCTGCCCAGGGCCAGCGTCCGCAGCAGGCTCAGCGTCCGGCGCAGGGCAAGCCTGCGAACCGTTCCGGCGGGGGGCGCGATGGCGCTCAGGTGGCGTGGCTCGAAAAGAGCCCACGACGTCGCTGAGACATGCAAAACGAGAAAGGCGCCTGAGGGCGCCTTTTTCATGTCCCGCTCTGCAGCCTTTTCATGCCGCACCGGCCTCGGCAGTTCTGGAGGCTGCAGGAGGTCGCGGGACGAGGGTCCCCCTCAGCGGCGAGTTCGCATCGAACAGCGACGGCGCCAGCAGATGCGCCGCACGACCGGCGACGAACAGCACGTTGAACTGTTTGTCGCCGTATTCCCGATCCCGCGCCAGAGGCACGAAGCCCGCCCTCATGAGGATGCCGGCAACGCCGCCTGCGCTGCCGCCCTCCTGCCAGAAGGGGAAGGTCTCGCATTCGATGAAGACCGCAAGCGTGTGGCGTAAGACGTCCGATGCCCCCGCCAGAACGCGCTCGGCCGCGCCCTCCACATCGATCCAGAGAAAGATGCTTCGATCCTTGTCGAGACGGTCCTTGAAAATGCTGTCGAGCGTCTGCGTCTCGACCTCGTCGTGGTCATAGGCCACGCCCTCGCTGCGCATGAGCAGCGATGTCTTGCCCTCGTGCTGGCCACGAGGAGCATGAATGGTGATGCGCCCGATGGTGTCCGAGATGGCGAGATGGCGGTAGTCGATGCCTCTCGCGGCAACGGCCGCCGCATGCCGCGCGTGCGTGCGGGGATTGGCCTCGAAGGCGATGATTTCGCACGTGGGATTCCTGTCCCGCACCGCCAGCGACAGGGAGCCGTCGAAGGATCCCACGTCGCAGACGGTGTCGGGTTTGAGAATGTCGACGAGGTGCAGGAAGGCCGCCCGTAATGCCGCGTGACCCTCCGCGCCTTTCGGGGCGGACGAGAGCACGTTCAGGTCCCGCATCAGCAGGAAGGACACGGCCTGATTCAGCTGTGTGATGCCGAGCCTGTCGGCGAGCCAGGTTTTCAGGCGCTCCAGCACATCGTGTTCCCTCAGTGGTACGGGTCGGCCGCGTCACGCAGGCCGTCGCCCATGAAGTTGAAGGCGAGCACCACGATGATCACCGGCACCATGGGAAAGAGAAGCCAGGGATGAAGCTGCACGGCCGCGAGATTCTGGGCCTCGTTGAGCAGCACGCCCCAGCTCGTCACCGGCGGACGAAGGCCAAGGCCCAAGAAGGAGAGGGCGGTCTCGCCGAGGATCATGGACGGGATCGAGAGCGTCGCAGAGGCAATCAGATGGCTCATGAAGTTCGGGATGAGGTGGCGCGCGATGATGCGCGGCTTGGAGGCTCCCATCAGTTCGGCGGCCTTCACGAAATCTTCCTCGCGCAAGGCCAGCAGTTTCGAGCGCACGGCGCGCGCCAGGCCCGGCCAGTCGAGCAGGCCGAGAATGATGGTGATGCCGAAGAAGACGAGGATCGGGCTCCAGTTCGCAGGCAGCGCCGCCGAGAGCGCAAGCCACAGGGGCAGTTCCGGCAGCGAGCGCAGGATCTCGATCATGCGCTGGATCACATGATCCACCCATCCGCCGAGATAGCCCGCCAATCCGCCGAAGAAGAGGCCGAGGGTGAACGACACCGCGATCCCGATAAGGCCGATCGTGAGCGAGATGCGCCCGCCGTAGATGATGCGCGAGAAGAGATCCCGTCCCAGACGATCGGTGCCGAGGAGGAACATCGTGCCGTCTCGAGGCGGGCAGAACAGATGCACGTTCATGCGCCAGACACCCCAGAGCTCGTAATCGTCGCCGCGGCAGAGAAAGCGGATCGGCTGCGGCTGGGATGGATCGATCGTGTAGACGCGCCGGAATGTCTCGAGATCGAAGGTGAATTTGTAAGGATAGACGAAGGGCCCGACAAAACGGCCCTCATGCATCAGGTGGATGCTTTGCGGCGGTGCATAGAGGAAATCCCCGTGCCGCTTCGTCTGGTTGTAGGGGGCGATCAGTTCGACGAAGGGCACCATCAGATAGAAGGCGAGCAGCACGAAGGCCGCCGCCACGGCCACTCTGTGGCGGCGGAATTTCCACCATGTGAGCTGCCAGGACGAGGCGCGGTAGAAACTTTCGTTCTCCGTGCCGATGGGCTCCGTCGCGCCGGGGTCGAAGGGAGCCGGATCGACGTAATGGCGCGCGCGGGAGGGCAGGGTGTTCATCGTGCGCCTCCCACACGGATGCGGGGATCGATCCAGGCCAGGAGAAGATCCGAGACCAGCATGCCGGCCACGGTGAGCATCGCGACGAACATCAGGATGAAGCCTGCGAGGAACTGATCCTGGTTCTTCAGAGCGCTGAGCAGAATGGGTCCCACTGTCGGAAGGCTCAGGACCAGCGATACCAGCACCGACCCGGAGATCAGATGCGGCAGAAGGTTGCCGATATCCGCGATGAACGGGTTGAGCGACATGCGGAACGGATATTTCAGGAGCGCCTTCGTCGGCCCGAGGCCCTTGGCCTTCGCGGTGACGTAATATTGCTTGCCGAGCTCATCGAGCAGGTTCGCACGCATGCGCCGGATCATGGCGGCCGTGCCGGCCAGTCCGATCACGATGGTCGGTACGATCAGATGGGCCAGGAGAGACCGGATCTTCTCCCAGGTCCAGGGCTCGCCTGCATATTGCGCATCGTAGAGCCCGCCGATGGAAATGCCGAACCAGCGGTTCAGGTAGTAGAGCAGGATGAGGGCGAGAAGGAAGCTCGGCGTCGCAAGCCCGATATAGCCGATGAAGGTGGCAAGATAGTCGCCGATCGAATATTGCCGCGTCGCCGAATAGATCGCGATGGGAATCGACACCACGTGGATGAAGATCACGGCGGCAAGATTCACGAGCAGCGTCAGCCACAAGGCATCCCCCACAACATCCACCACCGGTTTGTCGTATTCGAACGACCATCCCCAATCGCCCTGCAGCAGGCCGGAGAAGCCGTTGGGGCCCGGCATCACGCCGATCCAGATCAGGTATTGCTCCCAGGCGGGCCTGTCGAGCGCATATTGCTTCATCAGGAATTCCGCCTTGGCGATGGAGGCGTTGTCGTTCTGCGCCCGCAGCTCGAAGATCAGGTTCGAGAGGAAATCGCCCGGCGGAAGCTTGATGATGAAGAAGACGAGGGCCGAGATGATGAGCAGCGTGACGGCCATGGTGACGAGGCGACGCAACAGGAAGCGGATCATCGGCGTGCCTCTTTGCCGGCGGCCTTGTTCCAGTGGACCTCATCGATCCGGTAGATGCCGAGCATGGCCGTAGGCTCCCAGGAATAGAGCGCTTTTGCGGGCAGGCCTTGCAGGCCGTTGCGGATGGCGATGGGCTGCAGCGCGCCGGCCACCGTGCCGATCACCCATTGGTTCTCGGCATGGTTGCGCAGCATTTCCTTCCAGACCTGCGTCTGCAAGGCCTCGTCGCCCGTGCCCATCCAGGTGTCGTAGAGCTCGGACAGGCGCTTGGCTTCAGGCAGGTCGATCGCTTCGCCGTTCACGCCCTTGGTTTCCACATACTGCCCCCATTTCGGCCAGGCGTAGTTGTCCTGCCGCATGGGGGCGAATTCCGTCGGCGGCATGATGGCCGTGGGAATGGCGTTGTCGAAGCCGGGAGCCGCGACCATCACCGTCAGTCCGGAGAAGGCGCGGTTGCGCAAGACGGTGCGGTCCTGCGGCTTCACGAAGAGCCGGATGCCGATTTCGCGCCAGAACTCGCCGATCAATGTGAGCCCGTCCACCACGAGGCTGCTTTCGCCATCGGTTTCAACAATGATCTCGAGCTCGCGCCCGTCCGGCAGGAGCCGGAAGCCTGCGCCGTTGCGTTTCGTGAGGCCGATCTCATCGAGAAGGCGCGAAGCCTGGGCGGGATCGTACTGCGCATTCAGGGTCCGCAGATCCTCCGAGAAGAGGGGGCTTTCCGGCACCACCGTGTTGTTGCCCTCGGTGCCGAGGCCGAAGAGCAGGGCGTTGTTCAGGGTCTTGCGGTCGATGCCGAGCGACAATGCACGGCGGAAGCGGATGTCCCGGTTGAGCTGGCGCCAGACGGGATCGACCGCGTTGAGATTGGGATAGAGCGCCAATTCCGTGCCGCGGGCATAGGGCCAGATCAATGTCTTGTAGCCGTGGATCTTCTCGCCCTCCTTCAGCACCGGAATGTCGCTCATGGAGAGGCCGCGGAACAGCAGGTCCGTTTCGCCCGCATTCGCCTTGGCGGCGAAAAGGCCGCTCGCGGCCACGTCCATGACGATGCGGTCGAGATAGGGAAGCTGATGTCCCTGCTTGTCGATGCGATGGTAATAGGGATTGCGTTCGAACATGAAGCGGTTGGCGGGCGCGGCATTGGTCACGCGCCAGGGCATGAGGGTCGGCAGGTCCGGGTTCGTCTGCTCCTTCATGTCGTCCATGCGATTGTGAAGGGCAGCCCAGGATTTCAGCTTCTGCTTCTTCGCCTGCTCTTCGAGCGCGGCCTTGTCGGCATATTTGGCGTGGAACTGCTTGAGATATTTCGAAGCCCTGTAGATGGCTGGATCGAGAGGACCCGCAAGCTGCGGCAGGAAGCGCGGATTGGGCTTGTCCCAGGAATAGCGAACGGTGCGTTCGTCGAGGACTTCGAAGCGAGGCGGCTTCCCGTCCACCAGCATGAACTCGGGAGGCCCGGCGGGTGAGAGATCCTTGTTGAGCGCGACGTCCTCCCAGTAATAGCGGAAATCCTCCGCCGTGAACGGCGTCCCGTCGGACCAGCGATGGCCGGCGCGGAGCGTGAAGGTGAAAACCTGATCGCCTTGATTCTCGAACTTTTCGAGCAGGTCGGGCTGAAGCTGCAGCTTTCTGTCGTAGCCGACGAGACGGGTGTAGGAATAGGTCGAGATATAGCGGATGTCCCGGGCGCGGGGGACGAGGGTCACCACATCGCCACCGGGCTCGCCCGCCGCCTCGACCACGAGCGGGGTCGACGGGACGCGTTCGGCGATGGGCGGAAGCTTCTTCGCATTGTCCTTGAAGAAAGGCGTTTCCTGAAGCCCCTGCGCGGCAGCCGGCAGCGCCAGAAGGCTGAATGCCAGAACCAGAGATTTCGCTTGCAGCCAGGTCATCACGCAGCCTCCTGCGCACTTGCCCGCCCGAGGCGGATTTTATGCCCGGGCTCGATCTCGTGCATCACGCCGAACTCGCCGTCCGGAATGCGGAAAGGCTCGGGCCATTCGGCAGGATTGGCAAAGCGGCCCGCCCGCAGCTTCGTGAAATCGAGAGGGCGGTCCAGATCCGGGTCCGGGACGGCTGCAAGCAGGGCCTGCGTGTAGGGATGGACCGGATTGCGGAAGAGCGACGATTTCGGCGCTTCCTCGACGATGTATCCACGGCACATGACTGCGATGGTGTCGGCAATGTAATCCACCACCGCGAGATTGTGCGACACGAAGAGATAGGACAGACCGAGAGCCGATTGCAGATCCTTGAGCAGGTTCAGCACCTGCGCCTGCACGGAAACGTCCAGTGCGGAGACTGGCTCGTCGCACAACAGCACCCGCGGCTCCAGCGCGAGGGCCCGCGCAATCCCGAGGCGCTGGCGCTGCCCGCCGGAGAAGGAGTGCGGATATCGCCGCAGCGAGCGCTGGTCGAGGCCCACCATGTCGAGCAGGTGCTTCACCCGCTGATAGCGCTCGTCGGGCGTGCCGATGTTGTGGATGCGCAGAGGCTCGGTCAGAAGCTCATAGACCGTCATGCGCGGATTGAGCGATGAGAACGGGTCCTGAAAGATGAACTGCACCGAGCGGCGGTAGGCCGTCAGATCGTCGCCTTCGAGACGGTGCACGTCCTTCGGCCCCGTGCCGTCGTCGAACAGCACGTGGCCCGCATCGGGGGCAAGGGCGCGCATGATCATCTTGGACACGGTGGTCTTGCCGCAGCCGGATTCGCCGACGAGACCGAGGGTTCTGCCGGCAGGCAAGGCGAGATCGACCTCGTTCACGGCGCGGATCGCGCGCGGCTTGCCGAAAAAGCGGCGGGAGCGGAGCGTGAAGCACTTGGTCAGTCCCTCCACCTTGAGGATGGGGCCCCGAGGCTCCAGCCGCTCGGGTGCATGGGCCCGGGCCAGGGCGGTGCTCTTCACCTCGCGGATCGGTGTCAGGCGTTCGTTCTCAGCCATGGCGAAGCGCGGCACGGCACGCATGAGCGCCTGCAGATAGGGATGCTGCGGATTGCGGAAGATGTCCTCGCGCGAGCCCGCCTCCATGATGCGGCCGCGATACATGACGACCACGTCGTCGGCGGCATTGGCCACCACGCCGAGATCGTGGGTGATGAGCAGCACGGACATTCCCGTCTCGTCCTGAAGTTCCTTGATGAGGTCCAGGATCTGGGCCTGCGTCGTCACGTCGAGAGCGGTGGTCGGCTCGTCGGCAATCAGAAGGGAGGGGCGCGTGATCAGCGCCATGGCGATCATGGCGCGCTGGCGAAGGCCGCCTGAGAGTTCGAACGGGTAGGTGCGCAACGCGCGCTTCGGGTCCGGGAAGCCCACGCGCGCCAGCGCCTGCATGGTGCGCCGGAGGGCCTCGGTCTTGCTCACGTCGGCATGGATGAGGAGCGCTTCCGAGATCTGGTCGCCGATGGTGTGAAGCGGCGAGAGAGAGGTCATCGGCTCCTGGAAGATCATGGCGATGCGCCCGCCGCGAAGCAGGTGCATGGCCTCGCCCTCGGGCGCGAGGGCCGCAATGTCGACGGGGGCCGGGAGCGCGGGGTCGTGGAAGATGATCGAGCCGCCTGTGATGCGCGCCTTCTTCGACAGGATCTGGAGAATGGCTTGCGCCGTCACCGATTTGCCGGATCCGGATTCGCCGACCAGCGCCACTGTCCTGCCCTTCGGGATGTCGAAGGTCAGGCCGTCCACCGCCCGGAAGTCCCCGGTATCGGTATGAAAATCGACCGTCAGCTGACGGATCGACAGGAGAGGCGCTTCCATGAATGTCTCCACCAGATGCTGATCATAACGCATCAGGCCACGGCTGTGATCCTGTTTCTCCTTGAAAACACCTCGTCCGGCCGCAGGACCGGAATCTGCCAGTGCCCGAGCCGCATCATCAGCTCCTCGCAAAACGCCCAGATGACATCGTCATGAACCAGATGATGGGTGAGAAGCCCGATCGGTTCCCTCCTGTCGGTTTCGCCCGATACCCGCCTGTCGATGGCGGCAGCCAGGCCTCCGATGAGGAGGGCCGGATCGGCCAGGCTTCGCGTGCCGTGCCAGTCGATGGGGTCGATATGCGTATTGACCTGGAGCAGACCCTCGGCGGGGGAAGCCGTCCTGCGGTCGCTGAAGGCCGAAAGCCCTGTGAAGCCTGCACGGGGAAGATGTTCCGTCAGATCCGGGGAGATCCGGTTCCAGGGCGGCACGAAGACCGGGAGGAGGGCGGCCCCCAGCTTCTCCCGAGCGAGGCGCAGCCCCTGTTCCGCTTCCCGGGCCATTACCTCGATGCGGCGGTGGGCCCCGAACTCGGCCTTCTTCTGCCCGATGGGCGCGTAGTTGGTATGGGCCCAGCCGTGGACCAGCGCGAAGACGGCGGCTTCTTCCTGCAACCGCGTCCCCAAGGATGGCTCGAGCCGGCGCGGGATGACGGCCAGTGCGAGGCCGGCATTGGCGCGGCGGCTCAAGGAGAGCAGACGGTTCAGCTGGGGCGTATCGGCGACCGCATCGTCGTCCCGCCACCAGAGGCTGACGGGGCAATCATGATCCCTTGCCCGTTCGAGCGCCTGCTTCACGGGCGACCAGTCGAGAGCGTGGAGCAGGGCAGGGCGCGCGAGGAGGAGGTTTTCCGCAATCGAGACGCTTTCACGCACGCCGTCGCATGCGATCGGCGGGGCTGCCACCGGCGGGCGCGAGAGACTGCGCCGCACGGCTTCGGCGAGGGTCTGCGGCGAAAGATCCATCTCCGACACGATCTCCGCAAGGCCCAGGGCCTTCAGCCGCTCCGCGCGCAGGCGCTGTTCGGTTTCGTGCCCCGCCTCGAAAGGAACGAGCACCGACATGACGCCGCTGCGCAGCAGGTCCACAACCGTATTGTAGCCGGCCTGGCTGACCGACAATTCGGCGCGCGCCAGAAGAGCGCGGAAATCCGGCCGCGCGCGTTCGACCAGGGCATTCGCCGGCGCATGGGCAGCGATTTCCTGGAAGTCTGCTTCCGCCACGCCGCGCCCCACCAGAATGCGCCATAGATGCTCGGGAAGTTCATGCGCTGCCGCAACGGCAGCGCGATGGAGCGGCAGGCTTGCGGCACTCGATCCCCCGGAGACGAGAATGCCTTCGCGATTTCCTGGCGGAGCGGTTTCGGGGTTCTCGTCCACGTAGCCGGTGTAATGGATGAGCGGGCGGATGCGCTCGTCGACGGGCCATGTCGCCTCCAGCGGCACGATCGCCGGATCGCCATGGACGAGGATGCCGTCATAATTGTCGATGAGGCGCGCATGGGCCTCTTCGATGCGCTCTGGCTTGGATGGCGAGGCGAGAATATCGCGGATGGAGCAGAGAATGAGAGGGCGCGGCTTCATGCGGCGCGCGTCCGTGACGAGGGTCATGAACTCGTCGGCCAGCACCCGGCGCCCGAAGGGGAAGAGTTCGGTGATGACCACATCCGGATGCACGTCTCTGAGAGTATCGAGCAGAAGGATCCTGCGCTCCGCCAGGCGGAAATTGTCGACCGGCGCGCCGTCCTCGTCGAGCAGCGTCCTGAAATCCGTGCCGGCGGTGCGCACGGGCGGCAGCTGGACGAAAGCAATGCCGTCGAGATCCTTCGGCTGCGGTGCGTTGCCCCCCGATACGAGCGTCGTGTCATGGCCCGCCTGCGCGAAGCCCCGCGCGAGAGCCGCGGCTCGTGTGAGATGGCCCGCGCCCAGCAGGTGAGTGACGACGATCAGAACGCGCAAGCCCGTGCTCCCGGTGTCGGCATGAGAGACGACAATGCATCGCGCAGGAGGTCGGCAGCCCGGTCCAGGTGACGCTCCTCTTTGACGAAGCGTTGTGCATCAGACCCCATACGACGCAGCTTGTCACGATCCCCGAGGCATTGGCGCAGCGTTTCCGTAAAGGCCGCCACATCGCCCGGGATGGTGAGCATCCCCGTTTGCCCATGCTTCACGACGCTCGCCACCCCGCCGAAATTGCCTGCCAGTATGGGACAGCCGAAGAACTGGGCCTCCAGGAGAACCATGCCGTAAGCCTCGTTGACGGCAGGCCACACGAAAAGATCGGCTGCTCCGTAATAGCTTGCCAGGCTCGATTTCCGGTCGATCCGACCGCGGAAGCGCACGCGATGGCCGCAGGAGGAGAAGAGGCGCTTCACCTCCGCCTTCGCGTCGCCGTCGCCGATGATATCGAGGGACCAGGGCAGGTCTCGCAACGGTTCGAGCGCATGGGCGAGAATCCGGTAGGACGCGAGCTTGTCGCCCTCCCGCATCATCGCGACCGTCAGCAATCTTGGTTCGCCCGCATCGCGCGTGGAAGCAGGCTCGGGCCATTCCTCGGTGTCGATGAAAGGCGGCAGATCGATGAGGAGCTGGCGGGGCGGGCGCCGGTGTTCCAGCGCTTCCCGATCCCTGGCCGTCATGACGAAGATGGCGTCGGCTCGATCGAGGGCTTCCTCCGCGCCGTCGTGTCCCAGGCTCCAGGGGCCTTGCGCGCGCTTGGCCGCGCGCGATCCCTCGGCGATCGCATAGGGAATGTTCAGGGCCTTGCTGACGAGGGGACCGATCCAGTCGGGCGCCTTGTAATAGACGTGGTAGGTGAACCACAGGCTCGGGCGGCGCTCCTCCGGCAGCGCGCTGTAATGCGCGATCAGGCGGGCGGCTTCCGCAAAGGATTGCTGCTTCAGGCTTTCCTGAACATCCCTGTCGCCGTGCTTGTCGAAGGTTCGGGTTTCGCTGGCGAGATGCGGTGGAAAGCCCGCGCGGTCGAGGGCTTTCATCAAGAGGCGCGCCATGGTGCGGTCGCCCGAGGGAAGGGGATGGTTCGGGCTCTTCAAGGGGGCATAGAACGCGACGGGCTTCTTGGCGCTCACACCGGCTCCGGCTCTTTGCGCGTGTGATCGACGAGCGCGCGAAAGCGCTCTTCCAGACGGTTGATGCCCCCGTTCATGGAAAAGTCGTCACGCAGGCGGCGATAGGCTGCATCGCCCAGGCTCTTGCGCCGCTCGGGCTCGCGGGCAATGAGGTTGAGCGCGTTCGACAGCGCCTCCCAGTCGCCGGGCGGGACGAGCACGCCCTCCTCGCCGTTGCGGATGAATTCGGGAATGCCCGCGAAATCCGTGGCGACGATAGCAAGGCCCTGGCTCGCGGCTTCCATGATCACGTTCGGCAATCCGTCCCGGTCGCCGGAAACCGCTTTCTTGGAGGGCAGGACGAAGAGATCGGCCTCGCGCAGGAGCGCGATGATGTCGGGCTGCGCCTTCGCGCCCAGGAAAGCGACCTTGTCGCCGATGCCGGCCTGCTGCGCCTGTCTTTTCAGGCTGCTCAGCAGCTCTCCGCCGCCCACATGGGCGAAGCGCCAGTGCAGATCGCTCGGAAGAGCCGCGAGCGCCTGGATGAGATCGCTGTAGCCCTTCTTCGCCACTGCGCGTCCGACGGACACGATTCGAACCGGGTCCATGGGATCGGTGCCGTCGCGCGCCGGGCGGCTTTCGGGCGGAGCGGGAAATCGCGACAGGTCGAGGCCATGATAGACGAGGCTGACGCGGTCGGGGGCGGACAGCGCCTGGAGGGTCTCCGCGCCTTGCGCGGTGCAGGTCACGCCCCAGAGCGCTTCCTGCATCTTCTCGCGCTTCTCCCAGTCGGGCGTCGTCCAGATGTCCTTTGCATGGGCCGAGAAGGTCCAGCTGCGGCCGGTGAGGAGGGCCGCATAGCGCACGACGGAAGCAGGCGTGTGGAGGTAATGAACATGCAGGTGCCTTACCTCCGCCGGCAGTTCGCGCGCCATGACGAAGGCTTGGCCCAGGCGACGCACGCGATTGGCGGTGAAGTCGCGCTTGAGATCGCGCCAGAAGGCCTTGAGTGCTGCGCCAAAGCCTTTCTGTCCCAGGCACCAGAGCGCGCCCTGCAGAACCCGCAGGGGCTCCTCGTAGAGGTATTCCGGCAGATAGGTGACCCGTGCCTTGATCTTCTTGTTCATGGGGTGCACGGCCCGCTCCGTAGGATGACGAAGCGACCAGATCTCGAGATCGAGGCCCCGCTCCTCGAGCGCCAGGATCTCCTGCGCGATGAAGGTCTCGGAGAGACGCGGATAACCTTTCACGGCAACGGCGATCCGCTGGGCTGTGGCTCGAGGAAGCATGGATGAGTTTTACTCGGCTGCCTGACGATAGGCTGGCTTGAACAGGGCTGAGGATTCACTGAGAGCCTTAAGCCGCTCCTGAACCCGGTCAAGTCCGTCGAGGAGTCCTGGAATGGTCACCTGGGAGGGACGCGGCTGGGCGGACAGGGCGCGCAGAGCCTGTGCCATCCGCTCGGGGGTGCGGGGCTCGGTGTAGTCGCTGAGCATCCGGACGAGGCCGAGG
>DASQML010000050.1:0-2306 GCA_035645515.1 Microvirga sp.
AATATGGGACCGATATCCGAGGCCCAATCGAGTGGCTGGCCGCCGTCACATCGGTCAACAGCTTCCTTGACGACATCGAGGACCATTACGAACGTGGGGCGGGCAATATCGCGCTCCCTCAGGCGGGCCGGCGCCAGTTCTACCCCAACGTCTCCGTCGCGGGCTTCACGGTTGCCGACGCCTGGAAGGTCACGCCACGTATGTGCCTGGACCGTATTGCGATGGACCAGGAGAAGTACGGGGGCGACGGAGTGTTCTTCTCTCTGCCCAACTGCCACTTTGAACGAACCGCTCACGCCGTGCTCAATCCATCCCGCGATCCGCAATTCGATGATTTTAGTCAGTTGCGGTGGCTGGAGCACCATCACGTAGCCGGGGACGGAGTCGAGAACCTCATCCTCTGGCTCGGCGCTAACAACGCCTTGGGCACGATCGTCCGGATGGACATGAGGTCAACAGAGGAGGCCGAGGAGCCTCCACTCGAGATGGATCTCGACCAGCGGAACAAGTTCAACCTCTGGACGACGGAGCATTTTGAGGTTGAATACGAGGAGCTGATGGAGAAGGTCCACGACATCCTCAGGCGGGGCAAGTGCGACTGCAAGGTGTTCATCGGAACGGTGCCAGCAGTCACTATCGCCCCGCTTGCCCGCGGCGTCGGCCACTCGCGGGAAGAGGACGACCCGTTCAAGGTTCTGAAGAGGGCCAGGTACTTCGACCGCTACACCTACTTCCTCTTCGACCACGACTATGCCCGCCGGAGCGGCAACTCACTCACCTTCGAGCAGGCCTATGAGATCGACACGACCATCGCGGAGTACAACAAGACCATCAAGAGGATCGTCACCTCCTACAACAGGAAAGGCAGGGACACGAAAGGCCCAAAGGTCGAGTACTTTCTTGTCGACATCTGCGATCAGTTGCTTCGGCTTGCCTTCAAGCGGAACCACGGCAAGCCGACCTACGAGCTGCCGCAGGAGATCATCGACCTGAACAAGCGTCTCGGGCGCACGGTGGACACTGTCTATTACACCGTTGACCGCATGGGGAGGATGTCAGCTGGGGGCGTATTCAGCTTGGACGGCGTCCACCCGACCGCACTTGGCCACGGACTCATCGCCTTGGAGTTCCTCAAGGCCTTCCAGAAGGCGAAAGTACCATTGGTAAGGGGACTGGACTGGAACGGGATAGCAGCCAGCGATAGCCTGTACACCAATCCGATCTCGTTGATGCCCGAGCTCTACGACAACACGAGATTGGCCGAGTTGCTGCTGGACCTGCTGCGGTTGCCATGACTCGAGGACGAACACAGGCTTGGTCACACCAAAGGGTAGCGGCAAGGGAGAGATCTGCTGAACGTGCTCACGAAATGAGGGTCAGGAGATGGCACAACTGAGATACAAGCTCGAGGGCAGCAATCCTTATCGAACCGGACGTTCCGAATACGCAGGAAATCTCGGTTCCTGACCCGAAGCGGTCCTTTGCATGGTGAACGATTCTTCTGATCCCCATCCATGATCTGCGGCAGATCGGTCCGAAGGGCGATGGCCTTGCCCAGGCCGATGGTCGAGCCGCCACCGCGTGGGCGAGGACGTCGCAAACGACGAACCACTGTCAGTGATGGGCATGGACGAGAGCATGGCCTCGTCCGCGGGCGATGAGCCAGCGGTTGAGCGGGAAGGCAAACGCGCCGGCGATCACAAGGGCGACCGCAAGGCTGCCCCAGAACAGGGGGCTCGACAGCGGTGCGTCCATGGCGCCTGGGATCACCAGCATGATGGCGTTGTCGACGATCTCCATGAGGGTGATCGAGGCGGTGTCGGAGGCGAAGGCCAAGCCGACCGCGGTGCCGAAGGCCATGCCGCTGCGCAGCAGGGGCAGCATCGTGAGTGCATAGCCGAACAGGAAGGCGAGGGCGACCGCGAGCGCGATGGTGGCGACCGCGCTCCAGCCCAGGGCGGTGCCGATCACCATGCCGAGCACTTCGCCGATGGCACAGCCCGTGAGGCAGTGGAGGGTGGCGCTGAAGGCCACGCGGTTGAGGCTCGGGACAGGAGCCGTGGACCCATGATGGGCATGATGGTGATGAGCGTCGGCTTGCATAACGGTCTCCTTAGCGGGGGGACTGTAGAACTGGCTTGGCGGGAATGCTGATCGCGCGAAGCACCCGGTCAAGTCCGTCGAGGAGTCCTGGAATGGTCACCTGGGAGGGACGCGGCTGGGCGGACAGGGCGCGCAGAGCCTGTGCCATCCGCTCGGGGGTGCGGGGCTCGGTGTAGTCGCTGAGCATCCGGACGAGGCCGAGG
>DASQML010000051.1:0-6010 GCA_035645515.1 Microvirga sp.
GATCTGGATCCCCGCCTGCGCGGGGATGACGGCAGAGCGGCGGGGATGACGGCGCTGAGCAAGCATGACAGCAGAGGGGGATGACATGAGGAGCGGAAACGGCAGGAAGGCGGCGGGGATGACAGCGCCGAGGTTCGACACATCACTCGTCGCCCCCGTCTTCTGGCGCTGCCGTTTCAAAGACGGGGTGGCCGGGACAAGCCCGGCCATGAGGACGCGGGCCGGATGAGGCGCAGGCTCCCCACCGTCATTCTCCCGCAGGCGAGGATCCAAAACCGCTAACGGTGCGAAGTCCAAGGGCCGAAAGTCGAAGAGCTTTCCGTCGATCGTCGTGTTTACGGATTTCCACGCCTCCGGCTTGGCCCCTCGGGGCCACCTGCGCGGGAACCTCGCGGGAAGCATGACGGGCGGTCCGTCTGCACCGATGACGACATTGGCAGGAACAGCAATCCCATCGACCTCACCACAGATTCAGCGCTAAAAGGAAACCATGTTCCTTCGCCTGTTTTCCCGCTTCCTTGTGCTGCTCGTCACCGTCAGCGTTGTCGGCTGCGACTACCTTCCCCGCACGGTGGCAGGACTGCCCGCCGATGCCCCCTGGGATGCCCTCCCTCTGCGCAAATGGCTGGCCGAGGACCGAGCCGAGCCCATCGCCCTCTCCTTCTGCGCCCCGCCGCAGTGCAGTCCGGGCATCGCGGTCGGCGTCATTCGCCTCAAAGGCCGTGACGCACAGATCACTGAGAGCCTTCTCAAGGACCCGGAACGCCTCGCCCGCGGTCTTCTCTCCCCGGTCGACCGCAAGAAGCCGGTGCGGACAGCCATTGCCGTCGAGCGTTTGAAGGACACGCCCTATCCGGGCTTTGCCATTACCTTGAGTCCCATGGATGGAGACAAGAGGCCGGCCTATGGCGCGGCGGCCGGACGGCGCTCCGGCGAGGATCTCGACGTGGTTCTGGCGATCGGCCTCTCCCAGGAGGTCGTGCAGCAGAGCGTGCGCGAGGCCGCTGCCCGCGAATTAGGCAAGTAAATCCTTTTCCGCATGATCTTGAGCCGAACCGGCACCTCTTCACCGGATCGTGCTCCTGAGGCGTTGTTTCTTGGAGGCTTTGGCTTTATGGCGTGGGGCAAATTTCAACAGCCCGAGGCCTCCCATGAAAGCTCGCGTCACCGTCACCCTCAAGAACGGCGTTCTCGACCCCCAAGGCAAGGCCATCGAAGGGGCCTTGAAGTCCCTCGGCGTAGAGGGCATTGCCGGGGTGCGTCAGGGCAAGGTGTTCGACATCGAGCTGGAGACGGGGGACAAGGCCAAGGCCGAGGCAGCCCTGAAAGCGGCCTGCGAGAAGCTCCTCGCAAACACCGTCATCGAAAACTACCGCGTCGAGATCGTGTGAGGCTTACCATGAAATCCGCAGTCATCGTCTTCCCCGGCTCCAATCGCGAAGGCGATGTGGTGCGGGCGCTCAAGCAGGCGGGCTCCGACGTCCAGAAGGTTTGGCACGCCGAACACGAGCTGCCCAAGGGCACGGATCTCGTGGTCCTGCCGGGCGGCTTTTCTTATGGCGACTACCTGCGCTGCGGCGCGATCGCCGGCCGCGCGGCGGTGATGGATGCGGTGCGCGCCCACGCGGCGCGCGGCGGCCTGGTGCTCGGCATCTGCAACGGCTTCCAGATCCTCTGCGAGTCCGGGCTTCTCCCCGGCATCCTGATGCGCAACGCGAATCTCAAGTTCATCTGCCATCGCCAGTTCCTGAAAGTGGAGCGCAACGACACCGCCTTCACGAAGGGTTACGCCAAGGGGCAGGCCATCGATGTCTGCGTGGCGCACGGCGAGGGCAACTACACCGCTGACGAAGAGACGCTGAAGCGGCTCGAAGGCGAAGGCCTCGTCGCCTTCCGCTATTGCGACGCGCACGGCCACGTGACGCCCGACGCCAACCGCAACGGCTCCATGAACTCCATTGCCGGCATCTATTCCGAGAAGCTCAACGTGCTCGGCATGATGCCTCACCCGGAAAACCTGATCGAAGACCTCGTGGGCGGCACCGATGGGCGCGGCCTGTTCGAGAGCCTCGTGTCGAGTTTCGGTAAAGCAGCCTAACTTTTCAAAGCGGGGACGAGACGCCCCGCAGCCCTCATCCTGAGGAGCGAAGCGTCTCGAAGGACGAGGGCGTCTCCAGTGCACTCTGGACCCTCCTTCGAGACGCCTGCTACGCAGGCTCCTCAGGATGAGGACACAAAATCTGTTCCATCCCTCTTCAGAGGGTAAAGAAGCGAGACCCTGATGATCCGCAACGACGTCGCCATCACCCCGGAGCTGGTCAAGGAGCACGGGCTGAAGCCTGACGAGTACGAGCGCTTCGTGAAGCTGATCGGCCGCGAGCCGACGCTGACCGAGCTCGGCATCGTCTCCGCCATGTGGAACGAGCATTGCTCGTACAAATCCTCGCGCATTCACCTGCGTGGCCTGCCGACGAAGGCGCCGTGGGTCATTCAAGGCCCCGGCGAGAACGCAGGCGTGATCGATATCGGCGATGGGCTGGCCTGCATCTTCAAGATGGAAAGCCATAACCATCCGTCCTTCATCGAGCCCTATCAGGGAGCGGCGACGGGCGTCGGCGGCATTCTCCGCGACGTGTTCACCATGGGCGCGCGCCCGATCGCTGCGCTCAACTTCCTGCGCTTCGGCGAGCCCGATCACCCGAAGACACCGCACCTCGTCTCCGGAGTGGTGGCCGGCATCGGCGGCTACGGCAATTCCTTCGGCGTGCCGACCGTGGGCGGCAGCGTCGGCTTCGACAAGCGCTACAACGGCAACATCCTCGTCAACGCGATGGCGGTCGGCCTCGCGCGCACGGACGAGATCTTCTACGCGAAGGCCACCGGCGTCGGAAACCCGATCGTCTATCTCGGCTCCAAGACCGGTCGCGACGGCATCCACGGCGCAACCATGGCCTCCGCCGAATTCGACGATGCGTCCGAGGAGAAACGCCCCACCGTGCAGGTCGGCGATCCCTTCGCCGAGAAGCTCCTGCTCGAAGCCTGCCTCGAACTCATGAAGTCCGGCGCGGTGATCGCGATCCAGGACATGGGCGCGGCCGGCCTCACCAGCTCCGCCGTGGAGATGGGCGCGAAGGGCAATCTCGGTGTCGAGCTCGATCTCGACAAGGTGCCCTGCCGCGAAGAAGGCATGACCGCCTACGAGATGATGCTCTCCGAGAGCCAGGAGCGCATGCTCATGGTGCTCAAGCCCGGCATGGAGAAAGAGGCCGAGGCCATCTTCCACAAATGGGGCCTCGACTTCGCGGTGATCGGCAAGACCACCGACACCCTGCGGTTCGTCATCAAGCACCAGGGCGAGGTGAAGGCCGATCTGCCGATCAAGGAGCTCGGCGACGAGGCTCCGGTCTATGACCGCCCCTGGGTGGAAAGCCCGAAGCAGCCGGTGATTGCCCCGGACAGCGTGAAGGCTCCCATGTCGGAAGCCGAAGCGCTCCTGAAGCTCGTGGGCTCGCCGGACCAGTGCTCGAAGCGCTGGGTGTGGGAGCAGTACGATCACCTGATCCTCGGCAACACGGTCCAGACACCCGGCGGCGACGCCGCCATCGTGCGCGTCGAGGATGGGCCGAAGGGGCTCGCGCTCACCACGGATGTCACGCCGCGCTATTGCGAGGCCGATCCCTTCGAGGGTGGCAAGCAGGCGGTGGCGGAGGCCTGGCGCAACATCACGGCTGTGGGCGGAAAGCCGCTGGCGATCACCGACAACCTCAACTTCGCCAGCCCCGAGCGACCTGAATCCATGGGCCAGTTCGTCGGCTGCCTGAGGGGCATCGGCGAGGCCTGCCGCGTCCTCGACTTCCCCGTGGTGTCCGGCAACGTCTCGCTCTACAACGAGACCAACGGCCAGGGCATCCTGCCCACTCCCGCCATCGGCGGCGTGGGCCTCCTCGACGACGTGACGGTTCACGCCTCCATCGCCTTCAAGGCGGAGGGTGAGGCGATCCTTCTGATCGGCGCCACGCAGGGCTGGCTCGGCCAGTCGATCTACCTGCGCGACGTCTGCGGCCGCGAGGAAGGCGCTCCGCCGCCGGTGGACCTCGCGGTCGAGAAACGCAACGGCGACTTCATCCGCCAGCTCGTCCGCTCCGGTCAGGTGAAGACGGTGCACGACTGCTCCGACGGCGGCATTGCCCTGGCGCTTGCCGAGATGGCCATGGCCGGATGCGTGGGCGCCGAGATCACGGCGGTGCCCGAGAACATGCCGCTCCACGCGTTCCTCTTCGGCGAGGATCAGGCGCGCTATCTCATCGCTGTCGATGAGGATGTGGCCGCCGACATTCTCTACGAGGCCGGCGCTCTGGGCATCCCGGCGGTGACGTTGGGCGTCACGGGCGGCGATTCGTTGATTCTGCCGGGCCGGCAGGCCATATCCGTGAAGCAGCTGAAGACGGCTCACGAGGCTTGGCTGCCCGAGTACATGGCCGGAAAGGCCTGAGGAGTTTGATCCATGCCAATGGATGCACGCGATATCGAGAGCATGATCAAGGCCGCCCTGCCGGATGCAATCGTCGAGATCAAGGATCTGGCGGGCGACGGCGACCATTACGCCGCCACCGTCACGTCATCGGCCTTCAAGGGCAAGTCCCGGGTTCAGCAGCACCAGATGGTCTATGCAGCGCTGCAGGGCCGCATGGGCGGCGCGCTCCACGCCCTTGCATTGACGACGCTGGCACCCGACAATTGAAGCATGAACCCAGCGCCTTGACCGCTGCGGAACAGGAGACCTCCATGGCTGACGCCAACCAGATCATCGACAATGAAGTGAAGTCCAACGACGTCGTGCTGTTCATGAAGGGCACGCCGCAATTCCCCATGTGCGGGTTCTCGGGCCAGGTGGTCCAGATCCTCAACTACCTCGGCGTGCCCTACAAGGGCATCAACGTGCTCGAGGACGAGACCATCCGCCAGGGCATTAAGGACTATTCCAACTG
This sequence comes from Microvirga sp., assembly GCA_035645515.1. Taxonomy (GTDB): domain Bacteria; phylum Pseudomonadota; class Alphaproteobacteria; order Rhizobiales; family Beijerinckiaceae; genus Microvirga. The sequence goes on from DASQML010000051.1 coordinate 4,989, forward strand.
GCCGACCATTCCCCAGCTCTACGTAAAGGGCGAGTTCATCGGCGGCTGCGACATCACCCGCGAGATGTTCCAGGCGGGCGAGCTGCAGCAGCTCTTCGCCGACAAGGGCATCCCGGTTCAGCAGAGCGCTTAAGCAGCCTCGAGGCTAACCCATCAAGGCGGGGCCTGAGGCCCCGCTTTTTGTTGGCTTGGTAAGGCCACGCTCCACCCGAACGGGGAGCGTTTTATGTCGCATTCCTCAAACGGCCCAGTTTCCGGCACAATGCCCCCTCGTTCTTTATAAGAAGCCGCCGCCATAACAACAGAACGCGGCGGCTCGAGACGGGGGCCTATTCATGTTCGAGCCGGAGACGAATATCGTCGCCTTCAAGCCGCGGGCGGCAGCGGCGCACCATCCCAAGACGATCCTGGAGCGGGTCTATGCGGCGGGCTCCATCGCCGTGCGGGCGGACGACACGCCCACCAAGACGGCGAGCCTCGTCCTTCAGGCCTTTGGATTTCTCGTGATCGAGGAGGTTCTGGCCGACGGCACGCCGCGGCTGCTGGAGCGAGGAAAGGCGCGTGAGGCCATGGACCGTCCCTGGCGTCTGTCAAAGCCGGCTTTCTCCGGCGAGACCGGCCAGCCTGACGCCGAAGGCACCTTTCGGGTCTAGGTTCGTCCCAGGGCAGTCCGGACGAAGGCCAGCGCATCGGGCGAGGCCCATTCCGCCGGCCCCTTCAGGAGCGCGATCTCGCAACCGGACGCATCGACGACGAATGTGGTCGGCAGACCGACCACATGGCCCGATTTCTGCAGCACCTGAAGCAGCTTGCCCGCCGGATCGGCGTAGTAGGCCAGGTTCCCGATGCCGTTCTCCCGCAGCCACGCCTTCGGCTTGTCTGGGTTGCGGGTGTCCACATTGATGGCGACCACCTGGAAATCAGGGCCGCCGAATTCCGCCTGCAGCCTGTCGAGGGCCGGCATCTCCTGGCGGCAGGGCACGCACCAGGTCGCCCAGAGATTCACGAGGATCGTCTTCCCC
>DASQML010000052.1:0-53665 GCA_035645515.1 Microvirga sp.
GGCACCTACAACCATTCGGGGTCGCTGGCGCTGCGCTGGGCCGTCCACACGAAGACGAACGTCACCTACAAGATCCTGTTCAACGACGCGGTCGCCATGACCGGCGGGCAGGCCCACGAGGGCGGGCTCACCGTCGACATGATCGCCCGGCAGGTGCGCGCGGAAGGGGTGGACCGGATCGCGCTCGTCACCGACGAGCCGGAGAAGTACCCGGACATGATCCAGTGGCCCGCCGGCATGACGCTCCACCACCGGGACGACCTGGAGAGCGTGCAGCGCTCGCTCGCCGGACTCGAGGGCGTCACGGTCCTGATCTACGACCAGACCTGCGCCTCCGAGAAGCGCCGCCGCCGGAAGCGGGGCGATTTCCCGGATCCCGACAAGCGGGTGATCATCAACGACCTCGTCTGCGAAGGCTGCGGCGACTGTTCGGTGAAGTCGAACTGCGTCTCCGTGCAGCCGCTCGAGACCGAGTTCGGCCGCAAGCGGCGCATCGACCAGTCGAGCTGCAACAAGGACTTCTCCTGCGTGAAGGGCTTCTGCCCGTCCTTCGTCACCGTGCACGGCGCCAAGGTGAAGAAGGCAGTACCGGAGACCGCATCCACGGACGGCATGACGTTCAAGCCGCTGCCGGATCCGGTGCTTCCCGCCATCGACCGCACGTTCAACGTGATCGTCACGGGCGTCGGCGGCACGGGTGTCGTGACCATCGGCGCGATCCTCGGCATGGCGGCGCATCTCGAAGGCAAGGGCATGGGCATGATCGACATGGCCGGCCTCGCGCAGAAGGGCGGCGCAGTCTACAGCCACGTGCGTCTCGCCAACCGCCAGGAAGACATCCACGCCATCCGGGTGAGCGCGGAATCGGCTCATCTCGTGCTGGGCTGCGACCTCGTGGTGACGGGCACGAAGAAGGTGCTCGCCTCCGTGAAGAAGGGGCAGACCGCGCTCGTGGTGAACACGGCGGAGGTGATGCCCGGCGAGTTCACGCGCAACGCCGATTTCTCCCTGCCCACCGAGCGCCTCAAGCGTGCGATCAAGGGCGCCGCGGGCGAGGAGGGCGCCGCCTTCGTCGATGCGACGGCGATTGCCACCGCGCTTCTCGGCAATGCGATCGCGGCCAACATGTTCATGCTGGGCTATGCCTATCAGACGGGGCATGTGCCGCTCTCGGCCGCTGCCATCGAGAAGGCCATCGAGCTCAACGGCGAGGCGGTGAAGATGAACCTTTCCGCCTTCGCCTGGGGCCGCCGCGCGGCCGCCGAGCCCGAACTCATCGCCGCCATGATGAGCGAGCTGAAGGCGCCGACGGAATCGCGCAAGCTCTCCGAGACCCTGGACGAGGTGATCGCCCGCCGTCAGGAGTTCCTCTCCGAATATCAGAGCAAGCGCTACGGCAAGCGGTATCGCACCCTGGTCGAGCGGGTGCGCGAGGCCGAAGGAAAGGCAGTGCCGGATTCCACCGCGCTCACCGACGCGGTTGCGCGTTCGCTCTTCAAGCTCATGGCCTACAAGGACGAGTACGAAGTCGCCCGGCTCTATACGAACGGCAACTTCGAGAAGCAGGTGGCGTCCACCTTCGAAGGCGAAAACCTGCGCTACGAGTTCCACATGGCCCCGCCCATCCTGGCGCGGAAGGATCCGGTGACCGGCGTTCCGAAGAAGATGAGCTTCGGTCCCTGGATGATGAAGGCCATGCGGGTTCTCGCCAAGTTCAAGACGCTTCGCGGCACGCCGCTCGACGTGTTCGGCTACACGCACGAGCGGCGCACCGAGCGCGGGCTCATCCGCGAGTTCGAAGGACGGATCGAGGAAATCCTGGCCAAGCTCAACGCGGACAATCACGCACTTGCCGTCGGCATCGCCAACATCCCGCAGAAGATCCGCGGCTTCGGCCACATCAAGGAGCGGAACCTGGAAAAGGCGAAGGCGGAGGAGGCGGAACTGCTGTCGAAGTTCCGCGCCGAGCCGCAGCAGCCGCTGCCGATCGCGGCGGAGTAACATCAAAACAAGCGTCATCCCGGGCCGCGTCAGCGGAACCCGGGATCGCATGACGAGAATCGCGCTGGAACCGTCCCGTTGTCATTCCCGCGAAGGCGGGAATCTATATCCGCCGATCGCGCAGAATGAGGCGAGCGGAGACCGCAGCGCCTTTCTTCTTTCCCTCGTGGTTCTGGATCCCCGCCTGCGCGGGGATGACCGTGTGGCGGTTCCCGTGCCCTGTCTGACAATGATCCCGGATCGGCTAACCGCCGTCCGGGATCACTGCTTTTAAGCCTGGCTTGCTTCCACGAAGCTCTTGGCGACCTTTGCTGCGTTCTCCTTGTTGAGACCCGCCACGCACATGCGGCCAGATTCCACAAGATAGACGCCGTCGCGCTCGCGCATGGTGCGGACCTGTTGTGCGGTGAGCCCCGTATAGCTGAACATGCCGCGCTGGCTGGTGAGGAAGCTCACATCGATCTCGTTGGAAATCGCGCGGATCTGCTCGGCGAGGAGCCTGCGCACGGAATCCATGCGGGTGCGCATCTCATCGACCTCGCGGGCCCATTGGGCGCGCAGGTCGTCGTTGCCGAGAACGGTGGCGACGAGAAGGCCGCCGGACATCGGCGGGCTCGAATAGCTGCGGCGGACGGCGAGCTTCAGCTGGCCCGATACGCGCTCCGCCTCGTCCGCATCGCGGCACACCACGCTCAGGCCGCCGCAGCGCTCGCCGTAGAGCGAGAAATTCTTCGAGAAGGAATTCGCCACGAGGCAGCTTGCACGCTCCGCATAGCGGCGCACGAAGGCCGCATCGGCCTCGAGGCTCTCGCCGAAGCCCTGATAGGCCATGTCGAACACGACGATGTGGCGCTTGGCGACGAGCACGTCCGTCAGGGCCACCTGCTGCCTCTCGTCGAGATCGACGCCGGTGGGGTTGTGGCAGACGGGCTGGAGCACAATGATCGAGCCCGCTTCCGCCGCCTCGATCGCGTTCACCATGCCGTCGAAATTCACGGCGCGGTTCTTGGCGTCCCAATAGGGATAGGTGGCGGTCTTGAAGCCGGCGCGCTGGAACAGGCCGTGATGGTTCTCCCAGGTCGGATCGCTGACGAGCACCGTCCGCCCCGGAGCGTGCTTGGCCAGGAAGTCGGCCGCGATGCCCACCGCGCCCGTCCCGCCGATGGTCTGGATCGTGGCGATGCGCTTCTCGGCGCGAGCCGGGTGCGTGTCGCCGAAGATCAGCTTCTGCACGCCCTCGCGGTAGCCGGAGTGACCGTCCATGGGCAGGTACGGACGCTCCGCGAAGCCGATGCGCTCGTAAGCGGACCTCACCGAGCCCAGCACGGGGATGCGCCCCTTCTCGTCCGTGTAGACGCCGATGCTGAGATTGACCTTTTCAGGCCGCGGATCAGCCTTGAAGCTGTCGTTGAGCGACAGGATCGGGTCGCCCGCGAAGGCTTCGACTTGTCCGAACAGGGGGGCTGTCATGCTGATCTCCAGGCGTGTCACGGCGATGTGCGAGAGACCTACTCCCCGGCAGGCTCCCGGGCAAGGTTCTTCGTCAGGTGTCGAGCCGCCAATCGACGGGCTCCAGCCCCTTTTCGGCGAGCCAGGCATTGGCCCGGCTGAACGGCTTGGTGCCCTTGAAGTCGTTGAGGCGGTTGAGGGGTGAGGGATGCCCTGCCTCGATCACGAGGTGCTTCGTGCAGTCGACGAGCGCCGCCCGCTTGCGGGCTGGCCCGCCCCAGAGCAGGAAAACCACGGCGGGCTGGCGGGCGGAGATCGCCGCGATGGCCTGATCCACCAGATCCGACCAGCCGAACTTCATGTGGGCGCCGGACTTGCCGGCTTCGACCGTGAGCGCCGTGTTGATGAGCAGCACGCCCTGCCTGGCCCATTTGGTCAGGTCGCCGGATGCCGGCATGGGAACGTCGAGGTCCGCCGCCATCTCGGCAAGGATCGTGCGCAGGGATGCGGGAAGGCGCCGCGGGCCCCGATAGGAGAAGGCGAGGCCGTGGGAATCGCCCGGGGTCGGGTAGGGGTCCTGGCCCAGGATCACCACCTTGACCTTATCGAGGGGCGTCAGCGTGATGCTCGTGAACACCGCCTCGGGCGGAGGCAGCACATGGCCTCCAGCGGCGATCACCGCATCCACCTTCCCCACCACCCGCTCGGCGCTGCCGTCCTGGAAGAACGGCAGCGTGAGCCAGGACGCGGCCTGCTTCCTGGAGCGGAATTCGGCAAGGGCTTTTGCGACGGGGCCGGTCATGGAGCGATGCCTCCTCAGGATGCGTGCGCGGTCTCTAGCCCATGTGGATCGAAATGACATCACTCCCTGCCGGGAATCCGGGCGTCGAAGAGATCGACAGGATGTTACTTCTGTGACACGTTTCCCGCCTAGGCTTCGCGCCTTCTGGCTTATGGGCGCTGCCCCTCATGAGGACCTTTGACGATGTTGACTAGCCGATCTTCCGCTGCGCTGCGTGCCGGTTTCCTTGGATTGTCCCTGCTCATGTCCGGCACCGCCCTGGCGCAGGAAGCCGTGACGCTCCGCTTCGTTCAGACCAACGACATCGACCGCATGGGCGCCGAGAAGGGCCGCGGCGGCTTCGCGAGGCTCGCGACCGTGATCAAGGAAGAAAAGGCGAAGGGCAATGCCTTCTTCGTCCATGCGGGCGACACCATCTCGCCCTCGCTCCTCTCCGGCTTCGACAAGGGCGCGCATATCATCGACATCCTGAACCGCATGGGCGTCGACGCCATGACGCCCGGCAACCACGAGTTCGACCTCGGCCCAGATGCCTTCCGGGCCCGGATGAAGGAGGCCAAGTTCGACATCCTCGCCGCCAACATCGTCGACGGCAACGGCCTGCCCGAGAACACCAAGCCGGACAAGATGGTGGAGGTGCAGGGCGTGAAGATCGGCTTCTTCGGCCTCACCACCGAGGATACGCCGATCGCGTCGAGCCCCGGCAACATCAAGTTCTCTTCCACCATCGACACGGCCCGCGCCAAGGCGAAGGAACTGCGGGGCAAAGGCGCGGACATCGTGGTCGCGCTCGCCCACACGCCTCTGGAAGTCGACATGATCATTGCCCGCTCCGCCGGCGTGGACGTGATCATCGGCGGCCATGACGAGCACCTGCTGGCCTTCTACGACGGCAAGGTCACGCTGACCGAATCCGAGTCGCAAGGAAACTACATCGTCGTCACGGAACTGGCCGTGAAGAAGACCGAGAAGGACGGCAAGGTCACCGTGACCTGGACGCCGAACTTCCGCATCGTGGACAGCGCCAATGTGAAGCCCGATCCGGAGATCGAGGCCGTGGTGAAGGGCTACGAGGACAAGCTCTCCAAGGAGCTCGACGTGGATGTCGGCGTGACCGAGACGCCCCTCGACAGCCGCCGTGCCACGGTTCGCGGCGGCGAGGCCGCCATCGGCAACCTGATCGCCGATGCCCTCAAGGCTTCCGTCGGCGCCGACGTGGCCATCACCAATGGCGGCGGCATCCGTGCCGACAAGCAGTACGAGGCCGGCCAGAAGCTGACCCGCCGCGACATCCTGGCCGAAATGCCCTTCGGCAACACCACCGTTCTGCTGGAGGTGAGGGGCGAGCAGATCAAGGCGGCCCTGGAGAACGGCGTGAGCCAGGTGCGCGAGCTCGGCGGCCGCTTCCCGCAGGTCTCCGGCATCACGGCGGAAGTGGATCTGAAGGAGCCGGTCGGCAGCCGCGTCAAGTCGGTGAAGATCAACGGTCAGCCGCTCGACCCGGCCAAGACCTACAAGCTCGCCACCAACGACTTCATGGCGCGCGGAGGCGACGGCTACCGCATGTTCGCGGAAGCCAAGTCCCTCATCGACGTCTCGGCCAGCCAGCTCATGGCGAGCCAGGTGATCGATTATGTCGCCAAGGCCGGAAAGGTCGCACCCAAGGTCGAAGGACGCATCGTCCTTCGCTGATCCTGAAGATCAGTCAGGCTTGAAGATCGGCCGGACTTGCGCCGGAGCCCTTTTCAGGGCTCCGGCGTTGTCTTTCAAGGGGAGAGGGCGATAATTTATCCTCTCCATCTCTCGCCTCCGCTGTGCCATCTTGGCGCCCACTCAGGCGAATCGCATCATTCAAGCGACGTTTTTTCATTGCAGCTTTCAGTTCGTTCCGATCAGTCCCGCTCATCGTTCAGACGCCGCCGGCAATTGCTGGTAAGGGGCCGCCTCACCCTGATCATGGGGCTGTTCGGCGTTGCCTTCATTCTCCTCACCTTCGGCTACATCGCTTGGGAGCAGCGCAATCGCCTCATCCAGCGCAACGAGGAGGACATTGCCGGAAACGCCTATTTCCTGGCTGATCACACGGCTCGCCTCCTTGAGGTTGCCGATCTCACCCTCAAGCAGGTGGCGACCCTGGTGGAAGGGGACGACTGGGATCTGATCGAGACTTCCCAGCCTCATTGGCAGCATCTCACCACGATCAAGGAAACGCTGCCCTATTTCGACAATCTCTGGCTTAACGATTCCACCGGACGCCTTCGTCTGACGACTGCGAAATTCCCGACGCCTGCCTCGAATGCTGCGGACAGGGACGCCTTCAAGGCCCAGATGAGAGCCGATACCGGGCTGTTCGTCGGCGAGCCGATCATCGGGCGGGTGACGCATCAGCCGACGTTCATGATCAGCCGCCGCCTCAACGGTCAGAACGGCACCTTCCACGGCATCGTCTCGGCAACCGTGGCCTTGTCCTATTTCGAAACCTACTGGGGCAAGCTGCGCCTGCCGAAGGGCAGTCGGGTGACGCTGGTGAGGGCAGGGGATGGAAAGGCCATTGCGCAGCTTCCCCTGCCCGGTGACGGCCTGTCCTTTGCTCCGGTCGACAAATCCGCCCTCGACCGGGCCATCAGGAGCAATCCTGTAGCCGGCCTCTATTCCTTCAGCGGCGAAGATCGCACCGGAGCCTACCATCGGGTCGGCGAGATGCCGCTTTACATCAGTGTCAGCATTCCCAACCGCGCCTATTGGGGCCCCTGGACCATCCAGATGCGGCTCTATGGGGCGTTCGCGCTGATCGCCCTGCTGGCCCTTGCCGCGTTGACGGCCATGGCCTCCCAGCAGTTCCGCGAACAGGCCGCCAACGAGGCCTTCCTGCAGAAGGAGGTTGCGCTCCGCACCAGTGAATTGCAGGCTGAGACGACGGCGCTCGAGGTGCTGAACCGGACCGGGCGGGCCCTTGCCGCCGAACTCGACGTGGACCGGCTCGTGGAGAACGTGGTCGAGGCGGCGGTGCTGCTCACCGGCGCGCAGGCGGGGGCCTATTTTTCCAATCGCGGCGATGCAGCCGGATCGGGAGCGCGCGCCGAGGAATATGGCCTCTACAATTCCGGGGGCGCGCGCAGCGCCTTCGCGAAGCTTCCCATCGACGTCATCTGCGCATCCGTCTTCCAGCAGGGGCGGGCGCTCCGGTTCGACGATATTGCGGATGATCCCGAGTTCGGACGGCCTCCCGCGGACAGCCACGTTCCGGACCGCGCCCGGGTGCGTAGCGTCATGGCCATTCCCGTGTCCTCGCGCAACGGGCAGATTCAGGGCCTTCTGCTCTTCTCACACGAGAGGGCTGGAGCTTTCACGGAGCGGGCCGAGCGCCTCGTGACGGGCCTTGCCGCGCAGGCCGCCATCGCCCTTGAAAACGGGCGCCTCTACCAGGAGGCGCAGCATGAGATCGCGGAACGGCGGCAGGCGCAGAGCCAGCAATCCTTCCTCATCCGCGAGCTGCATCACCGGGTGAAGAACACGCTCGCCACGGTGCAGGCCGTCGTGGGCGCCACGGCCCGCTCGACCTCGAATATCGACGAGTTCTACAAGGCTTTCGTCGGACGCATCGTCTCCCTCGCCAACACGCATTCGCTCCTGACCGAAGCCTTGTGGCAGACCGCGCCCCTGCGCGAGATCCTGGAAAAGGAACTCAAGCCCTACAACGATGTCCGGGGCGAGCGCATCAAGCTCGACGGACCTGCCGTCGAGCTTCCGTCGGAGATCGCGGTTCCCATCGGCATGGCTATTCACGAGCTGACGACGAATGCCGCAAAATACGGCGCCCTGTCCGTCCGCAACGGCCGGGTCTTCGTGGCATGGAACCTGCATGACGACGGGGACGAGAAGCGGCTGACCATGACCTGGGAAGAGCAGGGTGGGCCCAGCGTCTCTCCGCCCGAGCGACAGGGCTTCGGCTCGCGCCTGCTGCACCGGGTGCTGACCACGCAGCTCAACGCCAAGGTCGATGTCGATTACGACCCCAAAGGCCTGCGCGTCGCCATCGATGCGCCTCTCAGGGCAACCGCGAATCTGAGTCCGCCGGTCTGAAGTCCGCTTTGGGCTGACATCAATGTGAAACACGAACACATTGGCGTAACACGCAAAAAGCCACTATCTAGAGCGCCACCAATGAGCGGGGCCGACCCGGGCTCTGCTGCCAAGAGGTTTTGTGTCGATGAACGAACATGTGAGCATGGCCGGAACCAGCCAGGGCGTGCGCCCGGTAGACCATCCCCCTGTAAGATCGGGCCGGATCGGCGTGCTCCTGATGAACCTGGGAACGCCGGAGGGCACCACCTACTGGCCCATGCGGCGCTACCTGAAGGAGTTCCTCTCCGACCGCCGCGTGATCGAGACGCCCCGCCTCCTGTGGTGGCCGATTCTCAACCTGATCATCCTTACCAAGCGCCCTGGGCCGAAAGGCCGCGATTACGCTTCGATCTGGAACAAGGAGCTGGACGAAGGGCCGCTCAAGACCATCACCCGCAGCCAGGCGGAGAAGGTGGCGGCCCACATCAAGAGCATCGCCGGCGACAGGGTGACGGTGGATTGGGCCATGCGCTACGGCAAGCCGGAGGTGCGCGAACGCATCCAGGCGCTGCTCGATCAGGGCTGCGACCGCATTCTCCTCGTGCCGCTCTATCCGCAATATGCGGCGGCGACCTCCGCCACCGCCTGCGATCAGGCCTTCCGTGCGCTCATGGATATGCGTTGGCAGCCGACCGTGCGCGTCTCGCCGCCCTATCACGACGATCCGGTCTATATCGAATCCGTGGTCGCTTCGATGAAGCAGGAACTCGCCAAGCTCACCTTCGAGCCCGAGGTCATCCTCGTGTCCTTCCACGGCGTCCCGAAGGAATATCTCCTGAAGGGCGATCCCTACCATTGCCAATGCGTGAAGACCTGGCGCCTGATGCGTGAGGCCTTTGGCTGGCCTGCGGACAGGTTCCGCATGAGCTTCCAGTCGCGCTTCGGCACGGCGGAATGGCTCCAGCCCTACACCGATAAGACTGTCGAGGCGCTCGCGAAAAGCGGCGTCAAGCGCATGGCCATCGTGGCCCCCGGCTTCTCCGCCGATTGCCTCGAGACGCTGGAGGAACTCAACGGCGAGAACCGCGAGATCTTCATGCACAATGGCGGCAAGGAATTCGCCTACCTGCCGTGCCTCAACGATTCCGCGGAAGGCATGCGTGTGATCAATCACATCGTGGAGCGCGAGCTGCAGGGCTGGATCTAGAAAAGGCCGGTGTCTGTCCGGATCGCTCAATCGGCAAAGCCGACGCGGATGCGCCGGTTTTGCTTGCCTTTGTTGTCGACCTTCAGAATCCGAACGGGGCGCGCTTGACCTGTGGAGGTCAGATGCGTTCCTCCGCAGGCCTGCCGGTCGAGACCCGTGATCTCCACGATTCGCACCGATCCGTCCTCCTGCGGCGGAGGCGAGACGGACTTGCTGCGAAACATTCCGGGCTCCGCCTCGGCTCGCGTCCAAGGCATGTAAAAGGCATGGACCGGCAAATCCTGGCGGATGACATCGTTCATAGGACCATCCAGGGTCCGCAGCCAGTCAGGGTAGACTCCCGGCATATCAAAATCGACGCGGAAGGTGCCATCCGCCGACAGTTGCGCGCCTGTCAGAAGCGCGCCGCCGAAATCCCGATACACGATGCTGTTGAGCACATGCGCCATCGTGTGAAGCTCACACATGAGATGGCGGAACAGCGGATCGACTTTGGCCACCACAAGGCCTTGAACGATAACGGGTTCGGCAAATACATGCCAGAGCCCGCGCGGATCGGGCTCAAGTCTCTCGACATTCAGAACGCCCCCTGACCATGCGATAAGGCCTTTGTCAGCCAACTGCCCCCCGCCGCCTGGAAAGAACGGCGATCGGCCCAACAGAACCGCTCCAGGCCGGGCGTCGAGAATGTCGGCTTCAAGTTCGAGCCGATCAGGGTGATCCTGCCAGAAATATCGCGGCATGAGGGAGCCTCCGGGGGTAGAATAGAGGCCCTGTCCCGGGCCCACTAGGAGTTTTTGCTCCTATCGGCTAGCCTGCCGGATCTGCAAATCCTTTCTTCGGGGGGAAGAATGCTGGGTGGCTTCGATATTTTCGTGATCGTTCTCGTGCTCGTCGTCGTGGTGACGATCGCGATGGGGGTGAGAACGGTGCCGCAAGGTTATGCCTATACGGTGGAGCGCTTCGGGCGCTACTCCCGCACGCTCACCCCCGGTCTTGCCTTGATCGTGCCCTATATCGATCAGATCGGGAAAAAGGTGAATGTCATGGAGCAGGTGCTCGACATTCCGAGCCAGGAGGCCTTCACCCGGGACAATGCGGGCGTCACCATCGATGCCGCGGCGTTCTTCCAGGTGCTCGATGCGGCGCGAGCCTCCTATGAAGTCGCCGATCTCAACCAGGCGCTCATGGTGCTGACCATGACGAATATCCGGACCGTCGTCGGCTCGATGGATCTCGATCAGCTCCTGTCGCATCGCGACGAGATAAACGAGCGCCTGCTGCGCGTCGTCGATGCGGCGGCGTCGCCCTGGGGAGCCAAGGTCACGCGCATCGAAATTCGCGACATCATTCCGCCCGCAGACCTTGCAGGCGCCATGGCGCGGCAGATGAAGGCGGAGCGCGAGAAGCGCGCCGCCGTTCTCGAGGCCGAAGGCTTGCGGCAGGCCGAAATCCTGCGTGCCGAAGGCGAGAAGCAGGCGCAGATCCTGTCGGCCGAGGGACGCAAGGAGGCGGCCTTCCGCGATGCCGAGGCCCGCGAGCGCCTGGCCGAAGCGGAAGCGAAGGCCACCGGCATGGTGAGCGAGGCGATCACGCGCGGCGATCTCAATGCGGCGAACTTCATCGTGGCCGAGAAATACATCGACGCCATCCGCAGCCTCGCCACCGCGCCGAACCAGAAGGTGGTGATCGTGCCCATCGAGGCGGCGGGTCTTGCAGGCACGCTCGGCGGCATCGCGGAGCTCACGAAATCCGTGTTCGGAAGCGACGGCAGCGCCGCCGCATCGAAGACCGCGCGCAGCGTTCCGGCGGTCACGAAGGGAGCTGAGCGTTCATGATCCGCGACGCCTTCATCGGCCTCGGCGCCTGGAGCTGGATCATCCTCGGTCTGGTACTGATCGCCATCGAGCTGCTCGCGCCCGGCATCTTCTTTCTGTGGCTTGGACTTGCCGCCATCGCGACGGGCCTGCTCGACGCGGCGCTCGATCTGTCATGGCAGGCGGCCTTCATCGTCTTCGCGTTTCTGTCGGTGGCGGCGGTGGTCATGGGACGGTTCGTCACCCGCTCGCAGGATCGGGCCGGGACGCCTGCCCCTCACCTCAATCAGCGCGGGCAGGCGCTCGTCGGGCGCGTGTTCACGCTGGAAGCGCCGATCAAGGACGGGGAAGGGCGTATCCGCGTCGATGACAGCTCATGGCGGGTCGTTGGTGCTGACCGCTTCAAGGGAGCCAAGGTCCGCGTCGTGCGCGTCGAAGGTTCGACTCTGGTGGTGGACGATCCTTGAACCCTCAGGAGCGGGAAGAATGACCTTGAAGCTCTATGCGCATCCCTTCTCGTCCTACTGCCAGAAGGTTCTCGTTGCCCTTTACGAGAACGGCATCGCCTTCGAGTTCCGCATGCTCGGCGACGAGCCTGCCAATGCTGAACTGGCGTCTCTCTGGCCGATCAAGCGGTTTCCGGTTCTCGTCGATGAAGAGCGCACCGTTGTCGAGGCGAGCATCATCATCGAGCATCTGGGGCTCTACCATCCCGGGCCCGTGACGCTCGTTCCGGAGGATCCGCGTGCGGCTCTCGACGTGCGGATGCTGGACCGTTTCTTCGACAATTACGTCATGACGCCCATGCAGAGGATCGTGGCCGATCGCATTCGATCGGAGGCGCATCGCGATCCTTACGGCGTCGAAGAGGCCCGGCGCATGCTCGACACGGCCTATGCCTGGCTCGATTACACGATGACCGAACGGGAATGGGCGGCAGGGGAAAGCTTCAGCATGGCCGATTGCGCGGCCGCTCCGTCGTTGTTCTATGCCGATTGGACGCATCCGATCAGTGCGGAATACGCAAACGTTCACGCCTATCGGCAGAGGCTGCTGGCGCGTCCCTCCTTTGCACGGGTGGTGGACGAGGCGCGTCCTTATCGCTCGTTCTTTCCCCTCGGCGCTCCGGACCGGGATTGATGGTCTATGATGGAGAGCTATCACAACGCAGTGCCCTCATCCTGAGGAGCCGCGAAGCGGCGTCTCGAAGGAGGCTCCAGAGTGCACTGGAGACGCCTCGTCCTTCGAGACGGATTGCTGATGCAATCCTCCTCAGGGTGAGGCTCAGGAAAACGTTGTTCGAAGCTATCAAGCAGCGCCTGCGCGCAGCAGGTCGAGATAATGCACAAGGCCGACGGGCCTGTTGTTCTCGACCACGATCAGGGCCGTGATGCGCGCGGTCTCCTCGATCTCGAGCGCGGTCGCCACCAGGGCATCCGGCGCGATGGTGCGCGGGGTGCGCGTCATGATGGCGGTCACCGGGAGCGTGCCGAGATCGGGTCGCAGGTTGCGGCGCAGGTCGCCGTCGGTGACGATGCCAGCCAGCGTGCCGTCCGCATTCACCACGATCACCGAGCCGAAGCCCTTGCGGCCGATCTCCTCGATGGCCTGATCCATGCGCGCATCGACGCCGACGATCGGCAGCCGCTCGTCCTTGTGCATGATGTCGCGCACGAGCTTGAGGCGCGCGCCGAGCTTGCCGCCCGGATGGAACACGCGGAAATGCTCCGCCGTGAAGCCGCGCTTTTCAAGCAGTGCGATGGCGAGCGCGTCGCCGAGCGCCAGCTGGATCGTGGTCGAGGTGGTGGGCGCGAGCCCGTTGGGGCAGGCCTCCTTGGCCTTGGGCAGCGCCAGGCACACATCGGCCGCCTGGCCCAGGGTCGATCCGGCATGCGACGTGAAGGCGATCAGCGGCACCCGGAAACGCTTGGCGTAGCCGATGATGTCGGCCAGCTCCGCCGTCTCGCCGGACCAGGACAGAGCGAGGATCACGTCCTCCGCCTGCACCATGCCGAGATCGCCATGGCTCGCTTCGGCCGGGTGGACGTAATGGGCGGGGGTTCCGGTGGAGGCGAAGGTGGCGGCGATCTTGCGGCCCACATGGCCCGATTTGCCCATGCCGGTGACGATCACGCGGCCCTTGGCGGCGGCGATCGTCTCGACGGCTGCGGTAAAGAGGGGACCGAGCCCGTTGCCGATGGCATCCATCAGGACGCTCAGGCCCTCGCGCTCGGTCTCCAGGGTGCGGAGGGCGGAGGCGACAGCCTGGTCGGGCGAAGCAGGTTTTGTCTGTGCAAGTGCCATGCCCGCCCTTTAGCACAGGCAGGCCGCCATGCGGAACCCTGAAACCCGGTTACTGTTGGCGCAGGAAGGCTTCCAGCTCCCGGCGGAAATCGGGGCCGAGGTCCTCGCGCTCCAGGGCATAGGCCACGTTCGCCATCAGGAAGCCGATCTTCGAGCCCGTGTCGTAGGTCCTGCCCTGATACTTCATGCCGAAGAAGGGCTGGTCCTTCATGAGGCGGATCATCGAGTCGGTCAGCTGGATCTCGTTGCCCGCGCCGCGCTCCTGCGTCGAGAGCAGATCGAAGATCTCGGGCTGGAGGATGTAGCGGCCGGAAATGATGTAGTTCGAGGGCGCCGTGCCCTTCGGCGGCTTTTCCACCATGCCGGTGATCTCGAAGGTCTGGCCGAATTCCTGGCCTACCGAGACGATGCCGTATTGATGGGTCTGGTCCTCCGGCACCTCCTCGACAGCGATGATGTTGCCACCGTGCTTCTCGTAAGCTGCGATCATCTGCTCCATGGAGCCGCGGCTGAGCATGTCGGGGAGAAGGACCGCGAAGGGCTCGTCGCCCACGAGTTCGCGGGCGCACCATACGGCATGGCCGAGGCCCAGAGGCTCCTGCTGGCGGGTGAAGCTCGTCTGGCCGGCTTTGGGCTGGTCCCTGGCCAGAAGCTCCAGCTCCTTGGTCTTGCCGCGCGCCTCGAGGGTCTTGTTCAGCTCGTAGGCGATGTCGAAATGGTCTTCGATCACGGCCTTGCCGCGTCCGGTGACGAAGATGAAATGCTCGATGCCTGCAGCCCGGGCCTCGTCCACCACGTGCTGCACCACGGGCCGGTCCACCACGCAGAGCATTTCCTTCGGAACCGCCTTGGTGGCGGGAAGGAAACGGGTGCCGAGGCCGGCAACGGGGAGGACTGCTTTGCGAATGCGCTTCATCGATCAAGCCATGTTTGAGCAGGGAGGAGGGACAATCTAAGGCAGGACAGGCAAAAGAAAACCGCCATTGTTAAGCTTAAGTTCCCATAGCCCGGGATGCCTGCCTCATGCGCTTGTGTTGCGTCCCTATGAAGCCCTGGACCTGAATTGAAGCTGAAGCGTTTTGGTTAAGCTGCAGGGGCAGGTTCAAAGCAGGCTTTCGGGAGGGTCACAGATGGCGGTTCTGGTTACGGGCGGTGCAGGCTATATCGGCAGCCACATGGTGCTCGAGCTGTTGGATGCAGGCGAGCAGGTGGTGGTGCTCGACAACCTGTCCACCGGCTTCCGCTGGGCCGTCCCCGAGACAGCCGCCTTCGTGGTGGGTGATGTGGGCGATCAGGCCCTGGTGACCAAGGTCATCGAGGAGCACGGCATCGACAGCATCCTGCATTTTGCCGCCCGCATCGTAGTCCCCGAATCCGTGACCGATCCGCTGGGCTATTACTTCAACAACACCGTCAAGACGCGCGCGCTGATCGAGACGGCGGTGAAGTCCGGCATCAGGAATTTCGTGTTTTCATCGACAGCCGCCGTCTACGGCAATGCCGAGGCCCCGCTGCTCACCGAGGATATGCCGCTTGAGCCGATCAACCCTTACGGCCGCAGCAAGCTCATGAGCGAGTGGATGCTAAAGGATGCTCACATCGCCCATGGCCTGCGCTACGCCATTCTGCGCTATTTCAACGTGGCGGGCGCGGACCCCAAGGGCCGCTCGGGCCAGTCGACCCCGCAGGCCACGCACCTGATCAAGGTGGCGGCCCAGGCCGCTCTCGGCCAGCGGCCCCATCTCGACGTGTTCGGCACCGATTACGCCACCCCCGACGGCACCTGCGTGCGCGACTACATCCAGGTCAACGATCTCGCCCGCGCCCACCTCGTGGCCCTGAAATCCCTGCGCGAGGGCGGCGAGTGCGCGGTTCTGAATTGCGGCTATGGCCACGGCGCCTCCGTGCTGGAGGTCGTCGACATGGTCAAAAAGGTTTCGGGCGTCGATTTCGAGGTGCGCCTCAGCCCCCGCCGCCCCGGCGATCCGGCCCAGCTGGTGGCCAAAGTCGACCGTATCCGCAGTCTCGGCTGGCAGCCGCAGCACGACGATCTGGCGGAAATCGTCGATCAGGCCCTTCGCTGGGAGCGGACCCTCATGGGGCGGAAAGCCGCATAGACCCTCCCTATAAGGCTAGGTGTCAACCGGCTGTTAACTCTCTTAGTGTCGCAATGGCAGGGCGAATTCCGCCCTGTCTCCGTGAGCGACACATTCATGTCCCTGCCGCTATTTTCGGTCCGCCGCTTCTGCGGTGCTCTCCTCCTCGGTTTGAGCGTCATCCTCGGCGGGGAGGGCGAACTCCGTTCCGCGAGGGCGCAGGAGGTGTCAGAGGCCGGGTTCCAGCGCTTCGTGCAGAGCCTGTGGCCGGCGGCCAAGGCCCGGGGCGTCTCGCGGGCCACTTTTGAAGAGGCCTTCCGCGGCGTTCAACCCGATCCCAAGATCATCGCCCTCACCAAGAAGCAGTCCGAGTTCGTCCGCCCGATCTGGGACTACATCAACGGCTCGATCTCGGCCGATCGCCTCCAGCGCGGGCGTGAGATGAGCGCGGAATGGTCCAAGACCCTGACCGCCATCGAGAAGACCTATGGCGTGCCGCGCTCGGTGGTGCTCGGCGTCTGGGGCATGGAGACCAATTTCGGGAGTTTCACCGGTTCTATCTATGTTATCCGTGCCCTCGCAACGCTGGCCTATACGGGCTACCGGGGCGACTTCTTCAAGGAGGAGCTCCTCACCGCGCTCCAGATCCTGGAGGAGGAGCATGTCGGCCGCGACAAGATGCTGGGCTCCTGGGCCGGGGCCATGGGCCAGACCCAGTTCATGCCATCGAGCTTCATGCAATACGCCGTGGACGGCAACCGGGACGGGGTGCGAGACATCTGGTCCTCGGTGCCGGATGCCATGGCCTCCACCGCCAATTACCTGCGCCAGAAGGGCTGGGAGCCGGGGCTGCCCTGGGGCTTCGAAGTTCGCCTTCCGCAGGATTTCGATTTCCGCCACCTGACTCTGACCTTCGCCCAATGGCAGGCCGCGGGCCTGCGGCGGGTCGACGGCAAGGCCATGCCGCGGGCAGGGGAGGCGACCCTGTTCCTTCCGGGAGGGGCCAAGGGCCCGGCCTTCCTGGTCACCAGGAATTACGACGTGATCAAGAGCTACAACTCGTCGGACGCCTATGCCATGGGCGTGGCGCATCTGGGAGACCGGATCATGGGCGGCCCCGCCATCCAGGGCACGTGGCCCAAGGACGAGCCGATGCTCGGCAAGGACGAGCGGCAGGAACTGCAGCAGCGCCTGGCGCGGCTTGGCCTCTACCAGGGGGAGACGGACGGCAAGCTCGGTTCCAAGACTCGGGAAGCCGTGCGGAACTTCCAGCTCCGCCGTGGCTTGATCCCCGACGGCTATGCCGATTACGCAGTTTTGCGCGAATTGCGGACAACCCGCTGACAGGTCTGGTGAAAGCTCTATAACTAGAGTGGTCCGGACCTTCGATGGAACCACTCATGCGGTTGCTGACGATCCTTCGCCTGCTCGGTTTAACTCTGCCCCTCATCCTGGGAGGCGGCCCCTCCGTCATGGCGCAGGGCTATTATTACTATCCTCCTCAGCCGCAACAGCAGCCGCAGCGCGGCTACAGGCCCGACCCGCGTGCTTATCCCCCGGGCTATTACCCGGGAAAGCTCGTCCAGCCGGCGCAGCCTCAACCGCAGCAGGGGTTCAGCCTGCGCCGCTTCTTCGGCGTGCCTGACGATCCTCCGCCGCCCGCGCGGGAGCCTGTCGCCAGGCCGCGCAAGGCTCCCGCGCCGGCGGTCGCCGCAAAGCCTGAGAAGCCCAAGGTCAATCCGACGACCCATGTGGTGGTGTTCGGCGATTCCCTCGCCGAGTTCGCGCGCCAGGGCCTTGATGCGGTCTATGCCGAGGATCAGGATGTGGCCATCGTCGGCAGGATCCGGAGCGGGAGCAATCTCGTGCGCAGCGATCCGGCGGAATGGCCGAATTTCATCAGGGCAACCTTCGATTCCGGACAGAAGGCGACGGTGGCCGTGGTCATGCTGGGCTTGAGCGATCGTCAGGCTCTGCAGGAGGGCGAGGAGAGAATTGAACTTCTCAACGAGCGCTGGAAGGACATCTACACGAAACGTGTCGATGCCATCATGGCCGTCTTCAAGGAACGCCGCATCCCTGTGGTCTGGATCAGCTTGCCGCCGATGAAAAGCAGCAAGCTCTCCGAAGACCTCATGGCGATGAACGAGGTCTATCGCGAAAGCGTGCAGCGCAACGGCGGCGCTTATGTGGATATCTTCCCCGGCTTCATCGACGACGAGAATCGCTACACCTCCTTCGGGCCGGACGTGGACGGCGAGCCCGCGAGGCTCCGGACGGAGGACGGCGTGTCCTTCACCAAGGCAGGGGCACGCAAGATCGCCCATTTCGCCGATGTGGAAATCAAGAAGATCCTCGAATCGGTTCGCACCGGCACGCCCGTGGCGGCAACGCCGACCGAGGGCCAGCCTGGGCCGAATATCGAGGCGGCCCTGCCTGCGCCGCCCGATGCCGCGCCGCCGATCGCGCTGCCTTCCAAGCCGCTGGTCGGCCCCGTGCTGCCGCTGACCCGTCAGGACGTGGCGCCCGGCGGCACCCTGGTCTCCGCCCCGCCGAAGCTCACCGGCGACAATGCCTATCCCGTCCAGCGGGCGCTGCGCACCGGCATCGCGCCGAGCTCACGTCCCGGACGGGCGGACGATTTCCGCTGGCCGCGGAGCTGATATCTGCAGCACGAAACAAAAAGGCGGCCTGATCCCTAAGATCGGCCGCCGTTTTCGTTTGCCTGAATCGATCAATCAAACCGGCAGGTTGCTCTCGCCCATCAGGTAGGTGTCGATGGCGCGGGCGGCCTGACGGCCTTCACGGATCGCCCACACGACCAGGGACTGGCCCCGGCGCATGTCGCCGGCGACGAAGACCTTGCTGTTGGAGGTCCTGTAGCTCCTGTCGTCGGCGACCACATTGCCGCGGCGATCCATGGCGACGCCGGACTGCTCCAGCAGGCCCTCCTTCACGGAGCCGGCGAAGCCGATGGCGATGAATACGAGATCTGCCTTGAGCACGAACTCGGTACCCGGAATCGGCTGGCGCTTTTCGTCGACGCGGGCGCATTGCACGCCTGTGACATGGCCCTTCTTGCCTTCGATGCCCAGCGTTGCCACCTGGAACTCGCGCTCCGCGCCTTCGGCCTGTGAGGAGGACGTGCGCAGCTTCGTCGGCCAGTAGGGCCACACGGTGAGCTTGTCCTCGCGCTCCGGCGGCCTGGGACGGATGTCGAGCTGCGTGACGGAGAGGGCGCCCTGGCGGAATGCGGTGCCCACGCAGTCGGAGGCCGTGTCGCCGCCGCCGATGACCACGACGTGCTTGCCACCCGCGAGGATCGGCTCCGCCGTGACCTCCTCACCACCGACGCGCTGGTTCGACTGCGTGAGATACGGCATCGCGTAATGCACGCCCCTCAGGTCCTGGCCCGGCAGGTTCGGATTGCGCGGATCTTCCGCGCCGCCCGCGAAGAGCACGGCGTCGTACTCGTTGTGGAGCGAGGCGAAGCTGCGGTCCACGCCGATGTTCACGCCGCAATGGAAGGTGACGCCCTCCGCCTCCATCTGCTTCACGCGGCGGTCGATGTGGTACTTCTCCATCTTGAAGTCCGGGATGCCGTAGCGCAGCAGGCCTCCGGGCTTCGCCTGGCGCTCGAACACGTGCACGTCATGGCCCGCGCGGGCGAGCTGCTGCGCAGCGGCCAGGCCCGCAGGCCCCGAGCCGATGATGGCGACGCGCTTGCCCGTGGAGAAGCCCGCAGGCTCCGGCTTCACGAAGCCCATTTCCCATGCCTTGTCGGCGATGGCCTGCTCGATGGTCTTGATCGTGACCGGCTGGTTTTCGAGGTTGAGCGTGCACGCTTCCTCGCACGGAGCGGGGCAGATGCGGCCGGTGAACTCGGGGAAGTTGTTGGTGGTGTGGAGATTGCGCGCAGCCTCCTCCCAGTCGCCCTGCCAGACGAGATCGTTCCAGTCCGGAATCTGATTGTGCACCGGACAGCCCGTCGGGCCATGGCAGAAGGGGATGCCGCAATCCATGCAGCGCCCCGCCTGCTTCTTCAGGTCGCTGTCGTCGAGCGGCAGCGTGAATTCGCGGAAGTGGCGCACGCGTTCGCCGGCGAGCTGATACTTCTGCTCCTGGCGGTCGTATTCGAGAAAGCCTGTGACCTTACCCATCGGTTTGCCCCTTTAATCCTTATTCCGCTGCCTGCAGGTTCCGGAGACGATCCATCTCCTGGAGCGCGCGACGGTATTCAACCGGCATGACCTTCACGAACTTGGTGCGGAAGGTCGACCAGTTGTCGAGGATCTCCTTCGCGCGGGCCGAGCCCGTATAGGTGTGGTGATTGGTGATCAGCTGCATCAGGCGCTCTTCATCGGGGCCGGACATGTTGGCCATGATGTCGATGCGTCCCTTGGTCTCCAGATCGCCGCCGTGGTGGTGGAGGCGGCGCATGAGATCCTCCTCCTCCTCGACGGGTTCGAGATCGACCATGGAGAGGTTGCAGCGCTTCGAGAACGTGCCGTCCTCATCGAGCACATAGGCGATGCCGCCCGACATGCCTGCGGCGAAGTTGCGGCCGGTCTGTCCCAGCACCACCACGAGGCCGCCGGTCATGTATTCGCAGCCGTGATCGCCGGTTCCTTCCACCACCGCGATGGCGCCGGAATTGCGCACGGCGAAACGCTCGCCCGCCACGCCGCGGAAATAGGCCTCGCCGGAAATCGCGCCGTACATCACCGTGTTGCCGACGATGATGGAACGCTCAGGCACGGCCCTCGTGTCGGGCGACGGCTTGATGATGAGCTTGCCGCCCGACAGGCCCTTGCCGACATAGTCGTTCGCCACGCCTTCGAGCTCGATGGTCACGCCTGCAGCGAGCCATGCGCCGAAGCTCTGGCCGGCGGTGCCCTTCAGCTTCACCGTGATCGTGTCGTCGGGCAGGCCCTCATGGCCGTAACGCTTGGCGACTTCGCCGGAGAGCATCGCGCCTGTGGAACGGTCGGAGCTGCGGATCGTCGCCTCGATGGTGACGGGCTCGCCCTTCTCCAAGGCGGGACCGGCCTTGGCGATGAACTCGCGGTCGAGCACGTTCTCGATGGGGTGAACCTGACGCTCCTGGTGGCGGATCGCCACATGCTCCGGCACCTCGGGCTTGTGGAAGAGCTTCGTGAAGTCGAGGCCCTTCGCCTTCCAGTGGTCGATGGCCGCGTTCTTGTCGAGCAGATCAGACTGGCCGATCAGCTCGTCAAGCGTACGGAAGCCCATCTCGGCCATCAGCTCGCGCACTTCCTCGGCAACGAAGAAAAAGTAGTTGATCACGTGCTCGGGCAGGCCCTTGAAGCGCTTGCGCAGCACCGGATCCTGCGTGGCAACGCCGACGGGGCAGGTGTTCAGATGGCACTTGCGCATCATGATGCAGCCTGCGGCGATCAGCGGCGCTGTCGAGAAGCCGTATTCGTCAGCGCCGAGCAGGGCCGCAATCATCACGTCGCGGCCGGTGCGAAGACCGCCGTCGGCCTGCAGGGCCACGCGGCCGCGCAGACGATTGAGCACGAGGGTCTGCTGCGTCTCGGCCAAGCCGATTTCCCACGGCGAGCCCGCATGCTTGAGCGAGGTGAGGGGAGAGGCCCCCGTACCGCCTTCGAAGCCCGAGATCGTGATGTGATCGGCGCGGGCCTTGGCGACGCCTGCGGCCACCGTGCCGACGCCCACTTCGGCGACGAGCTTCACGGAGACGTCGGCGGACGGGTTCACGTTCTTCAGGTCGAAGATCAGCTGAGCGAGATCCTCGATGGAGTAGATGTCGTGATGCGGCGGCGGGGAGATCAGGCCCACGCCCGGAGTGGAGTGGCGCACGCGGGCGATCTTGGCGTCGACCTTGTGGCCGGGGAGCTGGCCGCCTTCGCCGGGCTTCGCCCCTTGAGCCACCTTGATCTGCATCATGTCCGCATTGACGAGATATTCCGTCGTCACGCCGAAGCGGCCGGAAGCCACCTGCTTGATGGCGGAACGCTTCGACAGGCCGTTGGGTAATGGCCGGAAGCGCTCCGGCTCCTCGCCGCCTTCGCCGGTATTCGACTTGCCGCCGATGGCGTTCATGGCGATCGCGAGCGTCTCGTGCGCTTCCTTCGAGATCGAGCCGTAGGACATGGCGCCCGTGGAGAAGCGCTTCACGATTTCCTGCGCAGGCTCGACCTCGCTCAGGGGAACGGGAGCACGGCCGGTTTCCTCCGCCTTCTTGATGCGGAAGAGGCCACGGATCGTCTTGAGTTCGTTGTCCTGCTCGTTCACGAGCCGCGCGAATTCGCGGTATCGGTCCTGCGCATTGAGGCGGACGGCGTGCTGGAGCGTCGCAACCGTATCCGGGTTCCAGGCATGCACCTCGCCGCGCTGGCGATATGCGTATTCGCCGCCCACGTCGAGCGCGTTGCGGTAGATCGGCGCGTCGCCGAAGGCGTCCCGGTGACGGCGCACGTTCTCTTCCGCCACCTCGTCCATGCCGATGCCCTCGATGGACGTCGCCGTGCCGAAGAAGTCGCGGGCCACGAAGTCGGAGCGCAGGCCCACCGCGTCGAAGATCTGAGCGCCGCAATAGGACTGGTAGGTGGAGATGCCCATCTTGGACATCACCTTGAGCAGGCCCTTGCCGATGGACTTGATGTAGCGCTTCACCGCTTCATCCGCATCCACCTCTTCCGGCAACTCGCCGGCCTCATGCATGGCTTCGATGGTCTCGAAGGCGAGATACGGATTGATCGCTTCCGCGCCGTAGCCGGCAAGGCAGGCGAAGTGATGGATCTCGCGCGGCTCGCCGGATTCGACCACGAGGCCGACCGAGGTGCGCAGGCCCTTGCGGATGAGGTAGTTGTGCACGGCGGCGGTGGCGAGAAGCGCGGGGATCGGAATGCGATCCGGGCCCACCATGCGGTCGGAGAGAATGATGATGTTGTAGCCGCCGTGAACGGCAGCCTCCGCGCGGTCGCACAGACGGTCGAGCGCGCCGTCGAGGGCTGATGCGCCGAGTTCCGCCGGATAGGTGATGTCGAGGGTCTTCGTGTCGAAGCGGTCCTCGAAATGGCCGATGCAGCGGATCTTCTCCAGATCCTCGTTGGTGAGGATCGGCTGGCGGACCTCGAGACGCTTGCGGCGCGAGGTGCCTTCGAGATCGAGAATGTTCGGGCGCGGGCCGATGAAGGACACGAGGCTCATAACGAGCTCCTCGCGGATCGGATCGATCGGCGGGTTCGTCACCTGGGCGAAATTCTGCTTGAAGTAGGTGTAGAGCAGCTTCGGCTTGTCCGAGAGCGCGGAGATCGGCGTGTCGGTGCCCATGGACCCGACCGCCTCCTGGCCAGTCACGGCCATGGGTTGCATGAGCAGCTTGAGGTCCTCAGCCGTGTAGCCGAAGGCCTGCTGGCGGTCGAGCAGCGACACGTCGGTGCGCGACTCGCGCGCCTGCACGGGCTTAAGATCCTCCAACACGATTTGCGTGCGCTTCAGCCATTCCTTGTAGGGATGCGCATTGGAAAGCTGCTGCTTGATCTCGTCGTCGGAGATGATGCGGCCTTCTTCCAGGTCGATGAGGAGCATCTTGCCCGGCTGCAGGCGCCACTTCTCGACGATCTTCTCTTCCGGGATCGGCAGCACGCCCATCTCGGAGGCGAGCACCACGAGGCCGTCATCGGTCACGAGATAGCGCGCGGGGCGCAGGCCGTTGCGATCGAGCGTCGCGCCGATCTGCTTGCCGTCGGTGAAGCACACGGCGGCGGGGCCGTCCCATGGTTCCATGAGAGCGGCGTGATACTCGTAGAACGCGCGCCGGTCGTCGTTCATGAGCGGGTTGCCGGCCCAGGCTTCCGGGATCAGCATCATCATGGCGTGCGACAGGGAGTAGCCACCGCGTACCAGGAATTCCAGCGCGTTGTCGAAGCAGGCGGTGTCGGACTGGCCTTCGTAGGAGATCGGCCAGATCTTCGAGATGTCGTTGCCGAAGAGTTCCGAGTCGACGGAAGCCTGACGCGCCGCCATCCAGTTCACGTTGCCGCGCAGGGTGTTGATCTCGCCGTTATGGGCGACCATGCGATAGGGATGCGCGAGCTGCCAGGTCGGGAAGGTGTTGGTGGCAAAGCGCTGGTGCACGAGGGCGATGGCGCTCTCGAAGCGCGGGTCCTGCAGGTCGAGATAGTAGTCGCGCAGCTGCGTGACGAGGACCATGCCCTTGTAGACGATGGTGCGCGAGGACAGGCTCACTGGATAATAGCCGGCGGTGCGTTCGTCCTTCATGTCGTAGACGGCGTTGGAGATCACCTTGCGGGCAAGGAACAGGCGCCGCTCGAAGGTCTCCTGGTCGTCCATCCCCTTGCCCTTGCCGATGAAGATCTGGCGGTGCAGGGGCTCGGTGGCCTTTACGCTCTCGCCGAGATCGCTCGAGTCCACCGGCACCTCGCGCCAGCCGAGCAGCTGCAGGCCTTCGTCGGCAATCGCCTTGGTGACGATCTCCTCCACGAGCCTGAAGCCTTCAGGGTCGCGCGGCATGAACAGGTGACCGACGCCGTAATGGCCTTCCTCAGGCAACCAGATGCCGACCTTGGCGCACTCGGCGGCAAAGAACTTGTGCGGGATCTGGACGAGGATGCCGCAGCCGTCGCCCATCTTCGGGTCGGCCCCTACCGCGCCGCGGTGGTCGAGATTGTGCAGGATCTGGAGACCCTGCTCGACGATCTCGTGCGACTTGCGGTTCTTCATGTCGGCGATGAAGCCGACGCCGCAGGAATCCTGTTCGTTGGAAGGATCGTAGAGGCCTTGTGCCGGAGGCAGCCCGGGATCGCGGACGGTCCTCGGATCCGTTTTGACGGCCGTGCGGCTCGGGACTTTCGCTTCCTGGCTTCTCATCGGCACGTCGCTCATCTCAGATCCTCACATCCGAACACGTCATAAAGTTCTTCAAGGCGGTTTTCGGGCCGCCGGATGAAAGGGATCGTCCGGAGTGCCCGCCGCTTTTCGGGTTGTCGAGGGTTTGGGTCCGGCAGGGGAGCCCGCACCTCGCGGGCACCTTTGGGCTGTCTTCAGCCCAGAGTCGCCCGTTCCGCCCACGTTTTGCGGGCGGCTTTCGTGGTATCTCGTTTCGTTCGCGTCTGGCGAAGCATCAAGAAAACCTCAGGCGAGAGGAGTGCAGGCACCCCAAAAGGGACAGTATCACTGTCCTAATATGGGCAAAGTGCCAGACTTCATGGCACTGCACAAGAGGCTTTAGAAAAATTTTAGACAAAAGTTACAAGCCGCCGTCTCGGAATGTAACAAAAGCAATTTTTGGAAAGCCCAAACGAAAGTCTTCGCCGATGGGTCAACGATCTTGACATGTCGGCGCGCATGGGGAGGGTTGCCTCCTCCGAGGAGAGGCTCATGAATTTCGCAAGCGACAACATCGTGGGTGCCAGCCCCCAGGTTCTGCAGGCTCTGGCTCAGGCCAATGCTGGGGCGATGGCGGCCTATGGCGGCGACGAGATCACGAAGCGGGTGAAGGCGCGCTTCAACGAGATCTTCGAGCGGGAGGTCTCGGTGTTCTTCGTGACCACCGGCACTGCCGCCAATGCGCTCGCGCTCTCCTCCGCCGTGCCGCCCTACGGTCTCTGCGTCTGCCACCGGGAGGCCCACATCATCGATGACGAATGCGGTGCGCCCGAGTTCTTCATGCACGGGGCCAAGCTCGCCGGTCTTCCGGGTGTCGGCGCCAAGCTCTCTGCCGAGAGCGTCTCGGCCTATCTCAAGGGGCTGCCGAAAGCCGTGAAGCAGATGCCGCCCAAGGCGCTGTCGATCTCACAGGTGAGCGAATGCGGCCTCGTCTACAGCCTTGAGGAACTCAACGCGCTTGGCGACGTCTGTCGCGAGCATGGACTGTCCTTCCACATGGACGGGGCGCGTTTCGTCAACGCCCTCGTGTCGCTCGGCTGCACGCCTGCGGAGATGACCTGGAAGCAGGGTGTCGACATCCTCTCCTTCGGGGGCACCAAGAACGGCTGCCTCATGGCCGAGGCCATCGTCGTGTTCAGGCCGGAACTCGCCGAGGCCCTGGACTACCGGGCTAAGCGGGCGGGCCAGATCATCTCCAAGGGTCGCCTCATCTCGGCGCAGTTCGACGGCTATTTCGCGGACGATCACTGGTACGCCAATGCCCGCCATGCCAACCGGCTGGCGAAGCTGCTCTCGGACGGTCTCGTTCAGCTGCCGGGCGTGCGCATGGCCTGGGAAACCCAGGCCAACGAGGTCTTCCCCATCATTCCTGCCGCCATGGACAAGGCCCTGCGGCAAGCTGGCGTTCTCTATCATCCCTGGACGGAACTGAGCCTGCCCGAAAGCGAGAGGGTGGGGCCGGAGGAGGCTTTGATCCGCCTCGTTTTGTCCTTCGCCACGCAGGAGGAGGATGTGCGCAAGGTGCTCGACATCGCCCGCTCGGCGGCGTCCCGGCAGGCGGCGGAGTGAGATTGCCCTAACCTTGCCGCAATCACCCGCGATGTGTGGCTCATCGAGACCTTGCCAACGGGGTTCATCTCCAGGCCCCGGCGGGACATCCAGGACCAGGTTTCAAAAACAAAAAGCGCCCCGGACCAACCGGGGCGCTCTTATTTTGGGCCCTTTGGCCGCTTCACGCAGCCTCACCCTGAGGAGCGGAGCGTCTCGAAGGGCGAGGCGTCTCCAGCGCCCTCTGGATCATCCTTCGAGACGCCACTTCGTGGCTCCTCAGGATGAGGGCAATGTCTTTCCAAAATGCACGCGTTATGCAGCCCGCTTGGCCTCGATGGCCTGGGAACCGTTCGTGGAAATCGGGATGAGCTTCGGCTTCTTGGCCTCGGGCGTCTCGCGAATGAGGTCGAGGTGGAGCAGCCCGTTCTCGAGGGTCGCGCCCGTCACCTGAACGCCATCGGCCAGCTGGAAGCGCCGGTCGAAGCTGCGGGCCGCGATGCCCTGATGGAGCACTTCAGCCTTGCGCTCGTCGTTGGGCTTCTTCTCGCCGCGGATGGAGAGGGTGTTTTCCTTCACCTCGATGGTGAGGTCCTTGTCGGTGAAGCCGGCAACCGCGATCGAAATGCGATAGGCATTCTCGCCGGTGCGCTCGATGTTGTAGGGTGGGTAGCTCGGAGCCGCATCGACGCCGACCATCTGGTCGAGCATCGAGAAGAGACGGTCGAAACCGACCGTGTTGCGGTAAAGCGGAGCAAGATCGAACTGACGCATGGCATATCCTCCTTGAGAAGCAACATGCAGATGTGACGATCCACCTCTCTGAGGCTGGATCCGGTTGCGTGGCGCCCATCGGGCCGCCACGTCCTCGATGTGGGAAACAATCCTTTTGTTTTCAAGGGGCTCGCCCGTTCGGTCAAAAGCGCTCTATACTCAGCGTAACAGCCTTGCCATGAGACCTGCCCGTGGAATTCTTCCCCACTCCCGACAATCCCGTGCCCGGCGAGCCGGTGCTCACCAGCATCACCACCGCCGACGGCGTTTCCCTGCGCGTCGCCTACTGGATGGCCGAGACGGACCAGCCCAAGGGCACGGTCTGCGTCCTGCATGGCCGGGCGGAGTTCATCGAGAAGTATTTCGAGACGGTGGGCGATCTGCTCAGGCGCGGCTTTGCCGTGGTGACCTTCGACTGGCGCGGGCAGGGGCTCTCAGGCCGGCAGGTGAAGAACCCGCGCAAGGGCCATGTCCGCCGCTTCGCCGATTATCGATACGACATCGAGGCCGTGCGCGATCAGATCCTCATGCCGCACATGCCCGAGCCGCATTTCGCGCTCGCCCATTCCATGGGCGGGGCGATTGCGCTCAACGCGGCCTATGAGAGCTGGCTGCCGTTCCGCCGGCTCGTCACCACGACGCCGATGATCGCGCTCTCCATCGTCAGGCGCACGGGCGGCGCGGCATTCCTGGCGCGTACCTTGCGGCTGCTCGGGTTCGGCAGGATGTTCGTTCCGGGCGGCGGCGAGACGTCGATCTCGACCCTGCCGTTCAAGGGGAACCGCCTCACGAGCGATCCGGTGCGCTATGCCCGCAATGCGGATGCGGCGACCGCCATCGGGCCGGGCGCCATCGGCGCGCCGACGGTGGCCTGGATGGATGCGGCCTTCCGCTTCATGAAATGCTTCACCGCGCCGAACTATGCGCTCAAGATCCGCCTGCCGACGCTCATCATCGCCGCCGGCGACGATCCCGTCTGCGCAACGCCTGCAACGGAGCGCTTTGCCGCGCGGCTGAAAGCCGGCCGCGCCATCGTGATTCCCGGCGCGCGGCACGAGATCCTCATGGAGCGCGACGAGATCCGCGAGCAGTTCTGGGCTGCCTTCGATGCCTTCATCCCCGGAACACCCGATCCGGTCTTCGAGCGTGAGCCCGCTCTGGAAACTACCGGCTGAGCAGCTCGACGGCGGCGGCGTGGACGCGCCGGTCGCCCGCCGCGACGATGCGCCCGCCCTGGGCCGCTGAGCCGCCCTCCCAGGTGGTGACGATGCCGCCCGCGCCCTCGATGATCGGAACCAGGGCTGCGATATCGTAGGGCTTGAGGCCCGATTCCACGACGAGATCGATCTGGCCCGCAGCGAGCATGCAATAGGCATAGCAATCGCAGCCGTAGCGGGCGAGGCGCGCCACGCTCTCCACCCGGTCATAGGCGCGCAGGTCCTCGCCCGAGAAAATGCGCGGGCTGGTGGTGGAGATCACCGCGTCCTTGAGCGACGCGCAGCGGCGCGTCATGAGCTTGCGCTCGCCGCCGGGGCCGCGATAGGTGCTGGAGCCGCCGTCGCCGAAGAAGCGCTCGCCGGTGAAGGGCTGGTGCATCATGCCGAAGACCGGCTGACCCCTGTAGGTGAGGCCGATCAGGGTGCCCCAAGTGGGAAGGCCTGCGATGAAGGCGCGCGTGCCGTCGATGGGATCGAGCACCCACACGTATTCCGCGTCTGCGTTCTCGGAGCCGAATTCCTCGCCGATGATGCCGTGGGTGGGAAAGCTGCGCTTGATGAGGTGACGGATCGCCACTTCTGCGGCCCGGTCCGCTTCCGTCACCGGATCGAAGGCGCCGCCGCGGGACTTGTCCTCCGAGGCGATCGCCGTGCGGAAGAACGGCATGATCGCCTGGCCCGACGAGGTGGCGAGCTCGTTGACGAAATGCGTGAAGTCGATGAGCCCCATGCCCGGATGTCCCTCAATCTAATCTTTAAGCAGGCCTTGGCCTGTTGTCGCTCCGCTTTTATCAAGCGTGTTGCCCGCGGCAAGTGAGCAGCGGCAGATTGAGGACAAGACATCCATGGATTCTACAGCCAAGGTTGCTCCGACCCGCTCCGAAACAGCCGTTTTCCTCATTGCCTCGCTGGTGGCGATCTATGCGGTGAGCCAGTTCCTGCGCAATTCCATCGGTGTCATCGCGAACGATCTGGCGCATGAGCTTTCGCTCTCGGCAACGCAGACGGGCCTTTTGTCGAGCGCCTTCTTCTTCTCCTTCGCGGCGGTCCAGATCCCCATCGGCATTCTCATCGACCGTTACGGTCCCAAGAACGTCATGCTCGCCACGGCCGTGATCGCCGTTATCGGGACGGTGCTGTTCGCGCTTGCTCCCTCGGCCTCCCTGCTCATCGTAGCGCGTGCCCTCATGGGCCTGGGCTGCTCCACCTTCTTCATGGCGCCGCTCGTCATCTACGCTCGCCGCTTCCCGCCGCAGCGTTTCGCAAGCCTCACCAGCATCCAGATGGGCGGCGCCAATCTTGGAACGCTTGCCGCCACCGCCCCGCTCGCCGCCTCGTCCGCCGCCATCGGCTGGCGCGGCTCGTTCCTGGCCGTCGCCGCCATCACCGTGGTCCTGGCCCTAGCGATCGTCTTTGCGGTGCCTAAGGATGCCGACGCCTCCAAGGGCCGGGAAAGCTGGGCCGATGCTCTCCGAGGCGTGGCGGAAGCAGTGAGAGTGCCGTCCTTCCGGTCGGTCTTCTTCATGCACCTGACCACCTATTCCTGTTTCGTCTCCATCATCGGCCTCTGGGGCGGACCCTGGCTGACGGACGTGCATGGGGCGGATCTCAAGACGCGCGGAAACATCCTGCTCCTTGGAGCGGGAGCGCAGATCTGCGGCATGCTGATGTGGGGCCCGATGGACCGTTTCTGGGGCAGTTACCGAAAGCCTGTCTTTCTCGCCGGGTCGACGGCCGTCGCGATGATGGCGATCCTGGTCTTCGTGCCTCTGGACCTGACCCTCGCGTCCGTCTGGTTCGTGCTGTTCGGGTTGAGCGTATCCTATACCCCGATCCTGACCTCGCACGGCAAGTCCCTGTTCCCGGTCCACCTGACAGGCCGGGGCATCACGCTCATGAATATCGGGACTATGGGGGGAGCCTTCCTGTCCCAGAGCGTCACGGGGGTGCTCATCGACCTAGGGGGGCGCTCGGAAGCGGGCTCCTACTCACCGGAGGGATATCGTCTCGTTTTCGCAGCTCTGGGCAGCTGGCTTCTTCTAAGTTTGTTCTTTTATTTCAAGGCTATCGATCCGCATCCAAGCAGATATGCGCCTAAAGCATAGCTAAACCGGAAATCGCTCTTGATCTTTGTGCACCGCGAAGTCAATATTGCAGTGCGATATGGCGATGGCGTCGCCTGTCGTAGCCCTTCTTGGGCGTTTCCTCCCTAAACTTCGGGCCGCTGTCACCAGCGGCCTTTTTTCTTGCCTGGAGCGGTCCTGAGACTATTCGGCTGCGATCGGCTGGGCCGTCAGCTCACCTCCGATATCGCCGATCACCTGAAGGAAGGCCTGGAACAGATCGTTCGCCAGGGCGGCGAAGGTCGGCTTTTTGGCCATGCTGCGCTCGTCCATGTAGAGCGCCCGGTTGATCTCGACCTGCAGAGCGTGCCGCCCGAGGGCCGGCTCTCCGTAATGCTCGGTGATGAAGCCGCCCGCATAGGGCTTGTTTCTCACCACCGTATAGCCCCGCCCCCTGAGCGCCGCTTCCACCAGGTCGATGAGCAGGGGATGGCAGGAGGTGCCGTAGCGGTCGCCCAGCACGACGTCGGCCTTGGGACCGTCGTCCCGGCTCACGCTGGAGGAGGGCATGGAGTGGCAGTCGATCAGGATGGCATGGCCGAAAAGATCCGCCGTGCGGCGCACGAGCTGGCGCAGGGCCCGGTGATAGGGCTTGTAGAGCCATTCGATGCGATGGAGCGCCTCGTCCACCGGCAGCCGCGAATGGTAGATCTCCTGCCCGTCGGCGACGATGCGGGGGATCGTGCCAAGCCCTCCGGCCACTCGCATGGAGCGGGTATTGGCGTAAGGGGGGAGCCTGCCGTCGAACATGCGGGAGTCAAGTTCGTAGGGCTCCCGGTTGAGATCGAGATAGGCCCGGGGGAAGCGGGCGGCCATCAGGGGCGCGCCCAGCTCGATCACCGAGGCGAAGAGCTCGTCCACATAGGCATCCTCCGACCGGCGCAGGGCGACTGCATCGAGGCGCGAGGCCGCGAGGAACGAGGCCGGGTACACGGCGCCGGCATGGGGAGCGTTGAAAACGAAGGGGATCGTCTGCGTCGCAGGCTCGCAGAGGACAAAGGGGGGATCGAACTCGTCGACGATGGCTGGCCGCATGAAAATAGGCTGTTCTGGAAAAGAAATGGCGTTTTGCGATAGTGTAAGGCAGCCATGCCGCCTGTCCATGACAATATGGTGGGACGCTGCATCCTTCCTTCACGGGTTATTTACCCCTCCGGCGGCATGAAGATTCTCAAGTTCATTCGCCATGATTCGAGGCTTGGCAGCCGATGAAGATCCTTCTCGCTGAAGACGACAACGATATGCGGCGCTTTCTTGTGAAGGCGCTGGAGAACGCAGGCTACGAGGTGGCCCCGTTCGACAATGGCCTTTCCGCTTACAACCGCCTGCGCGAGGAGCCCTTCGAGCTTCTTTTGACGGATATCGTCATGCCGGAAATGGACGGTATCGAGCTGGCCCGGCGGGCCACCGAGCTCGATCCGGACATCAAGGTCATGTTCATCACCGGCTTTGCTGCCGTGGCCCTGAACCCCGATTCTCAGGCCCCGAAGGATGCGAAGGTGCTCTCCAAGCCCTTCCACCTGCGCGATCTGGTGACCGAGGTCGATAAAATGATGGCAGCCTGAAAAAGGTCGCCGATCATGACTTGCGCATAGGCCCACTTGTGGGTATATCGCCCTCCACAGCCGAAGCGGGACGTCAAAAACATCACCGTTTCCCGGGCGCGTAGCTCAGCGGGAGAGCACTACGTTGACATCGTAGGGGTCGCTGGTTCGATCCCAGCCGCGCCCACCATTTTCTTTTTCCGGCCTTCCCGAGAGGCCGCAGGAGACCGGATATGAAGATCCGTAACTCGTTGAAGTCGATCCGCGGCCGTCACCGCGACAACCAGTTGGTTCGTCGCAAGGGCCGGGTCTACATCATCAACAAGACCCAGAAGCGCTACAAGGCTCGTCAGGGCTAAGTTCGCTGCGGCGACGCCGCGCACGCTTTTATGAATTGACCGCGCATGCCGGGACCCTAAACTCCCGGCATGCGCTTTTTTGCGTCACTGCTGACCATATTGCTGAGCCTGGCCGCGTATCCCCTGAATGCGCAGGAGCCCGCTCGTCCCAGGGCATCTGGCAACGACTCCGCCAAGGAGCAGCCGCCTGCACCCAAGCCGGTCACCCTCGACGACCTCTTCGACCGCCTTGCCAAGTCCGGATCCGAGCGGGAGGCGGAGGGCATCACCAAGCTGATCGAGAGGCGGTTCGCGCGTTCGGGGTCCGACACGGCGGATCTGCTGCTGGCGCGGGCGACCGAGGCTTTCGAGGAGAAGAACTATCCGCTCTCCATCGAACTGCTCGATCGCGTTCTCGCTTTGCAGCCGAACTGGGCCGAAGCCTGGTACCGCCGGGCGACGGTGTTCTACCAGATCGACGATCCCGTCGGCGCCATGGCCGATCTCAGCCGGGCTCTCAAGATAGAGCCGCGCCATTTCAATGCCTGGACGGGGCTCGGCCATATTCTCATGGCGTCCGAGGACAAGGCGCGGGCGCTGGCAGCCTATCGGCAGGTCCTGAAAATCAACCCGCAGGAATCGAGCGTCCAAACCATCGTGAAGCGTCTCGCCCCCGACGTCGACGGGCAGGATCTTTAGTCCGAGCTTCGCGATGGGTGTCGTTTCCGGCCTGTTGGCGGCTCTTCTCATTATTGCCTTGGCCGGAGCGGTCTTCACCCACGTCTATGGCTGGTTCATCGCGCGCCGCTACCCGCCTACGGGCCAATTCATCGAGGTGGATGGCTGCAGACTTCACTACAAGGACGTTCGGCCCGGGGGGCCGGCATCGGGCACCATTGTGATCCTTCATGGAGCGTCCTCCAATCTCGCCGAGTCCATGCTCGGTCTCGGCACGCATCTGGCGCAGCGCTACCGAGTCCTGGCCTTCGACCGGCCGGGACATGGCTGGAGCGAGCGCAAACGTGGACTGGGCGACGCCGAGCCTGCACGGCAGGCGGCGCTCATCGCCAAAGCGTTGCGCAGGCTCGATGCTCGGAACGCCGTGATCGTCGGACATTCCTGGGCCGGCATGATCGTGCCTCATTTCGCGCTGGATCATCGGGATGTGACGGGCGCCATCTTCGTCCTTGCTGGAATCACCACGCCGTGGCCCGGCGGCTATATCGGCTGGTATCGGCGCTTCATCGCCTCCCGGGCCGGATGGCTTTGGATGCGCACGCTTGCCTTGCCGATCAATCTCGCGCTGCGCCCCTGGATGAAGCGAAAGACCTTCGCCCCGCAAGCCCCGCCGCCCGGCATCGTCCGAAAAGGGTTCATCCCGCTCGCCTTCCGGCCACGCGCCTATGAAGCCAACATGCAAGACTTTGCCGTGATGTACGATGCGGTGGTGAAGCAGAGCCCGCGCTATGGCGAGATCCGTGTGCCGACCTGTGTCGTGGCCGGTGAATGCGACGAGATCGTCTGGACCGATCTGCACAGCCGCGCCTTCGCAAACGCTGTTCCCGGCGCCGAGCTGATCCTGATGCCGGGAATCGGTCACATGCCGCAATATGCGGATGGGAGAACGGTTCTGGGCGCCATTGAGGCTCTGGCGGAGCGTATCGCGGATTCGGAACGGATTTCTCAAACCTCATCCTGAGGAGGTCGCGTAAGCGACCGTCTCGAAGGATGGTCCAGTGGTCTCTGGAACCTCCTTCGAGACCCAGCCTTAACGGCTGCTCCGCAGGATGAGGGGAGTGTATGTGAGCCGATCGGATTACGCCTGAGCAGCATGCTCCTGATTGACGAAGGCGATGCGCACCATGTTGGTGGCGCCCGGCGTCCCGAAGGGCATGCCGGCGACGATGATGATGCGGTCGCCCACATCCGAGAAGCCTTCACGCACGGCGAACTTGCAGGCGCGGAAGGCCATGTCGTCGATGTCGCTCGCATCCTTCGTGCGGATGGAGTGCACGCCCCACACCAGCGCGAGACGACGGGCCGTGTCCTGGCTCGGGGTCAGCGCGATCAGCGTGGAATTCGGACGCTCGCGGGCGATGCGGAACGCCGTCGAGCCCGAGAAGGTCCAAGCCGCCATCGTCTTGAGGTTGAGCGTATCGGCGATCTGGTGCGCGCCGGCTGCAATCGCGTCCGACCCGGTCGCTTCCGGCTCGGTGTTGAGGGTGCGCATGATCGACCAGTAGTTCTGGTCCTGCTCCACCTCTTCCGCGATCTTGCTCATGGTGGCGACCGCATCGATGGGATACTGGCCCGAGGCGCTTTCCGCCGAGAGCATCACCGCGTCCGCGCCGTCATAGACGGCAGTCGCCACGTCGGACACTTCCGCGCGCGTCGGCACCGGCGAGGTGATCATGGACTCCAGCATCTGCGTCGCCACCACCACGGGCTTGCCGAGGCGGCGCGCTGCGCGGACGATGCGCTTCTGGATGCCGGGCACCTTTTCGAGGGGCATTTCCACGCCGAGATCGCCGCGCGCCACCATGACGGCGTCGGAGATCTCCATGATCTCGTCGAGGCGTGCGATGGCCTGCGGCTTCTCGAGCTTCGACATGACGAGCGCGCGACCGCGTGCGACCTTCTTCACCTCCGCCACGTCTTCCGGACGCTGCACGAAGGAGAGAGCGATCCAATCGACGCCCGCATCGAGCGCCGCTTCGAGGTCGGAACGATCCTTCTCCGTCATGGCGGCGACGGGGATCGTGGTGTCCGGCAGGCTCACGCCCTTGCGGTTCGAGATCTTGCCAGCAACTTCGACGGTGGTGGTGGCCGAGCCCTGCTTCACGCTTTTCACGCGCAGGCGCAGCTTGCCGTCGTCGATGAGAATGGTGTGGCCCGGTTCGAGGGAGGAGAGAATTTCCGGGTGGGGCAGGTGAACGCGATCCTTGCCGCCGAGCGTCGTATCCGCATCGAGCGTAAAGGATTGGCCTTGAGTCAGCATCGCGCTGTCGCCCTCGAAGGCTCCCACGCGCAGCTTCGGGCCCTGCAGGTCGGCGAGGATGGCGATGGGGCGCTTGAACTTGGCCTCCACCGCGCGGATCATCGCCACGCGCTCTCTCAGCCTCTCACGCGGCAGATGGCTCATGTTCAGGCGGAACACGTCGGCGCCCGCCTGAAACAGCTGCTCGATCATGTCCTGGGACTCGGAGGCCGGTCCGAGCGTTGCGAGAATCTTCGTGCGCCTTGAGCGTCTCATGGTTGTGTTCCCCCACGGTTCGTGTCTGTGAGCTGAATGGTCCAGCTCTTCTGTTCTCCGGTATCGACTTCGAAGAAGCCGCTGCGATCAAAGCCCCGGGCGAGGCAATCTTCCGTGCCGCGGATCGTGAATTCCCGCTCGCGGGTGCACATGAAGGAACGTCCGCTCCACTCGCCGCCCCGGTCGTAGTCGATCGCGTAGATGTAATAGAAACGCCCGCCGAGCTGCCCTTTGAGCAGGGTCTCGCAGCCGCGGGCATTGAGGTTCCACCAGCCTTCCGTGACCCATCCTTGAGCATCGCGGTATCCGATCGCGATGCCGACGCGGCTCGGCGTCATGTTGCACAGGCGCAGATCCGCGCGCGCAGGCGCTGCGGCGAGGAAGAGGCCGCCGAGCAGGGACGCCAGGGCAAGACTCCGCTGCCAGCGGAAAGCCGATGTGAGGATCTGGGCCTTCATGGATGTCGATTCGGTCAACAGGTCAGGAATGAAATCGCACAATGCTTCGAGAACTAAAGCATCGGACCCAAAAGGGGAATCCACTTTTGGGACCGATGCTTCTCATCTTGATGAGCGCATCGTTGAGTGCCGAAAACCGGGCCTACTTTTCAGCACGATGCGCCTTTCGAATCCTTGTCGGTCAGAAGACGGGCCGCATCAAGACAAAAAGGGCGGCCTGAGGACATATAGCCCGCCAAAAACCCGCCTGACGGCCCCGGAGATGCTGTCGAGGGCTCTTCGCCTCTTCATTCGAAGAGGCGCGGGGACGACCCTGGAAGGTTCAGGATTCCGGACGGGCTGCCCAAATCCCCAGCAGAATCAGCGCGCCGCCCAGGGATTGGATCAGGCTCAGAGGCTCGCCTAGGATCACCCAGCCGAACACGGCGGCGGCCACCGCCTCGAGGAAGATCACGAGGGACGAGAAGACGGGCGGCAGGCTGCCCAGGGCGATGGACAGCAATCCCTGGCCGCCGGCATGGCTCACATAGGACATGGCAAAGAGGGATGCCGCGCCCTGCCAGGTCTGAGGGATGATCCGGTGGTCGAAGAGCAGGGCCACGACGAGCAGGAGGGCCGAGGTGATGAGGCTCGCCTCAAAGGTGACCCGCGCCGCGCCAGCCGTCTTGCGTGCCTTGCTCGCGACGATGAAGTAGAGGCCGAAGAAGAACGCAGTAGCGAGGCCGTAGAGATCGCCCACGAGGCGGGCAGGGTCAGCCTGCAGGCTCTCGCCGATGAGGGCGGTGCCGCCGAGAAGGCAGAGGCCGAGGCCGATGAAGGTGCCGCGCGAGACCTTCTGCCTGAGCACCAGCCACACGATCAGCACCACGACGAGGGGCGCCATGGTGGCGAAGAAGGTGGCGTTGGCGACGGTGGTCTTGAGGATGGCGAGGTGCCAGACCAGGAGATCACCCGTGAAGACGAGGCCCGCCAGGATCGTGGCGCAGGAAAAGGATACCCTCGGCGCATCCCTGGGCGCCTTTCTCTCCTCGATCCGCATCCAGGCATAGAGCAGGGGCAGGCACAGGGACACGCGCCAGAAGGCGCTGGCGAAAGGTCCTACATCGGCCGGCGCCCCGCCCATGCTGGCGGAGGCGAAGCGCACGAAGATGGGGGAGATGCCCATGGCCACGGCGCCGAGGCACAGGGCTGCAAAAGCAGCGGCAAAGCCGGATTCCGGTTTGGCCGGTGAGGATGTGGAAGACATCTCTGCCTTTCGTGAGGATGTTGCGCAGATAGTCGCGTTGTCATGGATCGGGCCGAAGGGTAAGGGTTTTCCTCAGCCGATCAATGTTGTGTTTGCCAGCCCTCCATCATGTCCGCTTCAGCCGCGCTCAAGAGCGCAGAACCTGCCGTTGAGCCCCATCCTGTCGAAATCATCGAAGGCGCTCTCGAATCCGGCCTTCTCATCCTGTGCGATCACGCCTCCAACGCCGTGCCGCCCGATTTGGGCGATCTCGGCCTGCCGGAAGCCGAATTCCAGCGGCACATTGCCTATGACATCGGCGCCGCTGCGGTCACCCGCTCACTGGCCCGCCGTCTGAACGCGCCCGCGATCCTCACGCAGTTCTCGCGCCTGATCATCGATCCCAACCGGGGCCGGGACGACCCGACCCTGGTGATGCGCCTCTCCGACGGCGCGGTGGTGCCCGGCAACGCCAAGGTGGACGAGGCCGAGATCCAGAGGCGGATCGAGCGGTTCTACGATCCCTACGACGCTGCCATATCCACAGCGATCCACAGGGCGATGGCCGCCGGCCACCCTCCCGCCATCGTGACGGTTCACAGCTACACGCCTGTCTGGCGCGGCTGGCCACGTCCCTGGCATGTGGGCATTCTCTGGGATGCGGATGACCGCTATGCCAAGCCGCTCCTTGAAGGCCTGAGGGCCGAGGAGGGACTCGTGGTGGGCGACAACGAGCCTTACGATGGGGCGCTCGCCGGCGATACGGTTGATCGCCATGCCACGATCCGGGGCCTTGCCAATGCGCTGATCGAGATCCGGCAGGATCTGATCGCCTCGGGCGAGGGCGCGGAGGAATGGGCCGAGCGCTTCGCCCGGCTCCTCAAACCGTTGGCGGCCAATGCGGATCTGCGCAAGCCGGCGATCTTCGGCACGCGCACCCGCGAGCGCCTGCGGCAGCATTAAGGGAGTTGGCTCTCATGAAGGACATTGATGCGGCAACCCGCACGGAACTTGAGGCGGCAGCCTTCCGCAGGCTGCTGGAACATCTGCGAGAGCGCAGCGATGTGCAGAACATCGACCTCATGAACCTTGCGGGCTTTTGCCGCAACTGCCTCTCGAACTGGCTGAAGGACGCCGCCGATGCCAGGGGCGTGGCTCTCTCCAAGGACGAAAGCCGGGAATACGTCTATGGAATGCCCTACGAGGAATGGAAGGAACGCCACCAGAAAGACGCGTCACCTGCGCAAATGAAGAGTTTTGAGGAATCGAAGCCGAAGCATTAAAGGGGCTTCAACCAAATCGAGAGTAACACTGGCTCCAACGCCATCAATCCAAGGGGCTTCATCATGGATGACGCAGCTTTCAACACCGAATCCGTCGCCGCCGACCAGCTGAAGGCCTTCGTCGAGCGCATCGAGCGCCTCGAGGAGGAAAAGGCCGGCATCGCGGGCGACATCAAGGACGTCTATGCTGAAGCCAAGAGCAACGGCTTCGACACCAAGGTTCTGCGCAAGATCGTGTCCCTGCGCAAGCGCGACTACGCCGAGCGCCAGGAAGAGGAAGCGATCCTCGAACTCTACATGCAGGCGCTCGGGATGGTCTAAAGCATCGGACCCAAAAGTGGATTCCACTTTTGGGATCTAATCCGATGCTTTCTTATCGATAAGAGCATCGTTGGGCGCGGAAAACCGGATCCACTTTTCCGCACGATGCTCTAAAACCAGCGTCACTCACAGGTTTGAAAAAGCGGGGCATCGACCCCGCTTTTTCCTTTGAGGCATCATGGGGAGGGAGCCGCATCCGGCACGTTGCTCTCCAGTTCCTCCAGCCACACCTGCGGTCCCGCATCCGAGGGCGCGCGCCAGTCGCCGCGCGGTGACAGGGAGCCGCCGGAGGAGATCTTCGGGCCGTTCGGCATGGCGGTGCGTTTGAACTGGCTCGTGAAGAAGCGCGAGAGAAACACCCGCAGCCAGCGCTTGATCTCAGCAAGATCGTAGGAGCGGTGCGCACTTTCCGGAATGTTCGGCGGCCATGTACCGGACTTTGCATCCTTCCAGGCATGCCATGAGAGATAGGCGATCTTCGACGGGCGATAGCCGAAGCGCGTGAGATAATAGAGGTTGAAGTCCTGCAGCGCGTAAGGCCCGATCACCGCTTCCGTCGATTGGATCTGCCCTGCAGCATCCTGCGGAACGAGTTCCGGCGAAATCTCCGTCGCCAGGATCGCGTGGAGGATGTCGGCCGTCTTTTCGTCGACATCGCCGGAGGAGGCGACGAAGCGGATCAGGTGCTGGATCAGCGTCTTCGAGACGGACGCGTTGACATTGTAGTGGGACATCTGATCGCCGACGCCGTACGTGCACCAGCCGAGCCCCAGTTCGGAGAGATCGCCTGTGCCGACGACGATGCCGCGATTGTGGTTGGCGAGACGGAACAGGTAATCGGTGCGCAATCCCGCCTGCACGTTCTCGAAGGTCACATCATAGACAGGCTGCCCTTCCGCGAAGGGATGGTTCATGTCCTTCAGCATCTGCTTTGCCGCGGGACGGATGTCGATTTCCGCTGCGCTCACGCCCAGCGCGCGCATCAGCGCCCAGGCATTGCCCTTCGTGCCTTCGCTCGTGGCGAAGCCCGGAAGCGTATAGGCGAGGATGTTGGTGCGCGGCAGGGACAGCTTGTCCATGGCGCGGCAGCAGACGAGAAGCGCCTGCGTGGAATCGAGACCGCCCGAGACGCCGATGACCACCTTCTCGGTGCGCGTCGCCTGCAGGCGCTTCGCCAGGCCCTGAACCTGGATGTTGTAGGCCTCGTAGCAGTTTTCCGCCAGCTTCGACGGATCGGACGGCACATAAGGAAAGCGCTCGACAGGACGTCGAAGCGGCAGGTTCTCCTCCGGCGCATCCAGGTTGAGCGCGATGGTTCGGAAATCGCTCGGGGTCACATCGAGCACGCGGCCATTGTCGCCGAAGGTGACGCGGCGCATCCGCTCTGCCCGCAGGCGGCCGAGATCCACATCCGCCACGGCCATGGTGGAGCCCGACGGGAAGCGCTCCGTCTCGGCCAGGCGCGATCCGTCCTCGAAGATGCCCCCATGTCCGTCCCAGGCAAGATCGGTGGTCGACTCGCCGGGACCCGCCGCCGAATAGGCATAGGCGGCGATGCAGCGCATGGACTGCGAGCCGCACAGGAGGCGACGGTCCTCGGCCTTGCCGATGGTGATGTTGCTGGCGGAAAGGTTGAGGAGCACCTCCGCTCCTGCAAGCGCCGCGAGGGTGCTGGGCGGCTGAGGCACCCACATGTCCTCGCAGACCTCCACGTGGAACGTGAAGGAGCAGCTGCCATGGGAGCGGAACAGCAGGTCGATGCCGAACGGCACGTGCTCGCCGGCCACGTCGATCTCCTCGCCCTGGATCGTCGCCCCGGGCGCGAAATAGCGGCGTTCGTAGAATTCCCGGTAATTGGGCAGATAGGCCTTCGGCACCACGCCAAGGATCCGTCCGGCGTGGATCACGATGCCCGTGTTGTAGAGGCGGTTCTCCCAGCGCAAAGGCGCTCCGACCACGAAGGCGGGAAAGAGGCTCGCGCTCTCCCTCACGAGGCGCGCGATGCCGTCCTGCACGGCGTCCAGCAGCGCGTCCTGGTGCAGCAGGTCGTCGATGGCATAGGCGGAAAGGCCAAGCTCGGGAAAGACCATGAGGGCGATGCGCTCCCGGTCCCCCTGGCTGAGAAGCTCCAGGGTCCGCTCCACATTGAAGCGCGGGTTCGCCACGTCCATCTGCGGCACGCAGGCCGCAACACGAACGAAATCATGGCGATAGGGCGAGAAGAACGAAACCATTCCACATCCGATCCAGGTTGCCTCCGACCGTGAATGTGTATCACAGCCCGGAGGAATAGTGCGGATGTGGATGAAAGTTCCGTCTTTGGAAAGAGGGGAGCGGGCCGATCACGCTCCGATCACGACGGCAGTCACCAGCATGCCGATCGCAGCGGACAGGCCGACCCAATCCATGACCTGAGCCAAGCGGTCCCGAGCCGGCGATGGAGGGACGATCTCCAGCGAGAACTCGGCGTCATCATTCTTCATGGCCCGCCTCATGCGCATCGCATGATTGTCGAGGAGCAGGCGGGCAGACGCGACAGTCCTTAAGGGGACTCATCCATGAGGGGTGGATAGGCCCGTCATGGCCCGGAAGGGGTACCGGCGGCGCGCCGCGAAGGCGTTCGCCCGCCCGGTCAGCCCATCAACCGAAGGCTCAGCAGGGCTTCCACCGTATCCCCCGGAAGCGGGGTGGAGCGACGGGTCTGCTTGTCCACCATGACGATGGTGGCTTCCGTGGTGGCGGCGAGCTTGCCCTGGCTGAACATGCCCTGAGCCAGGGTGAAGGAGCTTCGCCCGACCTTCAGCACTCCGGTGCCGATCTCCACCGTGCCGGGCCAGAACAGTTCGGAGCGGAAATCGATCAGCAGCCGCGCGATCACGAAGCTCGTGCCTTCCGGTGCAAGGGGCCGTGCCGGATCGTACATGAAGGCCACCCGGCCGATCTCGGAATAGGTGGCGAATACCGCGTTGTTCACATGGCCCTGCCGGTCGAGGTCGGCATAGCGGATCTCGGCCGAGCTCTGGTGAGGATAGGCTTCCAAGGGGCGTTGAGCGTTCGTGTCGATCATCATGCGGTCCTAAGGTCGCGGCCATCAAACAGGAAGCAGGCTGGCAACAAAAGACCTCATCGCAGAACTTTGTCTTGTCGCCATCAGAGCCACGCTCTTATACCCAGATGCATCGGACCTTGCAGCGTCGGGAGAGAGCGATGAAGCGTGCGCGTAACGAAGTGACGGAACCTCAGGATGCCGAAGCGCGCCGCAGGATCGCCCCCGTCATCTGCTACCCCGTCGACACTCTGCCGCGTCCCAACCTTGCCGCCTACAGGCAAGTGCGCGAAGACTGGGAGAAAGTGGGCGAGGTCATCGTGCCCCCGCGCGAGGCGCGTTGCTTCTCGGTGCCTGCGGGCTACTTTTTTCGCATCGTCAGCATCGAAGGTCCCCAGGTGGGAGACCTGAATCTCTGGGCGGCGGACGATCTCAACGAGCGCTTTTTCTCCGGCAAGACCCGTGCGCTGCACGGCACGCATCTGTCCACGGGCGATCAGCTCTGGTCGTGCCTGCCTTATCTTCGCCCGATGGCGACGATCACGCACGACACGCTCGACTGGTACGGCTTCGACGAGTTCGGCGGCTCCGTGCATGACGTGATCGGCACGCGCTGCGATCCGTACACGCACAAGCTCCTCTCAGGGCATGAATACCATCATTGCTGCCATTCCAACCTCACGCGCGCGCTTGCCGATCACGTCGGCCGTCCGCGCCAAGAGGTAGAGGTTGCCGTACACGATGTACTGAACGTGTTCATGTGCACGGGTTTCACCCGCGACACCGGCCAATACTTCATGAAGGCGAGCCCCGTGCGCCCCGGCGACTACCTCGAGTTCTTCGCGGAGATCGATCTCACCGGCGCGCTGTCGGCCTGCCCTGGCGGCGATTGCAGCTCCGAGCATTCGAGCGATGTGGCCGTGTGCCACCCGCTCCTCGTCGAAATCTACAAGCCGAAGGCCGCGCCCGAGGGCTGGAGTCCGGCGGCGCGCAACACCTACAGCCGCAGACATGGAGATTGAGGGCATCTTACAGCTCTGATCGTGAGACTCTGGTTCCGCGAAGATGGAGCGCAGCTTTCCATGTCCCTTGCGGGAAGGAATGAAGGGCGAGGGTGCAAAGTCGGAGCGATCTCGACATCCAGCGCGCAAGAAGGCTTCTACACCGTCATGGCCGGGCTTGACCCGGCCACCCACGTCTTTGGGAACCACGGCGGAACAAGTCCGGGGATGACGCCGAGAACGCTGGTTTCATCGCTCACCTGAACGAACCACCTCCACCCCCAATCTCTCGCTACGAGGGGAGGGAAATACGCGCCACACCTTCATGAGCACACCTCTCAAGGTGAGGCTCAGAGCGAATTTTTGGCGATGCTGCAAAACGAAAAGGCCCCTCGCAGGGCCTTTCCTTTTAGCGCATGACCGGCAGCGGCTTTACCGCCGGGCCCGTGAATCTGTTCGTCGCCAGATCGCCGACGGGCTTGTTGGAGAAGCCCATGTGGAGGCTCGGCTCCGCCGACATCAGAGCACTCAGCGCGGTGGCTGATTTCTGCGGCGTGTGATCCGGAGCGGGTTTGACGGCAGGAGCCGCGGCGGCTTTCGCCTTGCTGTCCTTCGGCGGATCCTTCGGGGTCGACCCCGTCACGGGAATATCCACGGGACCTGCCGCGGCCACGGCAATCGGGCGATCAGGACGGGGCGGGGGCAAAGGCGCCGAGCTTGCAACCATCGGCTCCGCCGTGCCGCGCAACTCGCTCTGGACCGGAATCGGATTCGTTGCGGCGAGCGAGCCGGGGCGCGCAGGCGGCAGCGGCGCATAGGCGAGAACGGTCGTCG
The DNA here is from genome assembly GCA_035645515.1 of Microvirga sp. Classification (GTDB taxonomy): domain Bacteria; phylum Pseudomonadota; class Alphaproteobacteria; order Rhizobiales; family Beijerinckiaceae; genus Microvirga. Next base: position 43,605 of record DASQML010000052.1, read on the forward strand.
TCTCGGACGGCTCATCCGCATCCGGACGGCGCGGCGGAATCGGTGCAAAGGCCATGCCCTTGCCGATCGCCATCTCGTTCTGCCCACCCGGTCCCTGCTGCCAGGCGAGGGTGGGGCCGTTCGCAGTCTCGACAGTGCTCGGCGCACCACTGATGCGGGTGGGCGGCAGAGGAGCCGAGGCAGGAGGCGAGAGATCCTCCCGCAGGGCAGGGGCCATCGCGGCCATAACGGTAGGTGAGGGAGGCGGTTCAGGCCGCGCCTGCGCCACTGCCACGGGAGCCTGCACCGGAGCCTGTCTAGCGACCGGCGCGGAATTGCGGTTCTCGTATTGCTGCAGGGCTGCCAGCGGCGAGGCGTTGGAATCGTCCGCATAGTAGCTGCCCGGTGCGCTGCCGCCGCTGCTGCGAGACGCCATGATCGCGCGGCCCGGACGGGACGCGGTGCGGATTTCCTCTGCGTCCTCTTCCTCGTCCTCGAAGCCGAACAGGCTCGCCCAGAAGCTCTTCCGGCGCGGCTGGACGGTGATGGCCTCTTCCGCATCGGCATAGGCCGAGTAGCCCGCCACGGTGCCGCCCTTCGCCAGCACTTCGGCCTTGGCGAGTTCGTAGCCCGGCAGCGGCCTGCCGTCGGCCGGGATGTGCACCGTTTTGCCATCGGGGAAGAGGCTCAGGAGCTGGTCGCGCGTCATGCGGGGCCAAGCACGCACGCTGCCGACGTCGAGATGCACGAAAGGCGTATAGGCATTCGGATAATAGCCGACGCCGCCATTCTGCAGCCTCATGCCGACCGCGCGCAGGCGCGAGGCGGGCACGTCGGGAAGATAGAAGTCCAGGGCCTTGCCCTGCATGTGCTGGCTGTTCTTCGCCACGACGCTGGAGCGGCGGCGCAGCATGGCGTTGGTCTGAGGCGAACGATAGGCCGAGTTCACGTGCACAGGCGCACTGGAGCCCACCTCACGATAGACCTCCCACACAGTATCGAAGAGGCGCGGATCCATGCGGGTCGGCTCGTCTCTGCGCCAGTCGCGCAGGAACCAGTTGAGCTGCTGCAGGGCTCCCGAATCATACTGGCCGTTGCGCCGGAAAGTGACCGTGAGAGTTTCCTTGGTGTTGTTGTGGTAGAAGGTCAATGTGCGCGTATCGCCGTTGGCGACAGCATCCTGCGTGCCGCGCACGCCGCCGACCATGACAGCCAAAAAGGCCGCAAGACCCAGGCCGGCGCGACGCACCAAGCCATCGGAACGCAATACTCTCACTGTGATACTCGTCTGTACTCGCTGCACTCAGGAGGGTGCAGTAATCACTTATAGTGAAGGGATCTTTGCCGAAGACGGTTACCTTCGGGTTAAGTGGACCATAAAAAAGCGGCCCGGATGGCCGCTCTTCATATGCGTGAGATGGAAGAAATCACGGGGTGAGGCTCAGAGCCGTTCGCACCTTCTGGTCCAGCCCGTAGAGATCGGGGAAGGACTTGAGAGCTCCCTTCTCGTCGACCGCGAGGGTGAAATAGGCCAGATGCACGGGCAGTGGCTTGGGCAGGTACACCGTGCGTTCGCCCTTGCCGATGAGTGCGCGCAGCTTCTCCTCTGTCCACTTGCCGCCCTCGCCCATGACGGCCTCCGCAAGCTCGAAAGGCTTGTCGACGCGCACGCAGCCATGGCTGAAGGCACGCCTGGAGGCGGAGAAGAGATTGCGGTTCGGCGTATCGTGCAGATAGACCGCGTGCTGATTGGGGAACATGAATTTCAGGAAACCGAGCGCGTTGCGCTCGCCCGGCGGCTGCTGCACCATGATGCGATCGCCCCGGCGAATGATCTTGTAGCCCTTCCGCGCGGCGTAATCCGGATCGCTCGCAAGCGCTGGCAGAATCTCTTTCTTCATGATGGAGGGCGGGATGGTCCAGGACGGATTGACCACGAGGTACTTCATGTCCTCGGAGAAGATCGGCGTCTGCGACTGCTCCTTGCCGACGATCACCCGCGCCTCGTGAGCGACCTTGCCGCCGTCCACGAGCTGCAGACGGAATTCGGGCACGTTCACCAGGATGTGGCGCTCGCCCAGATTCTCCGGCAGCCAACGCCAGCGTTCCATGTTGGCGATCAGCTCCCCCTCGCGCTGCGCCAGCGAGGGACCGGAGAGGGCGGCGACCGTCTCCGGCGTCAGGATGCCGTTGGTGGGCAGGCCTTTTTCCTTCTGGAAGGCCGCCACGGCGGAGGCCAGGCGCTCGTCATAGACCGTCTGGTTATCCTCGTCCTTCAGGTTGAATCGGGCGCGGATCAGCGGCACGCGCGGATCCTTCATGCCCACGCGGAGCGCCGGGCCCTTAGGGACGCGCACGCTCGGCTGGGAGGGGTGATTGGCGCGCAGCTGCGCCAGCCGCTCCTTCAGGGCCCGGTAACCCGCATGGGACGGGTTGTAGGACGCGAGCGCCGCATTCGCATCCTTCGCGAAGGCCACCTTCTGCAGAACGTCGCCGGCCTCCGGAATCGACAGCTTCGGCGTCACCAGGGCGGAGAGCCGGGAGGGTTCGATGCGGCCGCCCCGGGCGTCGCGCGCATAGCGGATGACAGACGCCGAGAGCTTGAGATCGGCCTCGGCCCATTGCGCCGGAGAGGCTTCCTTGCGCAACTTCAGGTCAGGCAGGGGATAGGAGGTTGAATCGAGCCCGTCCTCGTCAGCCGCCTTCAGGCGCGCGACGGCACCCATGGCGGCGGGCGTGAAGGCGCCGTCCCGCGCCCAGGCCAGGGGGCGCTCGGCCTGCGCATAGAAGGCGGCCAGGGATTCGCGCTCCTTCTTGCTCAGGCGCAGGTCGCGCATGGCGGCATCGTTGGCGAGCAGCGACTCCATCGCCATGCGCAGCACGTCCTGCTGCATGAGCGCGGTGACGGGCGCAGGCTCGGGCAGGGGAATCGTGATGGCAGGCTCGGGCTTCAGATCGGCGGTGTCGAGAGCAATCGGCGCGGGCTCGGGGATGGGGATCGCTTGAAGGGACGTCTTCTCCTGCGCGGGTGCGGCCGGGGCGGCCACATCGTGGAACGAGGGTTCCGCTGGGCTTTGTGCAAGAGCAGGCTCATGGTCGAGGCTCTGCGCCATCGTTGTGAGAGACAGGAGCGACACCGATCCGAACAGACCCAGCCACAATGCCGTCTTGCGCCAATCACGCATGGCCCATCTCCCTTCCTGCAATGGCGTTGGAGGACGTTGCATCCTCCATTTTCAAAAGAAATTCGTCAGTGTGCGGGCACACGTCTGCTACGCTTAACGCGCGAGGACGTCATGCGGCTGCATCACTTAAACCGAGTTCCTTCAATTTTCGGTAAAGGGTCGAGCGGCCGATTCCGAGATGGCGAGAAATGGCCGACAGATGTCCCTGGTAATGCACGAGCGCGAAGCGAATGGCGCGTTCTTCGATTTCCGCCAACGTCAGCATCTCGCCGCTTTCACGAACCAGGGACAAGGCATGCGGATCGGATCTTGCCGGCTTTTCCTGTGCGCGAACGGGCGCAAGAACCCGCGCTGCCGGAACAGGCGGGATCTCGATGCGGAAGCCTTCCACACGGGCGGCGATCTGAGGAAACTCCGATGGCGTCAAAAAAGCTCCATCAGCGAGGATGACCGCGCGATAGACGGCATTTTCGAGCTGCCTGAGATTGCCGGGCCAGTCATAGCGGACGAGCAGGGCGAGGGCATCCTGATTCAGTCCCCGGATCGTCTTGCCTTCGTCCTTGGCGAAGCGCTCCACAAAGAGGGACGCCCATTCGGCAATCCTCTCCCGTTGAGCCCTTAAAGGGCGCAGAGCCAAGGACATCGCCTGAAGCCGGTAATACAGATCGTCCTTGAAGGAGCCCTCGCGGACCTTCTCGGCCAGGTCGAATCCGGCACTCGCGATGATCCGGACATCGAGGCGCCGGGCCGGCCGCGCGCCTTCCTGGTGGAACAAGGATTCCATCAGCCGGTCTTGCGCGGCCTCGGTCAGGCGTTCCACGCCTTCGATGAAGAGCGTGCCGCCATGGGCATCCCTGATATGCTGCAAAAGGGCGGCCGCTTGGGTCTGGCTTCCCGATGCGGCCTCCTCGGCCTTGAAGCCGACGAACGGGCGGGCCCTGCGCTCGCCGGTCTCGTGAATCGCCTTTGCCAGCGCCTTGGCGCCGCTGCCGGCCTCCGCCTCGATCAGGACAGGCCAGGAGGAGCGCGCCGCCCGGTCCGCGAGACGGGCCGTCCTCTCCCGTTCCGAGCCCGCCGCGAAGGCCGCATGTCCCTGGCGAAGGGTGCGGATATCGTCTGCGAAGAACCGGTGGAGGGGCATGAATCCGCCGCATGTACGGGAATCGGTTGTGGCGATGCTGGGCGAGAAGGGTAAACCCAGCCTTAACGAATGCCGTTTCGAGGGACCCAATCCCCGGCCGCCTGGGTTGATCCCAGGCCGCAGGCGGCCAATATGTGGTTCACCTGTCCCAAACTGCTTCCAGTCATGTCCCAGAAAGCTTTTCCCGTGCACCAGCCCTCCTCTCCCGGCGCCGTCCAGGTCGATCTCGGCAATCTGCCCGAGTGGAACCTCTCCCATCTCTATCCGGGCATGGACAGCGATGCGTTCAAGAGCGATCTCGCGAAGGCGGAAGCCGAGTGCAGGGCCTTCGCGGAGGCCTATCGCGGCAGGCTCGACGGGATGGCGCGGGCCGAAGATGCCCCGCAGGTCCTGACGGACGTGATCAAGCGCTACGAGGCGCTGGAGGACCTGCTCGGGCGCATCATGTCCTATGCCGGCCTCGTCTATTCGGGCGACACCACCGATCCGGTGCGTGCGAAGTTCTATGGCGATACGCAGGAGCGCCTCACCGCCGCATCGACCGAGCTTCTGTTCTTCGGTCTCGAGCTCAACCGCATCGACGACGAGGTGCTCGACAGGGCCGTGTCCCAGGCCCCGCTCTCTCACTACAAGCCCTGGATCGAGGATCTGCGCAAGGACAAGCCACATCAGCTCGACGACAAGATCGAGCAGCTCTTCCACGAGAAATCGGTCACCGGGCGCTCCGCCTGGAATCGCCTGTTCGACGAGACCATTGCTTCCTTGCGCTTCACGGTGCGCGGCGAGGAGCTGCCCATCGAGCCGACCCTGAACAAGCTCCAGGATTCCGACGAGAGCGTGCGCAAGGATGCATCCGATGCCCTCGCCAGGACCTTCAAGGCGAATCTTCGCACTTTCACGCTGATCACCAATACGCTTGCCAAGGACAAGGAAATCTCCGACCGCTGGCGCGGCTTCCAGGACGTTGCGGATTCCCGTCATCTGGCCAATCGGGTGGAGCGCGAGGTGGTGGACGCGCTGGTGGCCGCCGTGCGCGAGGCCTATCCGCGCCTGTCGCATCGCTATTACGCGCTGAAAGCCAAGTGGTTTAACAAGGACAAGCTCGACCATTGGGACCGCAATGCGCCGCTCCCGAAGGTGGAACAGCGCACGATCCCCTGGCACGAGGCGCGCGAGACGGTTCTCTCCGCCTATTCCGCCTTCTCGCCGCGCATGGCCGACATCGCGCGCCGGTTCTTCGACGAAGGCTGGATCGATGCGCCGACCCGTCCCGGCAAAGCGCCGGGAGCCTTCGCGCATCCCACCGTTCCGTCGGCGCATCCCTATGTGCTGCTCAACTACCAGGGCAAGCCGCGGGATGTGATGACGCTCGCGCACGAGCTCGGTCACGGCGTGCATCAGGTGCTCGCCGCCCCCAACGGCGCGCTGATGGCGCCGACGCCGCTGACGCTCGCAGAAACGGCGAGCGTGTTCGGCGAGATGCTCACCTTCCGCCGACTGCTCGATCAGACCCATGACCCGGTGCAGCGCAAGGCGATGCTGGCCGCGAAGGTCGAGGACATGATCAATACGGTGGTGCGCCAGATCGCGTTCTATTCCTTCGAGCGCAAGGTGCATCTGGAGCGCCGCAACGGCGAGCTGACCGCCGACAAGCTCTGCGAACTCTGGATGTCCGTGCAGGACGAGTCGCTCGGGCCGGCGATCCGCCTCGGCCCCGGCTACGAGACCTTCTGGACCTACATCCCGCACTTCATCCACTCGCCGTTCTACGTCTATGCCTACGCCTTCGGCGATTGCCTCGTGAACTCGCTTTACGGCATCTACGAGCGCTCGAACGAGGGCTTCGTGGACCGCTATTTCGCGCTGCTCTCGGCGGGCGGAGCAAAGCCCTATGGCGAATTGCTCGCGCCCTTCGGCCTCGATGCGCGCGATCCGTCCTTCTGGCAGATCGGCCTCTCCATGATCGAGCGGCTGATCGGCGAACTGGAGGCGATGGAAAAGACGGCTTGATATTTGTTCTGGCACTGGGAGCCGGGGCGCTTCTTCCGGGAGGAGCGCTTCAGGCTCAGTGAACTCATCGGAAAGAAACCTGCCCATGGCTGATCGCGACAACGAAGCAAACCGCTTCTCCGCCCGTGCTGCGCGCTACGCGCGGGTGGGCGCCAATATGGGCGGCGTCGCGGCTCGCATGGCAGGCGCGCGCCTGTTCGGCGGCGATGCGCGCGATGCTTCCAATGCGGCGGTTCTCGCGCAGGCCCTAGGGGGTCTGAAAGGTCCGATCATGAAGGTGGCGCAGCTGCTCGCCACCATTCCCGATCTCATGCCGCCGGAATATGCCGCCGAACTGCAGAAGCTGCAGAGCGAAGCTCCGCCCATGGGCGCGGCCTTCGTCAAGCGCCGTATGCAGGCGGAACTCGGAGCCCAATGGCAGAGCCGGTTCGGTTCGTTCGACTTGAATCCATCCGCCGCGGCATCCCTCGGCCAAGTCCACCGTGCGATGACGCAGGAAGGTGAGCAACTCGCCTGCAAGCTGCAATATCCCGACATGCAGTCCGCCGTCGAGGCGGACCTCAAGCAGCTCGAACTCGTCTTTGCTCTCCACCGTCGCATGGATCCCGCCATCGATACGCGGGAGATTGCGCAGGAGATCGGCGAGCGGGTGCGCGAAGAACTCGATTACGAACGCGAGGCCAAGCACGCCGCGCTCTATGCGCAGACCCTGGCCGATGTGGACGAGGTGCGCGTGCCGCGCGTCCACCCCGAGCTGTCCACACGGCGGCTTTTGTCGCTCGAGTGGCTCGAGGGCGAGAAGATCCTGCAATTTGTGGAGAGCCCGGTCGAGATCCGAAACCGGCTGGCGATCGCGATGTTCAAGGCGTGGTGGCACCCCTTCAGCCATGCGGCGGTGATCCACGGCGATCCGCATCTTGGCAATTACACCGTCTTCTCCGAAGGCGGGGAGGCGAGGGGGATCAATCTTCTCGATTATGGCTGCGTGCGCATCTTTCCTCCCCGGTTCGTCGGCGGTGTGGTCGATCTCTATCGGGGCCTCCAGACGGATGATCGCGCCCGTATCGTCCATGCCTACGAGACGTGGGGCTTCAAGAGCCTGTCGAACGAACTGATCGACATCCTCAATATCTGGGCGCGCTTCATCTATGCGCCGCTGCTCGACGACCGGGTTCGCACCGTTGCGGACGGCGTAAAACCCGGAGAGTACGGCCGCCGCCAAGCCTTCGAGGTGCACAAGGCCCTGAAGGAGAAGGGTCCGGTCACGGTTCCGCGCGAGTTCGTGTTCATGGACCGGGCGGCCGTGGGCCTGGGAGCCGTATTCCTGCACCTCAAGGCCGAGCTGAATTACCATCGGCTTTTCGAGACCGAAATCGACAAGTTTTCCCTTGAGAACCTCGCACGACGCCAGAGCGAAGTTCTTGAGGCTTCCGGTCTGCCGATTTCTATGTAATGAAGTTGCATCTTGCGTGAAAGGGCCTTACAGGCCTTAACGTAGCGTCAGGGGCAGCCGATGAAGATCGTATTCGTTCACCAAAACTTCCCAGGTCAGTTCTTGCGCCTGGCCCAGACTTTCGTGGCGGAGGGGCACGAGGTCGTGGCCCTCGGCATGGCCAAGCAGTGCCTACTCCCGGGCGTGAAGTACTATTCCTACAACCCGGTTGCCGGCCCTGAGGACCCGCAGCACGAGGCCCGCTTCTCTCCGGTCATCCCCCGCCTGCGCCGGGCCTATGGCGTCGCTCACAGGGCGCGGGAGCTTGCCCGGCAGGGCTTCGAGCCGGACGTGGTGGTGGTGAACACGGGCTGGGGCGAGAACCTGTTCCTGAAGGACGTCTGGCCCAAGGCCAAGCATGTGGCCTATTTCGAGTATTATTACCACGCCAAGGGCCAGGATCTCGATTTCGATCCTGAGTTCCCCGTCACCGACGAGGAGGTGATCTGGCGCCTTCGCCTGAAGAACTCCATGCAGCTCGGCGCGCTCGATGCCGCGGATCTGGCGGTGGCCCCCACACGCTATCAGCGCGACACTTTCCCGACCTATCTCCACGACCAGGTAGCCATCATCCACGACGGCATCGACACGAAGCGGCTGGTGCCCAATCCCACCATAGGAATCCAGATCGGACAGGACGGCCCCAAGCTCACCCGTCAGAAGCCGGTGGTCACCTACGTGACCCGCAATATCGAGCCGATGCGCGGGGCCCATATCGTCTTCAAGAGCCTGCCCTACCTGCTCGACATCCACCCCGATCTTCAGGTCGTCGTCATCGGGGGCAAGGGGAACAGCTATTCCGGCCGGGCGCCCGGTGGAAAATCCTGGTACGACCATTTCGTGTCCAAGATCGACAGGCCGGTGGACTGGTCCCGGGTCCACCTCGTCGGGAACCTGCCCTATGACCAATTCGTGAAGGTGCTCCAGGTCTCCTCGGCCCATATCTACATGACCTATCCCTTCGTCCTGTCCTGGTCCTCCATCGAGTCCATGGCTCTCGAATGCCGGATCGTGGCCTCGGACACGGCTCCGGTTCGCGAGATCATCACGGATGGGGTCAACGGACGCCTCGTTCCCTTCTTCGATCACAGGGCCCTGGCGGAGCGCGTGCGCGAGACCCTGGAAGACAAGGAAAAATCAGCCGCCATGGCCAAGGAGGCACGCCGGATCGCGGTGGAGCGCTATGACTATGAAACGGTCTGTTTGCCGCTTTGGCGCGAACTTCTTGGAATAAAATAACGGTCTCGCGCGTTCATAAAGTTTTCCTGAAACGCGCTGCGAAAGATTGCGGCGCCTCACCGCATGCGTTAAACGCAGCAATTAACAACCGATGCTAATAGGGCGTTGAATCATGGCCGATACAAAACATGCGCCGCATGGGGGTTACAGTCCGGATATGGATGGCCCTGCCCATGAGGTGACCTACAACGGGTTCGTGCGGTTTGCCGAGATCGGCACGGCCGTCGTTGTCTGCCACGTGCTGGCTCTGGCTGTCGGCGGCATCAAGCATGCCTGGCTGACGGCGATTTTCGGGGTCATCCTCTCGCTCGCTGCAGGGGCCATCGGGGCCATCGCCCCCTCGATCGGGGTTCGGGCGCCGGTCGCCGTAGGCGTGCTCCTGATCCTGGCTCTCATTCTCTACTGAGCAGCAAAAGGCCCTGTTTCCAGGGCCTTTTCCTTGTCTGAACCGATCTCGGGGGGCAATCATGCGTATTGCGGTTCTTTCTGACACTGAGGGAGCGGAGACACGCGTCGCCGCCACCCCTGAAACGGTCAAGAAATACAAGGGCCTCGGCGCGGATGTGGCGGTCCAGGCCGGAGCCGGCGCGAAGGCCGGGATTCCCGATGCCGAGTTCGAGGCCGCAGGCGCCCTGATCGTGCCCTCCCGCGAGGAGGCCGTGCGGGATGCGGATGTCATCCTGAAGGTGCGCCGCCCGGCCCAAGGCGAGCTCGCCGGCGCAAAGCCCGGGGCGCTCCTCATCGCGATCATGGACCCTTACGGCCAGGACGAGGCCCTGAAGGGCCTCGCGGATGCCGGGGTCGCCGCCTTCGCCATGGAGCTGATGCCCCGCATCACCCGCGCCCAGGTGATGGACGTGCTCTCCTCCCAGGACAATCTTGCCGGTTACCGCGCCGTCGTCGACGCGGCGGCCGAATACGGCCGCGCCATGCCGATGATGATGACGGCCGCCGGCACCGTGCCCGCCGCCCGCGTCTTTGTCATGGGAGCGGGCGTCGCGGGCCTGCAGGCCAT